>NZ_JBGJZP010000002.1:0-729806 GCF_042610515.1 Paenibacillus paludis
CCTCTATCATGCGCTCCAGCTCCGCGCGGAGACGCTCTACGGCAATATGCGCCAGCTTGTCACGCTGGCGCAGCAGCCCCCGCCACGTATTCTTGGCGATGGCGAAGTCCAGCACAGACGCGAACCGCACGCAGCGCAGCATGCGCAGCGCGTCCTCGTCAAAGCGTTCCTCCGCCGTGCCCACACAGCGGATCAGGCGATGCTTCAGGTCAGCAGCTCCGCCAAAAGGATCGACCAGCTGCCCATCCAGGCCGCAGCAGATGGCATTGATCGTAAAATCGCGCCGCCGCAGGTCCTCCTGCACATCGCTTACAAAAAAGACGTGCTCCGGGCGGCGGTGATCGGCATAGCCGCTCTCCGTCCGGTACGTCGTTACTTCAAAGCTATATCCATCCTGCAATACTGTAACCGTGCCGTGTGCAAGCCCGGTCGGGACACAACGTGTGAACATGGCCATTACTTCTTCCGGCAGTGCCGAAGTCGTAAGATCCATATCATGCACCGGTCTGCCAAGCAGCTCATCACGGATGCAGCCGCCGACAAAATATGCCTCACGGCCGTCTGCAAGCAGGGTGGCAATCACTTTGCCTGCCGCCTCTGCCATGCCGGATGGTGCCATTTTCCATTCCATGAAGCACCCCTTACCCCCGGACTTTATCCAGTCCGAGCACCTTGCGCCCAAGCACACGGTAATAAATATCCTCATATTGATTCGTAATCATGTCTCTGCTGAAATCGTTGCAGGACCGCTCCAGACAAGCTCTTCTGAATTGCTCTATCATGTCCTCATTCGAGAGCAGCTGAACGGCATATTTAGCCATGGCGGCCGTATCGCCAATCGGAGCCAGGAAGCCGGTTTTGCCATGCTGGATCAATTCCGGAATTCCGCCGGCCTGCGAGCCGATTGTCGGCACACCGCAAGCCATCGCTTCCAGGGCTACAAGACCAAAGCTTTCCTTCTCGGAAGGCAGCAGCAGGAGGTCGGCCAAGGAAATGACCTGTGCAATATCATCCTGCTTACCGAGAAAGCGAACCTTGTCTTCCAGACCCATCTCATTGATCTTTGCCTGAATCTTCGGCAGATCAGGCCCTTCACCCACCAGCAGCAGCTTGGCAGGCAACTCATGGCTCACCTTCGCAAAGATATCAACCACATCACCGACACGTTTGACTGGACGGAAATTGCTGATATGCATCAGGATTTTCTCATTCGGTGAAGCAAAATCCCCCCGCAGGTCGGACACGTCACGCGGATAATACACACGTTTATCGACAAAGTTATAAGTCAGGTCAATATCGCGGGTAATATCCAGCACACGCCGTGTCTCGTTGATCAGATCCAGAGACACCGCCGTCACCGCATCACTCTCATTGATGGCGAGACGGATCAAATCCTTAAGCGATTCATCCTGGCCAAGTACAGTAATATCGGTACCATGCAGTGTCGTTACCACTTTAATGTCATTGCCTAACATCTGCTTGGCAAGGAAAGCGCAGACCGCGTGCGGCACCGCATAATGGACATGTAATAAATCCAGCCCCTGCATTTTGGCGACCTGAGCCATCTTAGTAGCGAGCGCCAGATCGTAGGGGGGATAACGGAAGACATAATAATCGTTAACCTCTACCTCGTGATAAAATATATTTTTCTGAAACGTACCAAGCCGGAACGGGATACTGTGTGTAATAAAATGGACTTCATGGCCTTTCTCAGCCAACAGCTTGCCCAGTTCAGTCGCCACTACACCCGAGCCGCCAAGAGACGGATAACAAGTGATGCCTATTTTTAGCCGGTCCATAGCTCCGCCCCTTCGATAAACTTATGTTATGTTAGTACTTTTAGTAATGACATGAGTTAATTATAGTTGTTCATCGGGCTGAAATAAAGCTTTGTGTTTAACGGCCTCCGGTGGTGAACAATTCAACGGCATGCGGCACTTTACTGGCGAAGCCCTCCGCATAAGGAATAAGCCTGCGCTGTCCTAGCAGCATATCCCGCGAACGGACACGTTCGATATAGCCTTCATTAAGCGGGGTCGAAACTACATCCTCACCAGGTGCTTTCTCGAATTGCGAACGGTAGCAGGATAGCGCCTGCTCTTTAATGCTGTATTGTGCAGTCACATCCACGATAAGATCACACCGTCCGAGATCGTTAATGAAGTAAAAATAAAGCAGCGGTGCCGCTACCGCAGGCTTGTCCGGCATATATTTGCGCAGCTTGGCATTAAACACCGCCTCTTCCACCAGCTTGCTGCAAGCAATATGGTCAGGATGGCGGTCTTCCCAATAAGGTGCAAATACGATGTCCGGTGCGAATTTGCGAATTTCCGAGGTCACCGCTGAGAGATGCTCCTCTGTCAAATAGAGTCCCCGGTCAGGGAGCCCCAGATTCGTGCGGAGTGAGGCACCGAGCAGATCAGCGGCCTGCTGAGCTTCCAGCTTGCGCCGTTCCACGGTTCCGTTCGAGGACATTTCCGCTGCGGTCAAATCGCATAGGCCCACTTTCAGGCCTGCAGCAGTATGTTTGGCGATGGTTCCAGCCATGCCGATCTCGGCATCATCGGCATGAGCGCCGAATACTAGGATATCCAGCTTCATTATTCGTCCACACCCGGCTTGTACTTATGTACCAGCTCCCGCCAGCCGAAATCGCCCCGGTCAATCGCCTTGACCAGAATTTCCGCAGTAGCAATATTTGTCGCTACCGGAATGCCATACACGTCACATAAACGCAGAAGGGCAGTAATGTCGGGCTCATGAGGTTGTGCCATCAAAGGATCACGCAGGAAAATAATCAGATCCAGCTCATCCTGCGCCACCAGCGAACCGATCTGCTGGTCTCCGCCCAGCGGACCGGACATGTAGCGGTGGATATGAAGGTTGGTTGCGTCCATAATCCGCTGGCCGGTCGTTCCTGTAGAGTACATCTCAAGTCCTGTAAATACATGCTCATAAGCGGTTACAAAATTCACCATCTCATCTTTTTTCCGGTCATGTGCAATAAATGCAATCTTCAACATGTGTTCTTCTCTCCTGTCTATTCTATAAAGTGCTCAAAACCGTAGATCATTCCTGTGTACTCCATCACTTTCTGGATACCCAGCTTGACTCCAGGCATATATCCAGCCCGTTCGTAAGAATCATGGCGTATTTTAAGCGATTGCCCAAAACCGCCGAAGACTACTTCCTCCTGGGCAAACACACCGGGGAGGCGGACGCTATGAATGCGGAAGCCGTTGTAGTAGCCGCCGCGTGAGCCCTCAATAATTTCTTCTTCTTGAGGATTGCCTTGACGCAGCTCCTCACGCGCTTCAGAAATCATTTCCGCTGTCTTGATTGCCGTGCCCGATGGAGCATCCAGCTTCTGATCTCCATGATACTCGATAATTTCGAGATGTGGAAAATACTTGGCAGCTTGGGCGGCAAACTTCATAAGCAGGATGGCCCCGATGGAGAAGTTAGGTGCGATCAGCCCGCCGATTCCCTGTTCCTGGCATTGCTTGTCCAGTTCCTTAATTTGTTCGGGAGTAAATCCGGTAGTACCAATCACCGGACGTACCCCATATTTAATTGCGAGTGTCGTATTAGCAAAGGCTGATTGAGGAGTCGTGAAATCAACTAACACATCCCCGCTGCTATGTGCAAGGGCGGCCTCAAAGTCCGATGTAACATTAACTCCGCATTCTTCCAGTCCCGCGAGACGACCGGCATCGATACTGCCTGCCGATCGATCTACTGCCGCAGCCAATTCCAGTTCATCATCCTGCAGCACCAGCTTTATTACCTCTTTGCCCATTCTGCCTCCTGCTCCGGAGACAATTACTCTGATCTTGTCGCTCACCCTTATTTCCTCCTCGCTTTCACTGGTTCCATGTTTATTGGATATATTTTTGCAATGATTTCTGCAGGTCCTTCATGAGCTGCCGCAGACCGGAATCATCCGGATGCAGGGAAATGACCTCTTTCATCGCGGCGATGGCCTGCAAGTGCTCGTTCATCCGGCTGTGCGCAATGGCGAGCCATACATATGCATCCCCGTATAGTGGATCCAGCGTAATCGCTTCTTTCAGCAGCGTGATCGGATGATACGGATTATTTGTCCCTTCCGTTTCATCTTCAAGCAGCCTTTTGGCCTCCTGGACAAGCTGTAGCGCCTGCAGATGCTGAAGATGCAGCCGGTATTCAGGCTTGCCGTTATCAAGCTTGAGCGCTGCCAGTGCATGCTCCAGCGCCTTCTCCAGCATCCCGCTGCGGGCATAGGTAATGGAACAGCGGTATCTCACCTCGGCATCATCCGGACTGGCCGCTATAGCTGCCTCAAAGAAGTGTATCGCTTCGGCGAAATCGCTGCGCAGAATAGAGCGGTAGGCCGCTTTTACAAAATCGTTATGATTCATATCCTCACCATCCTAACGGCTAAATCCCGTTCGTTTGGTACAGCATATGTTATAGAAGCCTAATCGGTGTTTTTCAGTGTCCATCGCCCGGCATCGCGGGTATTGAACTTATGCATGACTTTATTGTGGGCTTCGGTCAGATCGATGCCCAGCGAATTGGCGAAGCAGATCGTAATGAACAGAATATCGCCCAGCTCCAATTCAATGGAATTTTCCGCTTCGTCGGATTTTTTCGGCTTCTCACCGAACTGATGGTTTACTTCACGGGCCAACTCACCCACTTCCTCGGACATTCGGGCCAGCATAGACAGCGGGCTGAAGTAACCTTCTTTAAATTGTGAGATGTACGCGTCGACTTCACGCTGCAAATCACCAAGACTTTTATCCATAATTTGTTTCTTCGCCCCCCTGAGAGTTCTTGCCTTCTGTTTGCCCCTATGTTATCGTAAAGACGTTTTGAAGACAAATCTTTTTTAAATTTACAGCTTCACCCCGTGAAAGCAATGTTAGTACAAACTGCCCATTAAGAGGCTTAGGCGAGGGATTATATGAAATCATCCAAATTGTTCGCGATCGGCAAAACAGTAGCTCCCATTATGCTCGGTGCCGCAATCTATGCATTTGGGCTTCTCTATTTTATAGTGCCCAACCAGCTGATGGAAGGCGGGGTAACCGGGATTACCATCCTGCTGAATTACGCCTTTGACCTTCCTATATTCCTGACTACATTACTGCTTAACCTTCCGCTGTTCCTGCTCGGCTGGAAAGTACTCGGCTCAAACCAGATTTTTTATACAGGTATAGGAATCGGTTTGTTGACCTTTTTCCTCTGGGTATTTGAACGGCTGATTGCCGGCGGCTGGCTTGTCCCGTTCAGCACCGAGCATGATTTCATTCTTGCTTCATTATATGCAGGGGTGACGCTTGGCGCGGGACTTGGGATCGTCTTCCGTTACGGCGGAACCACCGGCGGTGTCGATATCGTAGCCAGAATTCTTGCCCGCAAGTTCGGCTGGAGCATGGGGCAGATTATTCTGGCTGTCGACATTATCATCATTGGCGCCTCCCTGCTCTACATACCCCGGGAAAAAATATTGTATACCCTGGTCGCCGTCTTTATTTCTTCGCGGGTCATTGATTTTATACAGGAAGGTGCGTATGCCGCCAAAGCCTTCACCATTATCAGCGATGACGCCCCGCAAATTGCCGATCTTATCACAGCAGAGATGGACAGGGGCGTAACGCTTATCCCTGCT
This sequence comes from Paenibacillus paludis, assembly GCF_042610515.1. NCBI lineage: Bacteria > Bacillati > Bacillota > Bacilli > Caryophanales > Paenibacillaceae > Paenibacillus > Paenibacillus paludis. The sequence continues at coordinate 5,657 of NZ_JBGJZP010000002.1, forward strand.
ATCGGCGCTTACTCCAAGCAGGCGAAGCATATGGTGTACTGTGTCGTCTCCCGCCAGGAGATCCGCCGCCTCAGCCAGCTGGTGAAATCCATCGACCCCACGGCATTTGTGATCATCAGCGATGTGCATGATGTGCAGGGGGAAGGCTTCCGGCAAACCTAAATCCATGAATCAGCGTGATTCATCATTAATAGAGGGTGGACAAAAAAAGGCTTTCCCTGCCATCATCACGATGGATGATGGGGGAGCCTTTTATTTTAGCTACATCTAATAATCAGCAGAAAATGTATCGTGGCAGAACTATTAACCATACGGGGTCTGCCGCCGCCTGCCTCATGGCCGGATCTATACCGGCTTCCACTCCTCATTCTCGCCGCGGTACTTGCGGTATCCGGTATAGGCCAGCGCTGCCAGAATAAACGCCCCGGCAAGCAGCCCCCACCCTCCATACTCCGGCGGAGACAGCGGCAGAGATAAAGCCGGCTCATCCCTCTCTTTGCCAAACATCACCCGCACTGCGTCCTGTCCGTAAGAAACGATCTCCAGCAGGCGTGTGCGTTCGATCGGCTGAGAGGAGGATGGAATACCCGCCGCGTAAGATAACCAGGAATCAAAGGCATTCACCACCTCCGGCTGGCGGGAGATGACCACTGCAGGGCGGATATTATCATATCTGCTTTGCAGTCTTGTTACTGCCGTTTTCCAATCCTTAAGATTATTGGCAACAGCACTTTGCTCCATATCGTTCAGATCCTCGCGGATCAGCTTGTAGTACTGCAGCCACATCGGTTGCTTTGGATGATTCAGACTGTTGGCAGCGAGCCTGAGCTTGGCAGCGGCAGCTTCCCACTTCTGGGGATTGATTTGCGCAGCCGCCATTGTAGTCTTAAGATCCATAACCACTGTCGTCAGTGCATTTATTCCTTCCACCGAGGTCAGGCCTTCAAAGGATGAGGATACAACAATCTGTGAAATCTCCCCGCTCTCCTGCCTTGCCTTGGCGACATTCCCTTCCAGAACATAGCTGTACAAAGTTTCTGCCGCCTGCTCCAGCCGCTGCGCTCCAGTCCTGCCGGTAAGCGCTGGAGCTTCTCCGCCTACGGAGCTCCCGGTACTAAGCGAATTCTCAAGGCCGGAACCTGCAGCGGCAGCACTAGAATCTGCCATAACCTTTCCAGTATTACCTCCGGCAAGCAGCCAGCACAACACTAACCCTGTCAGCACATAATATCCCCTGCGCGGCATGAGACATCCCTCCTACCCTAAATGTATGGCAGGAGGACAAGAGATAGAACAGCCTGTCAGCGCCTGTCGCTGAAGCTCTCCAGCGGCCTGGTTCTTCTGCTGAAAATCCAGGCCGCGGCGGCGCTGAGCAAGGTTAATCCAATAGTGAAGTACTGCACACCAATTACATCATCCTCCAGCACAGAAGGCAGCCACGGATAAATCCCAATCGAATAATCCACCATGTCGTTGGCAAGGGTCCAGAGCAGCGCTAATGGCAGCATTCTGCGGAAAGCGAAGAAGCGGGCATAGATCAGCGCTTCAACCGCCATCCCGGTATGCGATGCGACCAGCATCCAGTCCTTCCAGCCCACAGTGTCCCCCTGATATCCCCCGGCAAAAATAATACTTACCGCCCAGATACCGTACTTCACGGAGGTGAGAACCGCCAGTGCCTCGATCAGTTCACGCAGCAGAGTCCCTTTCAGACTCTTTGGCGGATACAGCAGGAGCAATAAAGCGGCCGTAAAGAACAGGCTCGCAGTCGGACTATCCGGAACAAACGGAAGCAGCCAGGCAGGATAATTGGCTGCTGTATATTCCAGTTGATTGCCGTACCACATGTAACCGTAAATCGTACCGAAGAAATTCACAATAAAGAGCAGCCATATGACTCCCCGGTGTTTAAACAACTTCTCGAACCAATGAAACGGCATATCGACACATTACCTCCTAGATCATGGCAGCCTCTGCATTTACACAACCAAAAACCTGACCGCATGCACGATCAGGTTTGCGCTTATCATTATTTTACTGTTCGCTTTTTTGTTTGGCAAGCCAGCCGGCAAGAGTGTCAATATCCTGCTCTGTCAGACCTGCCGCCACCGCCGTTTCATACATCGGAGGCATTTGCCCCTGTCCCTCTTTAATGATCGCGAGAATCGCATCTTTGTCATGGGTATCGCCGACACCACGAAGCGCAGGCACACTACCTCCACCTTTCATATCGACAGCATGACAAGAAACACAGGTAGCTTGCTTATAAAGCGCCATCGCCGGATCACTCTTGTCCACGATGGCTACTTCCTCCGTTTCAACAACACTTGTGGTCGGCAAACCTTTGGCTCTGTTCTCTGCCGCCTTTTCCTCACGCTGCACATCCTCAGGAATTTGATCCGTTAACGCCATTTCATGCTTATATTCCGTCCAGGCTGTATTCGTCAAATAAATGATCGCTGCGAGGGAGAGGAACATTAAAGAGGAAGCGATCGGCCGGCGGTAGAACCGCCGTTCCCGGCCCGTATCCAGAAAGGGGGCCAGCAGGAGCGCCCCAAAGGCTACGCCTGTAACGCCGAGTGTGCCCAGCACAATATAGTCGCCGGAGGCATAAGGCAGCTTCAAATATTGATACAGGAACAGGAAATACCAGTCTGGTATCGGAATTACGGTTGCACTGGCATTCGCAGGGAAGCCTAGCGGCGCCGGCTCTGAAATGGTCAGCACCAGGATGCCCACCAGCACGACGACACCGACCATCCATTCTTTCAATAGAAAGTTGGGAATAAACGCTTCCGATTTGCCCGGATATGCCGTATAGTCCGGCGGTGTAATGAAACCGTTACCTTTGCGGACACGGGAATCACCGACAAATACGACCTTTTCTTTGGTGTTGTCCTTGTCTTTGTGTGCCATCTGCAGTTCCCCCTTTCTGTCAATTGACTTACAGCGGACCGGAGATACCCTGTCTGCGGATCATAATAAAGTGTCCGACGAGCAGAATAAGCAGGACCGCCGGGAGGAAAAATACATGCAGTGCAAAAAAACGGGTTAAAGTTTCTGCGCCGACAATAGTGCCGCCCTGCATCAGTTCCTTCAGCACAGGCCCCATAACGGGTACAGAATTAGCAATTTCCAGTGTAACCTTGGTTGCAAAATAAGCTTTGTTGTCCCAAGGCAGCAAATATCCGGTCAGTCCAAGCCCCAGCATCACGAAAAAGATAAGCATACCGACGATCCAGTTCATTTCGCGCGGTGCCTTGTAGGAACCGGTGAAAAATACGCGCATTGTATGAAGGAACATCATCACGATGACAAGACTTGCGCCCCAGTGATGCATACCGCGGACGATCTGCCCGAAGGCCACCTTAGTCTGCAAATATTCCACACTGGCATAGGCATTTATAATATCTGGAACATAATACATTGTCAGAAACATGCCCGATAAGATCTGAATGACTGTAATAAAGAAAGTAAGTCCGCCAAAGCAATAGACAAATGCCGAAAAGTGATGTGCCGGATTGACATGCTCAGGTACCTCATGATCGGCGACATCTCTCCAAATCGGCGTAATATCCAGACGTTCATCAATCCAGTTGTAGACATTTTTAAACATCAGATTTACGCCTCCTTCTTAGCTTCGGTGTTGGGGACGATATCGCCAAGATAGACCCAGCCTCCATCAATCTTGGTCTTGTACTGGTCAAGCGGCTTCGGGGCGACCTCTAGATTCTTGCCTACTTTGGTATACCTCGCTCCATGACATGGGCAATGGTATTCATCCGGATAGGACTTGTTATTGTTCCATCTGACCGTACATCCCAGATGCTTGCAGATCGGTGAAAGCGCATAAATTTCTCCGCTCTCATTTTTACGGATCCAGGCCGTCAGCGTAGCTGTACTGGCATACCATCCGTCCTGCTGTTTCAGCTCAAACGTAAACTCCTGCGGTTCATCGGTAATTTTAGAGGTTTCCGCAATTTTGATGAATTCACCCTCGCCTTTTTTATGTAATATCGGGTCTACGGCAAAACGGATCATCGGCAGGACTGCCCCGGCCCCCATAAAAGCGGTAGCTCCGCCAAGGGTATAGGTTAGAAACTGTCTGCGTGACATCTCTTTTTGGCTGGGCGGTCCTTGCGGATGCGGCTCCTGCTCTTCTTCATGGCTGCTCATACTGTGTGTAACCCCCTATTCAGAAATTGGAGAAGGCACCTGCAGTGTTATCCAGAGGTTTTTCCTGTAAATAATCCGTTTACAATGATATAAGTCACACGACATATAAGTTCAACCTAATCATAGCGTAGGGTCCAAAACCCGTCAAGAATATTGTCTAAATTGTGACAGGCATATTGGGGTACTTTTTTATGAATTGTTGATTTTCTGTCACATTTAACTCATTTATCACCTTGCCACATCTGCTCAATTTCTCTTCCTATCTGACTCTTAAAGGCTATTATCCGGGACGCGTCAAATCCAGTCAGGGAAAGGACTAAATCGCTTTCAACAGTTTCGTTGGACAATACCTCCAAATCGGATGAAGCCACAATGACATATTGGAAGTGACTGGATTTGACTTTTCGGCAAATCTCATTTATGTATTGAAGACTGTCACCTGAGCTGTACTGAATTGCCGGGTAGGTTACAATGCGTCCTTGAAAGGGTTGTTCAATACAGTCCAGCAAATCACGCAGCCGTTCAAGTGCCTCTGCCGCCTCCGGCGGACTCTCCGTACCCGTCAGGCCGGTAAACGGAATCAGGCAGGTATCGAAGTATTTGCAGTTTGCCTCCCAGCTGCTTTTGTCAAAATCACTAAATTTCATTACTGTTCATTCCCCTCACCTGAATTGTTCAAACATTTTTGACAAACATTTCTCCTTGCTTTCTCGAAGATACCGTTAAATCCCTCTTTTACAGGACAACAAAAAAAGAAATGCGCCAAGCGCATCTCTTATGCCAAACTTTTCAGTTCTTCAGTCAGATACCGGAAAGCCGCTTTATCTCCGGCCGCCAGCGCTGTGTCAATCTCCCGGTACAAGATGTCGGTACGACGCTTTCGCAGCGCTTCATCCCACACCATTTCTGCCGCAAGCCCTAGCATCACTTCATAGGTAGCCTTCATTTTGTCCATTCGATACACCTCCGCTGTTTAGAAGTTTCCATATTCCTTCGCCTTGTTCACATAACTCTCGCTGGTGCGTGACATTCTCAGTAAGTCCTGCTCGGTCAATTCACGGACCACTTTGGCGGGGGTACCCAAGGAAAGGGTGTACGGCGGGATCACTTTGTTTTCGGTTACAAGAGATCCGGCTCCTATTAAAGCATATTCACCAATCTCTGCTCCGTTCAATACAATCGCACCCATTCCGATTAATGTGCCTCTGCCTATCCTGCAACCATGTATGATTGCGGAGTGCCCAACCGATATGTCATCCCCCAATATCAGCGGCAGATTCTCCGCCACATGGCCTACAACCCCATCCTGAATGTTGCAGCTTTTTCCAATAATGACTGGAGCAAGATCGCCCCGCAGCACCGCATTGAACCAAATACTTGAATGCTGTCCTACACTCACATTCCCTACCAGCTTAGCCCCTTCTGCCACGTAAACAGATTCATCGAGCTGCGGTATGTAATTCCCATAAGCAATCCGCATTTTCCTCCCCCTTACTTCGGCAGTCGCTTCGGAGTGGCAGCTTCCGTTCCCCATGGCGTCATTTGGACTACCGGGCCTTCAGGTGTCTCCCCAAGCCGGATCATTCCAAGATGCAGCATCATCCGCAAAATTCGCTGTTCCAGGATCGATGCGGCGTCATCATAGTAAAACGGTTTGATCAGCCAGCCCAATCCCTCCACCAAGGAAGAAACGCTCACCCACTCTTCCGCACTTACGCTAATCCAGTATACGAGCGATGGAAGATTAGGAACAGCACCTTTATAGAGTTTTAACCAAAAGGTGAATAACTGCATCAGTCTTTCTGATTTTCCTTCCGCAAGCAGCGTCTCACCTGCCGAGGTTAGCTTCAAACGGTAACCTTCTTCCGAAATATAGCGGCGGTGCCTCGCATAATCATACAGAAGCGCCACTCTTGGCGGATAATGCTCGCATGCTCTGCCGTAACCGAATCTCCAGCCCCCCTTGCCCAGCAGCGGCTCAGGAACTTGGATCGCGTTCATTACGCCCTGCTGATAACGTTTATAGAGGGCACCCTCCTGGTTCAGCTCCAGCTCATTGTCCATCACATAACGCAGGAACAGCAGCAGATCGCCCGCCAGCAGGTCACCTTCCCCGCGGTATACCGCTGGTTCACTGCTCCGGACCACGTGTTCCTTGATATGCTGTCCCATCCTCTCGCGGAAACGGTTCTTCAGATCCTCCGGCACCTGAAAGAGGTATCTGCTCTGCTGTGAGGCGCCGCTGAAGAGCCATCCGCCGCTTTTGAACCGGCTGACCATCTCACGGTAACCGCCGCTTTTGCCGGCAGGTGCATCAAAGCAGGCCTGCCTCGCAGCAGCCAGCAAATCTTCAAGACTGAATTTGCTGCGTTCGTCGAACAACAGCGTGTTGAGAAACCGCAGTTCCTCCGGGGTGCAATCCCGGATATGAGTCTCCATGAAATCGCGGCTTCCCAGCGTGATTAGTATACTCTGAATCAAATCATGTTTAGAATTTCGTTTGCAATCGCACTGGTAGCGCCCCGCAATGGCGGTAAGCTGACCAATGTCTGCGTAAGTGAGCATATCCGCCAGATTCATCTTTTATCGCCTCACCGTTTTACTACCATTATGGGAAATACAGCCCTTTTTATTCCTTATTACGCAAAAAAAATAACCCGAGGCTTCGGGTTAACGCTGATTTTGCAAGATATGACGTGTACAATTGTATAACAGCGGACTCCATTCCTGTTCCTTCTTCTCCAGGATGGTCAGCGACAGATTGCCAAGACGTTCTGTGTACTTGTCCTTATAAAGCGCGGTGTACAGCTGAGCCAGAAAGCCGCCGTGGGAAATTACCAGCACATTGCTCTGCGGATAACGGGCTGATAGATCCTCCAGGAAAGCAAGACCGCGTACCTGCAGCTGTTCATCCGTTTCTTGACCCAGCGACAGCAGGTTCCACTCTTTGCCCCACTTCTCCTCCCGCTGCATCGCAGTCATGCCTTCCACCTGTCCATAGGCACGCTCACGGATCCGGTGATCGGGTTCAAGCAGTGGAATGTCCAGCTTGGCAGCTACGATCTTCCCTGTCTCCGCTGCGCGGGAAAGACTGCTGGTAATGCAGTAGTCCCAGCGGTAAGGTTCCTGCAGAAGCCTGTCTCCCAGCATCTCAGCCTGCCTCCGGCCCTCATCGTTAAGCGGAATGTCACTTTGCCCCTGTATCTTTCCTTCCGCATTCCAATCGGTCAGCCCATGGCGTACTAAGCCGATAAGCATTGCCATCACCCTTCCCCTCCTTTATGTTTGCTTAATAATGTATCATGAATGAAAACAAATGTCTTCTTTTTGAAAGATTATTATGCCTTTTCGCTCTTCCTGCACGGAAACAAGACAACAAAAAAAGCCCGCTTTACTTGGTAGTAAAGGGAGCTCCTCATTGTCTGCGGTAACGGTTCAACCGGATGAGCAAAAATATCGATAAGCCTACCCCCAGCATGGACAGCATCATCCAATATTGTGGATGGGTTGGCCCCATGCTTACTACAAGCGGCTCGATAATGCCGCCTTCTGATTCCAGAACAGGATAAGCCGGCGACCATCCTAGTGAAAGGCCGGCCACACCCGTATCCACAATCCCGCTTTGCGCTGTGGTTGTGTTATGGGATGTCTTAAACATAGTGAAATATAGGAAGCTCGATAGAAACACTGCCAGAAAGCAGGCAATCCAAAGGCTTATCCGGCGGCGGAAAACTGTAGAATTACCGGCAGATTTCCCGTCCCCGGGCATCAGCCAGGGACTCTCGAGATAAATCCGCTCCATAACCCTGAGGTTTATAGCTTCCGCACGTTCTTCGCTGACTTCTACCTTCGTCTCCAGCATAAGCTCGCTGCTCTCCTGCCACAATGCCCACTCGGAGGCGCAGTACGGGCAACTTGCAATATGCCTCTCAAGTTCAATCCGCTTGGGGTCGGTGGGGGGAGCGTCCCACAATAGCGGAATGAAATCTTGCGCTTCCCTGCAGTTCATTGGCCTTACACCCTCTCAGCCTGCTCTTCAAGTTCAGGCTCATAGAAATAGGACTCGAGCTGGAGCTTCACACTGCTCCTGGCACGGAACAATAATGATTTCACGGAGCTGACACTCTGATCCAAAATAATGGCGATTTCCTGATAATCCATTTGATCATATTCACGCAGAATGAGTGCAGAACGCTGCTTCTCCGGTAGATTATTGATCGCTTCACGGACCAGCATCATCCGTTCTTTACGCAGCGCCGCTTGCTCCGGTGCTACCTCTGGCGGAGCTACAGGAGTATATCCGCTTTCTTCGAGAGATACATTGCCTGCACGATTCTTGCGAAGCTCACTCAGCACCGTATTACGGGCGATTGTATACAGCCATGTCGAGAATGAAGCATCCACTTCACGGAAGGAATGCAAGCTGCGGAACGCCTTATAAAAGGTCTCCGAGCAGAGATCTTCAGCAATCAGCTCCATATGGGAATTCTTAAGCATATGATAGACAAAAGCCAATATTTTTCGTTGGTATCTTCGCATCAGTTCCGAGTATAATTCTGTGTTTCCTTGCTTAATAAGCTGGATCAACTGGGAATCCGTCATGGTGAGTTCGGCCCTCCTCGCCCTTGCACGTTTAATCCCGGCCGGTCTGTAACTACTTATACCGGTCGGGGCTTAAAAAGTTGCGCTTTTACGCTAAATTTGTACCGTTTTATGAAATACTTCCTATGTATATTCAAATACCCGGTAAAAAAGGCATGCCACATGTAAATACAGAAATAAATACGCATCTTTACAGGTTTCCTTACATCCCGCACGGCGCTTTTTTGATGATTACGGAAAGGAATCTATAAACATACTTAACCCAGTATAGCATAGATTCTAACAGGATGACATTAATAGACTCGGGGCAACAATACACTATTTTACATTTCGGATATTAAGTCGAATCCTGCTTCATTCCTAAACCTGCCATCTGTGCACATAAAAAGTCAGTCGAAACGCTCTTTCTTATCTATTCCGGATGGCCGGATCTGCGATTTGGAAAATAAAGTTTAAAGAAAGTGTTGACAAAATGTAAACGGATACATATAATAAAAGTACAGTATGGTTTCTCTCCACTCCTATCCAAACACTGCACAATTCCAATTCATTGTGAATTGTAGCCGCTTACTTTGTAAGCGGTCTTTTTTTGTCCATTTTCAGGCTGAGGTGCGCCGTAACCCAAACCAAAAAGGGCTTTGACTTCGAAGTTTACTCAGGTTATTTTCGTGGAGTCCGATATCTTATATATCTTAATAACTAAAAAAGCCGGGGCATTCGCCCCGGCTTCTACACATATACCGTATAATCATTGTGCTGCAGCAGAATCTTAGCCCGCTCCATGTCATTCTCCTGACGAAAAGACAGCCTCATAATGCCGGGAACGTCTTCACGGCTCTCAATAATCTGCACATTGCTAAGGTTGATACCCTGATCCCCCAGCTCTGTAGCGATTCGCCCGATAATACCCGGATGATCGGGAACATCAATATGGAGATCGAACAATGGCGTAATCATTCCTTTGCGGCGCTCCGGCAGCTGGCTGCGGAAGCCGTTAGCTTCGCTGAAAGCCTCCTCAATGCCTTCTCCGTCCGCCGTCTCCAGCAATTCGATAAATGAAGATACCTCCTGATTCCAATCCTTCAGCAAGCGCAGCATCACCGTACGGTTGTTAAGCAGAATATCGCGCCAGATGATCGGATCACTGGAAGCAATCCGTGTGATGTCGCGGAAGCCGCCTGCAGCCAAAGTGCTGTACAGGGAATCCGTATTATCATAGGCATGAATCTGATTCACAAGCGCGACGGCAATAATATGCGGCAGATGGCTGATCGCACCGACGATTTCATCGTGGCGTTCCGGATCGAGCCGGACGATCTGCGCTTTGGTATGTAATAGCAAGGATTCAAGTGCATGATACGCATCGTCCGGCACTCCCGGCGGAGGTGTCAGCACATAATAGGCATTCTCAAACAGCAGTGAGGAGGCTGCTTCCACACCGGAGCGCTCGGAACCGGCCATGGGATGCCCGCCTATGAAATGCACATCGGGAAAGTCCAGTGAAACCGCGCAGGCGGCAATGCTGGCCTTAGTGCTGCCGACATCCGTAATGATGCAGCCGGGTTTCAGCGGAAGCTTGCTTAACTGCTGCAAATAATCCTCCAGCATGCCTACAGGCACGCATAGAAAAATAAAATCGGCGTCCAGCGCCGCTTCTTCAACAGAAAGTGTTGCCTGATCGACAACACCTCTGCTGACATATTTAATTGCGGATTCAGGACGGTGGGCATGGCCTACGACGGTCAGGCCCTCCTTGCCTTTGAAGCAAAGGGCCAGTGAGCCTCCGATCAGACCGACACCGAAAATGGCTATTTTTGTCGTCATGTTCTTTGTACTACCTGCCTTCTATAGGTATCGTCTTGTCTGTTACAGGTTACACCTGTACCTTCTGATCTTTAAGCACCCGCTCCAAAGCGGCGATAAAAGCCTTGTTCTGCTCTGTCGATCCGACAGTAACACGGATATAAGTCGGGTAAAGCCTGTGGCCCGCTCTTACAATGATGCCTTGACGCAGCAAGGCGTCGAATACTTCGGTTGCAGGCTTGCGTACATCTACCATAATGAAATTACCGTGTGCCGGGAAAAAGTCCAGGCTCAGGCGTTTGAATTCTCCCTGAAGCTGAATGATGCCCGCGCTGTTGAGACGGCGGCATTCCTGCACATAATCCTGGTCAGCCAGTGCAGCTAAGGCGCCAGCCTGGGCTAGACGGGAAGTGTTGAAAGGTTCCCGAACCTGGTTAATCAGCTTGATAATCTGCGGACTTGCAACACCATAGCCGATGCGGAGCGCAGCCAACCCATAAATCTTGGAGAAGGTGCGCAGCACCACCAGATTCGGATACTTAGCGAGCAGCTCAATTCCATCCGAGTAGGAAAGGTCTGTTACGTATTCGGAGTATGCTTCATCGAGCACCACCATTACATTCGCAGGAACCGCGTTCAGGAAAGTGACCAGCGCCTCTTCAGGCACAATCGTACCGGTTGGATTATTGGGATTGCAGATCCAGATCACCTTTGTCCGTTCCGTCACTGCAGCCAGCATCGCGTCAAGATCATGTGTACCATTTGCCAAAGGCACTTCTATCGAAACAGCACCTTCTATATCGGCATTGCTCTTGTATACGGAGAAGGTCTGATCCGCCATAATTGTCTCGTCACCCGGCAGGAAAAAGGCACGTGTAATCAAGGCGATGATTTCATCGGAGCCGCAGCCGAATATGATATTGTCGTTCTCCACGCCAAGGTGGCTTGCCAGTGCGCTTGTCAAATCAGCGGCCGCGCCATCAGGATACAGAAAAAGATTGTCCAGATCGGCAATAATAGCAGCTTTTGCGCTCGGTGAAGGACCATAGGGGTTCTCATTGGACGCCAGTTTAATGACCTCGCTTAAGCCCAGTTCTTTCTTAACCTCATCAATAGGTTTGCCTGGCTTGTAGACAGGGAGGTTGATAATATTTGGTTTCGGATTCATTTATGTTCCTCGCTCTCCATGGGTAAGATAGCTGCTCTCAGGTCTGTCAGCAGACTGTTATGGTCTTAATTGTGCCACAAATTCACGAATTTGCAACAGTCCTTGGCTGCGGGTATCCGGATTGTCCAGCAGCGGAATCACATCCTCCACCTTGCGGACAATGGCACTGCCTACGACCACACCGTCGCAAATGCGGGCAAACCGTGCCACCTGCTCGCCCGTCGAGATGCCAAATCCAACAGCTACCGGCAAGTCTGTTGCCCGGCGTACGGATTCAATAAAGTCATCCACTCCGGTATGAAACGACGATCTTTCGCCCGTCACACCAAGGGAGGAGACACAATAGACAAAACCGCTGGCACCGGAGACAATTTTGGCAATCCGCTCACTGGAGGTCGGCGCGACAAGCGGTATCAGATTCACACCGGCCTCACGGCTGCGCAGGCGCATTTCCCCGGACTCCTCCACAGGCAGATCGGGAATGATCAGGCCGCTGATTTCGTGGGTCTCAAGCTCTGCAAAAAAGGTGTCCAGGCCCATCTGCATAACCGGATTATAATAGGTGAACAAAATGAACGGAAGCTCGCTTCCCGCCTGTCGGGCCTTCAGTGCCGTTTCCATACAGGTTCGAAGGTTAATGCTGCCTCGCAGCGCTCTAGCAGATGCCCGCTGGATCACCGGACCATCCGCGAGCGGGTCGGAGTAAGGAACGCCCAGCTCCAGAATATCTGCACCCGCCGCCTCCAGTTCGGCAATGATATCAAGCGTGGTCTCCAGATCGGGATCGCCAACCGTCAGAAAAGGAATCAAGGCCGTCCGTCCGGCCTCTTTAAGCTGCCGGAAGGTCAAATCCATCCGGTTTGTCGTGTCCGTTGTCATTGCTTACCCGCTCCTTCCGTATAGGCCATTATAGATTCCACGTCTTTGTCGCCGCGCCCGGACAGACAGATGACTACAATATCATCTTTGGTGAGCGTGGGTCCGATCTTAGCAACATGCGCCAAGGCGTGGGCCGACTCCAGAGCTGGAATAATGCCTTCAGTCATACACAGCAGCTTCAAAGCCTCAAGCGCTTCCTCATCCGTAATCGGCACGTATCGGGCACGCTCTATATCTTTGAGGTAGGAATGCTCAGGGCCAACTCCCGGATAATCCAATCCGGCAGAGATGGAATGCGCCTCTGTAACCTGTCCATGTTCATCCTGCAGCAGATAGCTCAGGGAGCCTTGAAATACTCCATGGGTTCCCTTGCTCATTGTCGCAGCATGAAAAGGGGTATCGATCCCCTTGCCTGCAGCCTCTACTCCGATCATGCCGACATTCTCATCCTCCATAAATGGATAGAACATGCCGATCGCATTGCTTCCTCCGCCTACGGCAGCAACCAGCAGATCCGGCAGCCTGCCTTCGGCCTCCAGAATCTGGCGGCGGGTCTCATCGCCGATAATCCGCTGGAAGTTGCGGACCATCATCGGATAAGGATGCGGCCCAACCGCAGAGCCTAAGATATAAAAGGTATCTTCAACATTGCTGACCCAGTAGCGCAGCGCTTCATTCCCTGCATCCTTGAGTGTCCGTGATCCGGAAGTCACCGGTATAACCTCTGCCCCCAGCAGCTTCATACGGAAAACGTTAAGCGCTTGGCGGCGTGTATCCTCCTCCCCCATAAACACCTTGCATTCCATCCCAAGGAGCGCTGCCACCGTAGCCGTAGCTACGCCATGCTGGCCTGCACCTGTCTCGGCAATAACCTTCGTTTTGCCCATCATCTTGGCCAATATTCCCTGACCGATCGCATTGTTGATCTTATGTGCTCCGGTGTGATTCAGGTCTTCACGCTTTAGATAGATCTTGGCCTCACCGATATGCTTGCTGAAACGTTCCGCATAATACAGCGGAGTCTCCCGTCCGGAATACTGCTTCAGCAAATAATCTATTTCTTCCTGAAAAGCCGGTTCCCCCGAATACTTGCGGTAGGCTTCCTCCAGCTCAATCAGTGCATTCATTAGAGTTTCAGGAACGAAGCGGCCTCCAAAAGAACCAAAACGCCCATTGATGTCCGGTACTTGTATCATGATTGCTTCACCCTTTCCACAAAAGCTGTCATTTTAACAATATCCTTAATTCCGCCGCTCTCCACTCCGCTGGAAACATCCACGCCATCCGGGGCGTAGCCCGTCAGCAATTCACTGACATTGCCCGGCTCCAGTCCCCCGGCGATAAATAACGGCAGTCCATACGCCGCTGCCGCCTGCTGGAAGTGAGGAATACGTTCCCAATCAAACGTCCGGCCTGAACCGCCGCCCTGCGGATCATAAGTATCCAGCAGCAATGCATCCACCACACCGGCATAGCTTTCCAGGCTACTATGCCTATCCGAAGCTTGTTCCGTATCACGGCTGACCACAGAAAGAGCCTTCCAGACCTGTACCTGCGGAAACGCCAGCTTAACCTCACGGCAAAATTCCGCACTTTCCTGCCCATGCAGCTGTATCACACCCAGTGGAACTGCCTTCATGATTTCCCGAAGCTCTGCCAGTTCCGGGTTCACAAACACACCTGCGGCTTCCGGAGCCTTGTCTGCCTGCCAGTCCGCAAGCTGCGCGGTAAGCACTGCTGCCTGCTCCGGGGTTATTCTGCGGCGGCTGGGAGCAAAGACAAAACCGACATAATCCAGTGGTAATCGCTTCATAGATTTTAGCACTTCAACGTCCTGAAGTCCACAGATTTTTACCATTGTCTCACTCATGCACGGCACGGCCTTTCCCTGCCTGTACCGGACCCAGCAGTTCATTCACTGCCTGCTCCACGTTCTGCTGGCGCATTAAGTATTCTCCTACCAACACGCCAAGGGCGCCGGTTGTGCTCAGATAGTCTATATCGCCGGGCCCGGCTATTCCACTCTCACTAATCACTGGCACTCCCTTAGGTGCAAGCGTGGCCAGCTCTGCCGTAGTCGCAAGCGAGGTCTCAAAGGTATGCAGGTTGCGGTTGTTGATTCCCAGCAGCACATTCGGATGTGCCGCTTTGCCGGTCTCCAGTAGCATTTCCAGTTCATTGCGGTCATGAATCTCAATGAGTACATCCATTCCCAGTGAGGAAGCCAACTCTGTGAAGTTAGCAAGCCGGTTCGGGTCCAGAATAGCCGCGATCAGCAGGATGGCATCCGCTCCCAGCAGACGCGCCTCATAAATCTGTTTCTCGTCGATAATAAAATCCTTGCGCAGCAGTGGAAGACTTACCGCCTTTCTAACCTGCTGCAGGTATAAACCGCTGCCCTGAAAATACTCGCTGTCCGTAAGAACGGACAAGCAGTCAGCACCTCCCGCCTCATAGCCTTGTGCTATGGAAACCGGGTCAAAATCCGCCCGGATCAGACCTTTGGACGGGGAAGCCTTCTTCACTTCCGCAATCAGCCCCATCTCTCTGTTCCGCCGCTTCGTGAGCGCATCACGGAATCCTTTTGTCGACGGCAGCCCGGAAATTTCAAGTTCAGCCTGAGCCAGCGAAAAAGTCGCGGCCAGCGCTTCTACCTCTTTGATTTTGGTGGCAACAATCCGTTCAAGATACATAATCAAGCTCCTTCGTCATGACTTTCAGCTGCTCCAGCTTGAGCAGTGCCGCGCCTGAATCTACTACTTCTCTTGCTTTCTCTACGCCATCTCTCAATGTATCCGCCAATCCGGCGACATAGATACAAGCACCTGCATTGGCCAATACAATATCACGGTAAGGATTAACTTCTCCGGCCAACACGGCGGTGATAATCGCTGCATTTTCAGCTGCATCTCCGCCAAGCACATCTTCCAGCGGATGTCTGCTGAGGCCCAGTTCCTCTGGAGTCACTTCATAGGTAAACACAGCCCCGTCTTTCAGCTCGGATACCTGTGTAGGTGCCGAAATGCTGATTTCATCGAGACCATCCAGACTGCTTACAATCATCGCGCGCTTGGAGCCGAGCTCCTTCAGTACATTCGCGACTGTTTCCGTCTTGCTGCGGTCATAAATGCCCATCAGCTGCCGGTCGGCTCCCGCTGGATTGGTCAGCGGTCCAAGCATGTTGAATACGGTCCGGACACCGAGCTCACGCCGGGGTGCAGCGGCATGCTTCATGGATGGATGATAGATTTGTGCGAACAGGAAGCAGATACCGATGCTGTCCAGACACTGCCGGGCCTGCTCCGCATTCAGATGAATGTTGACGCCCAGCGCTTCCAGCACATCAGCGCTGCCCGCTCTGCCGGAAGCAGAACGGTTGCCGTGCTTGGCGACCCGGACCGAAGCGGCTGCGGATATGATCGCCGAGGCCGTAGAAATGTTGAATTTATGGATTCCGGAACCGCCGGTTCCGCAGGTATCCAGCAGCCGGGTGCGCTCCGTAAGCACAGGAGTACCGAAACCGCGCATGGCTTCGGCGAAACCGGTAATTTCCTCCACCGTTTCCCCCTTGATCCGCAATGCGGTCAGCAAGGCGCCGATTTGCGCCGGTGATGCCGATCCCTCCATTATTGTTCCCATAAGCTCACGTGCCTGTGTGCGGGTTAGATCCCTGCCCTCTATCAGTCCGGCAATTCCTGATTGCATCAATTGACTTGCTTCCATAGTTCTTTTCCTCCTAAAAGTTTTATGGAGCATTCTCTGCTCTGCTCATCTTCGTAATAAAACTCGCTTCGTAAGCATTCGCTTAAGTTTTGTGAGCATATGCATCCTGAACCCGCGTCGAACAAAACTGACACCGGAAGCATACGCTAAAAGTTTTATGGAGCATTCTCTGCTCTGCTCATCTCTGCTATCCCCTGGTTAAGGGGTATATTCGTACATGTAATCCTGGTTGATTACCTGCTTTTCTTTCACTTCAGCCGGGAACATCGCTTCCGCCATGCGGATCGCCTTCAGCATCCCTTTTGCCTTGTTGAGGGTCTCCTCATATTCCTTCTCTGGAACAGAGTCCCAGACAATGCCCGCCCCGGCCTGCACATAAGCCCGGCCCTTGCGGAAGATAATGGTGCGGATCGTAATGCAGGAATCCATATTTCCGGAAAATCCGAGATAACCGATGGCTCCGGCATACGCGCCTCTTGCTTCGCGTTCCAGCTCCGAGATAATCTCCATAGCCCGCAGCTTCGGTGCACCGGAAACGGTGCCGGCAGGAAGGCAGGACAGGAAAGCGTCGAAGAAATCCTTGTTCTCGTCAAGCGTTCCGGATACGTTCGAAACCATGTGCATCACATGGGAGTATTTTTCAATTTCCATGAAGGAATCGCATTTGACGGTGCCGAACTTGGAGACCCGGCCCAAATCATTGCGCCCCAGATCGACCAGCATCAAATGTTCTGCCCGTTCCTTCTCATCATGCAGCAGTTCCTCAGCCAGCTCCCGGTCCTGTGCTTCATTCTCGCCTCTCGGACGGGTTCCGGCAATCGGGCGGGTCTTGACCCGGTCACCGTCTACCTTCACCAGCGCTTCGGGAGAAGTGCCGACAATGATCTCTTCATCCATCTTCAGATAATACATATATGGCGAAGGGTTCAATGTGCGCAGCATCCGGTACACATGGAGTGGCGATACTTCCGTTTCTATGTGCAGCCGCTGGGACAGCACCACCTGAAAAATATCCCCGGCCCGGATGTACTCCTTGGCCTGCTCCACATTGCCGATATATTGTTCCTTCGTCAGGTTAGAGTGGATCTGGCCCAGCTCGATATCCTGCGGTATACTGCGCCGGTTGACATTTTCCTTCGGTCCTTCCTTCTGCAGCTCTTCGGCCATAACCTCCAGCTTGCGGCTAAGCTCTTCATAGCCTGCGCGGATGTCCGAGTCCGTATCTCCGTCCTTGATGTGCAGATTGCCGACAAGCAGGATTTGCTGCTTCACATGATCAAAGACAATAATCCGGTCGCAGAACATAAAGCGGATGTCGTCCATATTCAGATCATCAACGGCATGTGCCGACAGCTTCTCGTAATACTGCAGCAGATCATAGCCGAAGAATCCGATGGCTCCGCCTGTAAAGGGAGGCATTTCTTCCAGCTTCGGGCTGCGGTAAGAGCGGAGCAGCGCTTTAAGCTCCTCGACCGGCTTGCCCAAGAGCCGTTTTTTCTCTCCGCCGACTTCAACGTGAATGATGCCTTTTTTGCCGGAGATCATGAGGAACGGATCACTGCCGATAAAGGAATAACGGGCCCATTGAATACCGCCCTCTACACTTTCCAGCAAAAATGCACGATCCTGTTCGGCAAAACGCTGGAACAGCCGGATCGGCGTCTCCATGTCGGCAAGCAGCCGCTTTACGACCGGAATTAAGTTATACTCCCGGGACAACGCCACTACTTCTTCGACTCTTGGGTTCGTCATTTGAAATACCTCCTTGGGATCTGATATTATGTCCGAAATACAGAAAAACCTCTACCGAAGTAGAGGTTTGTATAAGTGTAAGTATGTGAAAAAGCGCTCAGGACCGGCATTATGATCCATATATGCGGATATCTCCTATGTGGGAATAGACGGGTAGCGCTGTGAAACTCTACACCAAATTAATCCCAGAAGGGAATCACAAATAAATGGATTGCCTATACGAACTAAATCCTGCACTCAACTCAGCTATACTCATCTCATCTAAACTAAACTCTGCTTCACTCGGCTAACTCCACTATACATGATGATGCAGGTCATTGACAACCCCGCATCTGCAAATTATTACTTGCTCTGTGATAGATCCGGGCGAAGCTTCTGGGCTTCGTTCAGATACACATGGCGGATATCCCGCTGCGATTTATCGGTGTTGACCTGTACCATGAGGCGGATGCACTGTGGCAGGCTGCCCTTGACCGGGATCTCGACGGAACACATGAGCGGTACCATCTCCCAGCCTTCAATCTCACGGATTGCCCTTGCCGGGAAGGTAGCATCCAGATCAGCAGTCATCGTAATCCATACGCTGCAAATATCCTCTGCAATCACGTCATTGCGTTCGACGATTTCCCGCAACAGTACAACCGTTTCACGCAGGATCTCATTTTCCTCGTTTTTCGTTACGGTTGTTGCACCGCGTATCCCCCGGTTTACCATGGGCTTTCCTCCTTCTTAAGCTGCGCTATAACCTCACGAACAGATAATTGCTGCACATCATTGACAATACTGACCGAACCTATGGAATCTGGCACGATAAAGGTCATTTTGCCTTCTTTGAATTTCTTATCATGCATCATCGCCGCCATCAGTTCGTCCTCACCATATTGCGCCGGCAGTCTTACCGGCAAGGCGAGCGCCGACAGCATAGATACCGTGTCTTCATAAATGGACTTATCTTTGCCCAGTTTGGCCGCTAAAAGCGCCGATCCGGCCATTCCGATGGCAATCGCTTCCCCGTGCAGGAATACACCGTAACCCCCCACTGCCTCGATCGCATGCCCAATGGTATGCCCGAGGTTCAGTATGGCCCGCTGTCCATGCTCACGCTCATCATTGCCGATTACGGCAGCTTTGATCGCACAGCCCCGCTCGAGCGCATAACCAAGCGCTTCTACGTTCAACTCAAGCAGCTCTGCCGCATGATCACGGCACCAGTAGGCAAAATCCCTGTCCAGAATCAGGCCGTGTTTTATAACCTCGGCCAGCCCTGAAGAAATCTGGCGCGGCGGAAGCGTGCGGAGCGTGTCCAGATCATACAGCACCATAGACGGCTGATAGAAGGCGCCGATCATATTTTTGGCTAGCGGATGATTGACTGCCACCTTCCCTCCGACACTGCTGTCATGGGCAAGGATGGTTGTCGGAATCTGCAGGAAGCCGATACCGCGCATATAAGAAGCGGCCACAAAACCCGCCAGATCACCGACCACACCGCCACCGAGTGCCAGTACCGCCGAGCTGCGGTCCAGACCAGCCTGAATGGCCGTTGTGATAACCTCTTCATATACGGCCAGAGATTTGGAAGCCTCCCCGGCAGGGATAATATGGCTTACGACCGTATATCCCTGTGCCTGCAAGGAGCTTTCCACCGTGGCCAGAAAATGTGGGGCAACTTCACTGTCACTAACAACCAGCAGCGGACTGCGCAGTGGAAATCCGGCTTCCTGGCAGCGTTCACCGATACCCTGAAGCAAACCGCTGCCGATATGGATCGGATAAGAACGTTCTCCCAATTCTACAGTAATACTGCGCATAATCAGTAGCTCTCCAGTTGGGACAAGTAATTATTATAGTTGGCTCTGATTTCTTCCAGGGAATCACCGCCGAATTTATCCAGGAATGCCTTCGCGATCTCCCAAGCCACGACATTCTCCAGCACAACACAAGCTGCCGGAACAGCGCAGGCATCCGAACGCTCCACCTGCGCGGTGAAAGGCTCTTTGGTATCAATATCAACGCTTTGCAGCGGTTTGTAAAGTGTAGGTATCGGCTTCATCACTCCGCGGACAACAACCGGCATTCCGTTCGTCATGCCACCCTCAAAGCCGCCCAGCCGGTTGCTTGCCCGGTAGTAACCTCGTGAGGCTTCATACATAATTTCATCATGGACCTGTGAGCCGCGCAGTTCACCTGCCTCGAAACCAATACCGATTTCAACACCCTTGAAGGCATTGATCGACATTACCGCTCCGGCGATAGCTGCATCCAGCTTACGGTCGTATTGCACATAGCTTCCAAGACCGGTAGGCAATCCTTCAACGACGCATTCCACAATTCCACCGATGGAGTCGCCTTCCTCCTTGATCTTGTCTATGTAAGCTTCCATCTTCTGTTCGGTCTCTTTATCAACAACTCTCACAGAGGAGGCTTCGGTCAGCTCGATCAGTTCATCAATCGGAAGATTGTTGGCCGGTGCTTCAATCTCGCCGATCCGGATAACCTGTCCGGCAATCTTCACTCCGAAAGCGGCCAGCAGCTGCCGGGCCACAGCGCCTACGGCTACTCTTGCTGCCGTTTCACGGGCGCTGGAGCGTTCCAGCACATTCCGCAGGTCGGTAAGATTATATTTCAGTCCGCCGTTCAAATCCGCATGCCCTGGACGCGGCCGGTTCACCCGCCGCTTCTCTTCGTCGCTGCCGGGAATCGGTTCGATATTCATAATGTTCTTCCAGTGTGTCCAGTCTTTGTTCTCTACCACCAGCGCTACAGGAGCTCCTGTCGTAGAACCATGGCGTACACCGCCGACAATCTGTGCGGTATCTTTCTCGATTTGCATCCGGCGGCCACGGCCGTAGCCCTTCTGGCGCCGCTGCAATTGAAAATTGAGCTCTTCGAAATTAAGTGTCAAATTGCTGGGCAGTCCCTCAATAATTGCTGTAAGCTGGGGGCCGTGCGTTTCCCCCGCTGTTAAATAGCGTAAACTCATGCTGCGTTCCCCCTTCACACTTTTAAACTGTAAACCGCTAAAATCATAAATGTCTTTGCTCATTATAGTATAGGGAATCCGCTTTGACAAGAAAGGGATGGCCTCTAATCAGGTGCCCCGCATCCATAAAAGAACAGCGCCGCCATACTCTTCCGAGTAAAAGCGGCGCTGCTGAGCATCCGGGGTCAAGAGCCTCTGATCAGCCCCCGATCCTCCGGTTTGACGGAGGCAATGTCGTCTTGCTCTCCTCAAGCTGCAGCAGGCTTTGCAGCTGCAGCTCCTCAATGCCGAGAATCTGCCCGCATTCGCGGACGGTAAGAAAGCCGCGTCTGTACGCGGCAATGACCTTGCTTTTGTCCATCTGGATTTACGACCTTTCGCATAGCGTACGGGTATCTACTATTCAGTATCACTGAAAAGAAGCGAAAGTATACGTTTACCAGATCGGGCGGTGCAGCACTATTTCTTCCGGTAGAAGAACGTTTCCGTCGATTCAAAGCCATACTGCGCAGGTGTAAAGATTTGCTCCGTACTGCCCACGAACAAATATCCGCCCGGGCGCAGACTGTCCGAGAACTTATGATAGAGCTTATTCTTAGCCTCTTCTGTGAAATAGATCATCACATTCCGGCAAATGATCAGGTCAAACCCTTCGTCAAACTTATCAAGCAGCAGGTTCTGCTTGCGGAAATCAATACTTTTTTTGAGTGACTCGCTGACCTTGAACACCGGTCCCTCCGGCGCGAAATAACGGGCGGCTACATCTTTTGGCACGTCCTTTAAGGATCGTTCCAAGTAGAGGCCCTGCTTTGCTTTGGCCAGAGCGCCATCATCGATGTCAGTAGCCAGAATACCGGTCTGGGAAAGAAGATTTTTGTCGGATAAAATCATCGCCAGCGTATATGGCTCTTCCCCGGTGGAGCAGGCGGCACTCCATAGCTTCAACCGGCGTCCCGAGCGCTGCAAATCAGGCAGAATGACATCCCGCAGTACTTCCCAGCGGTTCGGATTGCGCCAGAACTCCGAGACATTAATCGTCATCCGGTCCAGAAATTCATAAAATAAAGCCTTGTCCTTCATCATTGCGGCATAAAAATCTTGAAATGAATGATAGCCGTTCTTCATCCGCAGCGTAGTTAAACGCCGTTTCATCTGTGCTTCCTTGTACTGGGCGAGATCGATTCCGGTACTTTGCTTGACGTTATGGATAAACCCGGTGTAATCCGGATCTGCTGCTTCAATCTGTTCACGTTCTGCCATATGACTTCTTCTGCCTCCCGCCTGTTGTTACATCCATGCCTGGATGTCTTTGTTGTAGTGAGCCAGTTCATTCGGAGCAAAGAAATTGGCAATTTCACGTTCAGCGCTTTCCGGTGAATCCGATCCATGAATAAGGTTAAGCGGTGTATGGCTGGCAAAATCGCCGCGGATTGTACCCGGCAACGCTTCGCCTACCTTGGTCTTCCCTATCAGCAGACGGGACAGCGCCACTACATCATCGCCTTCCCACACCATGGCAAACACAGGACCGGAGGTGATAAAGCCCACAAGTTCAGGAAAGAAATCTTTACCTTCGTGTTCTGCGTAGTGCTTCTTGGCCTGTGCTTCTGTGACAGTAATCAGCTTCGCGGCAATCAGCTTAAATCCTTTGTCCTCCAGGCGGGCGACAATACGCCCGATCAATCCGCGTTGTACTCCGTCCGGCTTGATCATCAGATACGTTTTTTCCATAGAGTCACTCTCCATTTTTATGAATAGGTTAGTACATCGCTGCGAATTCAAGTGGTATATTTTCTGATATTATCAGAAACCCGGTCATCTGTGAACGCTTATATTTCAAAGAGGAGCGAAGTCTAATAGGCTCTGCCTGTTACAAAAAATGCAATATCCCGCAGATTGCGCTTTGTTTTGTTGTTTGGAAGCTCATCCAGCGCCGCCAGTGCTTTGGCTATATAGCGTGAAGCCAACTCCTCTGCGCGGGCAATACCTTCTCCTGACAGGATCAGATCAATGGCCCGGCCCACACTGCGCTGCCCTTCACGGATAAGCTTCAGCTCCTCCAGCAGCGAATCGCGAAGCCGGTCGTCCTCAAGGCTGTAGATCACGGGAAGTGTAATGTTTCCCTGGCGCATATCGCTGCCCGGAGGTTTGCCGATTTGCTTCTCCGTTCCGGAAAGATCGAGCAGATCATCACGGATCTGAAACGCCATACCGACGTTGTATCCGTAATTATAGAGCAGCCGGGCTGTCTCCGGCTCCGCATCAGCGGCCAGCGCGCCCAGCTGGCAGCTGATCGCGATGAGCAAGGCTGTCTTGGGGCGGATCCGCCGCAAATAGTGGCGCACACTCTGCTCGCTGTTGAAGAAATCACGGATCTGCTCCATTTCTCCGATGGACATTTCCACCATCGCCTTGGAGAGGATTTGGTGGATGCGGGGATTTTTCAGCTCCGAAGTCATAACGAGCGCTTTCGCATAAATATAGTCCCCGGTGTACATGGCGATCTTGTCGCCCCACTTCGCTTTGACAGTAAGCTCTCCACGCCGCAGCTCTGCATCGTCGATCACATCATCGTGAACGAGCGAAGCACTATGTATGAGCTCAAGCGGGATAGCTACACGCTTCAGCTTCTCCAGATCATATTGGCCAAACTTGCCGCCCATCAGCACGAATACTGGACGCAGACGTTTGCCGCCCGCCTTCAGCAGATGCAGGGAAGTCTCTGTCAGCAGACCATCATCGCCTTGAACGCTGCGGTACAGCTCTTTTTCGATCAGATCCATATCCTTGTTCAGCAAACCGAATATTTGCATTCGTTTCATTCTTTCACCCGTGTCAGCAGATTGTGGCTCCAAAGCTCCATCTTCACTTCCTGCGGCAGCAGGCCCATTTCATAGGCGTAGCGGAAATAGAGGTTCAGACCTTCCTGCTGCCTTTCCCCAAAGTCATAACATAAATTACGGAAATATCCTTCCCAGTAAGCAGCCGTTCCGCCGATAGCCAAACACGCCTCCCGAATAACTGGCGCGAGTTCGCGGATTCCGCGTCTTTTACTTTCCGTAAAGGCCTCGGCAATCTCGGCAATCGCTTTAGGCTTACTGTTCGCTGCCTCCCGGTTTACCGCCCAGACGGCATAGGTCATGCTGAGTCCAGTCCACTCATTCCACAGTTCACCCAGATCAGTAACGATGTAGCCCTGATTCTGCCACGAGGCTCTGATCGCATTGTCGCCGATTAAGAGACAGGCGTCCGCCTGATCCATCATGTGATCCAGATCAGGCTCTGCACTGATATATTCCGGTTTGCCATGAACGGCCTTCTCCATCAGAATCTTCAGCAGATTCACCGATGTTGCGGAGGTATTAGTTACGGCAATCCTGGCGTTTCCAAGCTGCTGAACAGGCATCCGAGAGAACAGCAGAATTGATTTGACCGGTCCCTCCGAACTGACGGATAGATCCGGAAGCAGCAGCAGACGGTCACTGGCTGCTGCATAGGCAAAGGAAGACAATGCACCTACGTGGATGGTGCCCTCAGCCATGCCCTGATTAAGAATGGCAGGCACTTCACTCACCATCTCTGCAGGATAACTTAACGAAGAGGGGTGAAAATTGTGAAATACCGGCCATGAGTTGGTATAGCTGATTTTACCGATAACGGTATGCTGCGAATTGACCATCCCTCATTCCCCCCATCTGCGAAATAAAGTGTGCTCAATGTTAAAGCTGTCCAGCACCTTGCCCACCATAAAGTTAATCAGATCATCCATGCTGACCGGGCCAAAATAAAAGGCCGGCATTGCCGGGATCAGCTTGACGCCCAGCCGGGACAGCTTCAGCATATTTTCCAGGTGAATGGCATGCAGCGGTGTCTCCCGGGGGACGAGGACCAAGGGGCGCCCTTCCTTCAGCATGACATCGGCAGCCCTTGTCATCAAATTATCGGAGCTGCCATGCGCCACAGCAGACAGTGTACCCATGGAGCAAGGCATAATAATCATCCCTTCCGTGCGGAAGGAGCCGCTGGCGATCGATGCCCCGATGTCCTGTACTTTATGATAAAGCAGAGAACCGGGATAGCCGCTGAACTTTTCGTTCAGAAAGCCTTCCCGGTCGGAGGCGGCAAAGCCAAGCTCCTCTTTAAAAACACGCCAGCCCGCATTGCTCACAACGAGATGGACCGTATACCCCAATGAAAGCAGGGTTTCCGTCAGACGAACGCCGTAAATACCTCCGCTCGCTCCGGTAATTCCTACAACGAAATTTTCAGGCTTCTGCTCTGTCATTTGTAAAACTGCACCACCAGGTCAATCAAAGTAAATGAGAACACCACGATGCTCAGCACCCCGTTCATGGTAAAGAACGCAGTCTGCAAGCGGCTTAAGTCACTTGGAGACACAATGTGATGCTCATAAAAAAGAATGATGTAAGCAATCAGCATCCCTGCTACATACCACCAGCTTAAATCGGTGATAAAAAGGAGCGAAACGAATCCGATGCCCGTAAGAAAGTGAAACACCTTCGCAATGTCCAGCGCCCGCGGAACACCAAAGCGGACTGGAATGGAGTAAAGGCCTTCCTTCGTATCAAATTCAACATCCTGACAGGAATAGATAATATCAAAACCCGCAGTCCAAAACACAATCGTGAAATAAAAGATCATGGCTGTCCAGTCCACAGTGCCCGTGACGGCAACCCAGCCCCCAAGCGGAGCCAAGGCGATGGTTAGCCCGAGTATCAGATGGCAGGCCCATGTGAATCGCTTCGTGAAGGAATAAAAAACAAGGAGAAAAACAGCAATCGGCAGCAGTTTCGCCGACAAGGGATTAAGCTTGAAAGCAGCCCAGAATAGTAAAAAGAATGAGATCCCAATAAAGATTATTACTTCTCCAACCTTCAGCAGCCCTGCGGGAATCGCTCTTCCTGCGGTCCGCGGATTCTTGGCGTCGCTGATCCGGTCAATCAGCCGGTTCAGGCCCATGGCCGCGCTGCGGGCGCCAAACATGGCAATAACAACCCAGCCGATCTGGGCCCAGGAAGGGAGTGTGCCGAACATGACAACTGAACCGAGCAATGCGCCCATAAATGCGAAGGGTAATGCAAAAACAGTATGTTCAAACTTGATCATTTGCAGAAAAACGCCGACTTTTTTAAACATTACAGTTCTCCTTGAGCCCAATATGTAATGCTGCGATGCCGCCGGTCAAGGGATAGGATTCCACTTGCTCAAGACCGGTTTCACGGAAAATCACCGCAAGCTGCTCTCTGTCCGGAAATAGGGCCAATGATTCGGGAAGCCATTTATATTGCTCGTATCTTTTGGCAAACAGTTTCCCAAGGAGCGGAAGTACACGCTGAAAATAAAAATAATAAATGCCTTTGAACGGCTGTTTCATCGGCTTGGAAAGCTCGAGGCAGACAACCATTCCTCCCGGCTTCACTACACGCTTCATTTCGTTCAACACTTGAACGAGATCAGGCACATTGCGAAGTCCGAAGCCTATCGTCGCATAATCAAAGCTGTTGTCACCGAAAGGCAGGTCCATCGCATTGCCCTGGACCAGTGAAATGCGGTCCTGCAGTTTGCGCTCTTCCACCTTGCGGCGGCCTACCTCCAGCATGCCTGCACTGAAATCAAGCCCGATAACACTTCCGGTCTGGCTGGCATCAGCCAAGGCAATACTCCAGTCACAGGTACCGCAGCACAAGTCTACAGCGGAATCGCCGCGCTTCATGCCCATCTTGCGCATCGTGAACTTTCGCCACGCTTTATGGCGGCGGAAGCTTAGAATATCATTCATCAGGTCATATTTGCCGGCTATGCTCTCAAATACGGAGTGTACAAATTGTTCCTTTGGTTTGACGCCCTGGTCCCCCAAAGCTGATGTTTTCTCTATAGTCATTCTCTACCCCTCCACGGCCGCTTGTCCGGAAATTTTCGTCTGCAGGAGAAAGTGGTCAAGCGCGGAGCTAAGCTCGCTGATCAGGTGCTCGTCCTTAATGTCTTTCAGCAGTCCCTGTATGGACTGGAGCGACCCATGCAGCTTGTCGGTCAGCAGGGAATCGCATTTATATTTCAGCTTGAGCTTCTTCCAATCCTTCAGATCGAGATTCTGCTCATCCAGCAGCTGCCGCTCTTCTTCTGTGGCTAATTCCATCACCTTCCAGTAACAATAGCCTTCCCGGGCACTTGCCGGATTACCAGACCGCCGCAGTTCCAGACATAAGGTCTCGCAGTGGCTGAATTCAGCCAGCAGCTTCTCCCACAACTGTGTGAGCGACTCCTCAATCATCGGTGTAAAAGAAAGGAACAGCCGCATATTGAGCTGTACCGTGTGCCGCAGGTATTGTTCAGCGGAGAGCAGCATCCCCTTCATTTTGCCGTAAAGATGGGCTTTCATCACGTTAAAGTCGGCAATGGCCGTACTTAAGATGCCCACCATCTCGATCTGTTCACGTTTCGCAAGCAAATGGTAAAACCAGCTGCTGAAGTAATCGCCGGCCAGCACCTTGAGCTGACGGGAACGCATCTGGTCTCCCCCCGGTTCTTCAAGGGATATATCGATGTTCTCATGCGTATCAAGGCCTAGCTGCACAAGTGCTGTTACCAGAGTATACAGCTCACCGTTTTGCGCACCGTCCGGGGTGCCGTGATTCAGAAAAATATATAACAAATGACCACGCCCATCGGAAAACGGCGGTAATTCCGTATGCCGCTGAATCATATCGTAGTCGGTGTAAGGTTTAGCAAGTTGTGGTATGCGGTACGGTTTCATTTCAGCCTCCGAAGCCATTGACGTTATGACATTATCTTTGTTCACAATCTTGTCTATTATATCACATGTTTTTTTGTCACGCACTCTAGGGCGTTCTAGTTTCATTTACCCACATCAGGGATAAATGAACTGTCTTTTCCACAGCTCGCTTTCACGAATACGGAAGCCTTTCTTGAGCGCATCTGGCAGCGGATCATTCCCGGACGCCTCCAGCTTCTGCTGCAGTTGAAGCGACCACTCCATGCGTCTGATATCCCCGGCAAGCAAAAGTCGGCGGGTGTCCAGCCATTTGTCCTCGGCAACGATGCGCAGGAGCAGCTGATCGACATTCTCCGTGTCTTGGAAAGCAAAGGAGATCGCCTGAGCCATATTCTGATATAGTTCCTTGGGCTCGTGGTTATTGCCGGTTACCTTCAGATCCAGTGACAAGACGCTCTGATCAAAGTCTACGCTATCGATGGACAGGGTAAAGGGGATTCCGTTCAGTATATCTACAAGATTATCATTATCGAGAATCGTATTTGCACCGCTGAAGGTTTCCACTACTCCCTGCTGCCTCTGCAAGGAAGGTTCGAGTTCCGCCAGCTGCGGCAGAATTACGGCAGAAGCCGTGGTCACGAGCAATACAGTTCCGATTAGCCAGCCCCGGTTCATGACCTGCCCCCTTATCCATAATTTCCGCCTTGCCGTGCGTTTATACGATCCTGCAGACTTGCCTATACTTAGTTATATTTTGAAAAAAAGCAGGCTATGCCTGCTTTTCAGCTTTCGCTCTCCAGTTGTCCGTGTTTGCTCCATATTTCCGCCTTGCCGCGGATTTTCATAGCTGAGGTATGATCGGTGAATTGAGCGATCAGCACCTCGCCTTTGTCCAGCTTCTCCGTGTGGTGAAAGCGCGTATCCAGTCCTCTGGTAAGCCCGATTACCTGAACGCCGTTCTCTTTGGCCTTCACCACGATGTACTCGCTGCCTGACGGTGCAGGGCTAACGCCATTATTCTTCTCGGTCATTTTTGATCCTCCTAAAAGTTTTGTGAGCATTTACTTCCTAGAAATTTCTTCGTACAAAACTGGCTTCGGAAGCGTTCGCTTAATTTTGTGTGAGTATACGCTTTCTCTACGCAATTGCGGATAAAGATTGCAAAAACAAATGCCGCCTTGGAGGGCGGCATAGTTGTAACTCGGAAGACTATAGGATCGATATGTAGAAATCTCTATTTGATTCCGTCTTTCAGCGCCTTACCGGGTTTGAATGCCGGTACTTTGCTTGAAGGAATTTCGATTTCTTCACCAGTTTGCGGGTTGCGGCCTTTACGTGCGGAACGTTCGCGCACTTCAAAGTTTCCGAATCCAACCAGTTGTACTTTATCGCCGCTTTGCAGAGCACCTGTGATCGCTTCGAAAACGGCATCTACCGCTTTAGTAGCATCTTTCTTGGGAAGTTCAGTTGCTTCTGTTACTACGTTGATCAAATCTGATTTATTCATGTCTTCTCACCTCCCTGGGTAAATTTCCGGTATCATACACTGTTTCCGTTTCAACGCAAAATATACGTGATAATCCCGTTTATTGCTAGATACTGGCGCCCTTCTTCCTAGAAGCGCAACAAACTTATAGTAATACAGCCCATCCATAATTTCAAGGCGTTCCTCAAAAAAGGAGCAGAAAGTATCTACTAAACCCTCAATAAGGCCGAAAATGAGAGACTATTAATGGCAGAAATTCCTATTAACCATAAAGTAGAGAAGCATTTCCGTATAAAAAGAGTGCAGAGGGGAATTCATCGGATGTCATCTGCCCCCACTCCGGCATAACAAAAAGAGAGCCGGAAATCCCTGCTCTCTTTTTGTTATGAAGTATGCCTTACAAAATGATGGCGATCAGGCCGCCTGAACCCTCGTTGATGATCCGTCCAAGTGTTTCCTGCAGCTTGTAGCGGGCATTATCCGGCATCATGGCAATTTTTCCCTGAATCCCTTCGCGCACAATCGAATGCAGCGAGCGGCCAAAAATGTCCGACTCCCAAATCTTGATCGGGTCATTCTCAAAGTCCTGCATCAGATAGCGCACCAGCTCTTCGCTCTGTTTCTCCGTGCCGATGATCGGCGAGAACTCCGATTCCACATCCACGCGGATCATATGAATCGAAGGTGCTGTCGCCTTCAGGCGAACCCCGAAACGCGAGCCCTGGCGGATCAGCTCCGGCTCATCGAGAGCCATTTCCGCGAGTGAAGGAGCGGCTATCCCGTAGCCGGTTGTTTTGACCATTTCCAGTGCTTCGGAGAAGCGGTCATACTCGCGTTTGGCATGGGAGAAGTCCTGCATCAGCTGCAGCAGATGATCTTTTCCGCGGATTTCAACCCCTACCACTTCCATCAGAACCTGATCATACAGTTCTTCCGGCGCATACAGGTCAATCTCGGCCACACCTTGGCCCATGTTCATTCCGCTAAGCCCTGCTTTATCGATGAAATCATATTCCGTAAACTGGGAGACCAGCCGGTCAACATCACGCAGGCGGCGGATGTCTTTCACGGTATCGCGGACGGAATTCTCATAGCTGCTGCGCAGCCAGTGATTTTCGCCCAGCACCATCACCCAGCTAGGCAGGTTCACATTGACCTCATGGACCGGGAATTCGTACAGCACTTCGCGCAGCACACCGGTCACATCGTCTTCCGTCATATTCGCAGCACTAAGCGTCATAACTGGAATATCATATTTAAGAGCCAGCTCACTGCGCAGCTGCTGTGCCTCTTCACTGCGCGGCCGGGTGGAGTTGATCACAAGCACAAACGGCTTGCCTACTTCCTTCAGCTCCGCAATGACCCGCTCTTCGGAATCAATATAAGAGTTCCGCGGGATTTCAGCAATCGTGCCGTCTGTAGTCACAACTACACCCAGCGTGGAATGCTCCTGAATCACCTTACGTGTGCCAATTTCCGCCGCTTCCTGGAAAGGAATTGGTTCCTCAAACCAAGGAGTGGAGATCATGCGAGGGCCGTTCTCATCCTCATACCCTTTTGCACCCTCCACAGCATATCCTACACAGTCGACCAGCCGGACATTCACTTCCAGCCCTTCCGCAACCTTGATCTGCACCGCGTTGTTCGGTACAAATTTCGGCTCAGTTGTCATAATGGTTTTGCCCGCTGCACTTTGCGGAAGTTCATCCACTGCCCTTACCCGATCTGCCTCGCTGGTGATGTTCGGCAAGACAATCGTCTCCATGAAGCGTTTGATGAACGTCGATTTCCCCGTGCGAACCGCGCCGACGACGCCAAGATAAATGTCTCCGCCGGTACGCTCGGCAATGTCCTTGAAAATATCCACTTTTTCCAAAAGAGATCCCCTCCTCATATTACTCCGAAGAAAAAATGCCTGAAGAGCATCGACTTCGCGTTCCGCCGGCAATCTGACCCTTGCAGGACATCCACCGGACTTTCGTATGTCCGCCCGAAGCCTAGCTGCTGCTTAAGGGCGGAACACTTTTGCCCCGCGCTAAACTCCGAATGCTCGGACATGCATTTGGACTAGTATCATCATATGTATCCGGAACGGATTTATGACCCGCAGCTGCACAATTTGTATAGTAATTTGCGAAATGAGGTTCTGCACCCCCGCAGGGCGTCACGACGCCCGGAAGTCTTCTCATCAATCATATGAGGGCGGAGTAGCAAGTAGAACTACCTCTCTCCTTTCATGTGGCCGCTGCCGCAGAAGCACCGGAAAACACAAAAAAACAGCCCCAGAATAACTTCTGGAACTGCTGTCGGCTGGAAACGGTCTATGGACTGTCCGGAGGCTGAGGAACTGGCTGCCCATTAATCCACAAATACGGCAAAGATTTCACCGGTACATAATAAGAAGCCTGCTCCAGCTCAATCCGCAGATCCTGATTGGCCGCAGGAGTTGCGCCTTCCTTGTCGATGGCAGACATAATATCAAAGCTGTAATCGACATACACGTCACCGTTCTTGTCCATGATAAACTCCAGCGGCTGTCCGGAATAGACGCTCTTCAGCGTTATAGACGCCGTTCCCGCCTTTTTGGAATCAATGGTGAAGAAGCCCGGATACCGTTCCTCCCCTGCCGGGAGTGCGCCTCCATGCGCTGATTTGTAGCGGTTGACCTGGCGGGAGACATCATTTACCTTCTGCACGGTAACGAGATCCATCAGCTTTACGGTAGGATCACTTTCTTCGTCCAAGATAAGAAAATAGGCGCTGCCGCCCTTCTCAAAGGCAGCAGCCGGAATTTCATCCAAATATCCTTTTTGGCGCAGCTTCTCCAAATCAATTACGAATTTCTCATAGCGTGGAGTAGACTCCTCGCTATTCAGGATCGGCAGCAGACCTTCCTCCTGCTGATAATCATCCACTGCCGCCTGGACCCGCTTGACACTCTCGCGGAAATTGCCCGCAGGCTGGTTCTGTTCTCCGCGGTACATACAGCCCGTGAGAACAAAGAGCAGCAAGCTTATTCCCAGCAGCAAGCCCATTCTGATTCCGGATGTCTTCAGCCCATCTGTGAAAAGCACTCCGTCCGCCCCTTTCTGCTCCAGCATTCTCCGAAAGTTACTTCACAAGCTTACCACAGCCCGTCCTCTTCTCCACGACGCGCTGCTTCCAGTCTGCGCCGCACTGCGGCTTTGAGCGGGTCCTCGGGAACTTCGACGCTCAAATCGTTCCAGACGGCTGCCTGGCACGCCAGACGGACGCCTGAATCCAGCAAGCCGCCAAGCTTCCGCCGCTCGGCATCCCCCGGCGGCCGAAGGGCAGCAGCCTCTTCCTGTGGGACCGTCACCTTGCACATCAGGCAACCGGCTTTGCCGCCGCAGCGGGTAGGCAGGACCACTCCCGCTTTGCGCGCAGCTTCTAGCAGGGTTACCCCGTGCTGCACTACTGTTTTTCGTCCTTCAGGCTGGAAGGTGACAGTCCATCCTTTTTGTGGCTTCATGACATAGCTTCCTTCCTTTGCTTCTTGTTAAATCTGTATCGACGTCGACACTCCGAGCAGTTTCTCCAGCTGCAGCCCAAAGGCTTCATCCAGTCCATTCTCCAGAACTAGCTGCTGAAGCAGTGGTAAATGACCAGCCAGATTGACTTTCATAAAATTGGCAATAGCACTGCACCGCTCCACCCTGCACCGCAGCAGGTTAAACACCAGCTCGTGAGCCGCAGGCATGAGGCGCATTAAGCCGATACCGTTAAAATCCTGGATGAATGCATGCGGCAGAAGCTGCTGAACATCCACGGCATACCGGCGCGTGCCGGAGCCGATCTGAAAACCGCATACCAGTTCTACCCTCGCAGCTCCGATACGGTAGCGGCTGCGCAGCGAATAGCAGCCTCCGCTATAATCTTCTTCCGGACCTCCGTCCACCGAATATCCGCTCAGAGCCGAATGAAGTACTTCGGCATCCTCCAGATCGGCGTAGAGGTCGATGTCGCGCGGCGGGGCACTCAGCTGCACTCCGTGCAGCAGAAGCCCGCAGCTTCCTCCCAGCAGCCATACAGGCGGCTTCTCCAGCCAGCTCAGGCTTAACACCTCGCATATAGAGGCTAGTGCTTCCAATATGTAGGGAATTCCCGAATCTGCCATCTACTCACGTCCTATTCCTGCAAAAAAGTCCAGCGATTCTTCCAAGAACCTTCTGCCTGAATTTAATGTAAATGCTTACATAATTGAAGCGGCTCCACCCAACAGCCCGATCAGCATAATGACAAAAGCAACTATTGATAATATAGCTCTCAGCAGGCCTTTTGTCTTGCTGCGCGCAAAGGTTATCAGAAATACGGACAATCCCATTACCAGAATCGCTATTAGCGACAACCACATTTTCGTCATCGGATCCATGGACAAACCGCCTCCATCCGGCAATATTTGATTGCGACTATTATATCATGAAGACTACGGCATGAAACCTACTAAGTCTAAGGGCTCAAAAAAAAGAGCAAAAGATCACAGAATCAGGACTGATTCCGGATCATTTGCTCTTTGCTCCGCGAAGAGTAATGCTATTTTTTTAGCATCATTTTCATTAAAGACTCCATGGTGCCCGAATTCGCGCCGCCTTTTTTGACAGCGTTGATGATATCCTGCACCGTAGCCTCGCTGACCGGTACCTTCGCCATTGATGACACCTGCTTAATTAACTGGCGGAGCTGGGCTTCATTCTGCATTGTTCCCGGTTTAACCGTACTGGCCAGCTTTTGGACGGCACCTGGTGTGATGTTTTTGCCCGCTTTTTTATTGATGGCGTTCAATGCATCCTTGGAAAAATCTTTGCTCACTTTTCATCCCTCCTCCGTCAATCCCCATTACAACATATGAGGATCCCCGTCAAAAGGTGAACGTGATCAGGAATGCCACTGCTCCCAAGTTTCCTGCGAGATCGTTTCCATCTCCGTCTTGCGGTCGCGTCCCATCAGGGCCTCAACGGCGCTGCGAGGCGTTTTGCCTTTGAACAGCACATGATAGATCTGATCAGTGATCGGCATCTGCACGCCCAGCTTAAGCGAAATAGCGTATGCGGCTTCCGTGGTGCGTATCCCTTCAACGACCATGCCCATAGACTCCAGCACTTCAGAGAGCGGTTTCCCTTGGCCAAGCAACGAACCTGCTCGCCAGTTGCGGCTATGCTGGCTCGTTGCTGTTACCACAAGGTCACCGAGTCCAGCCAGACCAGCAAAGGTCAGCGGATTGGCACCCAGCTCGACACCGACGCGGGAAATCTCGGCAAGACCGCGGGTGAGCAATGCCGCCTTGGCATTATCGCCAAAGCCCAGACCGTCAGACAGACCTGCCCCAAGCGCTATGATATTCTTCAGTGCTCCGGCAAGTTCAACGCCTACCTGATCTCGATTGGTGTACACACGGAAATCATTGTTGATAAATAAACTTTGTGCTTCTGTAGCGCGTCTGTCGTCCGGTGATGCTACCACAACCGTTGTAGGACACAGGCGCACCACCTCTTCGGCGTGGCTAGGTCCGGACAAAACGACCACCTGGCCTTCATCACAGCCCAGCTCCTCGGAAATGACGGTGGACATCCGTTTCATGGATTCCGTCTCAAAGCCCTTTGTAGCATGTACACAGAGCATATCTTCTTTCCAGAAAGGTTTGAGGCTGCGGGCGACCTGGCGCATTCCGGAGGACGGGGCAACAATAACCACCGCCTTGGAACCGGTGACCGCTGTCTCCATATCAGTAGTTGCAATGATATTAGCGGGCAAAGAAATCCCGGGCAAGAAATGGTCATTCGTGTGAGCCTCATTAATCTCGGCAGCCTGTCCGGACCTGCGTGTCCATAGATAAACCTCCGAGTGGTTAGCCGCCAGCACAGTAGCCAGCGCAGTTCCCCAACTGCCCGCGACCAGCACGGTTACTTTATCAGACAACGCGATTCCCCTCCTTGACTTTAGCGCCGATTTTATTCTCTCTTCCCTGGGAGATCTTCACAATATTGCTGCGGTGCCGCCAGAAAGCGAAAACTGCAATGATAAGGCTTCCCCACAATTCAGGTGTTGTAAATTCGGTAAACAGCAGGAATACCGGGGTAAGCGCGACAAAAATCAGGGAGCCCAGCGACACAAAGCGGGTAATAACGATTGCCAGAATGGCAATGATCCCTGCAATCAGCGCAGGCCAAAAACAAAGCGTAGCCATTACGCCAATTGTAGTCGCAATGCCCTTCCCGCCGCGAAAGTGAAAGTAGAGCGGCCAATTATGCCCGATGATGGCTGCGACCCCGCAAGCCACCGCGATCCAGGTTCCCCAGCCGCCAGCCCAGGTTCCGAGCCAAACTGCGGCAATTCCCTTCAGTACGTCCAGAACCAGCACCAGTATTGCCGGTCCTTTCCCCATCACTCGCAGCGTATTGGTCGCTCCAGCATTGCCGCTTCCGTATTGACGGATATCAATACCTTTGAGCAGCCGGGCGAGCAATACACTGAAGCTGACAGAGCCAAGCAAATAGCTTACAACGATCACCAGAAGTTCAAACGCCACTACTCTTCTCCCCTAACCTTCGTTTTCGGATTTGCGCCGTGTAAATAGACGGATTGGTGTTCCTTCAAAATTGAACGCCGCGCGGATTTTGTTCTCCAGGTATCGTTCATAGGAGAAGTGCATCAGCGAAGGGTCATTGACGAATACCACAATCGTCGGCGGCTTGACAGCAACCTGAGTGACATAATTGATGCGCAGGCGCCGTCCTTTATCCGTTGGCGGAGGATTAATGGCCACAGCATCGGACACCACATCGTTGACCAAATGCGTCGTAATCCGCAGAGCATGCTGCTGGGCGACATGCTGCACCACCGGCAGCAGCTTCTGCAGACGCTGTTTCGTTAATGCGGACAAGAACACTACAGGTGCGTAGCTCATGAACAGGAAGTGATCACGGATTTTGGTCTCAAAGTTCTGCATCGTCTTGTCATCCTTCTCGACGGCATCCCATTTGTTGACCACAAAGATCGAAGCTTTCCCGGCATCATGAGCATAACCGGCAATATGCTTATCCTGATCGATAATGCCTTCTTCGCCGTTGATTACCACCAGAACAACATCAGCCCGCTCAATGGCCCGCATTGCGCGCATCACGCTGTATTTTTCCGTGGTTTCATATACTTTGCCGCGTTTGCGCATACCCGCAGTATCGATCAGAACATAGCGCTGCCCGTCCCGTTCAAAAGGAGTATCAATGGCATCGCGTGTAGTCCCTGCGACATCGCTGACAATTACGCGTTCTTCACCCAAAATGGCGTTGACCAAAGAAGATTTACCTACATTCGGCCGGCCGATCAGGGCGACACGAATCACATCTTCGTCGTATTCCTCTTCAGTTGGCTCTGGAAGCTTCTCGGTTACCGCATCCAGCAAATCGCCGATTCCGGTACCATGGCTGCCGGAGATGCCGATAGGATCGCCGATTCCAAGGGTGTAAAATTCATAAATGTCATCCGTGCGCTTCATATTGTCCACTTTATTGATTGCAAGCACGACCGGTTTGCCGGAACGGAAAAGAATTTGTGCCACTTCTTCATCCGAATTGGTCAGTCCGCTTTTCGCCTCGCACATAAAGACGATGACATCCGCTTCCTCAATCGCCAGCTCCGCCTGAACACGGATTGATTTCAGAATCGCGTCTTCACCATCAATTTCAATCCCTCCGGTATCAATTACACTGAAGGATTTGCCGTTCCAATCTGAAACGCCATAAATCCGGTCGCGTGTAATCCCCGGTTTATCTTCTACAATGGCCAGTCTATCGCCAATCAGCCTGTTAAATATCGTCGATTTTCCGACGTTAGGCCTTCCTACGATGGCCACAACGGGTCTTGCCATATTCATTCCTCCTGTCGTCCTTACGTAACTCATCATAGCAAAAAACAATAAAATTGGCTAACCAGCTTGTACCTTGCCCCTTTTGGACTTACATGCCTGTAAAAACACAATCGGCGAACCCTCTTATCGAGGGCTCGCCGATTACTTTACCCGGTATGACAATCTAAAGGATTAGTTGTTACCCTTGAATTTGTCCAGCTTGTCGCCGAAGCGTTCAGCAAGCGTGAAGCTGAGTCCTTCGTTGCTGAGCGATACGTTAGGATTGTTCAGCACTTCTTTAGGAGCTCTGTCTCTGCTGTTGCTGCGTTCCGGTCTTGCTGTAGGAGCCGGAGCTTCTTCGGTTTCTTTGATGCTCAGGCTGACGCGTTTCTCGGATGGATTGAAGTCAAGCACTTTCACTTGTACTTCTTGTCCTTCTTTGAGCACTTCATGCGGAGTACCGATGTGCTTGTGGGAGATTTGCGAGATATGCACAAGGCCTTCCACGCCTGGAAGCAGTTCAACAAACGCGCCGAAGTTTACAAGGCGTTTTACTTCGCCTGTAACTACATCGCCAATGTTGATTTTACCGGCTGCAGAATCCCAAGGACCTGGAGCAGCAGCTTTGATGCTGAGGCTGATTTTGCCTTTTTCAGGATCAACCTTAAGCACTTTTACGCGAACCTTGTCGCCTTCGGAAACAACATCGGAAGGTTTTTCGACATGGTTCCAAGCGATTTCGGATACGTGAACCAATCCGTCAACGCCGCCCACATCAACAAATGCGCCGAATTGTGTCAGACGTTGCACAGTACCTTCGATGATTTGTCCTTCGGACAGCTCAGCCATAATCTTCAATTTGTTGGCTTCGAATTCTTCTTCCAGCACTTCTTTGGCGGAAAGAATAACCTTGCTGTTCTCACGGTCCAGTTCTTTCACTTTCACGCGTAGAGTGCGGCCTTTGTAGTCGCTGAAATCTTCTACAAAGTGACGTTCAACCATGGAAGCCGGAATAAATCCGCGCGCGCCGACATCAGCTACGAGGCCGCCTTTGACAACGTCAGCCACAGTAACATCGAACGCTTCCTGGGAAGCAAAATACTTCTCCAGATCTTCCCATGATTTCTCGCTGTCAATTGCACGTTTGGAGAGAACCAGGCTTTCCTTGTTGTCGTTGATGCTGACAACTTTGCATTCCACTTCTTGTCCAACTTCTACTGCTGCTGCAGCGTTGTCCAGTTGTACAGAAGACAATTCGCGAATAGGAATAACGCCGTCGTATTTATATCCAATGCTTACATAAGCTTGGTTATCTTCGATTTTGACGATTGTTCCTTTCACGGTATCGCCTTTTTTCAACGAAATGATTTCCAAACCTTCTTGGCTTGTCACTTCTTCTTCGTTACCTACAGCGGATTCCACTGTTTCTGTTGCTTCCACGGCTTCGTTGTTCTCAACATTAGCCGCAGCTTCCTGATTTCTAGTTTCTTCAGACATGTGATTACCCTCCTCGATTCAAAACCCCATTTATTTAAACCCGCGTAGAGCAGAGTTCAAAACAAGCATTACCTAAATATCACTTACATTTTTAAGTTAGTATGTTCCAAAAAATAGCGGTTATGCCGTTATTCCTCAGCATCTGCAAAAAGCGGCGTGATTCAACGTTTATCTTGCACTGGGCCTGCCGGTCTTGGCCATCTCATGAATCCGTCCCATAATTACATCAGTGACTTCTTCAAGAGACTCGCTTCCCTTTCCATCAAACGAACTGAGGTCAATGGGAGCCCCATAAATGACAGTCATCCGGCGAAAGGGCTTGTAAGATCCGACGATAGCGGCCGGAACAACTGCTGCACCGCTGCGAAGCGCAAAACTCGCTGCGCCCTTCTTAGCCACACCGGAATCAGAGTTTCGTGTCCCTTCCGGAAAGATGCCCATAACATGTCCGCTGCGAAGCGTATTAAGGGCTGTTTTGATGGATTCTTTGCTTACGCCGCCACGTTTCACCGGAAAAGCGCCCAACTTATTAATGAGCCAGCCTAGCACAGGAACCTTGAACAGCTCTGCTTTGGCCATATACTTTACCTGGCGGTTCAGCTTAATGCCGATCGTCATTGGATCAAGCAGGCTGATGTGATTGGCGCAGAGCAGCACCCCGCCCTCCTTCGGCACATTCTCTTTCCCGACAATCTTCAGCGGGAACAGGATGGCATAAATCAAGCGAAGCAACCCACAGCAAATGGCATAAATCATGAATGATTTCTCTCCCCGTCAACATGAGATCTGCAGTGGGAGACAATGGCTTCCACGGCTTGCCTGATATCCATAAAGGTCGTGTCAAGAAGAATGGCATCTTCTGCACGGCGCAGCGGTGAAATCTCCCGTCCTTCATCAAGACGGTCACGGGCTGCAATATCGTGTTCAAGCTGCTGGAGAGTTATTGTTTCCGTTTCCTTCAGCTCTTTGTAACGGCGGAGAGCCCGTTCCTCCACACTTGCCGTCATGAAAATCTTCACTTCGGCATCCGGCAGCACGGTCGTACCGATATCGCGGCCATCCATTACGACCCCCTTGCGAAGCGCCATCTGACGCTGCAAATGACTGAGTCTGGATCTAACGCCCTCGATCTTCGAATACTGCGACACCTGGCCGCTAACCTGGAGACTGCGGATATGCGGGGTTACGTCCTCCCCATTGATCAGCACCTTCTGGATGTCCTGCTCCGGAATAAGCTCAATCACCATATCGCGGACCCTTTGATCCACTGATTCATGATCTTCCGGCGGAATGCCTCTGCGGAGCATATCCCAGGTAATGGCCCGGTACATTGCACCCGTATCAACATAAATGTAAGACAACTTCTGGGCTACCAATCGGGCTACAGTGCTCTTGCCTGCCCCGGCAGGTCCGTCGATGGCGACGTTGATTCTGTCGTAAGTATGTGTCCCCTGCCTAACCAACGGGGCATTCCTCCTCAAACACGCTTTCATTAAGAAATACGTCCACCGACGTATCTCTAGGAACTTGATGATCTTATCAAGAAAAAAGCAGGCATTGCCTGCGACTTATAAAATTATACCACAGTTTATACCTC
Source organism: Paenibacillus paludis (assembly GCF_042610515.1). Classification (NCBI taxonomy): domain Bacteria; kingdom Bacillati; phylum Bacillota; class Bacilli; order Caryophanales; family Paenibacillaceae; genus Paenibacillus; species Paenibacillus paludis. Next base: position 45,941 of record NZ_JBGJZP010000002.1, read on the forward strand.
AGTGCAAAATGGCATAGCATTAATTCAGCATAAAAAAGGCTATTTTGATGCCCTTCCCGGGCGTTCAGGCGACCTAACATTAACGGTCGCGGAAATCAAACTGGCGTTCGAAGCAGTAGCGGATTATTTTTTGACGCTCGGAATCCGTGATGGCGGCAAACTTTAACATGACTAGATTACGCCCGCTTTCCAGCTGCTTTATCCGCACAACCTCACCTTCAAAGTTCACATGCTCGGTGCTGCCGTTTCGGTAAGGGACCAGCAGCCAACAGAACAGTTTGTCTCCCACCTCCACCTTTACTTTGGGATCACTGAGAAAAGAAGCTCCTCCTCCTCCGATATCATCGGTCCGTACCAGAAAACGGCTGCCCAGCGAATCCTTCACCGCCAGTTCAAGCTCGGCATTTACACGGAAGAAGCTGCGGCGCTGTATTTTGAAGATGGCATCCGTTTCCGGTTTGCGCACCCGGACCATCCGGATAACATCCTCTTTAAAGCCGAGTACATGCGTGTTGAAGTAATTTTTGATTCCGCCTTCGGTAAGAAAATATACAGAGAGCTCGTCCCCTATAAACAGCTTTTTCAGCCGCCCGTTGCTGGCCTGCATTGGAATTTCAATCAGCAAGGCCTCATCTTCCATATCTGCAATTCTGGATCTATATTCTAGTTCTGCTTCAGCCGCATCACTGGAAGCAATCTGTATGTATAGATATTCGTTAATTTTGGGATACAATCATGTCACCGCCACAGAGTTAGTAATAAATTCTTCATAATTATAGCATGGCCGTTTGCCCTCCGGTTAGAAATATTATTGCACAGCAGAAAGAAAAAAAAGAGGCGGCATCCCCTAAAGGAACCGCCCCTCCCTCCCCTATCCCGTGTAGACAGGCTTCATTTATTTATCCTGAGCCCCCGAAGAGGTGCGAATCTCTTCGACCGCTTCTTCATTTCCATCCGCCGCATTGAGGTAAATCCGATACTGTGAACCATTGATTTTGCCGCCAAATTCATAGGTCAGCAGTTCAACAGCATCCTCATTCTCGATCCAGGCCATCCGGTTGTACAGTTCCTTGAATTCCGGATTCAGCTTCTCTCTGGCCTTGGCGAGGGACAGCTCAGGTTTTGGAATTTCACGTTTCTCCTGATGCTCACGGACATAATCGCTGGCTTGAAAGCCCACGGTTCCTCCGGTATCCAGCCCGACGCGCAGCGTCAATTTCTCAGGATAAATCAATACACCGTCTTTGCTGCTTACAAAAGTTAAATTCCCCAAATTATTGTATCTGTCAGCACTGACTGCCGTCATGCCGGCATAGCCCTTCTGCTTCAGAAACTCCCCGGCTTTGGCGACAGCCTGCTTCATGGATACCTTGGCTGGTCCGACCTCGCGATTGTCATTGTACGAAATCAGCAGTCCGCCCTCCACCGTGAAGTCCATGCTGATGGGAGCTTTGTGATTCGGAGGTGTTACAGTGGCTGTATAGGAAGCCCATTCGGTTCCCTTGCCATTCTCCCTAACATCCACCTTGGTATTAGCACCAGTATCGGCAAACTTTACAGCCTTGGCTTTGATATCCTCTGCCGTGACAGGTTTACCGCCCAGCTTCTTAACGGAACGCTTGTCATAAATGCTGGCAACAGAGGGTCCCCAGTCCAGCTCAGGATAGGCCGCCACACGCTTGTCTACCGTCTTGAAGCCATCAATAATTGTATTGTCTTCCGCCTTTTCTTCTGTAGCAAGAGCTGACTCGACATCCATCCAACGCAGCTTATTGCTGATGACCTTGTTCTGTACCTCCTGCAGATCCTTGGAGATTTCACCAGAATTCTTATAGAGCGCCTTTAAATTCTCCATCTCAGCTTCGGTGAGCGGCTTCTTGGTGAAATCGCGGACAGCAGCTTTGTAAGAGAAATTGGAGATCTTGGAGAGGAACTCCTCCGTTTGGCTAAACGGCAGCAGCGTAAGCGGCAGTTGGTTGATCTCATTCTGCGCCTCGCTGGTAAGCCGCCATACATTGACTAGTCCTTTGCGGTGCACACCGTTAGAGGCCGAATTGACGGCAAGTGTGTTTCCCAGCTCTCCATGAAGCCGCTCCACATGATAGGAGAGATCGTGAAAAGCCCGTTGATACTGGTTCTCCGCTTTAATCAGAATCGAATTTTTCTCCTGGTTCTCCTGATACCCCCACACCAGTGCGCCAATCAGCAAAAGCGCGGTAAGCGGGAACATTATGGCACTTAATCTTTTGTACATAGGGCTGCAAGACTCCTTTCGGTAGCTTATTGCCGTTAGTTTGACAATAACTGAGAAGTCTTATGCACCCGGCAGGCCGATAATATCAAGAGAATACTTCCAAGCAGCATTTCAGCCACATTCCTCGATCTGAAATCCGCTGCTGCTGTTGCACAGACATTGCTTGAAGCCGGTCTGGATGACTCCCTCTTCCTTGTTTCCTCTTAATATGTAGCTCTCGCCGCACTGCTTACAGACAATCCGAACTTTTACGCGCAAAAAAAAGACACCTCGCTACTCTCTGGAATTCCTTGCTTACGGGAACTACCCTTCAAGTTTAAGTGTGTCCATCTCTATTACAGGTTAACCTCTTCCTCCCGCTTCAGAAAACGAAACGGCGAACGGTTGTTGGCCCGCGCCACCTTGCCCATTCCTCCGTACCACAATACGGCCATCAAAGGTACGATATACCAAATCCAGTAATTGGGCGACGTGCTGAGGATAAAATCGTAGATTCCGTGCCACAGCCAAGGCAGCAGCAGAGAGACCAGCAATATTCCTCTGCCTTTGCCCGGTTTCGAGAACTTGGCCCTGCCCATGTGGTAGCCCATAATGACCCCGAACATTGCATGTCCCGACACCGGAAGCAGCGCCCGCATAATCATTGAACCTATTGAAGCTTGACTGTACCAGGCGTACATTACATTTTCTATTGTTGCAAAACCGAGCGAAATCGCCACGGCGTATAGTATTCCATCATATGGCTCGTCAAATTCGGTATGGTTGTAAATCATATGGTACAGCACAAACCACTTCAACCCTTCCTCCACCCCGGAGGAAATCAGAAAAGAATCGACATAAGGTCCACTGTCCAGCCCAAGCGTAAGACCTCTCTGAATGATCATTACCGGAAAAACAATCAGCAGTCCAAGCAAAAACACCTTGACCACCATATGCAGCGGTTCCTGATCGTACTTGTCTTTCAGATAGAAAAAAGTCAGCAGGGCAAGTCCCGGTGCCACTGCCGACGAAATGACCGATAACCAAAGCACCGAATAACCTCCCCTGAAACTAGACCCATTTCTACTGCATTATCTTCCAATGGTCGAAGGAAGGCAGAAAGCACCCGCTGTCCTGCCGTTCCTCAATTGTTATTCCTGGCGCTTAAAGTGAGTGCACAACAATTGGATCGCATTTTCGGCCATAACCGTCTTTCCGTATTCATCCAGTACGGCCTCGGTAACCGGCGAAGAATCGCCGAACTCTGCCAATACGGCAACAAGTCCAGACAATGCCGGCTCCTCAAATTCCTTCGGATCGAAGTAAAGATACCATTTATTGTTATAAGAATACAGTTTCCCCTGGGAAGTAATATTGCCGATGAGTACATGTGCCGCTTCAACCAGAACCTCAAAATCGCGGAATGCATACACAATGGAGTCGCTTTGTTCAAGAGTAACTTCCATTTCATAAATCTCTTCAGGCAATTCTTCTTCTCCGGGCGCACCGTACTGATGGTGATCATATTTCCCCCGGGTCACAATAACGACCATACCTTGCGCGGGCATTGCGAACACTTCTACGGCAAGCGGACCGGTAGCGTCAAAACCAAGTTCACTATACGCTTGATCCATCATTTCCGTAAAAAGGTCATGCACCTTGGGAACTTCCTGCCACATATCTTCCTTCTGGATGCCCCGCTCGCTCAGGTCGTCAAAAGTGAGGAAAATCCGTATCTTATCTTGACTTAATCGCTCTATTCTCATGACAGGATCCTCCTTTTGCAAGCTCATTTAATATTAATGTATGATGAGTCCCGAGTAATGAGCCAAAAATGGTTACTATGTATGTATGTTATCATTTTGCTGCCATAAATGCACGTAAATAAATATATTTAATCACCCAATTGTGCCGGTTTATTGATAAAAAAAGAATCATTTTGCGGATGGAATCCTCCCCAAAATGATTCTAGCGCTTTGCTTTGCGGTTACAAACCCGGTATCGCTGTATGTGTTTCTTTGAGAATCTGCTCTACTTCATGCTTTACATCAGGGTTGCTGCGGATGAAATCCTTCAGCATATTGAGGTTGGCTTCCTTGGATTTAACCGTGGACTCCCCCTTGTGATCGGCACTGCTCTTCAGCTCATGCGAGCCCTTGTCCTGGGAGCTGCCGCCGGCGGCGGTGTTTCCGAATCCGGTCATGGCCATGCCCAGAATTTTGTCCTTCGCTTTTTCACCGGCTCCTTGCATCGAACCGCTTGATCCGAGGGAGGACATCATGGCGCTGCGTTTTTTGGACATAATCATACTAGCGGCTGCACCCATCACCACTCCGCATAAAAATGACGAAGTATTCATATCTCTAACCTCCTTGTATGGTAAAATCATGCTTAGTGTTCGCGGAAAGATTCCGACTCATACAGCAAAGTTACAAGAAAGCGAGATGAAAAAAGTGGTTAAAGCGACATCAGCACTGCTGCTGACCGCCATTTTGCTGGTATCCTGCAGCAACGGCGACAACAGCGGCAAGACAGTGAACAACAATGCTCAGCCGACAGCGGCGGCAACTGAAACAGCATCGCCATCTTCTACGGCTCTAGCCGCTCAGGGGAATGATACTGCGGAGGCAAGTGCCTCACCTCAGGCGACACCAGCCGGCTCTTCAAACACCGGAGGGACTGCGGGCGGAAGCACAGCCACGGATGGGCAGGCAGCGACTTCCGGCGATGCAGGTACCGCTCAGCCAAGCGGAGAGACAAATCCAGCAGAAATCCCGCTCCTGTACCATATGAACAAAAATTACGACATTGTTCCGAATGAAGAAGGCACCAACAAGAAAGTCATCCTGCTGACCTTCGATGATGGCCCGAAGGAAGCGGAAATGATCAATCCGCTGATGGATACCTTGGACAAACACAAAGCTAAAGCGATCTTCTTCGTGAACGGCTACCGCGTCAAAGAACATCCCGAGCTGCTTGAGCTTATCCATAGCCGGGGCGGAATTATCGGTAATCACAGCTGGGATCATATCAAGCTGAAGGACGAATCCTATACCGAAGTGAAGAAACAGATCGAGGATGTGCAGAAGATTGTCAAGGAAGTTGTAGGCGAAACCCCGCATTTCTTCCGTCCCCCGCATGGAGCAGGCGGCGATGTCGGCAAGAAGGTGGCGGCAGAGAACGGACTGCTTTATATGACCTGGTCCGTAGGATCACTAGACTGGGAAATGAAAGAAAAGGATGCCAATAAAACGGAGAAGCTGATTACGAATGTTACCGACCAGCTTCATTCCGGAAGCAACATCCTGATGCATGAGCTTCCCTGGACCGTGGAAGCATTGGATACGCTGCTTACGAAGCTGGAAGCCAAGGGTTACAGCTTCGTAGATCCGCGCAGCATTGAGCTGAAGATGCGCTGAGTATTGCTGCGTCCCTGTTCTATATAGAAGACAATAAACAAGAGGTATCCAGCGCATGTTGCGGAGGATACCTCTTGTTTATCTGCATACATAACCCGATCCAGTGCAGGCCAGCAGCCGCTAATCCGGCTCTCTTAACCTGATTGCTCAAGCGGTTCCCTGCCCTTTGCGCAGGGTCAGTACATGCATTTCTGCCGGACTGCCCCAGCGCAGCGGCAGATGAGCGGTGCCGAAGCCGCGGCTGATTAGCATTTGGACGAATGCTCCCGAGCTGTCCTTCCGCTCAAGCTGGTACATTCCGGCATTATATTGCTGGTAGAACGGATCTGTATGCCTCTGCCTGATCAATGGCAGAACCACCTGTCCACCATGCGTATGGCCGGCAAGAATAAGATCTGCGGGCAAGCCGGGCTGCTGGGACACCCAAAGCGGATCATGAACTAGGATAATCCGGCAGCATGAGGAGAGTGACTCAGGGACCGGAGCCAGAGGGGCATACGCTTTTTTGCCGCCTTTCTTCGGGAAATCCACACCGGTCAGCAGCAGACATTCATTTCCCCGTTCAAGTGTTATATTCTCATCGATCAGCAGGCTGGCCCCGCTGCCGCGGATAATATTGTCCACCAGCGAAATATTTGCCCGGTAATCATGGTTACCGTGAACGGCATACACAGGTGCAAGTGAAGCCACAAGCGCCATATTATCAACGAGACGGATTATGGGACTCCCCTTCTCCGTCAGGTCACCTCCCAGAAAAACAGCATCTACTTTTCCATGTAAGGGATCGAGCAGCTTTTTGGGAAGCCGGCGGCGATGAATATCCGTGATAAACAGAATCCGGTAACCGTCAAATTCCGCTGGAAGTGAACCGAGAGATATTTCCTCGGCAATAATGTTCTTTTTAAATGCCGAAACTACCATAATTGCAGCTACTATACCCAGCAACAGGAGCAGGGCCACCATAATAATTATAACCCAGCCGGTTACCATAGAGTCCTCAATTCAGGAGCTCCTTCAAACCCCCACCAAAAGAGCGAAGCCAGCAGCATGACAAACATTACGATCAACGAGTTGACGAAGATTTTACTCAGGCGGATACGTTCCGAAGGGTAGGTCTGCGCACGGGAAGGCGTATCTTCCCCCTCCTGCTCTGCTCTATCATGCTTTACGGAGGTTTTAGCTGCGGTGCTGGAATGCCGGGCCTTCCTTGACAGCGTACCGGACACAAGAACAGGCGCTTCCGTCTCTTTGGGGGGAGATACGGCAGCTTGCTTTCTATTTTTACCTTTGACCGGAGCCTGGCCTTCGCCTTTATATTTTTTCTGGCGGGACTTCACCCGGCTTAAGTCGTCACTCATGATACCCTCCTGTAGCGAATCATCAGACCTGAGAACAGGTCGATGAAGAAATGACATAAAATCGGTGCCCAAATCGTTCCGGAATGGATGTATATATAACCAAGACCGTAGCTGCTGAGGAATACCCACCCGGTCGGAATCCAGTGCCGCAGATAACGTACATGAATAACTGCGAAAAGAATGCTCGTCCAGTAGGGACCCAGTCCATGCTGAATGGCACCGCGGAACAGGAGTTCCTCGCAAACTGAAACAACCGCTGCAATGACAACAATATGCCACAAAGGGCGGTTGCCGAACAACAACTGGTTAATTCCTCCGTCATCCATGCTTTCTTCTGGTACAATATAAGTCAGAATAAAATCCACAATCAGCATAATCCCTGCCAAACCAAGGCCCCAGTACACAAAATTTACACTGTTAGGAAAATTTAATATGTCAAACGGATTTCTTTTCTGCAATAATATCCATATCAAACCGATAAATAAGGTAAGGCCCTGTGTAATGTAGAGATTGATCAGCAGCAGCTTGTCGGTTAACGCTTGAGGATCGGCTTTTTTAATCTTTATGTCACCTAATTTGAATTTTTTCATTGTAACCTGCCTGTTCTATATTGTTTTTACATAAGATAATTTCCATAGAAGAAGGAGCACTAATTATGAACAGTCGTACCTCCCGCACTCAAATGTTATACACACTAGGTTTTGTATTTTTCCTGATATGCGCTTTCGCCGCTTTCTTTACGGGAGTGAAAGTAGGTGCAGACAAGACAGAAGCTAAATATTCCCACCTGATTGAAGCTGATGGCGCATCGGAGGAATTCTCCGGCTCTTACCAGCAGCAGGATCTTGTTACCTTCTATCATAACGTATTTTTGCCGTATCGTGAATTCAAGCGGAATTGGAACAAAGAGGTAGACAGTTTGTCACGCAGCACGGATGCCCGTGAGAACGCGGCCACACTGAAAAATCTCAGTATTCTGGCGGACAAGCAATATGAGAAGGTTAACCAGGATTCCATCTTCAGCGGCTCGCCACTCCTGTATCAATCCCAGCTTAACATACTTAAGAGCCTGACGCTCTTCTCCCAGGCCTCCAACAAGGTGTCTGCTGGATCATCAGGCACAGAAACAGCCAAAGCGCTGAAGAACGATAACTTCACGGCCAGTGCCATGCAATTCGGGCTGCTTGCCCAGAAGGATTTCTATGACTCTATGCTGAAGTGGGGTTCCAAGACCAACAGCAAAATCCCGGCGGTACCCAGTGAACTGAAGACGCTGTCCTTCATCCAATGGAAGAAGATGCCGCTCCTGCTTAAAAATGCTTCCATCGCCGAAATGATGCTGAACCGGGGAATTTACGCCGGTTATGATCCGCAGGATATCACGGCCAAAATAGACGACATGATCTACTCCGGCATGGCCAGCTCCCTGAAGCTGCAGGATGTCCAATCCTCTGTTACACTGCTTATTTCTACCGGAGCTATACAGGAGCAGGACTTCATGAAGTGGCGTGAACAATATTATGGCAAAGAAACGATGCCGCAGCTTCCGTTTTTCTATGAATAAGACTAGTATATTGCATCATAACGAAAAATGAAGCCTACTTCAAGGCAGGCAGGTTGTAATAAGCCTATTGACACTTTTGGTGCCACCATGTTACATTATGAAAAAATTAATCAAGCAAAACCGATGATGGAACAAGGATGCTGGAAGCCTTCAGAGAGCCGGTGGGTGGTGCAAACCGGTGGCATACAGATATCTTTAGCGCTCCTGAGATATTGTATCGAACTATAAGTAGATGCAATCGGATCATCTCCGTTACCAGTGTGGCCTTTGCAGGCCAATGAGGCTGCTTCTTCAACGTTGCAGTGAATTAGGGTGGTACCACGACAACTCTCGTCCCTTACTACGGCAGTAGTATGGGGTTGGGAGTTTTTTTGTTACCCGGAATCCGTCTTTTGGCCTAAAAGGCCCAAATTTGGCAGGAGACCGACCTCCTACACTCTCTTTCTTTTATGCGACAGCGCGTTACTCCGTTATTCCGACATGCTTTTTACCCGTTTTGATGCTTCAGGTACTGTGGATTGCCTTATCAGGGCATCCTTGGCATATTAAGCTTTATCACTTTAAGGGGGACAAGAAACCATGTTTAAAGTATTAGTATCGGATCCAATCAGTGATTTGGGCATTCAGCAATTGATGGACGCAAACGACGTGACTGTAGACAAGAAGACTGGACTTAGTGAAGAAGAGCTTATTGCAATCATCGGCGAATATGACGGCCTGCTCGTACGCAGCCAAACCACTGTTACCGAGAAAATTATTGCCGCGGGCACAAACCTGAAGGTCATTGGCCGCGCCGGCGTCGGTGTCGACAATATTAAACTGGAGGCGGCAACGCAGCATGGCGTTGTGGTCATCAATGCGCCGGACGGAAATACGATTACGACCTGTGAGCATGCTTTTGCCATGATGATGGCACTCGCCCGGCACATTCCCCAAGCCTATGCCAAAACGATTTCCGGCGTATGGGATAGAAAGACATTCCTCGGCGTAGAACTACGCGGCAAAACACTGGGTGTTCTCGGCATGGGACGGATCGGCAGCGAGGTGGCCAAACGGGCCAAAGCCTTCGGCATGAACATTCTCGCTTATGACCCGTTCCTGACTCCAGACCGTGCGGAGAAGCTCGAAGTGAAGCTGGCCTCCGTTGATGACATTGTCCGCGGCGCTGATTTCATGACCGTGCACACACCGTTGACACCTGAAACCCGCCATATGATTTCCCGCCCGCAGTTCGAAGTGATGAAAAAAGGCATGCGCATCATCAACTGTGCCCGCGGCGGCGTAATCGACGAAATGGCATTGGTTGAAGCCATCGACAGCGGCATCGTCGCTGGAGCAGCATTTGACGTATTCGAGCAAGAGCCGCCACAAGCGGATCACCCGTTCCTCTCCCATCCAAAAATCATCGTGACTCCGCATCTGGGTGCTTCGACCGTAGAAGCCCAGGAGAATGTAGCCATCGATGTATCGGAGCAGGTGCTGCATATTCTGCGCAACGAGCCGTTCATTAACGCTGTAAACATTCCTCCGGTTGCGCCAAGCGTAATGAACAAGCTTCAGCCTTACTTCACACTGGGTGAGAAGCTTGGCAGCTTTGCAACACAGCTGACGGACGGCGCTATTCGTGAAATTCATGTTGAATATGCCGGGGATCTCTCGGATGTGGATACACAGCCGCTGACCCGCTATATTGTAAAAGGCGTGTTCACCCGCCACTTCGGCAGCGATGTCAACATCGTCAACTCCATGCATCTGGCCAAAACGCGTGATGTGAATGTTGTCGTGACAAAGGCTTCCAAGACCAAGGGCTTCACTAATCTAATCACCGTTACGCTGAAGGCCGAACCGGATGAAGAACGCCTGGTAGCCGGAACATTGCTCCAGGGCTACGGCGAACGCATTGTCCAGGTCAATAAATTCCCGGTTGATATCGCTCCGGAAGGCCATCAAATTGTAATCTCCCACAACGACAAGCCGGGGATTATCGGTCTCGTCGGCACTCTGCTTGGACAAAACGATGTCAACATCGCTTCGATGCAGGTGGGACGTAAAATTGTCGGTGGTGCAGCTATCATGCTTCTGACCGTAGATAAAGAGGTGCCGCAGCATGTGCTTGTGAAGCTGGCTGGCTTGCCGGAAATCAACACTGCCGAAGAGGTCGTTCTGCTATAGAAGCCATTTCGTATCATCTATAGTTCTGGGTATTAGCAAAAAAATCGCTCTTTCGAAAATGGAGGCATCTGCAGCCATTTCAAAAGAGCGATTTTTGTTTATTCCGGAACTTTGAATACCGGGACGACCCGCCCGTCAGCATCAGTGAATCCGTATTGTACCGCAAGGCTGCCTACCTGCTGCGGGATTCCCGTTATGGACATTACCTCTGGATCTGCAGCCAGCTGAACCACGGCCCGCCCGATATAGGCTGTGGACTCACTGGTTTGCAGCTCAGGCACCTCCTGCCAATGCTCTTCATCTGTATTGAGGCTCTCCAGCACCAGTTCAGTCCGCATCCAGCCGGGCGACAGCGGGATCACGGCTATACCGTCTGCCGCAAGTTCTACCGACAATCCATAAGCCATGCGCACCAGCGCATTTTTAGCCAGATCATAATAGAAATTGTCAATGTATTTGTAGTGGTCCCAATATGTTGTATGAATAATAATACCACCGCTCTGCCGGTTGCTGCGCATTAGCGGAATCGCGTAATAGTTGGTCATCAGCTGCGCTCTGACTCCCGCATCGAACATATGGCTCCAATGTTCCAGAGGCAGCTCCCAGAAGGGTTTGCTCTCGATGGACAGCTCATTACCGCCCCATACATTGTTGACCAGGATATCCAGCCTGCCCTGCTCCGACGCTATCCGCCGGATGACTTCTTCCGTTTCGCTATCCCGGGTATGGTCGCAGCGGATCGCTTCACCCTGCCCTCCAACCGCCTTGATTTCATCAAGAACACTGTCTATCGTCCCTTTACGCCTTCCTTCTTGGGAAAGCCCCGTGCATCTGCCTGTGATATACACATACGCACCTGCCTTTGCCAGCTCCAAAGCTATCCCCCTGCCAGCTCCCCTGCTTCCTCCGGTAACCAGTGCCACTTTCCCTTGCAGATTTGTCATACTACCGCTCCTCTCTTCTTTGTTGATCTTAGTATCATTGGTTCTTCTGCTTGCTATACTCATCATAAACTCTATATATGACATCAACTGACATATATATATGATAAAATGAAAAAAGATTGAAATTATATAGATTGAACATGAGAATTACATGTAGGGAAAAGTGGCGGAGGGGAATTTTGGAACTGCAGGAGCGACAGCGTCCGCCTTTAGGTTTGGATTTCTACCGCAATTCGCGGTTAAATTCAGGAAATCCAAACCTAACAGCGGCCGGAAGTCCAAACATTCTCTGTAGTCACGGCCAATCCCAAAATAGAAGAATTATAAGTTCAATCTATATAGGGGGATACTCCCTATGAGGAGGACGTATGAGAGCAGACCGTTTATTATCCATATTGCTTCTGCTGCAGAACCGCGGCAAAGTCACCTCCCGTGAGCTGGCCAGCACCCTGGAGGTGTCCGAGCGGACAATATTTCGTGATATGGAGGCGCTTAGTGCCTCCGGAATACCCGTGCTGGCAGAACGAGGCCGGGAGGGGGGCTGGATGCTCACCGAAGGCTACCGCACATCCCTAACTGGAATGAAGCCCAACGAAATAGGCGCTCTCCTGCTCTCTGCCGATTCGACAATCTTGAAGGATCTTGGTATTCATGAGGATTTCACGATTGCATCGCGCAAGCTGGAGGCTGCTGCCTCAGGGAATAAATCCCCTTCCGCCAACTATTTTAACCAGCGTATTCATATAGACAGTGAAGGATGGCTTTCATCCGAGGAAAGCTTCCCTTTTCTTTCAACCTTACAGGCAGCTCTTTGGGAAGACCGGAAAGTAAGTATTTCTTATCTGCGCAATGGAGAAATAAAGAACAGAATCATTGGACTGCTGGGCTTGGTGGCGAAACGGGGGGTATGGTATGTTATCGGGCAGCATGAGGAGCAGTTCAGAACCTACCGGGTTTCGAGAATCGTTGCCGCCCAAATATTAGAGGAAGCTTATTCACGACCTGACGATTTTGAGCTGACGAGTTACTGGGAGTTGTCTAAAGTATCGTTCAAATCCGCTCTTCCCAGTTATCAAGCCAAATTCACGCTAAAATCTTCCTCCCTTCAAGCCTTAAGGCAGGAACGCTTTGTTACATTGCTGTCCATAGATGAATCTCCTGATTCTGCATGGCTGGAGGTCGAAGCTGAGTTTAACGTCATAGAAGCAGCTTGCCGAATCATGTTGTCCTTGGGTCCCCATGTGATCGTCAGGTCACCAGAGGAACTGCGTATAAAAGTATATAAGGCTGCACTGGAAACCGTCCTATTGGGTCGTCGGGTGAGTCGTCTTCCAGCTACTGATTCAATTTAGCGGCTTCATCAAGTTTCTTTAAAAACTCTGCCGGAGTGCATCTTCCATCCATTAAGGATTGATGGGCCTCCATTACTTTATTTTTAAATTCATTACTCCCTTGATCCTGGAGGGGGGTCCCGCTGGAAGTTGAAATGGAGCTAAAGATGTCTACCAGTCCTTTTTGCAGCTTATTTTCTGCCCCAGTCAGGTATTGCTCGAATTTTTGAGCGGGTATCCCTGCTCCACTTTGCCAAATAAGCTTCGCCCAATTCTCTGGATCGTAGAAGTATTTCAAAAATTGTACAGCCTCCTCTTTATTCTTAGAATGGGCAGAGATCGAATATCCCCCGCCGAACCAGGCTGCGACATCCGTCAGCTTGCCCCTGTCAGAAGCGGGATACGGTGCAGCTGCAACATTATTCCGGAATTCTTCCGAGAAATTCTCATCCGTAGCAAGACTGGATTCCCAGCTCCCCATCAAAAAGAAAGCCGCTTTACCTTGTCCAAACAAGTTGCGGGCTGCGCCGTAATCCGCAGTCAGGAAGCCGTCCGCAAGTGTCTTCTCTTTCTGGAACCGCTGTAATTCTTTAGCCGCTGCAAGAAATTGTTCATTGCCTGTAAAGGTTGCTTTGCCCGCGAGAACCTCGTCCATTTTGCTGAAATCACCCGTATGCCGCTGAGCGATGTACTCGAACCAGATCGGTAGTGACCAGCCTTCAACGGCATTGGTTGTGATGGGATTAATGCCTTTCTCTCTTAGCATCTTGCTTACCTTAAACCATTCTTGTGTAGTTCCAGGAACCGAGATACCGGTGTCGGCCAATATTTTTTGATTGTAATACATCACAAAGAAGTCGGTATTTCTAGGTAACCCGTATAATTCACCGTGCTGCTTAAATCCATCGAGTGAGCCGGAGACGAAATGGTAGGAGGTATAATCCGACTCGTTCAGCTTAGCCAACAAACCTGCATCAATTAAGGGTTTGATAAAAGAGGTCTGCCCCCAGGATTGAATAATATCCGGAAGAGCATTCGATGTAGCGTATATTTTAACTTTTGATTTATAAGGCTCATCCTGCAATGCCTCGACTTCTATTTTTACATTTCTATGTTCTTTCATATAAGCGTCTATGATTTGCTGTTCGATTTTCCCCTGTCCATTCTCGCGGTCAGCAAGGGCTGTGAATAATTTCAACGTGACAATCCCCGGTGTCTCTGTATTATTCTCAACTTTTATTACAGGTGTCTTGGAATTCATATTCGTAATACTAAATATTGCGCCAGCTGTCAAACCGGTTATGATCAGTATGGATAGTACGCGGTATTTCTTTTTCATCCTCATCCTCTTCCCCACCTCTTGAGAAGTTATTATTTCTAAAATTTAGGGAACAGCACATATATTATTACCTTATTTGTAGTTATACTGATGATATTCTATGTAAAGTAGGGTGAGATAATATTAAACCTATCGTGACGCGTTATCGAGACATTTCACTGCAGTATAAACTACTGATCTGGGTTATCCCTCTACTGATCCTTACTGTAGGTTTAACTGGCCTTTATTCCTACTATATTGCCGCCAATGAAATCGTCGATAAAATCCGTCAAGCGCAAAGCCACATGGCTGCCAAAACTACGAACCAGCTTGATTTTATCACCAGCGGTACTATTAGCACAGGTAACTTCCTGTTTCTTAATCCATCCTTACAACATTTGGTGACCACCAGTGATACACTCGAAGTAAGAGAGCAAATCTACAAATCCCTCCTCCCATTGATGGTCTCAAGCGAATCCTTTCAATCCTTGCTTGTTTATCGCTTGTCTACGGGTCAAGAAGATAATGGGCCGTTCGCCATTACACAAACCGGCATTGCCAGTGCTGCCTCCTTCGCCGAGTTTCAAGAAACCCGGTTTTTCAAGAACATTATGAAATCTGCCGGTGAGCCTATATGGGATATGTTGTCCCCTGAGGATCACCTGCTGCATGGAGACAGACATTATAAACTCGTGATGATCAAGCCCTTTAAGGATTTCAATACCTATAAACGAATCGGTGTGCTAATGATTGGGATCGATGCCGATCAACTCAGCAATAATCTTTTCCGCAAAGAAAATAATGCCTATCAGCTGGTTATCAATGACGATGGTGTGATTCTGGCTTCTACGGAGCTGGATAATTTGGGCGAACATATTGGTGATCTGCCCTATTTCCAATCTGCTGAACCTGCACTCTCAAAAGATGATGCGCTCAGCTACCTGCTGGATAGAGATGACTTGGTTGTCTCTCAGACCACTTCCCCGCTGACAGGCTGGCACTCTTTGGTGATACAGAATAAAAAGGATTTATTGAAAGAGCTCGATTATATCAAATCTATAACTGTTCTTATTATGGCAGTGTTTACGCTGGTAATGATACTGTGTACTTGGTTAATCGCCAAAATCATTACGAACCCTGTCAAAACATTAATTCTCTCGATGAAGCAGCTGCAGCTTGGAGACTTCAGTCAGCGGGTGAATTTTTCGGGGAATGATGAGATCGGCCAACTGGGTTACTGGTATGATACGATGGTTAAGCGTGTGAAAACCCTAATCGATGATGTATATACTTCACACTTAAAACAGAAAGAAGCAGAGCTTAAAACGCTGCAATCGCAAATTAATCCTCACTTCCTGTACAACACTTTAAATATGATAAGCTGGACGGCGATGCAGAAGAATGAGCGGGATATTGCAGAAATGGTTCAATCTTTGTCCCAGGTGTTTAGGTTAAGTCTGAATAACGGCCAAGACAATACCACCCTTCATCAGGAGGTTGAATTCATCGAGAATTATTTATTTTTGCAAAAGAAACGCTTTACTACCAGATTTCATTTCTCCGTCACCCTGGATGAAGAGATCAGTCATTTCCAAGTCCCCAAATTATTATTGCAGCCCCTTGTTGAAAACGCCATCATTCATGCCATAGAACCTTTAGAAGGAAGCGGAATGATTGCGGTAGCCTGTTATGCTGAGGAATCGTGGATCGTACTGGAGGTTGTTGATAATGGGAAGGGCATGACCCCAGAACGGGTAAAGCAAATTTTATGTCATCCTAAACCGGTTACTCCTTCCATTGGACACTCGGGCCTCGCCTTAAGTAATATTCGCGAAAGGTTGAATCTGTCCTTTGAGCTTACGGAATTTCACATTGAAAGCACCTTAGGTCTAGGTACGCGTATCCAAATCCGAATCCATAGAGGGGGTAACTAAACGATGCTCAGGTTGCTGATTGCCGAAGATGAATTATCATTCCGACAAGGAATTATTCAGATGATCGATTGGTCCTTTTACGATATTGAGATTGTGGGCGCAGCGAGGGATGGACGAGAAGCTATGACATTAATGAGAGAAAGGAAGCCGGATGTACTATTAACAGATATTCGCATGCCTTACATAAATGGACTGGAACTGATCCAGACTGCGCAGGAGGAGGGGCTGTCCTTCTATTCCATCCTGCTTACGGGGTACAGTGATTTTAATTACGCGAGGGATGCTGTCCGATATGGGGCAAGCGAGTATTTGTTAAAGCCCTGCTTACCTGAAGATATTCTCCAAGCCATACTTAGTGTGAAGGAAAAGATCGATAAGGAACAAAGGGAAGGCTCCTCGCTGCAGCAGCTCAATCAGAATTGGACAAAAAATATTCCGCTGCTTAAAAATCAAATTTTAAATCAGTGGCTTGCGAATCCCCCGCTCCTTCTCGGAGACAGGCAGAAAATCATAGAAGAGATGGGAATCTCACTTAAACCTTTAAAGATTCATATTGGATTGCTGCGGATTGACACCCCGGACCACCGGAATGACTCCAAACTATATAAACGGGATATGGCATTGATTCGATACGCAGCCAGTAATATTCTGACCGAGACATTGCTGCCTCTATTCCATGGATTTATAGAACCGATTAGCTACGGAGAGGAAATATTATGGCTGGCCAACATCCCTGATCATGAGACTGATACCTCTTTGAAGAAAAAGATGGAAGAACTCCAAAAGAATATGGAGACCTTCTTGAAAATTTCCATCAGTATAGCCATCTCTTCCGTAAAACCATCTCTGGATGAAGTACATAGCGCGTACGCGGAAGCCATGGAAGCCATGGCAGGCCGGTTTTACAAAGGAAAAGGCGGGGTATTTCTTTTTTCCGAATATAATCAGCGCGGTCTGATTCACACCTCCATCTTGGAGAATGAAGAATTACAGCAACTGGAGAAAGAAATAAAGCTCAACTTGGAAAATCACAATTATGAACAAGCGTTAGATCATCTGGACCATTGGCTGAATTATATCCGCAACACCTCTCAATATGATAAAACGGAAGTCAATCTGCGGGCCACGATCTTCATTCTAGAGCTGCAAAAATTCTCACAGGAACGTAATCATGCCGCCTTCGAATGGAAGGATGACCTCATTAACTGGGTGGAGAAAGTCCCCTCGATCGAGACATTAGAAGAGCTGGCTACCATTATGCAAAAAATTATTCAAAGCATCGTTGAAATTGACTCCCGGCAGAAGCCTCTTCACCGAACGGTTCAAGCTGCACTTGATTGGATTATTCAGAAGTACAACACCAGTATCTCGCTGGAATCTGTCGCTAAGGAAACTTATGTATCCAATACCTACTTAAGCTCTTTATTCAAGCAAGAACTAGGGATTAACTTTTTGGATTATTTGCATCAATTCCGTGTAGAAAAAGCGAAGGAGCTATTGAAGCAAAACTACAAAATATATACAGTTGCCAAGCAAGTCGGGTATCAGGAGGAGCGGCATTTCAGAACTACTTTCAAAAAATGGACGGGTCTGACCCCAACACAGTACCAGAAAATGATCGGTTACCTTGAACCTACAAACTGAAGCTCAAAGCCATGAAGTGGCTGATTGGGACACCTCGTTTTTTGAGCAGGATCAACGTCAGCACTTGGGTGGACGCTCCGCGAACGGACCGTTGTTCCAATCGCTGTGCTCTCCAGATTTTTTCCATTTCCCTTAGCGGTGAAAATCCGGAGACCAAGGCGACCGCTGCCGCTTTTCCACAATCAGTCCGTCCTCTCCGCTGTTTAAGCGGGAAACACACTTACAATCTTTATAGCAAGTCTTCTGAGATAAACATTAAAAAACTCAAACAAGTGATGGAGCTAGGCTGTGAGCCCGATGACGGAACTCGAAAGTGTATTTGACCAACTAAAAAATAACCGGGGCTTCCGGTACTTTCTGCTTCGTGGCACGGAAAAAGTAACGTTTGAGGTCGGTGGCTTTTGCTTGGCCACAATCTACTGAAGCAAGCCGCAAAGGACCAAAAACGCAGAGCAGCGATCCTCCAATAACACGGGAATCGCTGCTCTGTTGACTTTTACGGTTTTGAGAATGAAAGTGGTCTCTCTCCGCTCGTAGAAAATCTACTTTTGGGCCAGCTCCTTCTCTTCATTCAACTACAACAGCACTTAGTTATTGCAAATTATACATCTTATAAATCATAACTGATGCTTCAGCACGGGTTGCAGTCCCAAGCGGATTCACAAGGGTCCCGTTACCAGACACGATTCCATTCTTGACCAGCGTTGCTATGTCTTCAACCGCAAAGGGGGCGATCTTCGTAATATCATCAAATCGCGTTAAGTCCGCTGCTGATCCCTGTTCCAAATGAATCTGTGCAGCACCCAATGCCCGGGTGGCCAATGCCATCATTTCTTGTCTCGTGATGTTTGCTTCCGGTTCGAAGACATTGCCGCCTTTTCCTTGGACAATCCCGAGCTTCTTAGCTATGCCAATAGCCTCTGCATAATAAGCCGTGGATTTAACATCGGCAAAGTTATCACCTGCTACTTCTGTAAGTCCAAGTGCTTTGACTAATAATACGATAAAGTCGGCTCTTTTAATCTTTGCATTAGGGGCAAATGTCGTATCTGATGTGCCCTGTATCACTCCCTTGGACGCCAGAACCTCGATTGCCTGCTTTGCCCACCCGTGCTTACTGATATCTGTAAAAGATTTATTAACATACGCTACAGCATATGTGCCGAAATGTGTCGTGGTGAAACTAACCATTCCGGTTTTTTCATCGTAACGACCGCTTGGAACCGATATTAGATTTCCTTGTCCATCGATATACCAGACAGTGATTTGCTCCTTATGGGCCAATTCCGTTGCCGAAGGCGTGTAAGGAATAGACACCGTTACCGGTGCTTTCGGATTATTCCATTCAATGACCTGATTACCGGCTCGTAAGGTCAGCCCGATTACGGGATGTTGCCCAATTTTTGCTTTTACCCCATCCTCAGTAATATCCGCTACTGCAATCGTTAATCCAATGTTGTCTACACCACTCGCAACGGTTCTGCTTAGCATGTTACTTGGCACGACTATCTTCCCAATGGCCGTAACAATTTCCAGCTTCGAGGTTAAAGTCCCCGTCGTCAGATTCTCAACAGGAAGAAGTATTTCGTATCCCTTTTGTCCTGCTAATTCCTCAACTTCTATAAAGACCGTTGGGACTCCTTTGACTGGCTTCGCAGCTTGTAGCGCTGCTTTCAAATCTGCACTTGCTATCGTTGTTGTTGCGCGGCCTGTGTTAGGATTTACTACAGGCTTCGGAGCTTTGATCATCGCCTTTTGCCCATTATCAACCGGGGTAGTCCCTGGGGTTGTTACGGGATTTGTTACTGGGTTCGTCCCTGGATTCGGATTTGGATTATTAGTAATATTGAAAGTGAATTCACCGACAGCGCTATGATTCAAGCTGTCTTTAATAGAAACTGCTTTGATCGTCGTATCGGAAGTAACCGTAAGCGGTCCCTGATATAAGAGGCTTGTAGTCGTCGGTACGGTACCATCGGTAGTATAATAAATAGTTGCTCCTTTGGTTCTACTTGTTAGATTCACATTGACCAGGTTGTTATAGCTTCCCGCACCTGGACTTGCTTGCGGTGATGCCGCTGCTGCTGCATAGAAGGAGACATAACTGTCATCCATCCCCGCTTTTACGACAATAGCCCGAAGGACTTTCGCCGGTGTTACAGAGACAGGACCCGTATATAATGTGCTGTCCTTTGTTGGAAGTGTACCGTCTGTTGTGTAGTGGATTTTCCCGTCAACGATATTCGTATTGAGCTTTACGATTTGCTCGTCATCCCTTTGACTATCTTCATACAAGACATGAGGCGCTGCAGCCATTTTAAAAACTGGCGCCGGAGCGGAATCCGTTGGCTCAAGCTGGAACCGGTCCAAATTTACTCCGTCGCCATTAATGACAAGCCGAATGGTCTGCGTGCCTGCTGTTAAAGGAAGGATCGAAGCCGCTTCAGAATAGACAACCCAGCCACCAGTACTTGGCAAGCTTGTGGTACCGGTTGTTTGACCATTCGTCTGCAGCGATACGGAAACTCCGCCTTGTGGAGTCGCATAATTATATTTAATTTTGTAGTTGCTGGACTTCGGTACTGTAACTAAGTAATCCATATAGGTTCCCGCAGTTGTATAACCGAGGTTTGTAATTGGATCTCCTACTTGGATCACGTTCTGACCTGCTTTTACGAAACTCTCCGCTTCCACTTTCAAGATACCGTCCCCGTCCACGGAATGAGGGCTGACTTCTTCGACGATAATATGCTGCATTTCAAAGGTGCCCACACTGCCGAGAATTCTAATGATCTGCTCCCCTGCTTCCAAATCCGCCGAAGTACGTATGAGATTCCAATTATTAGGTCCGGAAGGAATGTTAAATGTGGCGAGCGTTGTATGATCAGATTTCATCTGGAAAGCACTGCCTCCACCACTTGGAACTACAGCATTTAACGTAAATGCATATTTGCCGGCTCTCGGAACATTAATCTTAAAGTCTACCCAGTCCCCAGCTCCTATGTCTGTAAATTTCCATCCCTCCGTAAAATTCACTCCTGAGAACTGATAGTAAACATCCGCGCTGACGGTCCCTGGTATTGGTGTAGCCGGTGTCTGCCTTGCAGTCCCTTTCAGCTTCACATGCGCTGAAAGCGGCTTACCATCAGTAGAATCAGAATAGGCGGTAGCCGGTACATTTAGGGTCAGGTTCACATCATTATAATAAGGCGTTCCATCCCATGCGAGTTTTACTTTAACCTTATCCGGGTTGTAAGTAGCGTAGGTAACAGAGGTTACTGTCACACCCTTATCCGTTGCCTCACCAGATAATGAAATGTCATTTACATTGAAGCTATTAAAGGTGCCTCCGCTAAGATTCAACGTTACTTCTTTGCCGCTCACGTCATAATCCAAAACATCCGGAGTAAGACTTAGCACTTTCTCCTCCCCAGGTACCGTTTGAACGTCACGGTTCCAACGGTAAGTGGCTACTGACTTGGGGGCTAGTGTTGCCGCAATTTGTGTTCCGTCACTCACCAGCTTAAACGTTTGTGTTGATGCCGTCTGGTTAATAACGACCGTAACGATCGTTTTCTTGTCCGGACTCATGAAGGATACATTCGTTACACTATCCTTATTACCGTAATTGCTGTCGATTCGAGTGTAGCCTGGTTTCACAAACTTCGTGAAGTGGCCCACGAAGTAATACTCCGGCGTCAGCCAATAATTATCGGTGTTCGACGAATCCTGAATTAACATCGTCGGATCCGGTGTTCCAACCCATTGGTGGGTGTTGACATCGCTATCAAGCATAAGGACCCATGAATTATAGCTTCTTGCCCAATTTCTGAAATACTGTGCAATCCGATCCGTACCTAATGTTCCCCATACTGCACGTTCCGTTAAGTAAACGTTCTTCTCGGGGTACATATCATGCAGCTGAGACATAAGCCCAAGATCGCCGCCGTAATCATGGAAAGCAGTTCCGTCAATCGCTGCGTAGTTCTCAGAATCAGCCAGCATTGGAGCCGGATAAGACATCGTGTCGCCCGGGTTGTGGTCGAATATCCATAACTTCACGTCCAGTCCTGCTGCTGTAAGCTTCTGCTTCAGCAGCTTGGCAAGCTCCGCTTCTTGTTGCCAAGGCATTTTCGTACTGGGATATTCGATTTCAAGAAGCGGCTCGTTCTGTAAGGTCATCGCTTCGATAACAATCCCTTGTTTCTTATACTCTTGAATGAATTTGACATAATAGTCCGCGAGTACAGGCAGATATTCATCCTTAACCTGCCCTTTAACCATGCTGTCAGTGGTCTTCATCCAGCCTGGAGGACTCCATGGTGAAGCAAAAAATTTGAGTTCCGGATTGATCGCCACCATTTTTTGCAATGCCGGAATAATACCGAAGTCAATATCCTTCTGAATTGAGAAATGACTTAAGCTTGTGTCCGTTTCACCCTTTGGCATATCATCATAGGAATAAAACTTCTGTGCTGTAAAGTCAGCCGAACCAATCGTAACGCGCATCATACTCATGCCAATACCTTCAGTCTTGCTAACTAGCTTCTTCAGTAATTCGTCCTGTTTCGCTGGTGACATCTTGAGCAGATTGTAAACAGTCGATTCTTCCATCGATGTTCCAATCCCCATCATCGACTGATATTCTTTGTTTGGATCAATAGTAATCGTTGTAACTTTAGGGTCAACAGCCGTTCCAACCTCAGTTAAGTCGATATTAGCTTGCTGTTCAAGCTTCTTGTCGCCATCCTGCCAACGAGGATCGTAATACCATCCCATATCCCCGGAATCCCGTTCAGTGGTCACCCAGTTCTCTACTGCGTTCGCCTGTATGACCGGTGCCGGGGTTACAATTCCCCCACTATCAATTTCTGGCGCTGCGGGTGAGAAGCCTTTGGAACCAAACCAGTTTAAGTTTAGTCCGCCCGCCTTAAGCACTAACTTAATCTTCTGAACACCTGCTGTAAGGGCAATGTCATGAACTGTAGTCGTCTTCCAGTTCTGCCAGGCTCCTGTGCGGTTTACGGATAACTCACCGAGTTTCACGCCTGACTCATTTAGAATGTTAAATCCGGTATTATCACCTTCACCGGCATGGCGGAAATCTATATCAAACACTCCATCTGTTGGGACGTCGATCAGATATTCCATCCAGTCCCCTGCATCTGCGTAGCTAATATTTTGGCCTCCACCCACATCAGCAGTGCCCTCTAACTGTATCCCTTGCTGTTGTATGAAGCTCTCCGCCTCTACTTTCGCGTAGAGAGCGTTGCCCGGTTTTTGCGGAAGAGCGGGTAAAACAGGTGTTGGTTCGTTTTTAGTCAATCCATACCCATAATCAAACAGAATATATTGCTGTTCTAAATTCGAGGTGCCTGCCTTCAAAGCCGAGTATGCCTCTGTGTAGAAAGGCCAACGAATCGGTAGTTTACCTGTGAATTCGTAATCACCGAAAAGGACATCAGCTACTCCCTGCCCCTCCGTTCCCGGCAGCCAAGCTTCAACCAGCCCTGCAATATCCTCCAATTGATCATTTATGATCAAAGGTCTTCCGGATACGAGGACAACAATCGTCGGAACCCCAGATTTGCGGATATTATTTAACGTAGCAATATCTTCCTTATCCAATTTGAGACTGTTCAGGCCATCACCATTTGATTCGGCGTACGGCTTTTCACCGATAACAGCAATCGCGACATCATTGCCCGCTGCGCCACGGCCATGTTTGTTATAGGTTACCTTCTTTGATTCACCAGCTGTGTTCTTAATCCCCTGAAGGATCGTGGTTCCTTCCGTAATTTTTCCGGATAGACCCTGCCAGCTGATGGACCAGCCACCCGACTGTATGCCGATATCATCCGCACTTTTTCCTGCGACAAAAATCTTGTTCATATTCTTAAGCCGGGAAAGGATCGGCTGACCATTTACCTTATCGTTCTTCAGGAGAACGAGGGATTCGCGCACTGCCTTCTGGGCAAGCGCACGGTGTGATTTAGAGCCGAAGGTAGTCTCAAGACTCTGATCCGTCATCGGATGCTCAAATGCACCTGACTCGAACTTAACGCGCAAAATACGCGTTACTGCGTCATCTATACGGCTTTGACTAATTGATCCATCCTCTACAAGTGCCTTCAGGTGAGTGATGGTTACTTTCCAATCGGCTGGCATCATCAACATGTCAACGCCGGCATTCACAGCTACTTTAATCTGGTTCTTCAATCCACTGACAGCATTTCCATCCCAATCCTTGTTGATTTGCTGCACGGCATTATAGTCCGTAATAACAAAGCCCGTGAAGCCAAGCTGGCCCTCGCCTGTACCCTTCAGCGCATCGGTGAGAATACGTTTGTTCGCGTGCATCTTCAATCCTTGGATACTGTTATAGGAAGCCATTACCGTCCTTGCCCCAGCTTCTATAGCCTTTTTGTACATAGGCAGATTCAGGTCGAGCACTTCCTGCTCAGTCATCCCGGTGATATCGCCCTGATTCACTCCATTATCCGTTAACCCTTCTCCAAGAAAATGTTTTGCGGAGGCGATCACCCGATCACTATTCTTCAACTCGCCAATGGTTTTTCCCTGCAGTCCCTTTATGTACGCAGAGGCCATTTCAGCTACAAGGGACTGGTTGTCACTGAAGCCTTCATACGTCCGGCCCCAATTTATATGTTGCGGATCAGCGATGGTAGGACCAAAGATCCAATTCGTTCCAGACGCTTTAGCCTCCTGTGCGGTTGCGATCCCAATTTGTTCGACAAGTTCTGTATTTCTTGTGGCTCCTAAACCTATATTATGTGGGAATAAGGTCGCACCCATGATATTGTTCTGACCATGTACCGCATCAACCCCATAGAGAAGCGGGATACCCAGTGGTGTTGATAAGGCACCTGCTTGATAGGAATCCACCAGTGCCTCCCACTTCTCACGAGTACTGTCTAATTGCTTACCGTTCGGGAAAGAACCCCCGCCACTGAGAACCGAACCTAAGTGATACTTCTTGACATCTTCCGGCGTGACGGATGCACGCTCCGCCTGCACCATTTGCCCGATTTTCTCATCCAGAGACATCCGTCCCAGCAAGTCTGCCACTCGGGTATCCACAGGCAGTGAGGCTTTATAATAGGGAACCAGGGCTTCCGTAGTTGACGCTGCTGCATAGGAAGTTGCAGGTGCTGCTCCTGCAAATGTTGACCACAAAAGAAGTATAGCGGTGGCCGAGGAAATTGCGCGTTTCAACATTTCATATTGCCTCCTTCAAAAGTAGTGAGCACTGAAATCGAATACAAATTTCCCTTTCGAACAGAACCTCCTTAGGCAATTGTTATATAGCGATTGAAAGCGTAATCATTTATAATCATAATTTCAGCATCCACAAAAATATAGGAGTCATTTTTTAGATAACCTGCAGCATTTTTTAGATTATTCCTGTCTTAAATTTATGTCAGTTCTTACAATAGACCAAACCTCCTATAATCACCTATAATATTACAATACACAACATATTTATTAGGGGGAATTAGTTATTATGGACTGGATGAACAAGCTTCCGTTAAAACAGAGAATAGTTGCCGGTTGTTATCTGATTGCCGCATTATTCGCAGTTCCTGTTCTGATTACTTTATTGATCATGGGCAAGATCTTGATCGGAATTATTCTTGTTGTGGTGCTGTCAGCGCTGACTTATCCTCTTTCACGATTTATTGAGAGAACGCTTACATCTTCATTTGACGACATTTCCAATGTGACGCACACGATCGCCAAAGGAGATTTCACAAGCCGTGCGGACGAAAGCGGGGCCATGGGCGACATCAGCCGCTCGTTCAACACGATGATCGAGAAGCTGAAGAAGATTCTGACGGAAGCTTCGGGAATTACCCGCCAGGTAATGGACGCGAGCCGGGGTATTGAAGACAAGAACCAGAATCTCAAGATTGTCATGGCTCAGGTTGCCTCTTCTTCCAACGAGCTGGCCCTCGGCGCCAATGAGATATCCGTGGATATTGCAGATATGACGGAATCCATCAAAGATATAGAAACCAAAGTTTCTAACTACACAAGCTCAACTAAAGAAATGAATAAACGTTCTATACATACGCTGGAGCTCGTCGAAAAAGGACGTGTGTCCGTTGACACTCAGGCAGAAGGTATGCGCAAGAATATTCAGGCTACGCAAAAGGTGGCCGATACGATTGATGCCCTTTCACAAAATGCCCGGGGCATTACCATGATTACGAAGACCATCACCGAAATTGCCGAGCAGACCAACCTGCTGTCGCTGAACGCATCCATTGAAGCCGCGCGCGCAGGCGAGCATGGCCGGGGGTTCGCCGTGGTAGCCCAGGAAGTCCGCAAGCTTGCCGAGGAATCCACCGCTTCTACTAAGGAAGTATTCGGGCTGGTACGCAGTATCGAAGCCGACATCAAGCAGGCAATCGACAATATTGCCATCAACGAAGAGGTCGTGCAGGTTCAGAATGAGATGATCACCGAGACCGCTCATATTTTCGCGCAAATTGTGCAAAGTGTTCAGTACATAACCGAGCAAATCGCCTCCTTCTCTGCTGAAAGTGATCTCATGCTGGAAAGTGCACTCAAAATCTCCAGCGCCATTGAGAATATTTCCGCGATTACCCAGCAGACGGCAGCCGGAACCGAAGAGGTATCCGCAGCCATGAATGAGCAAATTAATGCCCTGCAATCCGTAGCCGAAGAGACAGATAAAATGACGCAATCCGTATTCCAGCTGCAAAAGACCATTCACATCTTCAAGTTCTAGATTAAGCGTATCCTGCTCCGAGACCTCTTTATGGATTATGGCTGATTATCAGCTGAATCCTGAAGAGGTTTTTTTGATTGAAATATGGTTAAAAATCACTATATAGTGCGCTAGCAACCGCTTTTGTCACCGGGTTTCATTTGATCTTTTGCGACAAATTAATACATATTTCGACTTTATTATTGCATATACATGATATTCATGGTTATCTATATGAACAGATATACATGAGGACCACAGAGGCAAGCTTAGCTGCCCCCTCATGTTCAGCAATCCACTAACGGGAGAGATGTACAGATGGGGAAATTTATTTTAAAGACAGATGTGGAACAGAAAGTAATCGAAATCGAATTGGAAGGCACCTTCTCTGAAGAGGACGGTCTCCGGTCCATCCAAGCTTATCAGCAAACGATGAATCCTATTAACCCAGCCGACTATGAACTAAAAATTGATTGTATAAAGTTGAATGTAACCGCTCCAGATGTGGTGCCTCTGCTGGAAAGCTGCTTCGTGATGTTCAAGAGCGACGGATTTGTGAAGGTCAAGCTGACGCTGGAAAACAATCCGATCCTTAAAATGCAGCTGGCCCGGCTGGGCCGCAAGGCTGGTCTTGAGAATTTAGAGATCATTTCCGCGGTTGAAGTGTAGCAACAGTTATGGGAGAACATGTAATTAAGAAAATGACTGATTTCTCGGAGAGATCTATTGCGGCTGTGAAGTCGCTGGAGCTGCTCTGCAAAAATTCCGATGGGAGCAATCTGAGAGTTGGCGTTGAGAGTCTGGGACCTGAGAACGGTGATGCTGCTTTCCTCTGCCATGCCGGGGAACAGTTAATCGGTTTTCTGAGCTGGTATACGTCGGACGGAACACAAGCCAACATCAATGGGATGGTGCATCCCGAATACCGGCGGCAGCAGGTGTTCCGCAGACTGCTGGATCTCGCGAGGCAAGAGATGGAAGTTCAAGGTATCCAAACACTCCGTTACCGCATCCCTTCGGGCTCTCTTTCAGGAGCTGGTTGCGCGGCACAGTTCGCAGCAAACTTGACCAGCTCCGAGTATTCTCTGAGTCTCAAGCAGTACCACGCCCGTGAGCCCCGTTACCCGGAACTAATGTTACAAGTAGAGCAGCCGGATGATTATGAATTTTCGGTGATCTGTTCATCGCAGGCTTTCGGTGATTCAGAATCATGGACAAGGGATTATTGGGCCCATACCCGTCAGCCTGGGCGCATCACCTATATTGCCAAGAATAATCAGATGCCGGTTGGACTGATAAGAGTTAATAAAGTTGACTCCCGGACAGCGGTTATCCACGATTTCTGCGTCCTTCCGTCTTGCCAGGGAAAAGGCCTGGGCCGCGATATCCTTGCAGCAGCAGTGGAAGACCTGCTGCTGCAGGAACCCGATACGCATATACGGCTGGGCGTCGTCACTGAGAATGCCTATGCTCTGGACCTCTACCTGAGCGTCGGCTTTGCCATTATGGGCGAGTTTCAATATTTCACAGGTCCTGTGTCTTGCCGGTAAATCAAAAGTTATAAATAGGAATGCTAAAGCCCGCCAGAACAAATACGGCGCTCAAGAAGAATCTACTCTTCTTGAGCGCCGTTTGCGTGATAGGGTGATCGTGAACCTCGTTTCCAAATCGGTACATGAATACATTCCTGCTTACTGACGCCCCTCATGCTTCTCCCAGCCCATGGTACGCGCTACAGCATCTTTCCAGGCGCCATAGCGGCGTTCCCGTTCCTCCTGCTCCATCAGCGGCGAGAACACCTTCTCGGCCTTGTTGAAGCTCTCCAGCTCTTCTCTTGACCAAATCCCTGAGGTGAGTCCGGCCAGCAGCGCTGCACCCAGAGCCGTCGTCTCCGCATAGGTAGTGCGGGTCACCTCACTGCCTAGAATATCTGATTGAAACTGCATCAGCAGATCATTGCGGACAGCGCCGCCATCCACGCGCAGTCCGGTTAGCGGCATGCCGGCGTCTTTTTCCATCGCCCCAATCACATCCCGGGACTGGAAAGCCAGCGACTCCAGCGTGGCCCGCACCAGGTGACCTGCCCTAGTCCCCCGGGTCAGTCCGAACACCGCGCCGCGGGCGTACATATCCCAATAAGGCGCCCCCAGGCCGGTGAAGGCCGGTACGACCACGACACCCTCGCTGTCCTCCACTTCCCTTGCTTTGTCCTCCGAGTCTGAGGGGCCGGTAATCAGCCCCAGTCCTTCCTCCAGCCACTGGACGGCTGCACCGGCCACAAAGACACTGCCTTCGAGCGCATAATACAATTCATCGCCCATACCCCAGGCTACTGTGGTCAGCAGCCCATGAGTGGAGACGACTGCTTCCGTACCTGTATTCATCAGAATAAAGCAGCCTGTGCCGTATGTATTTTTGGCGCTGCCGGCATCCAGACAGGTATGGCCGAACAATGCGGCCTGCTGATCGCCAAGGACAGAGCGGATAGGAATTTCCGCACCGAACCACTGTGCCTGAGCTACGCCGAATTCTCCACCGGACATCCGCACCTCCGGGAGAATGGCGCGGGGGATGCGCAGAACTTTGATAAGCCGCTCATCCCATCTGCGCTCATGCAGATTAAACAGCATCGTACGTGAAGCATTGGTCACGTCCGTGGCGTGCACAGCACCTCCGGTGAGCTTCCAGATCAGCCAGCTGTCAATGGTTCCGGCAAGCAGTTCTCCCCGCTCGGCACGTTCCCTTGAACCCGGTACATGGTCCAGAATCCAGGCCAGCTTTGTTGCCGAGAAATAGGCATCGACGACAAGTCCAGTCTTCTCGGCAATTTCAGCGGCAAGACCTTGCCGCTTAATGTCCTCACACTGCTCCGCCGTGCGCCGGTCCTGCCAGACAATGGCCGGATAAATAGGCACACCTGTAACCCTGTCCCAAATGAGCGCAGTTTCCCGCTGATTAGTGATGCCGATGGCCAAAATCTCCGCAGCCGGGACCCGGCTTCCGCTGATAGCATCTCTGGCTGCGGCAAGCTGGCTTTCCCAGATTTGCTCCGGGTCATGCTCAACCCAGCCTGGACGGGGGAAAGATTGTTTAATATCATACTGACCCTGGGAGAGCATGCCCGCTTCCAGATCAAACATAATCGCCCGTGAGCTGGTCGTGCCTTGGTCCAACGATAAAATCATGATAGATGCCTCCTTGATTTGCTGCAAGATGTTCCACGATGAACAAGATTAAAGTGCTAGTTTCAACAAAAAGCACCTCTGCTGTCAGAGGCGCTGTCATGCTGGGTCAAGCGTTTACTGTTTTTCGACAGGAAGCCGCAGCGTAAAGGTTGTCCCCTCGCCAAGCTTGCTGTACGCGGTAATTTGCCCTTGATGCGACTCGACGATATTTTTAACGATCGCCAGTCCCAATCCCGTTCCCCCGGATTCCCCCCGGACACGCGCTTTATCTGCCTTGTAGAAACGTTCGAAAATATAAGGAAGATCCTCCGGCGCAATGCCGACTCCTTCATCCCGGACTTCAATCCCCAGGTAACGGCGGCCCTCCAGAATCACTGTGCTGGTAACAATGGTAATGTGCTTCCCTGCGGGTGTATGGCGGAATGCATTGTCCAGCAGATTTGTCAGAACCTGCTCCAGCTTATCTTCGTCAGCAGCCTTAAGGAGCGGTATATCGCCAGACTTGGTCAGCTCCAGATGAATCTCCCGTTCCTTGGCCCGTACGGAAAACTTGCGGTATATGCGTTCCAGCAGCTCATCCATATCCACCTGCGCCTTGGCCATATCCGTATGTCCTGCCTCCATGCGGGCAAGATCCAGCAAATCCTTAACCAGCCGTCCCATACGCAGCGATTCGTCATGGATAACCTGCACCAGCTCGCTGCTCTCCTCCGGCGAGGAGGCCATGCCATCCAGCAGCGCCTCGCTGTAGCCCTGCATCATCGAGAGCGGTGTGCGGATTTCATGCGATACGTTGGCCACAAAGTCCGTGCGCATTTTCTCCAGGCGCACCTCTTCAGTCACATCACGCAGAACCGCTACAGCGCCGCGGATATTCCCTTCTGAATAGAGCGGAGCCATATGAACCGACCAGACTCCCTGGCGGACATGCACATTAGAACGCTCGTCGCTTCCCTGTCTCAGCGTGCTAAAGAACAGCGGGCGTAGCGGCGGCGGTACATCGCCTGAAGCAACCGCATCAGGATCAAGCTCAGAATCGCTTTCCTGCTCGTGGTCTAAATCCTTCCAGGCCTGAAGCAGTTTTTGGCCGTGCGGGTTGGTCAATATAATCCGGCCTTCGATGTCAAACGTGATGACGGCATCACTCATACTGCGCAGAACACTCGACAGATGGCCCTTCTCGTGGTTCAAACTGCGGATATTCTCCTCCAGCTCTTCAGCCATATGGTTGAATGAAGTGGCCAATTGACCAATTTCGTCGCTCGTCACAAGTGTCAGCCTTGTCCCGTATTCACCCTTGCGGATATTGTTGGCCGCTTCAATGACCTGCTGCATCGGCTGGGTAATCTTAGTAAATAAAAACAAGGCAAAAAATGTCGTCAACGAGAACCCGATCATACAGGCATACATGAACAAACGTTTAATCGCCCCGGAATTGGCGAAGTTGCTGTCGATATAAGGCAGCAGAGACAGCCCCACCGTAATGAGCACGACAGCAACCAGACAGATGATCGTGATCCACAGCTTGCCGACAAGACTTCTCCAGAAATTCACTTATTTAGGTACCTCGAGCTTGTAGCCTACGCCCCATACTGTGGTGATCATCGCTGCTGATTCCGGTGAAACTTTATTCAGTTTCTCGCGAAGCCGTTTGACATGGGTATCCACTGTACGTAAATCTCCGAAAAACTCGTAATTCCACACATCCTTAAGCAGCTCTTCGCGCGAGAATACCTTGTCCGGCGAGATAGCCAAATAATGCAGCAGCTCGTATTCCTTCGGGGTCAGGCTTACTTCCTGGCCGCCTGCAGTTACCCGGTGTGCATCATGCTCAATAATAAGATGCGGGAAAACGATATTGTTGCTGGAATTGCTCTCTTTGGATAAAAAGGCCGTTGCCGAAGAACGGCGCATAATGGCCTTGACCCGATAGATCACTTCTCGCGGGCTGAACGGTTTAACCACATAATCGTCTGCACCCATTTCAAAGCCCTGAACCCGGTTGATTTCCTCGCCCTTGGCGGTCAGCATCAGAACAGGAGTAGATTTGACCCCTCGGAGTCTCGTCAGCACTTCAATCCCATCGATGCCCGGCAGCATGACATCCAGCAAAATAAGGCCGTAATCATTGGCCGTTGCTTTGCGCAGAGCAATTTCGCCGTCTTCCGCTTCGTCGATTTCGTAGCCTTCTTTTTCAAGGTACATCTTTAGCAGGCGGCGAATGCGCTCTTCGTCATCCACCACCAGAATTCTATTCAAATGCTCTGCCATTTCACAACAACCCCTTCATCAAATACAGTAGAACGTTATCTTAAAACCAAGTGCTGCGTTAGTAAACAAAGTTGCTCAGTCCGTCCCCGCATAAGAATGAAGCCCGGCGATGACCAGATTAACGCCCACCAAGGTGAACATTACGACCAGAAAGCCGAGTACGGCGAGCCACGCGGATTTGCGCCCTTGCCATCCGCGGGCCAGCCGCAAATGGAGATAGGCGCTGTAGAACAGCCAGGTGACGAGAGCCCACACTTCTTTGGGATCCCAGCCCCAGAATCTGCCCCAGGCTACTTGAGCCCAGATCATGGCAAATATCAGCGCACCCAGTGTAAAAATCGGGAATCCAATGGCTATAGCCCTGTACGTAATTTCGTCGAGATCATTCTCAGCGATTCCGTCCAGTACCGGGTGTATGGCCTTGCCTAGCGGCTTGCGGACAATGAGGCGCAGGAGTCCATAGATAAGCGCGCCTGAGATCAGCGACCAGATAACCGTGTTGAATTTCCGTCCCGCATTGACACCATTCATCCATGAAGGCGCTTCGAAGAGAGGCTCCTTCATGCCAAGAAACGACTGGAATTGCTCAATTTCGCTATGATACGGCGCCACAATCGGCGGCATTTTATAGCTCACTCTTTCTATTGTACTATCTTCCTGCCCGGGGCTGTCAATCGTAACGTTGGAACGAACGAAAACAGTTTCGTATCCGGCGCCGCGAAAAGCAAAGACGCTCCCGAGAAACCCTATTATAACAATGATCGAAAAGAGAGTAAATTCGACCAGCCGCTGCTGCTTGCGGTCGCTCCGCTCCGCGCTGTCGAAATTCACTGTGCGCAGCAGATACATCAGACCGGCTGCGAAGCCGACTGCGAAGAATGATTCGCCCAAGGCAGCCAGGGTAACATGAATGTTCAGGTAGATGGATTTCAATGAAGGTATCAGCGGCTGAACCTCCTGCGGAAATACTGCCGCATAAGCCATAACGATGATGGAGATCGGTACCGCAAAGACGCCGAGAATGATCTTGCGGTAGATGGCGAAGATTACTGTGAAGGCAACCATCACCATCATGGATAAAAAGGTCATGAACTCATACATATTGCTGACCGGAATATGACCCGATCCCATCCAGCGGGTGATGAAATAAGCCATGTGGCAAATGAGGCCCAAAGAGGAAATTATAAACGCAATTCTGCCCCAGCGCGCGGTATGCTCTTCCGGTTTTCTGCCGGACCACCTGCGCCCCATAATAGCGATTGTGAACAACATAAACGCACCGCTGTATAAGAAAAATGCGATGATAAAGACATCACTGCTGAAATCGAGCAAGCTCATGCCATGCCTCCTCCGTTGTCCAATGATTTTTCATCGACTGTCATGTCTATCTTCTTCAGAATAGAAACGATCTCACGGCGGAAGCCGAACCAATTCTTGTTCGTATGGCCACCCAGTACAAGTTCTCCGTTCTCCAGCGCCAGCCAGATGCGTCTATGCTGCCAGTAGAAGCCAAGCACGAGCCCAAGCATTACGATCCCGGCACCGATCCAGACAAAGGGCATTGCACGGTCCACACGCACATTGAGGAAGGAGGTGGACTCTGCAAAATCAACATCGCTCATGCTCTTCACTTCAAGCTCCAGAAACCGGCTGCCGCCTCCCAGCTTATCGTTGATCGTCTGCTGCTGGAACTGATCCTTGTCAATCGCCTTCGGAAAATAGAAATATTGCTGCCCTTCCGCCGGCAGGTCCGGCCCCGTAATCAGAAAAAGGAATGCAGGCGCATTCGGATTTGGCGATTTGGATACCGGCTGCCCCTCCTCGTTCAGACCGAAATCCATATATTTCTCTTTCAGCTCCAGGGTGTAGGGACCGACCTGAAAGGTGCGCTGAGAGTTCTTCATCTCCAGCTTGAACTTGCCGAATGCCTCACCCGTAGCTGAATTCACCAGCTCAGGCTGTACAGAGCGCAGTACAGGGGTCAGGTCATAATCAAACTGATACGCTTTCAAACCTTTGTAGCTGAGCGGTGAATTCACACGGATATCATGGGAGGTCACCTCTGCGAGCTGCGGCTCCTTCGAAGGATCGACACAATCGGCGGTGCATTCATAAAGCTTAGCCTTTGTCTCATACAGCTTCGGCAGCACTTTCCTACCGCGGAATTCCTCAGGCATTTCTGCTTCCGAGTAAAATTCCACTGTAAACTTCTCATTGAGTAAATAATAAGTGGTATCCGGAATCCTAGTCATTTCCCCTTGCGGAAAAGCGAGATGCTGATCCATATTCAGCCCCGGCAGTCCTCTCGCCAGTACGGCAAGCAAAAAAATAATCAGGCCGATATGTATAACATAGGGTCCCCAGCGGCTGAAACGGTGCTTCTCTGCCAGCAGAGCGCCACCCTCTGTCCTTACACGGTAGCCTTTTTTCTTAAGCGGCTCTACAATTCCGGCCACCCAAGTCTCCGGGTCTTCCTGTACACCAGTGACCAGAACAGCCTTTTGGCGGGTCAGAAACTGCCGGTGCTTGCGGATCTTCTGGCGGGTCAGCGCCTTGTACAGCGGAAGTACACGGTCCAGGCTGCAGATCACCAGTGAAGCTCCGATCATTACCAGCAGGGTTACGAACCACCAGGATTCATAGGTGTGCGAAAGGCCGAGTCTATAATAAATATTCCCGGCTGTTCCGTACGTTTCTTTGTAATACGTTGAGGCATCAATGTTCAGAAAAGTGCTCTCCTGCGGGAAAATCGTACCCAGCATGGAGCCCAGCAGCGTCAGCACAATCAGGTAAATCGCTATTTTGACAGAGGAAAAAAAGTTCCACACACGGTCGATCACTCCGGGATTCACACGCTGTGAACGGCGGGCAACTCCATCGTAGCGCATTTCAAGATTCTCTACCGAGGAACTTCCCTTCTCCTCCAGCGGCTTGCCACAGGCTTCGCACAGAACGGTACCTACCGGATTCTGATGCCCGCATTCGCATTTGGTATTGCTGATCAGCGGCGTCCGTTTCTTCATTCGTTCACCAGCTTTCCGATCTGGGACTCCAGCGAGTTCAGATCCAGCTGTCCGATATGAATGCTGTCCACTTTGCCCTTCTTATCAATAAAGAAGGTGGTGGGCAAGGGGGATACGCCATAGCTGCGGACGGCATCCCGTCCGGTGTCCATGACAATCGGGAAATCAATTTCGACAAGCTTAACAAAATTCTCCACTGTCATCTGATCCTCGCCGACGTTAACCCCCACGACCACTACACCTTGATCTTTCCATTTCTCCCACTGTGCCTGCAGAGCAGGCATTTCCTTCACACAAGGGCCGCACCACGAGCCCCAAAAATTAAGCACAACCGATTTGCCCTTGTACTCTTCGAGCGTATGGGTCAAACCGTCTAGTCCCAACAGTTCAAAGGACGGCGCCCTTCCGCCCTCCCGGGGTTTTCCGTCTCCTCCGAATACGGAGGAACCGATTGCATAACCTCCAAGCAAAAGTATCAAAAACAGAATTACGATTTGAATCGGCTTTCTCGCTTTGCCCACACGCGAAGCCCCCTTCTGTGACGCAACTCATACTTTAGTTGTTAGGTGTGAACATCCTATGAACATTATACCGAATATTGTCACAGTTTTAGGAGGGGGAAATGTGAACTTTATGTGTCCTTGCGTGTCGTATTTGCTTTTAGCGCTCCAGCCTTGGCCATTTGCTGCAAATGATTGATTTCATCTTTGGTCAGGTGGCGATAAGAGCCGCGTTTGAGATTTTGCAGCAAAATATCCCCGAAGGAAATCCGCTTCAGACGGATTACAGGATGAGAAATTGCTTCAAACATCCGCCGTACCTGACGATTGCGCCCTTCATGAATCGTAATGCTGATTACGGTTTCTTTGTTGACTTCATCCACATCTTTGTATTCGACTTCCGCCGGAGCGGTCATACCGTCCTCCAGCTTAATGCCTGCCTTCAGCTTGTCCAGTGCAGTACCATGCGGCACACCCTTGACCGTGGCCAAATACGTCTTCGGTACATGGTGCTTCGGATGCGTGAGCAAGTTGGCAAACTCGCCGTCATTTGTCAGCAGCAGTAATCCTTCCGTATCATAGTCCAAGCGGCCTACAGGGTATACGCGCTCATTAATGCCCTTCAGGTAATCCGTTACCACCTTGCGGCCCTTGGGATCAGATGCGCTTGTAATGACACCTTTGGGCTTGTTAAACATAATGTAAATCTTGTTCTCTCCCCGGATCAAACGCCCGGAAACTTTAATAATATCTTGTTCGGGGTCCACCTTCGTGCCAAGCGTAGTTACGAGTTCCCCGTTGACTTCCACTTTACCGGCCAAAATCATTTCTTCACACTTGCGTCTGGACGCAACACCTGCTTGCGCCAATATTTTCTGTAATCTTTCCATTTTCGACTACTCACCTCAGGTTAATGATAACCATCAGAGGCATAAATCACAAGTTCATTCCATGGAAAAAATGCTCCGGGACAAGAATTGCTGTGTGGTTCCACCAGCAAAGGGGAAATGTGGTAACGGGCAGCCAGCTCCAGAATCAATTTACCTGCTGCAAACAACTGCTCTTTGCGCCCCGGAAGCGGCGGAACACTGTCTTCCGCCCCGAAATCCCCTTCGAGACAGACGTGGATATAATCCGGATCTGTCAG
Source organism: Paenibacillus paludis (assembly GCF_042610515.1). Classification (NCBI taxonomy): domain Bacteria; kingdom Bacillati; phylum Bacillota; class Bacilli; order Caryophanales; family Paenibacillaceae; genus Paenibacillus; species Paenibacillus paludis. Next base: position 82,739 of record NZ_JBGJZP010000002.1, read on the forward strand.
CAGCGGGGCGGCATAAATCCCCCCGTCTGCCCCGACCCAAAAGTCAAAGCCCTTGCCGTTAATGGACGGACAGCGGGAATGATGCAGAATAAAACCTTTATATTCCATCCCATGTGGCCTCCCTCCGTATTGCTGCAATAGCATATGAAGTGGAGGAGAGCAGGGTGAGAAATTGGTGCTAATTTTCGCGCCGCAGAGAAATCGTCCGTTCATAGCGAACAGTGCATGCGAACATAACATGATTTGCATGTAAGGAATTAGTCATGTAAATCGATTGTTACGAAGGCGTGGCCACCTTAGGCTTAAAAGGACAGCAATAACACTATATCTAGCAATGGAGGAATACGTATGTTGATTAAAAGATCATGGAAAATCCGAACGCTCACGGTTGCATCTGTACTTGGGCTGCTGCTTGGAGGGTCCCTTCCAGTGTCTGCCGCACAGCCGGCGGCGAATCCGCTGCCATACGCGCATGAGATTAAATCACTGACAAGCGGGGATTACAGCGATCTTTCTTTCCTGAAGCCGCTGCTGAAGGACAAGACGGTCGTTAGCCTTGGCGAGAACTTTCACCGGGTAGGCGAATACGCCAGCATGAAGACGAGGCTGGTAAAATATTTGCATGAGGAACTGGGATTTGAGGTCATCGCTTTTGAATCAGGTCTGGCTGAAGCTTCCGTCGTTAACGATGTTGCTGATGAATTAACCGCAGCAGAGATGATGGATAATTCAATATTTGACGTCTGGAAATCCGCAGAAACCCTGGAGCTGTTCAACTACATGAAACAATCGCGCCAGACGGACAAGCCTTTACAGCTGGCCGGATATGATATGCAGTATACCTCCCCATTGTTTGCAGTGGCTACGCGCAGTTTCATTTCCAAGGTGAATAAGGACTATGGCAAAGCCTTTATGGACTTTGATAATGAAGCCATTAAAACCTATTTTGGGCTGACTGAACAATACGCTCTGGAGAACAAGAGCAATCCAGTTTACCAGCAGCAAATAGGAAAAATCATACAAAAGTATGTTCCTAAATATAAAGAATACATCAGGTACATCCAGGAACGCCGGCAACAGTTCGACGCCTTATATCCCAGTGCCCCACACACGACAGATACGATTCTGAAAGGACTGCAGGACCGGGTGCAATTTTTCACGCAAGGGCAGGTAGCCAATGTGCGGGAAGTTTATGAGGCCCGGGACAGAATAATGGCTGAGCATGTGGAATGGCTGATGAAGGTCAGATACCCCGGCAAAAAGATCATTCTGTGGGCCCACAACGACCATTTGGCTAAAAACACCTCGGACATGCGCATCTTCGAGCAAGGGAAATGGCAGAACAGCTTTACCAGCATGGGCGAACTGCTGCATCAGAAGTTGAAGGATAAGATGTATGTAGTCGGTTTTTATATGAATAGGGGCAAAGCAGCTAATCTTACAACATTGAAGGAATTCTCTATCGGGCCGATGCCAAAGGGAACCTTGGAAGGAAGAATCATGCAAAGCGGATACTCCCGTACTTTCGTTGACCTCACGAAGCATACCCAAGCAGACGCAGGAAACAAATGGATGTTTCAATCTCTATATGCTGCAGAGGACGGGCTCACCAGAGTGGTCATTGCTCCGATGGTGATGAAATTCGTTCCGAAGGAACAGTTCGACGGCCTGATTCTCATTGATAAAGTATCTCCGCCAACACGTGCCTATTAAGCAGACGATCCGGCGGCACCCGGTTGCCTGCTACCCAAACACCAGCAGGCATACGGCGATGGCAGCGATAAAACCAATGACGTCTGAGAACAAACCGACTTTAAGGGCATAGCGGCCGTTGCGGACACCCACAGCGCCGAAGTAGACGGTCAGAACATACAGTGTCGTATCTGTACTGCCCTGGATCGTGGAGGCGATCATCCCGATCAGGGAGTCCGGGCCATGGACACGGATCAGGTCGGTGGTGTAAGCGAGGGAGCCTGTCCCGGTCAGCGGACGCAGCAGGCCGAGCGGCAGCACTTCCGGCGGCACGCCCAAGCCTTTGAGGGCTGGGGCGATGAAGCCCATGAAGAAATCCAGCGCACCGGAGGCGCGGAACACGCTGATGGCGACAAGCATGCCGACGAGATGCGGGATTATGGCAATCGCCGTGCCGAAGCCGTCTTTGGCCCCTTCCACAAAGGACTCATAGACTGGAATCTTGCGCGAATAGGCGTATAGCGGGATAAAGGTTATCAGGACCGGAATCGCCCAGGCCGAGATGAGGCTGATTAGCTGGAACACGGAAGCTCACCCTTTCAGTGAAGAATGCGGAAGCGCTGTGCTGCCTCTGGCTGAATCGCCGGACTTTACCGCCGGCGGTTTCGGCGGCCTGCGCATTAGAGTCAGCCGGCGGAACAGCCTGTCGGCGGCGATGGCAGCTATCGTCGCCACCGCAGTCGCCGCCAGCGTCGTACCGACGATGCCGGCAGGATCGGCTGAGCCGTAGTTGAGCCGGATCGCTATCAGCGTAGCCGGGATCAGGGTAATACTTGCCGTATTCAGCGCCAGCAGGGTGCACATCGCCGGGGTGGCGGTCTCCTTGTCCGGATTCAGCGTTTGCAGCTCCTGCATCGCCTTGATGCCCATAGGGGTTGCGGCATTGCCAAGGCCAAGCAGATTGGCGCTCATATTGGAAAGGATATAGCCGATCGCAGGATGGCCTTTCGGAACATCGGGAAATAGAAAGGAGACTACGGGTCCGAGTACCTTGGCGATTTTCCTGAGCAATCCGGCATCCTCGGCCACCCGCATAATTCCGAGCCAGAAAACCAGCACGCTGATTAGGCCGAAGCTTACCGTAACCCCGCTTTTGGCGCCGTCAAACACGGCTGCTGTAAACTCGTCCATCCGCCCGTTCACAGCGGCAAATACGAAGCCGATCAGAATCATTCCGAGCCAGATTCCATTAATCATGATTATCCCCCCGCTGAAAAAGTGCCCGCAGCGCACTGCCAAGCGCCTGCAGCCAGTTCCCCGCCGGATAAGCAGGGGCTAGGGCCGCGCTGTACTTCTTGGTATAAGCCGACTGTTCCGGGGGAAGCTGCTCCGGCTCATAAACAGGTACCCGGCCGATTTCCTGGCCGCCCAGCTGCAGGACTAGCACGCCTTTTAAGCCAAAATCACTGCTGCGCGCCTGTTTCGGCACAGCTGCTTCCCGTTTCAGCTCAAGCTTGGTAAACAGCCTCGCCTCTTCTCCCTGGCCAAGAGGGTAGGCAAAGGATTTACTGGTCACGTAGCTGTAACCGCTGATCCCTTCGCCGCGTTCGATTAACGTTTTGAGGGGATAATGATTGAAACCGAAATTCAGCAGGGATGCATGGTCATTCCAGTCGTTTCCATCGTTGATTGTGACCGCAACCAGCTGCTGTCCGTTTCTTGTGGCAGAGCTGACAAGGCAGCGCAGCGCTTTTTTGGTATAGCCTGTCTTTACGCCGTCTGCTCCTTCATAGAGCCGCAGCATTTTATTTTTGTTGCTCCATTTGTAGTCCCATTTCTCATAAGGATTGTCCGCCGTCTTCTCCTGCGTCTTCACGATTTCCTTGAATACAGGATTGTGGAGCGCATAGGCGGTCAACACTGCCAGATCATTGGCACTGGAATAATGGCCTTCGGCATCCAGACCATGCGGATTGGCAAAATGACTGTGGGTTAAACCAAGCGCCTCCGCCTTCTGATTCATCAGATAGACAAAACCCTGTTCAGAACCGCCGACATGCTCGGCTATTGCTGTTGCCGCATCATTTCCCGAACGCAGCATCATCCCGTACAGCATATCCTCCAATTTCATTTCTTCCCCTTGCTTCAAAAATAGTGAAGATCCTTCCTTCGCAAAAGCGTTTTTGCCTACTTTGACCTTGGAGGTCAAATCCCCATTTTCTATAGCCACTATGGCAGTCATAATTTTGGTCAGACTGGCGATCAGCATAGGCTCATCTCCCCTGCTGCTGTACAGAAGCCTTCCGGATTCCACGTCAATCAGCGCCGCAGCCCTGGCATGAGTGGAGATGGAGCTGTTTTCGGCCCGGAGTACAGGCAGCGGACGCAACCCAACTAGCAGCAGGCACAATATCAGGATCAAAGTCGATTTAAAAGTTAATCTCTTCATGTTCATCCTCCGGCTTCTTTCTTCTCAGTTCTTAAGTCAGGTTAAGGTTCGGATCACGCTATGTTGTACAAGTGTATGCAGCATGACGGACAGGTATGTCCCTCTCTTAAGTCCTCTCTATGTATGAGGATCGGACACCGGCTACGTAAATCTCAAAAAAAGGGATACCGCCCCGGTAAGGCGATATCCCTGATTTCTCCGCTAGTGTGTCGATGAGTTGCTGGCTGCAGGATCTGTTTTAACTGCTGGCTTTGCAGCAGGGGCACCTACAACTTCCGCCCCGACAGGAGCACCATTTTGGAACATATTCTGGATTTTGTCGATCAGCGCTGGTGTGGCGTCGATGATTTTCTCGAACAGATGGGTTTGATTATCAAGCGGCACAATATGCACGCCTTCCCTGCCCACTACGAGAAAAGCGATCGGACGAATGGATACACCGCCCCCGCTACCGCCTCCGAATGGAAGCATTTTAACGCTGGAGCCGCTGCCGTTCACACCCGGCGCATCATCCTCCACCCGGAAGTCGCTGCCCCCTGCGGCAAAACCAAATGCCACTTTGCTGATCGGCAGAATGACGCTGCCATCCGGTGTCTCTACAGGATCTCCGACAATTGTATTAACATCCACCATGCCTTTGATATTTTCCATCGCGGTCTGCATCAGACCTTGAATCGGATGGTCACTCATATTATTATCCTCCTTTAACTTCTAGGGAAATACTCTTTCTTCCACAGCGTATATCATTCCCATATCACTACATTTGTATGTAAGTCGTTTCTATCTTCCGGGCAGTTGGAGCTTCCCTTACTGTTTGTGGCTCAATAGCTGTTTCCACCGGGCCAGTCCCCCCTTCACTTTAGTGATCCGGCGCAGCAGCAGTATTCCCGCGTAAAGGGTGTAGGCTAAGGACAGTTTGCCGGCACATACTGCCTCTGTGGAGTAGCACAGCTCATCGCGGAACACCGGTGCGACAAACAGACGCGGAGCGTGCTGCAGCCGGACGAATTGCGAAACCCAGCCAATAAGGCTCCATTTCATTCCCCACAGAGCCCCCGCTGCTGTTGCTGTATAGGCTGCATCGCCAAGCGAAAAATCCGTCGACCAGTCGAGCTTTGATATTTTGACATGGGCCATCAGCCCTTTCAGCCACTTGTTCAACCCCCGGGTCGCCCGCAGCGCTGCCTTTAGATTATCGATCCAGCCTGACACAGCCTCCTTGTCAATTTGCTCCTCTTTATCGGCATCCTTCTTCACGGGTGCGATCCCGCTTTCTTCCAGCTTCACCCTCACTCCCCGCTCCATACCCTCATATACGAGTGCTGGCAGTTCATAATGAAACTTAACTAACCCAAATAAAGCCTTAATATCAAATTCCACCCGGTCATCCTTGCCAAGTCTGCACAATCGGAAGTGAAAATGAATGGAAGAAGACAGGACCAGTACAATGACAACCAGCAGAAGAGCCAAAGGTATAACAAGCCATAACGTCACGGATTACCCTCCAAGCATCCTTATAATAGGAACCTTTGGTTTAGTATGGCAAACTTGGCTGGAAAAAATTCGGATGGACGCAAAAAAACCGTTGTTCTCCTAGGAGACAACGGCATTTCAACATAAATTTACAGCTCACAGTTGATCCGTATGAGGATGCTTTACTCCTCAATACCCTGCGGCTGCTCAACATCATCGAACGTCATTTGGCTGTCCAGCTTGCTGAAAAGAAGCTGTGTCTCCTCTTCCAGCCCGTCGGAGTTATCGAAGTTAGACGGCTCCGGCAGCTCCTTCAGGCTGGCCAGTCCAAAGCTGTCAAGGAACGATTTGGTCGTTCCGTAAAGGATTGGACGGCCTACAGCCTCGGCACGCCCGACCTCATGAATGAGATCCTTATTGTTCAGCGTATGAATCGCCCGTTCAGACTTTACCCCGCGGATCTCCTCAATCTCCACCCGGGTAATCGGCTGGCGGTAGGCCACAATGGCCAACGTCTCCAGCGCCGCCTGGGATAAAGAAGATCTTGAAGGCGAATAGGCCAGCCGTTCAAAATAAGCCGCATGCTCCGGCAGCGTAGCCAGCCGGTAATTCCCGGCGATCTGCACGACCTGCAGACCGCGGCCCTGGTTGATGTAGTCGTCCTTCAGCTCTTCCAGTGCACTTGTCGCCAGATCTGGACGCTGCTCGGTGATTTCGGCGATTTGACGCGCCGACAACCCTTCGTCGCCAGACAGAAACAGCAATCCTTCAATAATCGATTTCAGCGTTTTGTAATCCACTGAATTCCTCTCCTCCTCTCCACTCCATCACAATATCCTCAAACAATTTCTCCTGATAACAGTAAATGGCCTTCATCTTCATCAGCTCCAGGATCGCCAGAAAGGTAGTCACGATCTCATGTCTGGCCATCTCATCATGCAGCAGCGCCGAGAAGCGCAGCCTGCCGCCCACCCCTTTGCGCTGCAGCGCCTCTGAAACATCACGAATCCGGTCCTTGACTGAAATTTCATCGCGGGTAATCCGCTGATAAGAGGATCTTCGAGCCGCCTTGCTAAGCGCCTTGCGGAATGCGGCGATGAGGTCAGACGTATGTAACCCTTTCAGTGTGTTATCAATCTGCGTCGGCACGAAAGGACCCAGATCCTCCGGCTCCTTCGTAAAGATCAGACTGCGTTCGCTCTCCATATCCAGCAGCTGCACAGCAATGTTCTTGAATTTACGGTATTCAATCAGCCGCTGAACCAGTTCTGCACGCGGATCATAGCCATCATCCTCGTAATAGTCGAAATCCTCGATCTCAATGACCGGCGGCTTCGGCAGCAGCAGCTTGCTCTTGATGGACAACAGGGTTGCAGCCATAACGAGAAATTCGCTGGTGATATCCAGTTCAAGCTCCTGCATCGTTTGCAGGTAATCCATGTACTGTTCGGTAATCACGCTGACCGGAATGTCCTGGATGTCGATTTCCGCTTTGTCAATTAGATGCAAGAGCAGATCGAGCGGACCTTCGAACGTCTCCAGCTTGTACAATACAGTCACGCGGTTTCCTCCCGCCAAAAAAAAGTAAAGTGCAGCGCCGCTATAGGGACGCTACACAAGTAGAAAGGGTTTTTATAGTCCATGCTTTCTTCTTATACTTATAAATAAGCACGATTATAGTTGTTTCGTCAAGAGGCTGTCTTACTTAAAGAGCTTGTTAAGGTTTGCCATTTCGATAGCCGACGTCGCAGCATCCCAGCCTTTGTTGCCTGCTTTGGTTCCGGAACGCTCGATGGCCTGCTCAATATTCTCGGTCGTAACAACACCGAAAATAGTAGGAATACCCGTTTTAAGATTAATGGCTGCCACCCCTTTAGCCACTTCGTTGCATACATAATCATAATGCGTAGTGGAACCGCGGATGACGGTGCCCAGCGCGATGACGGCATCATATTTGCCGCTTTCGGCCATCTTTTGGCAAATCAGCGGAATTTCGAAAACGCCCGGAACCCATGCCACATCCACCTCTTCATCGGCAACACCGTGGCGTTTGAACGCATCCAGTGCACCGGACAGCAGCTTGCTTGTAATGAACTCATTGAAACGTCCTACGACTACCCCGTATTTTAAACCCTCGGATACTAAATGTCCTTCAAAATAATTCGGCATTGTGCTCATCAACCCTTCATTGGTAAGTTAGTTTTATGGTTAAATTTTGGAATCTTCATTTTGTTCAATATTGTCAAAAGTCAGTAAATGTCCCAGCTTGGCCTGCTTCGTATGAAGATAATTCGTGTTGTCCTTGTTCTCCGGCATTTGAATCGGCACACGCTCCACAACCTCAAGGCCGTAGCCTTCCAGTCCCTTGATCTTGCGCGGGTTGTTGGTCAGCAGTTTGATCTGGCGTACGCCAAGATCCTTAAGAATCTGTGCCCCGATACCGTAGTCTCGCAGGTCTGCCGGGAAGCCGAGCTTCAGGTTGGCATCCACCGTATCCAGACCTTCCTCCTGCAGCTTGTAGGCACGCAGCTTATTAATGAGGCCGATGCCTCTGCCTTCCTGGCGCATGTAGAGCAGTACTCCTCTGCCAGCCGCTTCAATCTGGCGCAGCGCTGCTTCAAATTGCGGCCCGCAGTCGCAGCGGTGCGAGTGGAACACGTCACCGGTCAGACATTCGGAATGCACACGGACCAGCACCGGCTCCTCGCCGGAAATGTCGCCTTTGACCAGCGCGACATGCTCTTTGTCATCCACTTCGTTCGTGTAGGCAATCGTCTGGAAAAGACCGAAATCCGTAGGCAGATTCACTGAAACTTCACGGGTGACTAAATGCTCCTTCTCGTTGCGGTAATGGATCAGGTCCTTGATGCTGATCAGCTTCAGATCATGTTTCTTGGCGATCTCGATCAGATCCGGCAGCCGGGCCATCTCTCCGTCTTCTTTGACCACTTCACAGATGACGCTTGCCGGATATGCGCCGCACATGCGGGCTAGGTCAACAGCAGCCTCAGTGTGGCCGGAACGGCGCAGTACGCCGCCTTTCTTGGCAATCAGCGGGAACATATGCCCCGGTCTGCGGAAATCGGACGGTTTGGCGTTGGGGTCCATAATCGCTTTGATGGTCATGGATCTTTCACCTGCGGAAATACCGGTTGTGGTATCTTTATGGTCGATGGACACGGTAAAAGCAGTGCCATGATTGTCAGTATTCTGGCTGACCATCGGCTGCAGATCCAGCTCCTCCGCACGTTCCGCCGTAATCGGCAGGCAGACCAGCCCCCGGCCTTCCTTAATCATGAAATTAATTACTTCCGGTGTAGCGCGTTCGGCAAGAGCAATGAAGTCTCCTTCATTCTCGCGGTCCTCATCATCAACTACGATGATCACCTTGCCGCGCATCAAATCATAAATAGCGTCTTCAATCGGGTCCAGGACGCTGTCTTGCTTGGGCTCTTGGCTCATGTTTCTGTCCTCCTATATCACTTTACGTTGCCCTCACAGGCTATCCGTAAGCCTAGTCTTATTTATACAAACCCGTTGGCCGCCAGGAAATCGCGGCTGATCCGGGAACTGTTCTCATCTTCCTCATGTCCTGCGCCCGCACTGTAATGCAGGAGATGATCCACATACTTGCCAAGCACGTCACACTCAATGTTGATGCTGTCGCCTGAGCGTTTGTGCGTAAGTACAGTTTCTCCAAGCGTGTGCGGAATAATCGACACGGTAAACGCTGCAGCCGTCGTATTTACGACCGTCAGGCTGATGCCGTCAATCGTGATGGAGCCTTTAGGAATAATGTATTTGAACAGCGATTTGCGGTCCGGTGCAATTTCGAACACAACCGCATTCTGGTCACGCTTCACGCTCCGGATTTCGCCGGTGCCGTCGACATGCCCCTGAACGATATGCCCGCCGAAACGCCCGCCGGCGGCCATTGCCCGTTCCAGATTCATTTTGCCGCCGGTCCGCAGCTCCTTCAGGTTGCTGTTGCGGTAGGTCTGGGGCATCACATCGACGGTAAAATAATGGTCGCCTAAAGACGTTGCGGTCAGGCAGACCCCGTTGACGGATACACTGTCGCCAATCTTCAGGTCATCCATAATGAGGGAAGCGCCGATATTCAGCACCATCATCTCGCCTCCGCTGGAGACACTGCGCAGCACACCGATCTCCTCAATTAAGCCGGTGAACATAGAACCCCTCCTACAAGTTTGGTTAGGATCACTGCAAGCATATGCTTAAGCTTTGTTAGCATCTGCTGTTACTTAGCGGATTGGAGTGCCGCTGATACACACATTATCCCCGAGCACTTCCACTTCCAATCCCTCAAGCGTGATGGCGTCCTTCATCAGCCCGACACCCGGGAATTCGAAGGTTCCGGCCGCTCCGGCCCCGCCGCCGACGATCTTGGGAGCGAAGAACAGCACCACGCGGTCAACCAGTCCGCCCTCCAGCATGGAGCCGTTCAGTGTGCCTCCGCCTTCCAGCAGTATGGAGCCGATCTCCATCTCGCCCAGCTTAGTCATGGCACTTTGCAGATCCACGCGCGGCCCCGTGCCGCAGATGATGACTTGAACCCCTGCCGCCACAAGCGCCTCATGCTTGACCGGATCGGCTGCTTCTGTAGTCACCACAACTGTAGGTGCCTGCCCGTCGGTAACAACGGCGGAGTCCAGCGGGATACGCAGCGAAGAATCGATCACAATCCGGACAGGGTTGAGTCCGGGTACCACCATTCTTGTGGTCAGGGAAGGATTATCGGCAATAACCGTATTGACGCCGACCATAATTCCCTGATGACGGTGCCGCAGGGTATGTACTATCTCCCGTGCCTGCCCGTTAGATATCCACTTGCTGTCCCCGGTCCGGGTAGAGATTTTGCCATCAAGTGTACTGGCGCTCTTCAGTGTGACAAAAGGTTGCTTCGTCAGAATGTACTTGATGAACTTCTCGTTCAGCCGCAGGGCACGGCTGCGCAGCAGCCCCACTTCAACTTCGATCCCTTGATCCCGCAGCATGGCTATGCCCCGGCCTGCTACCTGCGGATTGGGATCTTCACACGCTACCACTACACGAGCTACACCTTCATCAATCAGCCTTTGGCTGCAGGGCGGCGTCTTGCCGTAATGGCTGCACGGCTCAAGGGTCACATATGCTGTACTTCCCTGCGCCTTGCCGGCCGCCATATTCAGCGCATGCACCTCGGCATGCCCTGTTCCGCGCTGCAAATGAGTACCGAGGCCGATCACCGCGCCGTCCTTCACTACAACACAGCCCACCACCGGGTTGATGCCTGTCTGTCCCTGTGCTCTTTCCGCCATATCCAGTGCCAGCGCCATATAAAACTGGTCGTTCATTGTATCCATGCCTTGCCTCCAATCCCGTTGCCTTGTATTCATGCTTCCAGTCCAAAACAGAAAAACCCGTCTCAATCTCCAGGTGGAGTTCAAGACAGGTTATACGAGAGTTTACCGGCAGTCCAATAAAATGGTGCGTAAATAAACGCCACAAACATGGCATTGTGAAAGTTCGCACATAATATTCGAAAACACTGCAGTACGCCTGCCTATACAAAGCACAGAACGTCAATCTCTCCTTCTTCCATCCAGACTATACTGTCGGTCCCGGAATTACACCGGGTCCACCGTCCGTATGCAACATACGAAGCGGGTAGCGGACTAAGCGCTGATACTGGCATTTCGGCCATATACAGCAGCATCACCGCCGGTAGGGAATTACACCCTGCCCTGAAGGATTGATATATTCAATTGAATTAAGTTTTGCCTACAACAAAATTATCACTTAGCGGCAGGAAAAGCAAGTGCATTTAATATATTTACTTTATTTATGTAACCTACTTCTAGATTTCACTCTGTTTTTCCGCCCGCAGCAAATCGCGGATTTCTGTCAGCAGGGCAATTTCCGGATCTGGTGCCGGGGTTTCGACCACTTCGACTTTTACGACTTCCTTGCGTTTAAATTTGCCTACCAGCTTAATCACCAAAAAGATGGAAAAAGAAATAATAAAGAAATCTACCACTGCCTGCAGGAACAAGCCGTAGTTCACCGTTGCCTCTCGGAAAGTGAAGCTAAGCTTCTTCAAAGGGTCAATCCCTCCGCTAAGCATCCCCACCAGTGGCATAATAATGTCGGCGACCAGGGAGGTAACGATTTTACCGAAAGCTGCCCCGATGATGACAGCAACGGCGAGATCAAGCACATTTCCTTTCATGGCAAAACTTTTGAATTCCTTCCACATTGCAGATTCCCTCCAAAACTTCGAATTTAAACTATTATAGCATTTCCCCTGCGGATGACAATAAATCTCCGGCCTTGTTCTCCCGGAAAGGAGAATTTTCTTAAGAAAATCATTAGATTTAGTGCCGGTAAGTCTTTAGAACTGAGTCTTAAAGTGATTGTTATACCAAATCTGTTGTAAACGAGGGGTCAAAATGTTATTTAATTCGTACATCTTTATGTTCGGCTTCCTGCCTGTTGTGCTGGCCGGCTACTTTGCACTAAACCGCATCCGCCTGTTTAAGTACGCCAAGTTGTGGCTTGCGCTGTCCTCTCTGGTCTTCTATGGCTGGTGGAATATCCGCTACATCCCGCTGATCCTCTTGTCCATTCTGTTCAACTACACGCTTGGCTGGTATATACACAGCGGAAAATCCCGCCCCCGCACACTGCTAATCTTCGGCTTAAGCGCCAATCTCCTGCTGCTGGGCTACTACAAATATGCCGATTTTTTCATCACGAACTGGAATGGGCTGACGGGTTGGAATGCGGCTCCCCTTCACCTACTGCTGCCGCTTGGGATCAGCTTTTTCACCTTTACCCAAATTGCCTATCTCGTCGACACCTACCGGCATCAGGCACGTGAATACGGTCTCGTCAATTACATACTATTCGTTACCTTCTTCCCCCATCTGATTGCCGGTCCGATCCTTCACCACAAGGAGATGATGCCTCAGTTCGACAGACTGCGGGGCAAGCTCTGGAACTGGAACAATGTCCTCAAGGGTACCCTGCTGTTCAGTATCGGCCTCGGTAAGAAAGTGATCATCGCGGATACCCTGGCCGGCTTTGCCAATAACGGCTTTACCTCCGCTGCTCATTTCGTGGACTCCTGGGTGGCTGTGCTGTCCTATACCCTCCAGCTTTACTTTGATTTCAGCGGGTACACGGATATGGCGATCGGCATTGCCCTGCTCTTCAATATTGTACTGCCGCAAAATTTCAATGCTCCATATCGCGCCCTGAGTATCCGTGACTTCTGGAGACGCTGGCATATGACGCTCAGCCGCTTCCTTAGGGATTATATCTATATTCCGTTTGGGGGCAACCGCAAGGGCTTCTGGATCTCCATCCGTAATGTGATCATTACCTTTCTGCTTGGCGGCATATGGCATGGGGCAGGCTGGATGTTCGTACTCTGGGGGCTGCTGCACGGAGTCGGGCAAGCGGTAGAGAAGCTGTGGGCACGCCGGGGTACGCCATTGCCCAAGGGTATCGCATGGCTACTCACCTTCGCCTTTATAAATGTAACCTGGGTATTCTTCCGCGCGGAGAATCTTACGATAGCCTTTAGACTATTAAAAGGAATGAGCGGAATAAACGGTTTGGGAACTTCTGCAGTCAGCGGCTTAAAGTGGGCTATCGTCCTAATTGTTATCCTGCTCGGCGTGATCCTGCTGCGGCACAAGACAGAAATTCAGGTGCGAAGCTGGAAGACGGTTATGGCCATGGCTCTGATCTTCGTCATTTCCTTGTTCTTCTTCAACCGTATCACTCCGTTCCTGTATTTTAACTTCTAATCCAGTAAACGATCCCGTCAAACTCGCTCACACTATTTGCTTAGGAGGTTCGAATGATGTCAGTACCCCATATTCAAATCGCTAAAACCCCGGCACAGCCACGCGGATTGCATGCCCGTTCCAAAAAAATGATGACTTTATTCCTGCTGTTTCTGTTCTCGTTCGCAGCTCTCGCCGCTCTTCTTACCATATTCCTGGATCCGCTGCAGTTCTATCATAAATCCTCATGGTATACCCCGGTTTTCTCACAGGAGGAACGTTACCAGAATCCCGGGCTGGCCAAAAACTATGATTACAACAATATTATTATCGGGACTTCCATGACCGAGAACTTTCTGCCTTCTCAAGTAGACAAAACCTTAGGCGGAACCACAATGAAGCTGTCTATGGAGGGATCAACTGTCGATGAGCACTATAAAATCGCCAAGCTTGCTCTGGGAACCGGCAAAGTAAAGCAGGTCCTCTGGGGGCTGGATTATTTCTCCCTGAAGCTGGAAACCACAAAGGCGGCAAAAGAATTCCCCGATTATCTGTACGACGGCAAGCTATGGACCGATTACAAGTATTGGTTCAATTCCTCGGTGTATACGCAGTTATTCTGGCGCAGCCTCAAAAGCACACTCACCGGTGAGCCCGGAAAAAAGCTGGAATATCTGAACAATTGGAACGGTGTAGTTAAGTTCGGCCAACAATATGTAACCAAAGCCTACCTGAAAGCCAGTGGCAACGAGTTATACTTCGGGCTTAACGAGGAAAACACCGATCAGCTGCAGGCACATTTCAATACCTATATTCTGCCGCTGCTGAAGGAATATCCTGACGTGCAGTTCTACTTCTATTATCCTCCCTACAGCGTGATGAGGCAGGTTGCCTGGAATTCTGATAATCCTATCCGCTTTGGCAATCAACTGGTGATGCGCAAATGGATGTACGAGCAATTCCGGCAGTTCGATAATGTGTCGCTATATGATTTTCAGGCAGAATCGAAGTGGACGTTCAACCTTGATCTGTACAAGGATCTTAGCCATCACAGCGAAGAAGTTAACAGCTGGATTGCAGAGGCCATCGGAGAGAAGAATCCGGATTATCTTGTAACAGATGAAAACATCGACGAGTTTAACAATAAGCTGCAGTCCCAGGCGGAAAGTGCCGTTACCGACCTCAGCGGGAACCTCTATCAGAGCAGCGTTCAGTTCGGTGGAGTGCAGCTGGGATATACCACCCGGCTGATCCAGGGGGACAAGGAGCTGTGGCTGACTGCCAAAGACCTGGGGCCTGCCCTGGGGGCTAAAGTCGAATGGGATGGAACCAGCAAAACAGTAACGCTAACGTCCGGTGGGCACAGGTCCGGCGGGCACAGTATTGCAATGACTGTCGGCAGCAGTAAAGCGCTTGTGGACGGCACTAGCACAGACCTGGAAGCCGCTCTGCTGCTCGTCGGAGGCAAAGTCTTGATCCCGCTCGCCTTTACCGCCGAACAATTGGGCTGGGATGTCACTACCGATAAGAAGGGGAACTGGATCCGCTACATCCTTACTCCATAACTACAGTGGATTGTGTAATTCCAATAAGAAAAAGAGCACACGGCAGATGATCGCCGTGTGCTCTTTTTTCGTGCGCTATGGCAGAAAAATTGAATTTTCAGCTGCCTCTGGTGCTATTCCTGCTTTCTGCGTCTGAATACCCGGCTCAGAATGAACCCTGCAAGAATCAATCCTAATCCTGCCAAATAGATTGGCAATGGACTGTTCTCACCCGTCTGTGGCAGTTGGCCGCCCGAACCGGTCACTGTACCCGCCGGAATTTCATCATCCTCAACCTCCACTTCGCCAAGCGGGATGTCATCATCAGTCGTTGTCACTTGTCCCGGAGTCGGTGAAGGTGTAGCTGACGGAGCAGGTGTAACCTGTGCCGTCGCCCCCGGTCCCGCAGGAATCTGTGGTTCTTCGATAATGACAAGAGGAGTTGGACTTCCGCCAGGTGCTACTGTCGGTGTCGGTGCTGGTGTCGGTACTGGTGTCGGTGGTACTGGTGTTGGACTGCCGCCAGGCGCTACTGTCGGTACTGGTGTTGGTTCTGTCGTCGGGCCAGTTGTTGGTTCTGTCGTTGGACCTGTTGTTGGTTCTGTTGTTGGTACTGTTGTTGGCACTGTTGTCGGCGTCGGCGTTGGTACCGGCACCTCCTCTGTATTGTATACAGTCAGCCCCACGCTCACCGACGAACCGATTGTGACCGGATACTCTTTGGAATCCAGCACATATCCTTTTGGAGCCGCCGTCTCAATCAATACATAGCTGCCCAGCCAAATATTGTTGAATGCCGCTTTGCCTGCAGTGTCGGTAGTCAGGGTATTGATCAGCACTCGTTCTGTTCCGTTCAGCCGGTATAGCTCAAAAGTTGCCCCTTCCAGCGGTTTCTCCTTGTTTACGGCATCCAGCTTATTGACGATCAATGCACCTCTGACACCACTTCCTGTGCCCGAACCGCTGGATACTCCCACGATGACCTCTTTGGATGTATCCTTCTCGACCAATACAACATTGTTGCCGTTGAATTTTACGGTATTAAGCAGCTTATCGCCTGTATTCGCTACGATCAGCGACTTGTATTCCAGCACATAAGCTGTCTTGATATCCTTTAAGAAGCTGAGCTCAAAGCTCTGCTTTCCACTGGCATTCTGATTAATGTTAAGTGAATAATCAAGATCCTTCACCAGTTCCGGTCCGCCTTTGGTCACTTCTCCGTTTACAGATACAACGGTTGGATACAAATGGAAGGAATCCTGGAGCAGTATTTGATTAGAGCTTGGTTCGTCAATGATTTTTGCATTCTTCACGAACGACTGTGTCCGGTTGACCGCGATGCTCCAATCTACTTTATCGCCGCTTTGCAGTCCATCTTTGTAGATATATTCACCACCGTGCGGGATCTTCAGGGAAGCAGTCAAGTCTTTCGATACCTGCTTAGTTCCATCCAGAAGTTTAGCCGTATTGACTACAGTAGCGTCGATAAGCTGGCCTTCAAGAGTTGTCTTGAATTCGATGATATACGGCTCGCCGATGTTGCCGGCAAATTCTACTTTCAGCTCATTGCTGCTGCTGACAGCGTAAGTATACGCCGATGTGCTAAGTTCTGAACCTTTTGTAAAGTCACCTTTTGTGTCGATGTTCATGCTGTAAACCTTAAGCGAACCTGGAACTAATGTTTGGCCCGCAGTCAGCACATCGGTTACCACAGGATCAGTAATCGCCTTGCCGTTGTAGTTCGCACCCACAGTCCAGGTAATTTCTTTGGCAGCTGCATTGTAAACACCCGACTTGAACCCGTTGCTCTTTACCTCTGGACGCGGAATGAACTTTCCAAACGCTACAGTTGACTGGATATTTTCAGCACTGTCCATCCAATCAATCTGTGCTTTATTAATAAAATCATCAGTGCTTCCAGTCAGCCAGTCATTGCTGAAAAAGGTGGTGTAATTGATGGTATGAAACCCGGATATCGGTGAATGAAACTTCACTGTAAATCCGGCGTTCGGCTGTACAGGTGAATCATAGGTCACCGTATACTTGGAAGGGCTCACTACCAGCCAGTTTTCATCCCTTACAAGCAGCGAACCGGGAACAAATTTCTGACCGCCATCCGGGAAGCTGTCTTTCACAACAACATGGCTCATCGGGTAATTATCACCGTTAAGCGTAATTTTCCAATCTGTCGTTTTATTCTTGTAGTCTACACCCGATAACGTCTTATAGATGACTGCAGGCCGGACAAGCTGTTTGGCATCATAAGTATACGTGCTGTCCGTAACCGAATTGATAACCGTCGTTTCTTTGATCACGCGGTCTTTGGCCTTGATTTTATATTCAATACGGTGCGGTGCGGATACATCGTTTGTGAACTGCAGCTTAAAGCCTTTTTTACCGGTAGCGGTAATAGGAGAAACAGTAAAGTCCACATTCTCAATCAGGGCAGGGCCTTTTGTGGCTACAGCCGCTGAATCCAGGGTTACCGGATAAACCTTAACCGAACCGGCTACAAGCTCATGCGAAGCATCGAATAAATCCGATAAGACAGCATTGGCCTGCGGGATGTTCTTGCCGTTGTAGTTATATTCTATTGCCCAGGAAATCACCTGATTTCCCCATTCATATCCGGTTGAGAATTTTTTAAGTGTTCCGCCGCGCTCAACAGTTACCGTTGCCGAGGAGCTGACCGGATCGCGCCCATCTCCTGTAAACGTCGCTGTATTGGTGAAAATCCTTTTATTCTCCACAGCTATGGGCGTGGTGTATGCAATGCGGTAAGCACGGCTGATTACAGGATCTGTGAAGTGAAGGATAAGCTTGCTGTCCAGGATTTCCGCAGAATATTTGCTGCTGTCAAGCAGCGCACCCGGTGACACTGTACCGTCAAGCTGGACTGCCAGCTCGTAAACCGCAAGCGTGGCCGTGCTGTCTAAGGACAACCCTGCCGGAATAGGGTCGGTGACCGTAGCGTTGGCTACATGCTCCAGCTTCTTGTTCACATCAACCGTCCACTGAATGCTGGTCGCATTGTAGCCGCTGGAGCTGCCGTGCTTGTCGATGGTCGAGCCGATCTCAGGCTTGAAGTGTACGATAACCTTCTGCGTCCCGCCATTCACAGGGAAGAGGATTTCCTCTACCCCGCTGCCGGGAATTTTCTGTTTGTCAAACTTCGTATTGACCCGGAGTGTTCCCTGCACATTGTCATGACTCTCAATATAGCTGTTAAAGGTCATCACTACCTGATGCGTGGATTGACTGACCGTGAAGCTGCCAACTTCCCCGTCATCGGAGACCAATGCGCCGCCGATGTCATTAAACAGCTGGAACTGCTCAGGAAGCAGGAACGTAAAGGTGTCACCTGCTACGTAACCATGTCCATTTGGAAGCGACCAGGTGTAATCCAGACTGACCGTGGAATTGACATCATACACACTGTCCGTAACGGTCTGGCCGTCAGGTCCATACACAGCCATGGAGACGCTGGTAATAAGATCTCTTTCAGTCTCAATCCCAGCTGCCGTAGCCTGCGAGGTGAATCCAATACCATAGGCATACTGCACAAAAAGCATAATGATCATAATGGACAAACTAAATTTCTTCTTCAACATTCCCTGGAAGCCCCCGTTTCTGATTTGATTTTGAGATAATTATCCCTCTTGCAGCATATTCCTTCTCTGTCTATTCATGCTTGATTTCAGGAACAGCCTCTAAAACCCGGTCAACAATGATGCAAAATAAAATGGCAGCCGTACCCCTCGTCATGACACTCAAAAGCCTCAAGCCAGTTATGTATTCCGGTTTTCCTGCGTCCATCTTATGTGACATTGCAGAAATCTCTTCCTTTTCTGGTCGGCTTGAGCGTTATATACTTATATCACCTAAGTATAGATCTCTAGAATCAGAAAATGTTAAAATTCCGAATATTTATTTTTGTTAAAATAACCCACGGGTCCTAAGGAGAGAATTCTGTGAACTTCGACTCATTTTTCGCACGGCGGCATGAGACTGATTTCAGTATGTTTTCGCCGTCACACTGGGCTGCTCTGGCTGTTGTGGCTTTGGTTTGCCTGGTGCTGTTCTGGTCGCGTTTTGCACTTCGTTCCCGTCCATCAATCCGCCGGTTTGTGAAACTGCTGCTGGTATTCGTCCTGCTTTTTTCAGAAGCCGGACTGCATGTATGGTACTTTTCGCAGGGGATCTGGAAGAAGGAGTCCTCGCTGCCGCTGGAGTTATGCGGGATTACATTGCTCTTGTCCGTCATTATGCTGCTTACCCGCAGCCGGAGGCTCTACTCCTTTCTCTACTTTGCCGGCATTGGCGGAGCTTTTATCGCCCTGCTGACGCCTAACCTGGTATATCCTTATCCCCATTTCCGCTTTCTGCTGTTTTTTACGGCCCATGGCGCGATTATTCTGGCCTCTCTCTACATGACCTGGGTCGAAGGGTATAGGCCAACCTGGCGCTCGCTTTTCTTCACCATGCTCTGCCTGAATTTGGTCGCTGCCTGTGTCTATGCCGCAAATTCATTGCTGGGATCGAATTACATGTTCCTGGCGCATAAACCCGGCACCTTTTCCGTACTGGATTATTTCGGCCCTTACCCTTATTACCTGCTGGTCGAAGAGGGGTTTGCCTTTATTCTTTTTCTGCTGATGTATCTGATCTTTTTCAGGCTGCCGCAGCGTTCCGCTCTCCGGGACCGGCGTAGAAGCCGGATCCTTTGAAGCGGTGCACCAAGTGGAAACGGATAATTTATAGCGTGAAGCATATAAATTCGCACAAAAGCACCCGGCTGGGATCCCAGCCGGGTGCTTTATGAATAGCAGTAAAGGGCGTATGACGCGCCTTAGTTCATTTGAATTAAGCTTCGATAATTTCCACCGAAGTCATTTTGTCGCGGCCCTGGAAAGAGTCAACATAGTCCATGCCTTCTACGACTTTACCGAATACAGTGTGTACTCCGTCGAGGTGAGGCTGCGGTGCATAGCAGATGTAGAACTGGCTTCCGCCAGTGTTCTTGCCGGCATGCGCCATAGCCAGCGTTCCGCGCTCATGCTTGTTCGGGTTGATTTCGCAGTTGATCGTATAGCCTGGACCACCGGAGCCTGAACCGTTAGGACAGCCGCCTTGTGCTACGAAACCAGGGATAACGCGGTGGAAGACCAGACCGTTGTAGAAACCGTCTTTTGCCAGCTTCTCAAAGTTGGCTACGGTGTTTGGAGCATCCTGATCGAACAAGTCCAGCAGCACTACGCCGCCGTTTTCAAGTGTAATTTTCGCTTGCTTTGCCATATGTAAATGACCCCTTTCGAAATAACAGATGTAGAACACTTTTCTTAGTTTACTATGAAACCACGCACAAAGCAAAGCAAGCGGGAGTCACTCCCGCTTGCTCCAATTATTCTACACATTAAGCCTTGCGGTGATGAAGACCTACTTCGCAAAAGCCTGCTTGGCGATGCGCTCCGGCACAATATCGTTGGCGGTAATGTCCTGATGACTCTCGCGGCGTACCACTACATCGCTCTGGCCGTTCTGTACAAAAACGACGGCCGGACGGCGGATCCGGTTATAATTGCTGGCCATGGAATAGTTATACGCACCGGTGCAGGCTACGGCAAGCAGATCACCGCTCTCCACCTTCGGAAGCTCCACATCCCAGATCAGCATATCGCCGCTCTCGCAGCATTTGCCCGCGATCGAGACTGTTTCTTCATTGGATTCCGTGGCACGGTTGGCAAGCAGCGCCTCGTATTTGGATTCATACAGTGCAGGTCGCGGATTGTCGGTCATCCCGCCGTCAACGGCGACATATTTGCGAACTCCCGGAATTTCCTTGTTGGTTCCTACCGTGTACAACGTCGTACCTGCATCCCCAACGATGCTGCGGCCCGGCTCTACCCAGATTTGCGGCAGTTTGCCGCCGATTCCTGCGAAATGCGTTTTCACCGCATCTGTAATTGCCGCTACATATTCGGATACCAACAACGGTGTATCACCATCCACATAGCGGATGCCGAAGCCGCCGCCGAGATTGACTACAGGGAAATCAATGGCAAGCTCTTCCTTCACCTTGCGGGTGAAATCAGCAATCCGCTCCACTGCAAGCTGGAACCCTTCAGTTTCAAAAATTTGCGAGCCGATATGTGAATGCACACCCAGCAGCTGCAAATTGGCCTTGTCTGAAGCCTGGCTTACCGCTTCTTGAGCGGAACCATTGCCGATGTCAAAGCCGAACTTCGAATCGGTCTGGCCTGTAGAAGCATACGCATGATGGGCATGAGCTTCTACCCCTGGCGTAACGCGGAGCAGGATGTTCACCTTTACTTCCTTGCGTGAGGCAATGCTCTGCAGCAGGCTGAGTTCAACCAGGTTATCCACTACGAAGCAGCCGATACCGGCATCAATCGCCATCTCAATTTCATCAGGCGTTTTGTTGTTGCCGTGGAAGTGGATACGCTCTGCTGGAAAACCCGCTTGCAGCGCCGTATACAGCTCCCCGTCCGACACCACGTCAAGCGACAATCCTTCTTCATCCACCAACCGGCACATCGCCATCACGGAGAAGGCTTTGCTGGCATAGGCCACCTGAAACTCAAGACCGGAGGCCGTAAACGCATCCATGTACTCGCGGCAGCGGCGCCGGACCAGTTGCTCGTCCATTATATATAGCGGGGTTCCATATTCCGCTTTCAATTCCGTCACATCACATCCGCCGATCTCCAAATGTCCGGCATCATTAATTCGGCTCGTCCCGTGTAAAAACATTACTCAGTCCTCCAATTTCTGTGGAATGTCTTGTTCCACCCTGTCTATTGTATGTTATTAGGCCCCGCAGAGTTCCTGAAAGATAACTGTTTGAGCAGGAACTCCGCTTTTAAAGGGGCTGTTTAGTGTATTCAGTATAGCAGACAGAGGGAACACCATAGAATGGACTAATTTGCAGTTGATTTGTATTTTCCTACGATTGTTTCTCGTTCTCCTGGACAGGCGGCATTCGTGTATTATCCCTTGTTTTGTTGAAGGAAGGCCTTGTTTTGGAGCTGAGCACAGGCTGGCGCAGGATGATCTCACCCATCGCTTTTGCATTAAATGGTATAAACGGCCACAAATAAGATGAATTGTAGGACCGGTGCAGGGTCAGCAGTACGATGATCAGTGTGGTTCCGATCATAAAGCCCTGCACCTGGAACGCAGCAACGGCGACCAGCAGCACAAGCCTGACAATCCGGTTGGCCAGTCCAAGCTCATAACTCGGCGTTGCGAACATCCCGATGGAGGCTATCGCCATATACAGCACCACTTCATTCACGAACAGTCCGGTCTTTACGGCGATGTCTCCCACCAGAATAGCGGCAATCAGACCCATGGCTGAGCCAAGGGGTGTCGGTGTATGCACCGCCGCCATTCTCAGCAGGTCAACCCCAAGCTCGACAATCAGGAACTGGGCCAGGAGCGGGATTTTAGCTGTCTTCTGCGGCCCGATAAAGTCCAACATCTTCGGCAAAAGCTCAGGATGAATGACCATCAGCATCCACAATGGCAACAGGAACATAGAAGCAAAGATTCCGATGAACCGGACCCAGCGCAGGTAAGTCCCCATAAACGGAGTCTGGCGGTTCTCCTCGGCATGCTGGCAGAGATCAAAAAACGTGGTCGGCAGGACGATGACGCTTGGTGATGTATCTACAAAGATCACGACCCGGCCTTCCAGCAGATGAGAAGCTACGGTATCCGGGCGCTCTGAATAGCGGACCAACGGATAAGGATTCCAGCCTCTGCCGACGATCGCCTCCTCCAGTTGCTTATCCGCCAGTGGGATTCCGTCGATATCCACACTATTAATTTTATCGGTGACAGCCTTCACCTGGGTTTTATCGACAATGTCGTCAATATACGCTACACAGACATCCGTCCGCGTCCGGCGGCCGACCTGATGCATCTCGTATTTCAGCCCGGGGTCGCGGATTCGTCTGCGTACCAGTGCGACGTTGCTAAGCAGCGTCTCCGTGAACCCGTCCCGTGACCCGCGGACCACCCGTTCAATAGAGGGCTCATCAGGATTCCGTGAAGGATACGAGCGTGTATCCATAATAATAACCTGGGTCTCGCCTTCAATGAAGAACACACTCATTCCCGACAAGACCTTATTGATACTTTCGCTCAGCAGCTCACCTTTTTCCACCTGCACGTGGGGGATGTATTCAGTCATGAAGCTGGCCAGCACATCAGTGGAGACATTTTCCGGTGTCAGATAGGTAAGCCGCTTCAGAATCTCGTCAATAATCGTATCCTTGGCAAACCCGCTGATGCAAAGCAGTGCTGCTTTGCGGCCGGCAAAGGACATCTCCCTGAACACGATATCAAAAGACGAACCCAGCCCCATGACCTCAGTCAGTGTATTTTTGGTATGCTCCAGGTTCGGTGAAACTTTGTCATTACCCTGCCAGTATATAATAGATTCTTCAAGCGAATCAGAGCGTTCGTTGTCCCGTTTTAATTGCAGCGGATCGATTTTCCCCTGGGGTGGAGCATCCTCCTGCTTAGCTTTTTTCTTGTCTTTTTTGGACTTCTGCGGCTGCTGGGTCTGCGCTTGTGACTGCTGCCCGCTCCCGGCCTCCGCCGTAGTTCCGGCTCCAGCCTGACTCCCCATTCCTGATTCATCGTCTGACTCAGCATCTTCCTCAGTATCCGGCTCTTCACTAAACAGTCTGGCGAAAAAACCCTTCTTGCCGCTCTCCGGCTCCTCTGCACCCAGCTCATCTGATGCTTCCATATCCTGCGGCTGGCTGCCGGTCTCATCCCCGGGCTCAGCTGTGCCGGGGGACACTGCACTGTCATCCTCTGGTCTTTTCGATTCCGCTTCAGCTGCTGCATTATCGGCTTCGGGTGTGGAGGCTGAGCCTGCTGCTGCATTGCCGGTATCGGCCGTAGGGGCATCGCCGCCAGTCTTCGCCGCCGTCACTTGTCCTCCAGCTCCCTTTGCACTTTCTCCCGCTGCGCTGCTTGCTTCCGTATCTGAACTGCCCTCTGCCAAAGGCGTGGCAACTTGTTGCGGGTTGCTCCCCTCCTGATCCGGTGTTCCTGCTCCATCCGAGGCTTGCAGATCATGGTCGCCATACCCGGTTGCTCCGGCGTCCACACCAATGTCCACACTGCTGTTTGTTCCCTTGCCGGCACCCGCCCCAGGCGCAGCGGAATCACCTTTGCTTTGGTTCCCCGTGCCGAACTCAGTTGAAGCTTCAACGTCCTGATTGCCGGCATTGGAGCCGGATGTAACTTCTAACTCTGTATCTTTACTGAATAATGTGCTAAAAAACTCCCTCACACCGCTTCCGGAGTTCTCCGCATCTTGTGGTTGTGCCTCACCAGTATCCGCGTTGCTGCCGCCAGCCGTCTCACCATTACCCTTACTGTCCGCAGCGCCACCCCCAGCATTCGCATACGTACCCCCTCCTGCTTCCGCACCGCCAGCTTCCGCACCGCCATCTGCCTCTACGCTGGCCTTTGTGTCATTTGCTTGCGTGCTGTGAGCTTGTGCGGCTGCCGCTGCACTAACAATTGCTGCACTAATGGTACCTCTTCCGTCTGCGGCGATATTACCGTCTGTGCCTGACTGTGGTGCCTCTTGTTCCCCGGATGCGCTTGTACTTCCTCCCGGTGCCCCCTCCTGTTTCGACATACCCGCTCTGTCCGGAGCTTGCAGGCCATGATCTCCAGAAACGGTTGCTCCGGCTTCCGTAGCGCCCGCCGATACAGAACCGGAAGCGGGTACCGTTTGTTCCCGGCCTAACAATCCGCCTAACTCGCCCGCAGCCTCGGCTTCTCCGGACCGGGCGGCAGTCCCCGTATGAGCTTCCCCGAGATTATCCGCTGACTGGATTGCATAACTCTCAGCTCCGTCTGCCGGAGCCGCTCCAGTTGTCCCGCCACCAACATTGCCGGCCTGCGGCGCAGCCGGGCCGGCTGTCTGATTTTTTGTTTTTTTATCATTTACCTGATCACCGCTGTGAATATACCTTACCACTCCATAACCCCCTTCTACTGTTGATATACAAAGAAGTCGAACAAAGAGCCTGCAACCTTGCCGCATACCATGGCCATCAGCAGCCCAAACAGATAATGCGTCATTTGCAGACGTTTTGCCAAGATCGGCAGCACATTCAAAACCTCTGTCAAAGCAGCGGCCAGCATACCGACAAATATCCCGTCAAACAGCCCAACTCCCAGTTCGACCACAGGACCTGAGCTAATCCGCCAGTTCCAGAAATCACTCATAGTGCCAAGCAGAGAACCCCCGATCATCGCCCCTTCATACCAATGAACCTTGTCGTAGGAGGAAGTCAGCTGGGCCAGCCGGGGCACCATATCAAGCACGATAAACAGAGCGATCACCCCTCCGCCTACCGCAATCCCCCCGGCGATTCCGAGCAGCAAATTCAGTCCAAGTGTAATCGGCGCGGTCATGTTCCATCCTCTTTAGGTCCTGATGGATCGTTTCCGCTGCGATTCATTTTGCTATACTCCTCGTGGACTACATAATGGTCGATATTTTTCTGATAAAGAAACATTTCCACTTCGAGCGGAGTGGGCTCCTCATTCCATTTTTTCTTAAAGAGGTGGTTGAAAAAAATCACCATGCCAAACCCGATGCCCAGCGAATAGGCAATCTGGAACACATAGGGGTGGTCATCCCGCCGTCCGGTCAGCATCTCCACGATGCGAACATGAACTTCCTGCATGCTGACATCGGCATGAAAATTCATAATCGTCAGCGCCGATCCGAAGAAAAGCAGCAGCCACACCAGCACAAACAGCGCAACCGAAGGTTTGCGTGCTTCGACCGGCCCTTCGATCTGCACAATCGTCCGCCCCTCGCCAATCGGTTGGATGTCAGCACCCGGTATCAATTCGTGAATATGCGGGATAACCGTCAACAGGTCGATCAGAATGAGGTTCCCGTCACTCTGTGCCGGCTTCAGCAGCAGAATTGAATACAGCGGCTCCCTCCACTCCGGCTCGGTGATTAAATAAGCGATATCCCGCAGCGTGACCCCTTTCCCTTTGGGCACCGTTACCCGATTCTTAAGCTGTATGTAAATGGCGGGAGCCGAATAAGTGTTCATCCGTACACCTCCTATTGTTGTCGTGAAAAGCAGGATGAGACGCAAGAATAACGGTAGTATGGGAGAAAAGGCTTATTTTTACTCCAGACCAGCAGAATTCAAGTTGAGGCATCGCCTCTTTAGCACACAGAAACACTTTCCATTGATCTGTTCCTGCGGATTAGTATCCAAAAAATGCATAAGTTCCGATTGTTTATCGCTATCGGAAAAGCACCATATCAACTACCAGTTGACTGGCTAGCGTGCTGGACAGACGCACAAAAAAGCAGACCGGGCGATTCCCCTTGTCTGCCTTATCCTTTGTTTATTGGTGCTGCGTTCATTCTTATAAATTGAGTGCAGTAAATCGTCGAATCCTCATGCTGCCGCACCTGTCGTATGAGTTAGTTCTATTGCAATAAGTACAGCAGATTCTCTCTATTCGTCTTCAAAATAGCGTTCTGTTGTATTTCCTGCAGCAGATTACCGCATGTTGTCGATAAACAGGCATCTTTGCAGTAATCTGCTGTACAAAGTGCAATATAACGCTGATATAGTGGAAAACTGGACCCATCTGCTGCACATAATACATTTGATTTACCAACTCGGCATATGCGGAGTAAGAGGCTCTAGCTCTTCCTCTAACATACCTTGTGCGGCTCTTAAAGACCGAATTCCCCTTAGACAGCGGATAGGCTGCAAGGAACGTAATGAGCAGCGTAAGCCCAGTACCAATCACTGTACGCTGCACAGAAATCCTGCCGGATTTCAGGCTGGTCTCCATTTAAGTGTAAACGCTTCACAAATAGCCATATAGTTCACTTACGCAACATTTCAGCAGTTTTTGCAGCCAATATGAATGTTTCGCAAACTTGGAAGAACGAAATTCTCCGGATGGGCTGAAACAAGTGGAAACGGCTTCGCCGTCCTCAAAAGGACGGTATCCGTTTCAGCGAGAAATAGAAAGATAATTTATAGCGTGCAGCATATAAATTCTTATATTTTGAAAAAAGGATGTCTCCCACAGCCGTATGGCTGAAGGGAACATCCTCCTCTTCTACTCAAAACCCGGAGGGTCACCCCCTCAGGCCTACTTTATATTACTCAGAAAGCCGCCACGCACTAGTTGAGTGATTCCTGACGGCTCTGTTGATTAGAGATAAGGAACAGCGCGGTCCAAATCAGCGCAAAGCCGATAATTTGCGGCAAGGTTACCAGCAGATCGAAGAAAATCCAGTTGATCAGGATTCCCGTCATCGGGAAGCTGAGCTCTGCCAAGGTGGCAACGGAAGCTTTGGTGGTGTTAAGACCTTTGTAATACAGCAGCATACTAAGCAGTCCGGGCAGCAGTGCCTGCAGCAGCAGATTGATCGCAATCGCCGTTGAAGCGCCCAGTCCGCCGTGTACCTGCCAGGGAGCACCCTCCATAGCGGTGACGACGAACAAGAGAGGCAGTGCCAGAATGAACCGCAGTGAAGTCACCGTTTCATACTTCATTGAACCCAATAAATAGCGGCCCATTACTGTAGATCCGCCCCACAAGGCAGCGGCACCGAGCGCCAGCAGACTGCCGACACTGATGAAGCTGTTCACATGTCCGAAGGGTGCGGTCCAGCCAAAGGTCAGCAGATAAGTCCCTGCCAGTGCAATCACTATAAGCGGTCCGAAATTTCGGGGCAGGCGTTCTTTAAGGATGACAGCCGCCAGTCCGATGGCAAAGATCGGCTGCAGCTTCTGCAGCAGAAGCACCGCATTGAGGTCTCCGCTGGACAAGGCTTTGGTGAAGAGAATCGTAGCCACGGCGGAGCCGCCCCAAGATACAACCATTAGGGCTCCGGCCTGACGCAGACGAATTCCTTTCAGTTCAGCGCGATGCCGCCAAAGTACCGGAGCGGCAGCCAGAAAGAGCACAACATGCTCCAGCAGAACGATCTGTGAAGAGGTCATTGATTTGAGCAGGATGATGCGGAACAGCGGATCGACGCCCCATAGCGCCGCTCCCAGCACAACCAGCCAGAACCCGCCGCGTAGCGGCGCTTGGCGCACCTCTGAAGTTGAAGCAGTTACATTACTCATAATTCCATTCTCCTTGTCGATACAAACCCTCGATAAGAGACCAAAAACCCCCGCGCTGCCTTCTGAGGGGCAACCATCGGGGGTCATTATCAATAAAGACCATCAGGAATAAACCTGTCGTCTTTATCTTATGATCCTCTCCCATCCGGACTTTACCGTCGGCTCTGGAATGTCACCAGATCAGTCCTTTCCGCTGCTGTCAGCGAGAAGGAGTCGCGGGCTGAGTTCGCTTTGAACATCACCGCCGGTCAGGAATTTCACCTTACCCCGAGAATCTTGTATTCCGTTATTTTTTTCACAATCTCAGGATACTCCCGTTTATGAATTTCGTCCAGTATTTTATGAAAATATACACATTTTTTCATTCATCACCGCATTTCATGCCCTCTAAATGATATTTTTTTGTAATTCCTGCTGAATCCATTAAGTTATAATAGAATTATGTGAATTATCCATATTCTTCATCCATTGAAAGAGAGGCTCTTATGAAAAGACCACTTGGAACAAACTTGCCGTTATCATTTATCGCTGTAGCCGCTATTGCATTTGCCGAAACTATCGCCTATTTCGTTATCTCCTTGTTTGGAGGGATGCAATTTTATGCCCCGCTTTCCGCTGTTGTCGCTTTTGCCCTTGCAGTTTATGCAGTGCTGGCGATCTTTGACTTGTTCAATCTGCGTATCCGGCGGATCGTGTTCGCCTCTTTCGCCGGGGTATGTCTACTGGCGGCAGGCGTTTATGAAATCAATCAGGCTTATGTGAACAGCCTCGCTGAAGTGAATGACCGGGAGATTTCTCTGGAGAAATATAAACCTTTCCAGCCGGAATCCAAGATAGCCATACTGGACCAAACCTCCACTTATAAGATCATAGACGAGCTTCCGCGGCTGGACGGTGCAACCGCACTCTACCCGCTATATTCGGCATTTGTTCAAGCCGTCTACCCGAAGGACGACTATAGCGTATATGATTTTGAGAGCAGTACGGTAGTCTGCACTTCGACCTCCACTGCTTATGACCGTCTGATCGATGGAGATACGGATATTATTTTTGCAGCAGCCCCCTCTCTCTCCCAACAGAAATCAGCCAAAGCAGCAGGCAAAGAGCTAGTTCTTACGCCCATTGGCCGCGAGGCATTTGTCTTCTTTGTTCATAAGCGGAACAAGGTGGACGGACTGACCACACAGCAAATCAAGGATATCTATTCCGGTAAGCTGACAAATTGGAAACAGGTAGGCGGCAAACGGGACTCGATCCGGGCATTCCAGCGGGAAGAAAACAGCGGCAGCCAGACTATGCTTGAGAAAATCATGGAGGGCACACCGCTCATGGCAGCTCCGCAAAAAGATGTTATGGATGTGATGAGCGGCATTATCAGCCAGACCGCCAGCTACCGTAATTATAAAAATGCTCTTGGCTTCAGCTTCCTGTTCTACGCCTCGGAGATGAACAGCAATAACGAGATCAAGCTGCTGGCCGTCGACGGGGTTGAACCCGGCAGGGAGAGCATTCGCAGCGGAGCCTATCCTTTTGCCTCCGAATTTTATGCTGTGACCGCCGGGAGCTCCAATCCGCATATCCAGCCTTTCCTGGATTGGATAGTTTCCCCCGAGGGTCAGGAACTGGTGGTAAAAACCGGCTATACCCCGGTAAAATAAGCTTCTGGACTACTCCTCTACCCCAAACGCAGATACACAAAAAAGCAGCAGGTTCACGGATACCCGGGTCCCTGCTGCTTCTCTATGATGCCGGTCTTCTTTCTTTGCACAACAAGCAACTTCGCTCAGCTACTATTCTGACAACGTCCCGGCAGATGAGTCTTGAGGCGGGTTCTCTTGTGCTGACAGCAGCCGTGTCCGCTTCTTCCGATCCGGATCAGCCACGATGCGGATGTCCTGCTCAAAGATCAGGGTAGCGCGGTTGTCCAATGTATACTGCGGCCAAGATAGGCCCGGCACCGACGGATCGCCACGGTGGGCAAAGGCTGTCCAGGCGTAGAGCATCGCATCCGACAAACTCTCCATGGCAGGAGTAACCTCTACTCCATAATGCGCCATGTGCGATAAATTATTAAATACATAGCAGATTTCCGCACCATGTACAGCCTTCTCGAGCAGCGGATGGCCGGGGATGGTCCAGTCGAACCGGTACATCCATACCGGGGCATAGCGATGCTGCCGCTCAGCGATAGATATGGAGCTGTCCCAGAAAAAGAGATCTGTCAGAAAATCGGCTTGACCCTCCACGGTCTTGGGATAATGAAGCGCGAGTTCAGCCAAATTTTCTACTCCCATCATCATTTCCAGAGATTGAAGCGACTGGTCAAAGTTCTCTGCCGAACCACTTCCCCGGAAGAACAGGTTGCCCTCATGAAGATTCGTCCCGATCACAAGCGGTATACCGCTTGCTACACCCTCTGCAATAGCCTGCGCCGGATCTGCCGGCAATGTATCCGGCTCAATAACGGGCTGGAACAGCATGCTCATCGCATTGCCGGACAGCTTGTAAACCATCGCCCCCGCTGCCTTCAATATTTGCTCTGCCGGAAGCGTGTCCAGCAGTGTGGTATCGCCGCCTGGACGAATCCCGAGCTCGGCCAGAAAAGCTGCACCAATCTCTTCACCTTGCTGCGCCTTCAGGGTCTGTGCAGCCCCGCTCTGCATAATAGCTCCGGCAAACAAGCCTTCTGCCGCAGGCATCGCCAGCAGCGCGGCAATACTCATGCTGCCCGCAGACTCGCCGAAGAGAGTAACCCGTTTCGGGTCCCCGCCAAACGCGGCAATATTGCCCTGCACCCATTGTAGTGCGGCAATCTGGTCCAGCAGACCGGCATTGGAGGCCAAGCCGCCGCCAAACGGCGACAAATGCATGAAACCGAACGGTCCCAGCCGATAATTGACGGTAACCACAATGACTTTGCCTTTACTGGCCAAATGGGTACCTTCGAACATCGGCTGACTGCCGGCTCCGGTTACAAAAGTGCCTCCATGAATCCATACCATGACCGGCAGGGCTTCACCTTCAGCCGCTGGAGACCAGATGTTCAGGTACAGGCAATCTTCGGAATATTCCGGAGTTGTACCTCCGAATCGGGTGCTGCCGGTACTGACAGGCTGATGGCTGACCGGGCCGAATTCCCTGGCCTCTCTAATGGAACTCCATGGCTCCGGCGGCTGTGGCGCTCGAAATCGCAGCTCACCCACAGGCGGGGCGGCAAAAGGAATTCCGCGCCAGATGTTCACACCGTCACTTTGTGTTCCTTGCAGCTTCCCATATAATGTTTCTGCCACGGGTCCTGTCATAAAACAATCATCCTTTCGCGTCATTCCTTTTTTTCTTCGATCACTTGATATAATCCGGAGCGGAAACGGAACCACTGGAAGACATGGGTAACGACCACCTTCAGCACGGCATATCCCGGTACAGCCAGGATAATGCCAAGCACGCCGAACATTTTACCGGCAAAAATAATGACGAAAATTATAGTAATCGGATGAATCTTCAGCGACTTGCCCATGATCTGCGGCGAAATAAATTTACCTTCAATCAGCTGGACCGCAGTCCAGACGAAGATCATTTTCAGCAGCATGAACGGAGAAGTCACCATCGCAACGATCAAGGCTGGAGTAATGGCAATGGCCGGACCCAAATAGGGAACTACCGCCGTACAGGCTGCAACGATCGCCAGCACCAGGGAATACTCCAGCCCGATAATCAAATACCCGATATAGAGCAGCGCACCGATGCAGCAGCTTACGATAATTTGTCCGCGGATATAGGAAGCCACCTGGCTGTTCATCTCGGACATTACTTCCCGAGTCTGCGGCTGCAAGCCGGTAGGGATGAACCTCATCAGGTAATCAGGCAGCTTTTTGCCGTCACGAAGCAGGTAGAACAGGATAAATGGCGTGGTTACCACAGCCAGAACAATTTCGGTCAATGCCCCAACGAAGCTGCCAACGCCATTCACTGCGTTATTCAGAAAGGAGGTGGCCCATGTTGTCACCTTGCTGGTGATATTAGTGAAGTCCATACCAATATTCTCCTGAATGCGCTCGAACTGCGCACTGCCGGTCAGATTAACGAATTCCTGCTGAATCTGCTCACTGTATTTAGGGAAATTATCAATCAGTCCAAGCAGTTGGGTGCGGATTATCGGAATGACTGTCAGCAGAATTAGTGTAATAATCCCGGCGATCAACAGATACAGAATCACAATCCCATAGGCACGCTTCACTTTGCTTCTTCTCTCCAGCCTGTCTACCAGCGGATTCAGCAAGTAGTAGGCGATTCCTGAGAGCAGCAGCGGAGCTGCCACTGTGTGCAGCAGAACCGATATCGGCTTGAAGATAAACGGAACCTTGGAGAACACCAGAATCGTAACTCCGATAAGTAAAATAATCAGTAAAGAAACCACAAATTTGTTATTTAGAAAAAACTTTTTAAACCTCTCAGGCCATACCTGCACCCTTTCCATTACCGCTTTCCCCCTAATACAAAGACTTATCTGTAAGTGTGATAAATTGCACTTGCTATTAGCATAGTCAACGCAGGGGTTGCAAGTCAAATTTTCAGCACTAGCGCCCCTCTATGAAATTCTGCACCTTTTACCTTCGTTTTTGAAAGTTCCAGATCCAGATATCATCCTCAAATCAAAGGTTTATGTAAACTTACCAGCAGCTTTTCCACTAGGCACAATGCATTCAGGGAGACCGATTCCACATGGGTTTCAAAGCTTTCAACACTTTCTTCGTCCGCATGGTCCGATATCGAACGGATAACAACAAAAGGAATATGATTGACATAGCAGGTCTGCGCAATGCTTGCGCTCTCCATGTCCACACACATCGCCCCAAAGGAGTCCAGCCGTTTGCGCTTTTCACTGCTGGCGATGAACTCTTCCCCGGAGATCATTTTTCCGGCGTAGATATTTCCATGATCTTGATCCTCTCCGGCAATACGGATACATTCATTAACCATCGCTGTATCGG
The DNA here is from genome assembly GCF_042610515.1 of Paenibacillus paludis. Classification (NCBI taxonomy): domain Bacteria; kingdom Bacillati; phylum Bacillota; class Bacilli; order Caryophanales; family Paenibacillaceae; genus Paenibacillus; species Paenibacillus paludis. The sequence goes on from NZ_JBGJZP010000002.1 coordinate 115,868, forward strand.
CCTCTATGAAAATGCTCTTCATCCATGGATGGTACTCCGTCAGGATTTCCTGCGGAAGATCATGATGGGCTACCGCGGTAGAGATGACCACATCCCCGTGCTTCAGGCTGTCCCCCAATGCTCCGGCGGCACCTGTCAAAATAATATGTGTGACTTCAAGTATGTCAATCAGCACCTGCGTCGCAATGCAGGCGTTGACTTTACCCACCCCGCAGATTACCAGAACCACTTGAACCTCTCCGTAGAATCCGGAATAGAATTTCAGGGATGCTTTTTCGTAAACCGAATCTATATAACATTTCTTTATCAGATGTTCAATTTCTTCATCCGATGGTCCTATTACACCTGTGATCACAAAAACAACCTCCCGTCAGCGCAAATAACAGCCATTGTTAATATCAAACGTTGCACCGGTATAAGCCCTTGACTTCCAGCTCAACAAAAAAACAACACTTTCGGCAATCTCTTCTGCCAGCAGCGGCTCCTTAGTCAATTGATGCTCCAGATATTCCGTCTGTCTCCAAACGGGAATATGGCTCATCATCGGTGTATTCGTCATTGTCGGCGCAACCGCGTTTACGCGGATATAGGGGGCGAAGTTCATCGCGCAGCTTTTCGTCAAACCCAGAATAGCCGCTTTCGACAAGCCGTAAACGGCATCCGAGCTTCCCTCCTGTCCGGATACGGACGACATGTTGACGATTGCGCCTTGGCGACGGCTTCCTAGCAGCAGCCTGCCGAACATCTGAGAGAAATAGACATAACCTTTCACGTTGATATCCAGCACCCGATCTATTTCATCAGGGGCATACTCAAGGATACTTTTGCCCAAATAGATGCCTGCATTGTTGACCAAACCATTGATATCCGCATGCTGCTGCTCTATATAGGCAAAGAATTGTTTCACCTCGCGGTGATGACTGGCATCCAGCCGATAGGCGGACAACTTGCCGGAAGCCATTTCCGATTCCAACTGCTCCAGCGCCGGGCCATTGATATCGCAGGCTATGACGCCCGCACCCTCCCGCAGACCAAGCCGGACAATTTCCTTGCCAATCCCGGAAGCAGCTCCGGTTACTATAATTTTCATGGCATTCAGCATATGATCTGTCTCCTTGTTCCACAGCGGCTTTACAGCTACTTCAGTCGAATTTAATATCTGCAATTTGCCCTGCTTCCACAAACCCTACGGTTTGGTAGACCTTATTGGAATCCGGGTTTTTGTCGTCTGCGTACAGCACCGGAGTTAGGCCTTCGGCGAGCAATATTTGGCATAATTCAGCCACGGCTGCGCTGGCATACCCTTGTTTACGGTGAGTGCGCGGCGTATAGACATCATTAATCCGGACATGTCTCGCTGAGCGGTGTGCGATGGCCGCCATAGATACAGGTACGCCTTCCACAACCCACAAATACAGGTTGCCTGCACGAACCGCTTCATCCGCATAGGAAAGGAAATTCTCCTGCTGCTCAGAAGTGCCGAAGGCATCTTCAACGAATCTGGCTGTAAACTCCGCGACCACCGGAATATGGGCCTCACCAGCCTGCAACAGCGACCCACTGACATGACCGGGTTTCCGCACCTCGGGGCAATGATAGGCTTTTAGCATCATATAGGTATGATGAAGTTTCCCTTTGGCCGCGCAAAAAGCTTCCGCGAATGCCTTGGCCGTCTCCGGCTCTGCGCTGATTCCAGGGATTCCGCTATCCTTCACCCGTTCCGCCAGCTGCCGCAGCAAATCGTCCCGCTGCTGCACTCCAAGCTCCTTCGAGACCCATAACCAGGCATTGTGACCTGTCGATTGGGTGAAGATCAGTTGATCATCAATGCTTTTGAGCTTGATCGCATCCGCGTACTCCGCAATGCGGTGAATCAGGTTATGTAGAACCTCCTCTTGCTTAAACCCACTGCTATGCAGCACTCTATCACCCGGCTCAAAACTCTCAAACATCTCTTAACCCCCTAATTTTTCCTTTCTTTCAATCATAATGCGCCTGCCTGAAAAAATAAACAGCCCGAACCGGAATTTCCGGTTCGGGCTGCTGGTCAAACCGCCAGGTTTCGCCAATTGGCGTACTTGATTGGACATTGCGAAAGTAACGGGATTAATACCCTTTACTTTCACCAGAATCCCGCTTACCGGGAGGATAGCGGGAATTCCTAATGGTAATTATGTCGAATTACACTGTTACGTAATATATTGAAATTTTAGCGGGCTGATTTCCCGGCAACAGCTCGATTTCACTAACTAAGCCTAATACAGCGGTAACTATTCCCGTTACTGTGGTACCTGCTGGTCAACCCCTCACCCTCTGGGTGCCCTCTCCGCCAGCCAGCCTGAATGTTGTATCCGACGGGAGATTCTACTTATCCAGCGGTATGGTGATGCTCTGGCCGGTATGAGTAGCAACCCGGATTTCATCCCTGGTCAGCTCTACACCGAGAAGCTGCAACGGGTCACCTGCTGGTTCGGCAGCCATAGCCTTGCCTCCTTCACGACTGTCACCCGGCTCGCCATACACGGCCGAGATAAGCCAGTGGGTCCCGGGAGCAAGCTTCGCCTGCAGCGTCGGTATGACTGTCCGCGGCCGCAGCACATTGGTATTGGTATGCGGACGGATCAGCCCTGCTTCGCTGTAACCGGCCAAGCCGAGAATCCCGCTGGCGCCATGGCTGCTGATCGCTGTCATACCTGCTCCTTCAGCAGGCATTATCTCCTGCAGTCCAGGCTCCAGCGCCACGGCAAAACCGCCTTCTGCAGCATCCAGCGTTCTTGCTGTTTGTACCCGGTGAATCCGTATATGCCAGGGAAGACCAGCCACAACCCAGGTCTGCACTTCCACATTAGGCCAAGGCTTCCATCTGGAAAAGAGCAGATTGTCTTCAATCCGCGTCTCTTCATTTTGTCTTCTCACCCGGTACAGATTGTCGCCTGCCTCGCTGAGCGCCAGCATGGAATCGAATGCCCCCTGGGAGATTCCCCATTCCGAACGGGGAACGCTGAACCCAAAAGCCGTAGAATAAGCGAACTTCTCATATTTGGCCGAAGTATGGGTATGCTCATTGGTGCCTTTATGCCCGCTGTTGAAGGCGACGACATGGTCGCTTTCTGCCCGGCGGCAAATAACAAGATGAGCAGGCTGCTGCACAGCCAGCGCCTCAAGCTCCGGAAGCGGCAGTTCCTCCGCCTGCCAGAAGGGATGCTGATCCGGCAGGGCCAGCGGCAGGAAGAATTTCAACGACCAATACGGCGACCCCGGCGAGTTATAGTTCTCGGCCATCACCAGGTTGGGATAGGTATAACCGATGTTCAATACGCCGTCTGCGTTCAGAATATCCTGCTGGAACCACCAGCGTAAGTTGCGCAGAACGATCCCTTTAATAACACCATAAGGCACAGCTTCAACTCCTGCATAAGCAAGGGCCCCCCAGAAGGCCGATTGGGCGAACCGGTAGGTCAAGCTGCGGCCATACGGAAGCGCGGAGCCGTCCGCAGCAAACCATTGGATGAATTCAGCAGCGAATTTTCCGGCCCGTTCCCTAAATACGCTTGCCCGCTCAGGATCTTCCTCACCCATCAGTTCAGCATACAGCAGCCCGTAGAAATGGATGGCGAACGGAACATAATAATCACTATGACCGCCGATGCCGTCGCTGTACCAGCCATCGGTCAAGTAGAAATCATCCATGCGCCGCAGATTCTGCTCCAATTGATCAGCATCATACGGTAGACCAGCCTTGCGGAAGCCCAGATTAACCAGCACATTAAAGAAGAGCCAATTGCAGTCATAACAAGGATGTGAGTTCATCTGGTTCAGCCAATTGAACAAATTCCTCTGCTCCCGTTCGCTCAGCGGCCCCCAGATCCGGTCCGGGATCAGCGCCAACCCGTAGCCAAATGCTGCCATCTCCACAAGACGCTGGTCATAATCACCGACCTCACCCCAGTATTCCTTATGCTCCGGGTCAGTCCCGTTGCGGATGCCGTCCAGCAGTATCTCCCACATGTCATCTTCACCGCCACCGGCCAGAAACGGCACAAATCCCCATAATACCCGGGAGAAGCCCTCCATTTCAGCAATATCGGGCCCGTAATGAACCCCGGTCACCCCCAGCTTCAGACGGGCACGTCCCTCACTATAGTAAGGCTTAAGCGGATAGGCCAGCTGACGGAAAGCATTTTGCATATCTTCTTTTGTGACCAGCGGATTAGCCCCAATTGTTCCCCATTGGCTACTCATCGACATCACTCCTAATTGCTTCTCGAATTTTTATAGAGTCAGGCTCCAACTATACACGTTCAAAATCGATGCGCTCACTGATGCAACTTTTGCAGTGCTGTTGGTGTTTTCCGATCATCTTCAGCGGTCCCATCACACCGCCAATACAATTTATAGCAACCTCATCCGCGCTCACGCTCGCTGATTTAACTTCAGCAAACCATCCGCAAACACTAGTGAAATTTCTAGCAACCTCATCGGGTCTGACCAACGCTTCTATTAGCACTCCATCCGCGCTCGCTGGTGCTACTTCCAGCAAACCCGCCACGCTCGCTAGTGTACCTTAGCAACCCATTTCCACTCACCAACCGCACTCGCCACCAGTAACCTTCCTTCCAGCAACATCCCCCTACTCACCAGCACATCTTCTGGCAGCATCATCGGCACTCACGAATGCATCTTCCAGCAACCTAGTCAGCACTCTCACCAACGCATCCTCCAACAATCTCGTCAGCACTCTCAACAACGTATCCTCCAACAATCTCGTCAGCACTCTCACCAACGCTCTTCGCGGAAAGCTGCTCCTTCCACCAGTGTCTGCCTGCTCTGCGGACTCCAGTGACGTTACTTTGCAGAAATGGCCTCTTCGCACGAACGAGCGGACTCAGATGACGCTATTCCTAGGAAAATCGAATATTTAGTTGATCTACGAGCGAATAAGTGCGCTGGAGTCCGGCAAGCAGGCCAAGCAAGCGAAATCCGGAAAATAAGAGCACTGGAGTCCGCAGCTTCTCTGCGTATCCACTGCCCGCTCTTAAAAGACGTGTTGCCCACGAATTTCCGAGTGATTTGATAACTAGTGAGCAGGCATATCTGCTAGAGAGCATACTGGCTGGAACAGGCAGCAAACTTCTAGATTAATTCACAGTCTTAGGTACTGGCCAACTATCTGGTGATATTCGAACAGAGGCAGAACAGCAAGCAATATAATCCATCAGACTGCTATCTCTTCTAGTCATACTATTTCTATTTCATCTGCTGTCTCTTCCTGCACCCTTATTCTAGTCCTAAGATTCAGCGCTTATTGCTCTATTCCCTGTGGACGCGCTGTTACCCTAATCCCACAGCACAATGGTGGGCGCTTACTCCCAATAGAACAGGCCATTCCCCTTCAACCGTGCCAGTCCTTCGACGTAGAAGAAGTCTCCGTAAATCAGGGGAACATCAATGTTTGTTCCGGCCGGATAATTGCTCGTACCATGGAGGATCAGTCCCTCCTCGGCGTCGTTGTCCCAGGTGCCGTAATTGCGGTATAGCGATTCCAGCATGCGGATCGCAGGCTCCCGGTACACCGGTGCCTCGATCTCGCCGACTTTGTCGGCAAGCAGCAGCAAACCGCTTGCCGCACAAGCGCCGGCTGACGAATCGCGGAAGCCGCGCGCTTCTCCGGGTGCGCGGAAATCCCAGTGTGGGATATGGTCCTCCGGCAAGCGGGCCAGGAAAAAATGGGCCACCTTCTGGGCGGTATGGAGATATTCAGCCTTGCCGGTATGATGGTAGGCCAGCGTCAGTCCATAAATCGCCCAGGCTGTGCCGCGGGACCAGGCCGACTCGGCAGCGTAACCCTGGCCGCCGATGCCTTCGAGGAATTCGCCGGTTTCGGGATCGAAACGGACAATATGATACACGGAGCCGTCCGGGCGGATGAAGTGCTTCACGACCGTGTCCATATGTGCTTCGGCGATATGGCGGTAACGCGGATCTCCGCTGGTCTCTGCCGCCCAGAAAAGCAACGGCATGTTCATCGCACAGTCAATGATCGCGTATCCGCGGTTATCTTCGCCTTCATACCAGGGATTCCAGGCCCGGATGTAGCTGCCTTTCAGATTAAAGCGGGCCGCGAGGAAATTCGCTGCCTTCAGCGCTCTCACCTTGGAAACCTCGCTGGCCAGCAGCTTGTAGGAAGCTACGCTGGTCAAGGTCCACATAAAGCCCAGATCATGGTCAAGTCGGACATAATCATTCAGAACCTGGTCCAGCTGCTCCTCACAGTCCTCTGCCAGCGCGCGCAAAGACTCATCCTTGCTCTCGTTATACAGAAGCCACAGCTGTCCCGGCCAGAATCCGGCTGTCCACCAGTACGGCTGGGCCAGTTCATATTGGCCGCCTTGACTGGCATGGGGAAACCCCGCACCGATTCTCCGACTGTTCTTCCGTGTCTTCTCCAGTGCCTTGCTCCACGCTTCCTCTATCCATCCCAGCTTTGTTTCCGCTGTCATCTCTAGCCACCGCCATTCATTGATTTGGATGATACAAGTTGAACTCTAGATTTACGTATTACATCCGACTGCATTTCTTCTATTGAACCGCTCATCGCGGTTGAAAGCTTATTTAGTCCAGGAATCTGAATTCAAAATGATACCTTTCATGCTTACACGGGTTCCGGGCATAAAAATCCAGACCATACCAAGTCTTCACCTTACCGAAATGGTCGTTATAGCTATGCACGGAAATTTCGGGCTTCAGCGCCGCAATGTCATAGCTGATACGCAGCCCACGCTGGCCCTGCCCATCTGCTCGTCCATCTACCTGCCCATCTGCTCGTCCATCCGCCTGCCCATCTGCTCGTCCATCCGCCTGTCCATCTACCTGCCCATCTGCTCCTCCATCCGCCTGTCCATCCGCCTGTCCATGTTCCTGTCTATCTGCCTTCTCATCTACCTGCCCATCTGCTCCTCCATCTGCCTGCCCATGCCCATCTCCCTCTCCCTGCCTCTCCAGCAGCACCGTATCTTCCTCCAGAACAGGCGGAATAAAGGTAATAAACCGTTCAACCAGTGCCGCTGGAGCTTCCGCAAACCGGAACTCATCAGTCATCGCAAGTACAGGAGGATTAACACCTGTCTCCCATTCGAAGCGGCGTGTTAAGCCCTCCAAACTGTCAACACGGTATGCACGGGTCAAATCAAGCTCCAGCACATCACTGCCGTCCCCGGCCTTCGCTTCCTGAACTTTAGCACAAGCCTCCGCTCCCGCAACCTGATACTGCCCGTCTATAATTGGCACGCTATGGCCTTGAGAACCGTTGCAATCATAGGAGTACCGCTCTGTTCCGAAGTAACCTGAAGTGTATTCCCCGCTGCCCAGCTCGGAAATATATACCGTTCCTTCTCCCTGCAGGATAAATCCCCCGAGGTCATTGTGATTATGAGGTTCGTCATTGTTGCCGCCCTTGGCAGCAAACCCGAAACTGCCATCCGTTCCCGAATGACGGGACAACAGCCACTGCGCATCCGGGAGATAATAGCTGGCGCTGCCCCAATCTCTTGGTCCTTCCTCCGGCTTGCGCCAGATCAGATTACGCAGCGCAGGAGCCCAACGGCTGCAGTGATCCTCAGTGTAGGCGGCTCTAAGCGACAACGGAGGTACCTCCACTTCAGGATACGCGGAAGCCAGATAATGGCTGAGTCCGAGAAACACATGGCCTGACTCCAGCGAATCGGAGAAGTTCGCCACAAGCTGCCCGCCCAGAAAACATTTCTGCTGGAAGGCCGCGATGCTGCCTACCTTCTCACGCCGGAACCAGTCCAGCTGCCCCCGGCTTTTTTGACGAAGCAGATCAGCATAGTAGACGAAATAACCAAACCCGTAATTCCAGTACCCCAACCCTTCAAGACAAGCGCCGTCTTCACCAAAGCCCTGCAAATAATATTCCATGCTGCCCTGCACTTTGAACAGGATCTCGGTAAGCGTTTCCTTATCTTCCATCAGCAAAAGTGCCGCCGAGCCTATAGAGCCGGAACAAACCGCCGACCAATTATGGGTGGAAGTCTCCCAATGATAGGGTCCGCAGGTTAAGTACGGCACGAACAGCCGCTTATCTACCTCTGCCTTGATCCGGGCCTGCAGCAGGGCAGGCAGCCGTTCGCCAAGAAGACAATTGATTTCGCTGAGTGCAAAGCCTGTCTCTGCCGAGAACAAATCAATCGTCTCTGTGATGCCGGTATCTCCCAGATGAGCGGGGAGACACCAGGTATATTCGTTGCAGATGCTCCACACAATCTCACACACCGCCGCTAAATGCTTCTCCTGCCCGGGTTCCAGCAGCGCCAGCAGAACAGCCGAATTCAGTATTCGCCTGCGCTCGAAATAGACCCGCTCATATTCCAGCCTTGAACCCGTGCGGGCATAGATGGAGAACAGCTCATACGTAAGCTCAGGAATAGGAACATCATTCAGCCGTTCGCCTTCCCGGCGGATCTCCGCAAGCTCATCACAGTATAGCGGTGATTCCAGCACATAGCTCCAGAATGTCTTCTGATCGCCGTCAGGATAATACAACCGGACATCCGATGGTTCCATCGCTGCAATAATGGGATGCAGTTCAACCCTTTGCATATTACGCCGCCTTTCCTGGCACACCTGAATGTTCAGCCCCGGTATTCCACGGGTGTAACTCCGGCATGCAACTTGAATGTTTTAATAAAATAGCTCTGGTTGTCATACCCAAGCTGCTCACAGATCTCACCGACCGTAGAGTTCGTTCCGTCCAGCAGCTCCTTGGCCCGCTCCATCTTCAGCTTGGTTACATATTCGATAAAAGTAGTGCCGGTTTCCTTCTTAAACAGCCTGCTGAAATAGCTGGAATTCAGGTGCAAGTGATCCGCCACCTCATCCAGGCTGATTCTGGAGCCCAAACGCAGGGAGACATACTGGCAGGCTTCCATCACCTCGGCCCGCTTGCTCGCCCCGGCACCCGCACCTTTGGCGCGGGCGATGGATTTCAGGTGATTATCGAGCCATTCCCGCAGGGCAGGCAGTGAATCAATATCCACAATCTCCTTATGCAGCGTATCCGCCGAATAAGCAGGCCGGACCGACTGCAGGGAATGCAGCTTCAGCTTCAGATCGAGCAGCAGCTTCAGCGTCCAATCCTTGACCACTTCCGGTGCATACTTCTCCTGCCGGATCTGCGCTATCCATTTATCCGTTATTAGGTGCGACAAATCACCGGACCTGCCCAGCAGCACCTCTCTCAGCTCCATACTGGCCTGGTCATAATGGGCGAACAGATTGTTGGTGTGGCCGCTGACCGGAGACTGCGGGGGTTTCCGCTTCGCAATCTCCCCCTGCTCCAGATAGAAACGTTGTTCTTCCCCCGCCAGCAGTTGGCCAAGCTGTTGCTTCAGGCCCTCCGGCGACCCGGTCCCTTCCCCTGTAATGAAGGACATTTGAATCTTCAGCACCCTGAACAAGGTAGACTGGAGCATCTTCAGACCGGCGGCGGCTTCAGCATAAATATTGCCCTGAAGACCGGGCTTATAGGAGAATAACAGGAACGAAGACTTCACATTGTAACCGACATACAGCCCTCTCGGCTTCATTCCGTCCAGCACCTCATTCATCACATTGCACACGGCGAAATGCAGGGTCTGATCCGAGGAGAAGCGGTATTTCACATGCCGGTAGTCCTCAAGATAGGCGATCACCGGCAGGCAGCTTTCTCCATTCTGGAACAATCCATATTCGGCAGCTTCATCCATCCATTTCTCCGGCGAAAGCAGCGGCTGGTGGATAAAATTCTTGATGCTCCGCTCCTTGCGCAGCTCCCGGGTCTCCCCGAACAAATGCTTGATCCGGGAATTCTCCCAGCCTGTTTTGGTTTCCTCATCCAGCGATTCCTTGAATTTGCGCAGGAGCTGCACCAGATCCTCCGGGTCCAGCGCATCCTTCAGCAAATAATCCTGCACATTCAGCCTCATCGCCTGCTGGGCGTACTGGAATTCGTTGTGGCAGGAAAGAATGGCTATCCGCACCTCCGGCTTCAGCTCCTTCATGAGTGAAGACAGCTCCAATCCGTTCATCCGCGGCATCCCGATATCCGTAATCAGAATATCCGGCATCTCCAGCCGGGCATGCTCCCAGGCGTTCCAGCCGTTCTCATGTGTCCCCATCAGACACAGGCCAAGCTCCTCCCAGCGGATACTTTCGGATAAAAGCTCGATTACAGGATAATCATCATCCACCAGCATGACTTTATACATCCCGGATCACCTCCCTATGCGGAATAAACATCTTGATTGCTGTACCATCGCCTGCTATGCTGCTGACTTCAATAGCAAATTCCCCGCCAAAAAGAATTCTCATCCGCTCGACCACATTATGCAGTCCCATGCCGGAAAAAGAGCCCTTAGGCTCTGCCTTGCCGGAAAGGCTCTCCGCTTCCAAGCTTATCTTGCGGGTAAGGCTGGATAATTCGCTGCTGTCCATCCCCCGCCCGTTGTCCTCAACCGTGAGCACGATGAACTTCTCTTCCACGACTGCCCGGATGCTGATCGTTCCCGGCTTTTGGCTGAGACCGTGAATAAGCGCGTTCTCGACAAGCGGCTGAAGAAAGAAACGCGGCACTTTAAGGAGAAAAGCTTCCGGATCAATATCCAGCTGAAGCGCGGCCTCTTCCTTCTGGCGCAGATTCATCAAGCTGACATAATGGGAGACCAGGTCGATCTCCTCATGCAGGAAAATCTCATCCTCCTCACGGCTGATCGTCATCCGCAGCAGCATGGACAATGAACCGATCATTTTGGCGCTGTCCGGGTCTCCCCGCTTCATGACCTTCATCCGGATCGAGTTGAGCACATTAAAGAGAAAATGCGGGTTGATCTGGGCCTGGAGCATTTTGAGCTCCGCTTTTCTTTTGCGCGCCTGGGTGTCGGATACTTCGGCTATCATTTCCTTGACCCGGTCCAGCATCTGATCGAACAGCAGGCCCAAGCGCCCGATCTCGTCATTGCCCCGGACCCCCGAACGCACCAGCAGATTGCCCCGCTGCACTGCCGTTGTCACTTTGCCGAGGCGCACCAGCGGCTTCGTAAAGGCACGGACCAGTGTGATCAGCAGCAGCAGAAACACAAAAAAGGAAATGAGCTGTATGGTAAATACCCGGTTGAAGATGGAGCTGATATCGACAATGCTCTGTGAATATGGCTGCATCAGCACAAGCCTCCAGCCGTTGAACGGAATCTGCTGCTGGGCGACCAGATACCGCTCTCCTGCTATGGAAACCACAGAGGAATCCTTGAGATGATCCACAGCGGCGGTGTATGGAAACGGCTTGCCGATACTTTCGGGATCGCCACCGGAAACGATCATGCCGGCACTGTCCAGCAGCGTCACCTTCTGGCCGGCGGAAAGATTGCCAAAAATTGAATGGAGCTGATCCTCCATAATCGTGACAATGGCATAGCCGTAAATCTCTGTGCTGTCCAGCCGCAGCGTACGGGCAACGGTCAACTGATACGGATGATCAAATTTGTCATAGGAGAAGTCGGTAGACTCGACACCTATCCAATAGGATTCCAGCCCTTTCAGTTCCATCAGCTTCTGGAACCAGGGCTTTTTCTTAAGATCCAGCGGATTGTAATCGCTAACAGAATAGTTCATATAGTAAGCATTGTTGGTCAGCAGAATCGTAACATAGCAGTTCTGGCCTACAACCGTAAGGGTATCAAGCTGCTCCAGCACCCGGTTGCTGTCCATAAAGCGTTCATATTCATTGCCGCTGGCATTGCCCGAGGCCACCAGCTTGAAATAGGCTCTCAGCCCGGGATTGGTCTGCACGTAATTGGCAATGGTCACCATTCCCTTCAAGCTGTTCATTACTGAACCGCTCACCAGCTGCAGGGAATCCTCCGCATTTGAAACCGCTTGCCGTTTTACAGCCTCTTGGGTCAAAGAATTATAAATGATTAGTGTCAGAGCGGCTGGAACGAGAATACAAGCCACAGCTGCCAGGATCAGCTTATGGCGGATCGATTTAGGGGCAAGTTCCCTCAGTCTGCCAATCATATCGGATGTCCCCCTGAAACAAGTAGAAACGGTGCGCCTCCCCTTTTATGAAGGAAGGCATCCGTTTCTGCAAGAAGTATAAGGTTAAAACATTATATCAATTATTTTTTGTTGGCAGCAATAATTTTGTCAACCCGCTCCTTGGCGTTTTTCACCGTTGTATCCACATCCTGATCGCCGAGGATCATTTTCTCGTATTCCTCATTGATCGCTTTGTAGACCTCAGCCTGGTAAGTAGCGGGTGGAATAATCGCCGAAGCTTTTGAAGCTACGAGAGTATCTACCAGTGACTTTTTGTCCACCTTCTCCGGATTTTTGGTGCCGGTGAGAATCGTATCAATGATGCCTTCCACCTGATCGCTGGTCACCTTGCTCCAGGCCGGGATATTTTTACCTTGGACAAGCTGTCCTTCCGTTGTGTACCAGCGCACAAACTTGTAAGCCGCTTCTTTGTTTTTGGATTTGGCTGCCACAGCTACATAGTCTGTAGTAACCGGAGTCAGACCGTTCTCATCGCCTGCAGTGTTTTTAGGGAACGGGGCAACCGCCACATTAAAGTTCAAAGGCACCTTTTCCGTACCGCCAATTTCCGTGTTCATCCAGCTGCCGATCAGAATCATGCTGGCGGATTGGTTAAAGAATTGCGTCCGGTAGGCCAGCTTCTGGGAGATCATGTCGGAGTAGGGCACCGAGGATTTATCCTCTTTCTCCATCCGCAGTCTCAGCTCAAGCGTCGCCTTGAAGTTCGGATCGTCCAGATTGGACGTGCCATCTGCTTTGAGAAACTCGGAGTTCTGCGGTTGATTCTCCAGCTTCAGCTTCAGGAATTCCATCCAGCCGCCGGCTTGAGGGCCATGGAAGTAGGTTCCGTAGCGTTTCTCTGCGCCTTCACCTTTAGTCAGCTTCTTGGCGTAGTCGGCAAATTCATCCCAGGTCCATTCGGCCGGTACTGCAAGACCCGCTTCATCCAATTGGTCCTTGTTCAGCAGCACATACCATGGATTGAATTTGCCCGGGAGCGCATAGACCTTGCCGTCCAGATGGGTATCCACCTTGTAATCCTCTTCCACCTTATAGTTATCCTTGGCAATGTACTCATCCAGCGGTTCCGCCATGCCAAGCGCGACACGCTGCGCATAACCCGCCGCATCGCTGAACATCAGAATGTCCATTTGGGCGGAGGACGCGGCCTCCAGATCCAGCTTTTTGAAGGCCTCCTGTGTATCTCCCTTCTCGCTGAGCTGTACCAGCTCAATCTTCACTCCCGGAGTTGCCGCTTCATAAGCCTCCAGCGTATGCTTCCAGTTATAGGCTTCCTCAGTACCGTAGGTGTAGAGCCGCAGATTGGTAGTCTCGGTGCTGCCGGAGGCCCCGCCATTTGTGCCTGCAGTCGCTCCACCATCCGCAGCATTGTTATTGTTATTACCGCCGCAGCCCGACAGCAGGCTTAACATCAGAACCCCCGTAATTGCTCCTGCCCATACTTTTGTCCTCATTTCTATAACCCTCCTCAAAGTTTTCTTCGGCTTTCACTTACATGGAACTAACAACTGAATTATAGAATACGCTTTCATTTGACACATGAAACAATATTTACTTTTATTGAATTATTTTTACTTCTATTTAATATAGGAGAGTTCCCGCTTGCAGCTTATCCTTTAACACCGCCAAGAGCAATTCCTTCGATAACACTTTTTTGGCCAAGGATAAAGATAATAATGAGCGGAAGAATTGCCGACACTGCGGCCGCCATGATCAGGGAATAGAACTCTCCGCTCATGGAAGTGAATTTCTGAATGGCAATCGGAAGGGTCAGCAGCTTGTCGCTTCGGATAAAGATCAGCGGATTCTGATAATCATTCCAGGTCCAGATGAACCGGAGTATAGCATAAGTAGCCACAGCAGGCTTCACCAGCGGAAGTGCAATCGACCAGAAGATTCTCGGGTGGCCCGCACCGTCTATTTTAGCTGATTCAATGAACTCCTGATGCAGTCCCATAAAGAACTGCCGCAGCATAAAGGTTCCAAGAACACTGAAACTGCCGAGCAGAATCAGTCCAAAATGGCTGTCAAACAGCCCGATATTACGGTATAGGATAAACTGCGGTATCAGGATCGCCTGTCCCGGAATCATATACGTCACTAGTACGATCATAAACAAGAAATTGCTGGAGCGGAATTTGATCTTCGAAAAGCCGTAAGCGGCCATTGCCGAGACCAGACAGGACAACGCCGTCGTGATCAGCGCCACTTTGATCGAGTTCCAGTAATATAGAGTGAACGGGTAATCCCCGAACCAGACTTCCTTGTAATTCTCAATGGCATTCCACTTCTTGGGGAGCCACTGGATCGGGTAAGCAAACACTTCCGACTCTACTTTGAACGACGTTACCAGCATCCATATAAAAGGCAGCAGGAACAAAACACTTCCCGCAAACATTACAACCGTAATAATTACTTTGCGCCAGTCCAAGCCTGTGCGTATTTCCATAGTTTCTCTTCCCTCCCTTGCCGCCCTAGTAATTGACCCATTTTTTCTCTGCCAGCCACTGGCCGAAAGTAATCAGCATCACGAAGATGAACAAGACCACAGCGATGGCCGACGCATAACCCACCTTCAGATTTACAAAAGCTGTATCGTATAAATACCAGACCATCATTGTCGTTGAGCCGATGGGGCCGCCCTGTGTCAGGACAGCGATAATATCAAACACTTTAAAAGTGGCAATAATACCGGTTACAAGAAGAAAAAAGGTGGTTGGTGACAGCAGCGGGAAGGTGATCCGTCTGAATTTTGTCCAAGCGCCTGCTCCGTCAATGTCGGCCGCCTCATACAAATCCTTCGGAATGGACTGCAATCCGGCGATGTAAATAATCATATTGAAGCCGATGGAGATCCAGACAGAGATCATCATGATCGAGATCAACGCGAAATGCGGATCAGCAATCCATTTCGGCGGGTCGGCAATCCCGATGGCCTTGAGCATTTCATTAATAGGTCCATAGGAGGGCTGGAACAGCACCTGCCATACGATGGCTACCGCTACGGTCATGGACACATAAGGAACGAAATAGGCAATTTTGAAATATCCCTTCATATACACATAACGGTCAATCAGAATCGCCAGCACCATCGACACCAGCAAATACACCGGCACCGTCAGCAGAAACAGAAAATTGTTGCGCACCGAACGGATGAACATCTCGTCCTGCAGCAGATTGGTGAAATTCTGCAGGCCTACCCAGCGGATGCCGTCAAAGCCCTGAACAAAGTTCCAATCGGCAAATCCGAGGAATAACGTGGCGATGATCGGAATCAGCACCAGTATCGTCACCCCGATCAGCATCGGGCTTACGAACAGCAGTCCGGAAAGCGTCTCACCCTTTTGCAGCGACCAGGCTCTACGGCTGCGCACAGGCGGTTGTTGCGGTAAAGTTTCCAGGTTTTGTCCCATGTCTAACACCTCAATAGTTTCGTTATTGGTTGTGCGCTGTTTATAAATTTAGTATAAAAAAAATACCGCCAGCGCTTTGACGGTATTTTGATCATATTGGATGTAATTTTTACTTCTTCTTTTTGCCCTTCGCATCTTTCTCGGTTGCTGCAATGAGCCCTCCATCGTAAGTATAGAGCACGTTGTCTTCCAGACGTTCGCCTTCCAGAACCTTGCGCACCAGCGCTTTGGCCGATTTGGGCGTGATCTCCTTATACCATACGCCTTCCGGATAGGAAATCACTACGCAGGCATCCGAGCACCTTCCGTTGCAGCGGGTAACCGTCGTATGAATCAGCCGCTCCGCGCCCTGCTTCTCGATCTCATCCTCTATTGCATCAGCCACCTCTTCACCCTTATGCTTTCTGCAGCTGCTCCCATTGCAGATCAGCAGATGGCTTACTGTCCCTTGCAAATTCCAGGTCGTCATGGAAACTCCCACCTCTTTCTGAACAATAATACCTTTACATGAATTCTCCTAAACTCTACCGATTGCCCGGACAATCGTCAATAGGGGGAAAGGCTGTTATAATACAAATGAGAATGATTATCAAACATCAAAGGAGTGATTCTATCCATGCCTCTCCGGCAACCTGGCGATTCCCGCCCTCATCCCCATCATTTCTACTTCCCGGTACGCGTTGAAAATCTAGCCGGATTAGCCGCAAGCATTGCTCCCGGACCCGGATCCTCCGGACACTTGTCTGTTATTGTAACCGGAGGCAGCGGAACTATCGATATTCAAGACGAACGCCTTAGCCTCTCCGGCGGCAGCATGCTGTGCTGCAGCACACAGCCCGGTGTTTCTCTGAGCCCGCAGCATCAGTTGCAGGGTGTATGGATTGAATACGCTACATTTCCGCTGCTGAGCAATCAGACAAATCCCCTGAACGACAGGCACCCGTTGGGGAATTGCTCGACCAAGGTTTGCACACTCGCAGCCCGCCTGCTGAGAGTCTGGGAGGGGAGCGAAATTCAGTCCCCTTTCACCGTACAGCAGTTATTCACCGAATTGCTGACTGAGCTTCATGGCGAAATCAGAGAGAACAGCCAGTCCCCGGTGCATTGGCTTGACCGCGTGCTGGAATATATAGAAGCACATTATTCCGAGGATATCACAAGAAGTCAGATGGCCGAACGGGCAGGAGTCAGCCCGGAACACTTCTCGCGGGTCTTCCGCAAAGCTACCGGACAAACCTTCAACGAATATGTAACCCTGCAGCGCATCCGCAGAGCCCAGAAGCGGATGCTGACCGGTGCTCCGAATTTGTCTCAGCTCGCGCTGGAGGTCGGCTATATTGAGGGAACCTACTTAAGCCGGAAATTCAAGCAGGTCGTTGGTATTTCTCCTGCAGCCTACCACCGTAAGAATAAAAGAATTGTGGCCCTCAATTTCAACCATACCGCAAGCCTGCGGGCTCTGGAGATTACGCCACAGCTCGGAGTGTATTCCGGGTGGATGGAACGTCATGAGACGGTTCCTTCTGCGCTTAAGCTTCAGCTCGAAGGCAGCAGCGCGGCCATGCTCTATAACAGGGTTGCCGCTGTGCGCCCGGATGTCATCATCAGCTATGACCTCCCCGGAGAAAGCAAGCAGCTGCTGCCGGTAGCTCCCGTGATAGAGCTGCCTTACATGCAAATGGACTGGCGCGAGCAGTTTCGGATGATTGCCGGGATTGCAGACCGGCAGCCACAGGCCGAAGCCTGGTTGAGACATTATGATCAGCTGTGCTACGAAGCTAACCTGCAATTGGACCAGCTGCTTGGCGCACGGGGCACAGCCGTCATTTGGGAGTTCGGCACGAGCAGCGCATACTGCTTCAGCAGCAGCTATGGCCATGGCTGCCAGATTTTATATGGCGATCTCGGCTTTCAGCCGCCCGGCGTCTTGATGGAGCACGGGCTGATGAACCGTGGTTATCTGGAAATACCGGCTGAGCATATAGCCGATTATCCGGCAGATCATATCTTCTTCACCAGCAGCGCTTCAACCGCTGAGGGCCAGCGGCGCTTCGAGACCCTGCTGCGCTCCGCCCGCTGGCAGGAGCTTGACGCAGCCCGCAGCGGGCATGTCTATCTCCTCGATCAGCCGGACATGTTCTATGGGTTTGATCCCCTCTCTTCATTGGCTCAGCTAAAGACGCTGATGAGAACAATAAGATCACAAATTTCCATAGGACAAGATCACATTAAGCCATAGTGTTCACCGGTTGAAATCTGTAAAGTGTAAATGAGAATGATAATCGTTCTACATAAGGAGGCCTATAAGTTGATTAACCAGCAACATAACAGCAACACCCGGAAGCGCTGGCTCGTCTACCCGCTGCTCTTGACCCTGACTCTTCTGGTCTCAGCCTGTGGCAGCAACCAGAGCACTGGCTCCGCAACTAATTCAGGAAGTGCTGCCGAAGCTCCGGCACCTTCACAGCAGCCTGCAGAAACAACTGCACCGGCATCCTTCAAAACAGTGACAACTGTAAACGGCGATATTGAAATCCCCGTTCAGCCGAAGCGGATCGTTGCCGAGGAATATCTGGGCAGCCTGATTGCACTGGACACCATTCCCGTAGGCGCTCCTGGCCTGACGCTGCAAAATATGTACTACAAGGAATCCCTTACAGGTGTGGCGGATACCGGAACCTACGGAAAGATGTCGCCCGAGAAAATCATCGCGCTGGATCCTGACCTGATTATCTCAGGCAATGCCGACAGCTATGAGGCTTTAAGCCAAATCGCGCCAACGGTCATTGTACCTTACGGAGATCTAAAAGATGCTCATCAGGAACTGACCTATTTCGGTGAACTGCTGGGCAAAGAACAGCAAGCAAAAGATTGGCTGGCCGAATACGACAAACGTATCGCCGCTGCTAAGGCTAAGGTTGATGCAGCCATTCCTGCAGACGCAACCTTCAGTATCCTGGAGCATTCAGAAAAAACCACCTGGGTCTACGGAGACAATTTCGGACGGGGCGGACAGCCGGTCTACCAGGCGCTGGGCCGCAAGCCTCCAACCGAAGTCGCCGCCGAGATCATGGAGAAGCAGTGGGCGGAATTATCGACAGAGGTGCTTAACAAGTATGCAGGGGATTATCTCATCGTGACCGATAACAACTACACCGTCCAGAACTTCAAAGATGATCCTATTTGGGGCAACCTCCCTGCAGTCAAAAACGATCATCTCTATGTATGGAAAGAGGAACGTTCGTGGTATTATGACCCTATTGCTGTATTATCCCAGACTGAGGAATTGGCGGACTGGCTGACTAAAGGACAATAAGCACAAGCCGGAGATTAGCCTTGATTGGCTGGTCTGCCGGTTTTTTTATGGCCAGCTTCCGCAGCCCGGAGTATACAGGAGGCCCTTTGATTAACCGCATCCAGAAATGGAGATAATACCTCTAGTCTACAGTTCCCGAAAGAGCAATACTTTCAAACACTTGCCGCCAAGGAGGACAACCGGATGAAGGTTCTGGGGATCTATTTTTTGCTCGCTTTTTTAACATTTTCGCTGTTGGTAGTTGTCGATCTGCTGTCAGGCACCAGCTTCGCAATGTCGATGCATTCCTTTTATGTTACATTTGCAACCACTACCCTGCAGGAAACGTTCATCATGGTTGTATTTGCCGCTCTGCCCATTGTTGCCGCAATTGCCAGCTATATCAAACGGAACAGAGCTCCGCAGAAATAATAATTTACCGGTACAGTCCGAATCTGCGCCGCAGCCTGTGCACAAGAAACAGCAGAATCGGGATGACAGCACACAGAAAAGGCAGAATATTCTTGAGGAAAATACTGCCTTCTTTCATATGGACAGGGTAATTCTCCGCACTGACAAACGAAGTGAACAATACCACAACCCCTACCGGGATGACCAGCCTGCGCGTATCCTTAACCTTAAATAAATCCGCCGCAATCATGACAGCCGCATAGCAATAAATCGACATTTTGAAAAACACGCCAATAATCAGGGTCAGGATGACAAACGCATCCAGGCGTTGAATAAAGTTGGCCACATTGACAAGCGTAATGGTCGTAAACATCGGAAAGGTTGTGCGGCTGTAAATGTCTGTTCCAAGCACCGACATCTCAACAGCATGCGTGAAGCTGAGCAGAAATCCGCTTAAAAGAATGGCGGCGATTCCTGTCTTCCTGACCTTCCGCGTTTTGTTGAGATGGGGAAGTATCGTCGTGAAGCAGACAAGTTCGCCAAAAGGGAAAATCCATATGCTCGGGTAAGCGGAGCGCAGTGCTTCCATCCATTCCCCGGCATGAATCGGAAACAGATTCTTGAACTTAGTCAGCCCCGCCGCAATGACTACAAAGTTGCAGAGCAAACCCATAAGGATGGTGATAAAAAAGTAGATCTCTGACGTTCTTGCGAACACCTCGATCCCCTTGTATAGAATATACATTACGGCGATGACCATAATTGAATTAATGATAAACACAGGCGTCCTGTCGTATGAAGCCGAGATGAGGAGGTCTCCTGCTTCCCGCAAATTCCGGGAGCCGTTATAGAGCAGTATGGGAAGAAACAGCAGACTCAGCGGCCAGCCGATCCATTTGCCGAGAATTTGTTGTGTGTATCCGCTGATAATCATATTGGGAAATTGAAGATACAAATCGACGTAAATCCAATATAAGAGAATCCCCCCCGGCAGAGCCATCAGGATCGACAGCCAGACGGCATGTCCGCTTTCCAGCCCAATGGGTACCACAATCGCCGTCCCCAGTTCGAACAGTACTATCATGGAAAATAATTGAACCGGTCCGATAACTTCTTTTCTCATAAATCAGCTCACCCGTTCATTCTTTTTCTGGAGCCATGTAAGGCTTCAATCTCATCCCGGTACTGCGGATATAAGCTTCAACCTGAATATCCAATTCGCCTTGTGCAAATGCGGTGCTCCATTCCTTCCCTAGCTTGTTCCAGGTCGCCGGATCGGTACGCTTCAGTTCATTGCCAAAACCAAAGATGTCGGTTTGAGACGCTTGAGCGGTTCGTATAGCCAGCTCTACTTCCTCCCTGGTTTTCTCCTCCAGTTCAGCTTCCAGCTTCACAATTTCTTCCTTCCGGCTCAAATCCACATAACTTCCCGTTTCGTTTACAATGCCTTCCTCACGAATATGCAGATGAAAGACCGGTATACCGTTCCTGAGTTCAACCTTGGCAGTGGTCTTCGAGTAGAGCACATTGACGGCAATATCCTCATCTTTTTTATCAGAGGCGATGTCAATATTAGTTTCTCTGACTTTATTAAGCACCCATTGAGTGCCTCTCGCCGCAGGCCCGTCCATCCAATAAATCAGCTTACCATCCTTAAAGACACCCAATCCGCTCATTATTGTTCCCGCCTTCGTTTCTGATTGTTCGAGGCTGGATTTCTTCATCCCATCGGCTGGATCCCCGATAATTCGCAGACCGTTAATCGTCAAATCCCCTTCCCCCGTGATCCCGTTAATGATCTCAAATACATTCATGTTCCGGTTCTCTCCGTATACTCTGGAGGTATTTTGCATCTTTTTGACCACCCCCATGGAGGGCAGACTCTCCAGCGTCGTCAATATCTTGAGCACAGATGCGGCATCTGAATTTCTGGAAATCAGCACCGGCGAGTTCAGGCGAAGTTCATGTGATCGCTCAAAAATATCGAACAAGCCTTCAATTCCGCTTCTGGCCAGCGATTCACCCACAACAACGAGCTGAGAATGGGCAAAAAACAGCTGACGCGTCGCCCGCTTGGAGGCTTTACGCAATGCCCCGAATACCGTCCGGTCGCTTGCAGAAATGACAGTTACCGCAGGCATTCCGTTCCCGGAGCCCATACTTGTAGACGAAGCCGACGGAATGACCACCTGAAAGGTAACCCGGAATTCCCCGTTGTTTGCCGTTAGATCAATTCCGATACCGCTCACAATGGCAAGGTCATTTAATTCTCTGCTGTTCCAGCATCCTGTGAGGATCAGAGATAGGATCAACCAAACCGTCAGCAGAACCGGCATTTTAGTTCTCATTGTTATTTCCCTGCCGGTTCTGACCGCTCTGGCCGGATTCAGCGCTATTGCGGTTGATCAAACGTTTGCGGGTCTTCATGAAATGCAAAGGTGTCCGTAAAATGACGTCCTTCTGATCACCCGGCGCAAACGGAGCGATTGGGGAGAGATAGGGAACACCCAGGGAACGCAAGGAGCACATATGGGCAACCAGTATCAGGCTGACAATGGCTATGCCGTAAAGACCTATAAAAGCAGCAATAAACATGATAACAAAGCGGAGTACGCGTATGGACAACGCCATATTAAAGGAAGGCGTGGCAAAGCTGGAGATCCCCGTTAATGAAACCACAATAACCATGGCAGGAGACACAATCCCGGCCTGCACGGCCGCCTGTCCCAGAACCAGCCCCCCAATAATCGAGACGGTTTGACCGATGGGAGAAGGCATCCTAATGCCGGCCTCACGGATGATCTCAAAGGTAACCTCCATCATCAACGCCTCAACGAACGTGGGAAAAGGCACGCCTTCCCGCTGTGAGGCCAGATTAATCAGCAGGGGTGTAGGGATCATCTCCTGATGAAAATTCAGTGCTGCAACAAAAACCGCTGGACCAAATAAGGAAATCACCAGGCACAGTAATCTCAGTAAACGGATTAATGTCGATATATCATACCGCTGATAGTAATCCTCAACTGTATGAAAAAACATTAGAAAGGTTGTAGGCGCGATCAGCACAAAAGGAGTCCCGTCTACAAACAAAGCTATTCTGCCTTCCAGCAGATTTCCGGCCACGCTGTCCGGCCGTTCTGTATTGTACATCGTCGGAAAAGGAGAGAACCTGTTCTCTTCAATCATCTGCTCAATATATCCCGATTCCAGAATAGAATCCACGTGGATCGCCTTAAGCTTCTTCCTGAATTCCTGAAGTGTCTCTTCCGGGGCTAGTCCGTGAATATACATCATGGTGACATCGGTTTTAGTTACAGCCCCAAGGGTCATTGTCTCGATCCATAGGTCAGGGCTCTTGATTCTTCTGCGCACAAGGGCGATGTTCGTGCCAAGAGATTCCGTAAAGCTCTCCTTGGAGCCGCGGATGGCTACCTGGGTTGCGGCCTCCGTGACAGCTCTGCTTTCACCGCCGCTTGTACTTAGGCTGATGGCATCCTTCAGGCCATGAAACAGCAATACCGTATCTCCCGACATGAGGGCTTCCAGAAGACTGTTCAGATCCTGAACGAGTTTTTCCTTGCCGATGTTGAGCGCCTTTTCTTGCACATAGGTGAACAAGTCCAAGATTGTCAGTTCAGCGGACTTCTCTTCGCTTAGAATTCCAAACGAAAAGGCATGGGTAATGAACTCTTCTACTCTTTCCTTGTCGATGATGCCGTTGATATATACTGCAGCCATCTGGTTGGCATTATCTGTTGTTTCGTACTCGCGTATAATCAGATCCGGGCTGTTTCCAAGTCTGGATCTAATCACTTTAACGTTGTCCTCAAGGCTTAAGGAGAGCGGGGGGCTTGAAGTGCTGCCTTCATGCGCCCCGGCGGGCTTAGGTTCTGGGTTGCGTTTAGCCATCTTCGGCACCTCCTGCCTTTTACTATTCGCTTGCTACTCTCTTTTTATGCAGGTTATGGAATGTGTGAGATGCTGCATAAAGCTTTCCAGCCGATGATCCTTCATTTCTGAATTTATCCATGCGGAAACAGAAAAAGCTGCCCCGCCGTAGATTCTTCTACTTTGGGACAGCCATATTTATCAATCATTATGTTGTATGCTAGTGTTCATCACTTACGCCAAGCGCCTTGTTCTTTTCCTTGAAGCGGTCATTATGCGAGGAGACATAGGCTGCTTTGGGTGCATCGGGATCCATATACAGCTTGGCACTGTTCAAGGCCAGAACGGCATCGGTAAAGGTGCCGGCAATCAGGCGGACCTTGCTGCTGTAATCTACAAAATCACCTGCGGCAAAGATACCGGGCAGATTCGTCTCCAGCCGCCCGCTGACATTGGCGCACCAGTCGCCCATATCGAGGCCCCATTCCTTCAGTGGCCCAAAATCGCTTTTTAAACCATGGTTCACAATTACCGCGTCCACCGCAAACTGCTCTGTTTCCCCGGATTCTATATGGCTGATCGTCACCTGGTCGATCGTCTCTCCATTGCTGCTGTGCAGCTGGCTTACCGCAAACGGCACGCGTACTTCTACGGAGGAAGCCTTCATCCGCGCGATATTCTTCTCATGTCCGCCAAACTGCTCTCTGCGGTGCACAATGGTTACGCTGGCTGCGATACCTTCAAGTTCGTTGGCCCAGTCTACCGCGGAGTCGCCACCGCCGGAGATCAGCACTGCTTTGCCGCGGAACGGCTCCAGCTCTTGCACCGTATAATGCAGATTCGTAACCTCGTAGCGGTCCGCCCCTTCAATTTCCAGCTTCGCCATCTGCAGAATACCATAGCCGATCGCCAGAATGATCGTACGCGTCCAATGCTGTTCGCCTGTATTCGAAGTCAGAATATAGGTTCCGTCCTCCTGCCGCTCCTGAGCAATAATCTGCTGCCCCAGAACAATAGTCGGATCGAAAGTCCGGGCCTGCTCCTCCAGCTGTTTAATCAATTGGCTGCAGAGGATCGGGGTGACTCCACCCACATCCCAGATCATTTTCTCAGGATAGATTAGCATCCTCCCGCCAAGCTCTTCCTTGGCTTCAATCAGCTTTGTCTTCAAATCTCTCATGCCGCTATAAAATGCTGTATACATACCTGCGGGTCCCCCGCCAATGATCGTTACATCGTATAATTCCAGTTGATTGCTCATATATTTCCCTCCGTATATGTTTTTGGCTTGAGTATTTTTGGTCTCTATCAAGACTTCGTCCGGGCCAGCAAATAGAGAAAATAAGGTGCACCTATCACAGCAACCACGATCCCTGTAGGGATCTCCGAGGGCTGCAATATCCAGCGGCCGATCGTATCGGCGGTGATAACCAGCAGGGAACCTAGCAGCGCGGAAGCCGGAAGCATCAGCTGATGCTTCGGACCCACCAGACGTCTGGCTAAATGCGGGCCGACCAGGCCGACAAAACCGATCCCGCCGCTGACAGCGACACTAGAAGCTGCGAGTCCGACTGCGGCTGCGAGCAGCTTGAACTGCTCTCTGGTAACAGCGGCTCCAAGGCCGGTGGCTGTCTGCTCGCCCAGATTAAGTACATTCATTACCCGGGCTTTGTAGATCACATAGGGCAGCAGAATCACAATCCAAGGTAGGAGGGAGAGCACAAATTTCCAGCTGGTCCCCCAGATGCTGCCCGCCAGCCAGGTAGCGACAAATTGATACTTATCAGGATCAAGACGCAGCGTCAGCACAATCATCGCTGCGCTGATTCCGGCTGCAACTGCTACGCCGGTCAGAAGCAGGCGGATCGGGGATATCCCCTGATACCGCTTATACGCAAGCACATAAATCAAGGCCGCAGTCAGTCCTGCTCCGACAAAAGCAACGAGCGGCAGCAGGTATACCGGTGCAGCAGTCGTCGATGGATAAAAAGAAACCATCAGCATAACCATCAGGCCGGCTCCGGCGTTGATGCCGAGAATGCCGGGATCAGCCAGGTCATTGCGGAAGACGCCTTGCATGACTGCTCCGGAAACGGCAAGTCCCGCTCCGATCAGAACGGAGATAACGATGCGCGGCAGACGGAAGTCGAACAGGATCAGCTCCTGCTTGTCCGTACCTTTGCCGAGCAAAGTGTTCAGCAGTTCCATAGGAGTAAGTCGTATGTATCCTGTATTCACACTGATAATAAACACGAGTACGATTAATGCAAATATCACAGCCAGAACGGTCAGTCCGCGTCTGCGTCTGGTAGATTCATAGGATAAAGCTGTTGTTCTCTGCATGACTACAGCTCCCTTCTTTCTTTGCGGGCCAAATACAGAAAGAAAGGCACACCGATTAGCGCAATGATAGCGCCCAAGGGCACTTCTTGCGGCGGATTGATCATTCTGGCGGTCAGATCGGCAAATACAGCCAGCAGACTGCCCAGAATGGCGGAACAAGGGATAATCCACCTATAATCCACCCCTACAAGATAACGCGTCAGATGGGGAATGATCAGCCCAATAAAGCCCACTGCTCCGACAACTGCTACTGAGGAGCCGGCAAGAATCAGTACGATTAATGCACCGGCCAATTTGACCAGACCCGTCCGTTGCCCGAGGCCTCTGGCGATATCCTCACCCAGGCTGAGCATAGAGATGGAGCGGGATAAAATGAGAGCGCCTATAATTGCCCCGCCGATCCAGGGAAACATAATTTTGAGCTGAATCCACTTCGTACCGGCTACGCCTCCTGCATACCAGAAAGCCAGATCTTGTCCAATCTGAAAATATAAAGCTACGCCTTCGCTGAGCGCAGAGAGCAGCGCACTGAAGGCCGCTCCGGCAAGTACCAGACGGGCAGGTGTAAGGCCACCCTTGGCCATGGACCCGATACCATACACAATTGCCGCCCCGGCCCCGGCTCCCACAAATGCATATAAAATCAGATACATGAACGGTAAATTCGGCAAGAATGCAAAGCAGAGTGCAAGCGCAAACCCCGCTCCAGAGTTTATGCCCATCAGCCCGGAATCCGCGAGCGGGTTGCGGGTCATCCCCTGCATAATCGCTCCTGCCACCGCAAAGCTGGCACCTACCATGGCCCCGCCGAGCACGCGCGGCAGCCGCAGCTCGCGGATAATTTGATGATCCGTAATATCCGGATTGAAGTGAAACACAGCGGTCCACACTACAGAAAAGTTAATGTCTTTGGCTCCGAACGAGACCGAAAGTGCAATGCCTAGTGCTAATGCAATCAGACCGCCGACCAATATCAGCGTTGCTGCCCATGGGCGTGAACGGAACTTCACCGGATCTCTCCCCTGGATTAGCCCTTTGCTGGCCGTTGCCTGTTGATTCATTAAAGTCACCCGTTTTCTATGAAATTGATTCTCATTATCATTGTAATATTGTAAATGAAAATGGCGTTGTTTGGCAATGGACAAATGAAAACACACCGCTCAAAAACCTCTAATCTCCGTTAAAATGACAAGTTTTGGCCCTAAATAACACAAAATCACCGTTATCTCTCCTTGATAATAGGACGGATAACGGAGATTTCCTGACCTTGGGACTAGTCATTTTGCAGCGTGCCGCCAAATATTTTGCGGATGTATCCCTGCATTTTGCCAATATGAGGCACAAAAGTGCTTTTGTCATACACATAATTAGCCTGGGTCACAAGCTGTGAATAGATCAGGAATAAAATGGCCGCCAGCTCCCTGTCGATCTGCCTTTCGTGCTCAATCAACACATAAACCTCTTCCAGAACGGCATACAGCCGCATAAATCCGGCCTCATTAATGATTTTTCTGCGCAAAGGTACAATGATATCGGTTGCAAGAGCGTCTATCTGCATAATGATTGCACTCATCTTCCCGTCCATACACCAATCCCTCCTGCTGCAGTTGAATGGAGACAGCTCTTATACAATCCTATGTTTCACAGGCTCTTTGCATGCCTTAGGAAATATCTGTGTCCAGTATTGCAATATTCTAGTAATATAATATAATCTTCTGGAAATATGAGCAGCTAAGTATATGAACCATTGATCAATCCTATAGGGAGTGAATATGATGAACTCAAGAACTTATGGACGTACAGGTAAATCCGTATCCGAAATCGGCTTCGGCGGATGGCAGCTGGGCAACAGACAGGATTGGGAAGCCATGGAGGAGGATGCGGCGGTGCGCCTGGTGCATGAAGCTTTGGAGAGAGGGATGAACTTTTTTGACACCGCTCCCAATTATGGACTTGGCAAAAGCGAAGAGCTGCTTGGGAAGGCTCTAGCCGGAAAACGCAAGAATGCCGTCATCAATACGAAATTCGGACATCAGGCGGACGGCAGCTCGGACTATGGCGCGGATCAAATCAGGGCCTCGGTTGAAGTCAGCTTGCAGCGGCTGCAAACTGACTATGTCGATTCCGTGCTGATCCATAATCCGCCTTTTGACATGCTGGATGGGAAACACGGACATTATGAGGAACTGGAGAAGTTAAAAGCCGAGGGTAAAATCCTCACCTACGGCGTTTCTGTCGATTCCATCCCGGAAATGCTGGAAGTTATCGAGCATACGAACATCGGTGTGCTGGAAGTGATGTTTAATATCTTTTATCAGGAGACTGCCGAAGCGTTCAAGCGTGCCCAGGATAACAATATCGCCATTATTGTCAAGGTCCCACTCGACTCCGGCTGGCTGTCCGGCAAATATAACAGCCAGAGCAGCTTCGAAGGAGTGCGCAGCCGCTGGTCGCCGGAAGTGATCCGTAAGCGTGCAGCACTTCTGGAGCAAATCAAATTCATAACCAATGAAGAAACGACGATGACGATGGCCGCTCTGAGATTCATCCTGGCCTATCCTGAAGTCACAACCGTCATCCCCGGTGTACGGAACAGTGCCCAACTGATTGAGAATATATCGGCCAGCGCAGCAGCGATGCCTGAAGCCCACGTCAAGAAGCTTCAGGATCTCTGGATAACGGAGATTAGAGACCAGAAGCTGGGTTGGTAATCACAAAGAAGACCTTGAGGGCATCCCTCAGGTCTTCTTTGTCAATCTGCAAGCGGCTACAACTTTATAGGACTGGCCCGCGCCCATTTCTGCATCCCTGAGGAGCTTACAATTCAGACCGGACCAAACTGCCGGAGGAGCTGTCCCAGCGCCATGGAACGGTGTGACCCTCCAGATGCAGCCCGCCGTACCATTCGTCCAGGCCTTGAACCTCTACCCGGTCTGCTAACCCGTCAAGTATCCGCTCACCAAGCTCGGTGATGGCAACCCGGCGGCCCCAAAATTCCGCAATCTGCCGGAAATCCGTATTTCCCTCTGCTCCCTCTATAGTCAGCAGAGGCTGCCGGTTATACACCAGAGTGTGCAGATAACGGCCAAAATCAAGATCACCCATGCCGAGCCGGTGCAGCTTGTCGGAAACCAGAGGGAACAGCTCCATCGGTGTAAGCGCGCCATGGCGGACAGCCTGAAGCGTAGTCTCTTCTACGATGCCAAGGCCGTTATGAACCGAAGGAAGCCTTGAGAGATGGGCTTTGAATGCTTCATAGGCAAAGGGCAGCGCAGATGCCGAAAGCTCTCCCCTTCTCTCCTCCAGCAGATCAGCCATCGTTCCAGGATCGGGAGACGCATAGGCTCGCCAAAGATCGCTGCCCAGTTCCATTTCTTTGCGCCCAATGCCCCGCCAGGTTCCCGACAATGTTCCAAGCTGAGCCGGAGTCAGCTGGCCAAGACCGTGAAACAGCTCAATCCCCGGAAATTCACCAATGCAGAGCAGGCTCAGCTTCGTACTGCCGAGCTTCTGTCCCTTGAACCAGTGCAGCAGATAAGCAAGCATGCTCTGATCGAACAGATCATGCTCAAACCACAGTACTACTTCATCATAACGTTTGAATTCGCGAATCTTCGCCTCCTGTGCCTCACACCCTGCTATATACTCTGTAGAAGGAATGCCTAATGTCTTCTCCAGAACCCCGGCCCGCTGTATCCGTTCACTGGAGCCTGCCGGATTGACGAATATCGGACCCGCGGAATAGATTTCCCGCCAGACCAGCACCTCGCCCTGGACAATTCCCTGCTTCAGCATTTCACCCACACTGTCTCCGTTCACAATATGCAGTATATTTCTGCCTCCTTCATATAGATAGTTGAACATGGAGGCGAGATCGGCAACGGGAAGAGCTCCCTTCAGCTTGCGCCGCCCATCATACAGCCGCTTCTTTAGCGCCGAAACCGGAATCCCCAGATAATCCGAGATCTCCTGAAGGGAATAACCATAATAATAAAACAGCTGCATGGGCACCCGCAGCTTCGCAGACAACGCCGCAACCGTTCTCTGCAGCAGCTGTTCCCCTTCTCTGCGCTCGGCAATTTCCGCAACGCCCGGCGACTTTTCCGAGAGGTGCAGGGCATCATCAAGAGGCAGCAATATATGTCGTTTACGTCTCAGACTCCGCTGGCACTGCCTTACGACAATCGTCTTGAACCATCCCGGAAACGCAGCCGGCTCATGCAGCTTTCCTAGATTCAAATAAGCTTCAATATACGCTTCCTGCACAACATCTTCAGCAAGATGTACATCTTTCAGCATGTCGTAAGCTACAGCATAAGCCATACCGCGAAAATGCCGCATTAACTGCCCGAACGCTTCCCAATTCTCTTGTTGTGCCTCTTCAACCCATTGCCGCATCACTTTCGATCCTCTTTTCACATGTTCTTAACTATAGGTGCCATCTACGAGAAGAAAGGTTACAACGATCTTGGTGCGGGGGTTAAAACTACTTTATCACTCACTTAATCTACTAAAAATGAGCATATTCATTAAGACAACCACACACTCCGAATTCAATGCCACACATAAGATGTTGTGTCAAGACCGAAGGGGGTGATTTGAAATGGTGAAAACTCTTTTAGATTATAATGCTACTGTAGTAACACCAATTACAGGAGGGATTTCTACATTGATTCCAATCTCTCCTGCGGGCGTGCAGATTGCAGGAGTAGCGGTGTTTATTGATCCCGCAAATCCTGCCCATTTCCCGAACAAGGTGGAATTGAAAGCTACCATTGGTATCGATGTTCCCAATCTCGGTGATTTCCCGAATATTCTGATCCGCATTTGGCGTGCAGGTGTTGAAATTTTCTATGCGCTGGCAGAATATGAAGAAGACTTTAACGATGATGGGATCATCAGCCTGCATATGGTGGATATCAATGCTCCAGCCGGAACACAAAATTATCAGCTGATTGTTGAAAATCAGGATAATAACTCGACTGCATTTGTTGTCGGTCCTGTTGTTTTTAGCGCGATGGCGATCGGCGGCTAATGGAATCCTCAATTTTCTAAATCATATTATACGCTAAGCTATCATCAATGATTAGCAAGTTTACAGTTCAGGGCAAAAAGCTTCCTCTTGTGGGAAGCTTTTTGTGCTGAAGCGATACGCTTGTCAAACTTGCTTAGATTTAACACTTTTGAACTCTACCGCCTTTTCTGTGCCTTCCAGTGTTTGAATAGCCTGTGTGAGCTGATGAAGCGAAGCATCCAGTTTATCCAGCTTCTCCCCTACCGTTTCCAGTACATAACGAATCAGAATAAAGCAGAGTGTGACCGGAAAGCCCACATTAGTAATCAAGCTGACAACATCTGCAATTTCCATGAATCTCCCCTCCCTTCCCAAACCGACGTTTTAATTGAAGGGAAACTTTGGGCTTTGTTTTACAACCGATTCCATTAAATTGGAAAACGTGTATAATATATAGGAACACATGTTCCTTTTTTGGTTGTTATTTCCCTCTTAAAAGTTCCCTATATACATAAACGTTAAATAGTAGAAAGGGGAGTGTTGGTGTGCAGCAGAGTGAATATAACCGCTATAAAACCGAAATATACCGTATTGGCTGGAGGCTGCAATATCGGGCAAAGAAGATCAAGCGACAAGAGAACAGCTACGATGACAAGCTTGCCGTCCCTTCATTCACAGAATCTTCAGATAACAAAATCGCTGCGGAACAGCTAATCAGTATGCTGTCCCCATACGAGCGATCCATTTTGCAAAAAATCTATTTGGAAGGTTTGACTGAAGCTGAAGTCGCTCGCCAGCTCAACATCAGTCAACAGGGGGTGCACAAATGGAAAAGGAAGCTGATTCAGCGCCTATCCCAGATCGCGAATTTTTAAATTTGCTGAACGAGGTCAGAAACAAAGACCCCGAAGCCACGCTTCAACTGATTGAGCTGTACAGGCCGGTCATTCTCCGGTTAAGTCAATTTATACATTTGCCGGCGGAAGATGTGACTTCCGAAATTATCGTTGAGTTTCTGGAATTAATCCATAGCGAAAAGCAAGTTTAATACGCTTGGAATACGTTTACTAGATTATTCAACTGCACCATGTTCCTCACGAGCAGATTGCTGCAAAGGAAGGCCGTATTACGATTCATTTGGACCCATTCAGACATAAAGTTGCGTTCTCCGTCATGTTACGAGGAACGCAGCTTTATTTTTGTTCTGCGTTATCCTAACTCACCTGCCGAAACAATGGATAGTTATTAAAGACTCTAAACATAATATAGAGGAATCTAATAAGGAGGGAATATAAAAATGTCTGAAAAAAGGTTATCGATCGCAGCCTTAGGTGGCGTTCATGAAATTGGTAAAAACATGTATTTCCTGCAATACGCCGATGACATTCTTGTTATCGATTGCGGCTCTAAATTCCCGGATGAAAGTCTGCTTGGCATTGAACTTATCATTCCAGATGTAACTTATTTATTGAATAATGTTGACAAGTTAAGAGCACTGATTGTGACTCATGGGCATGAGGACCACATCGGAGGGATCCCCTACCTGCTCAAACAATTAAATATCCCCATCTATGCCTCCCGTCTGACACTGGGGTTAATTGAGAACAAGCTTAAGGAACATCGTCTGCTCCGCCAGACCAGCCTGCATTGCATTGATGCCGAGTCGAGCCTCACCTTTGGTTCCATTACGACAACCTTTTTTAGTACCAACCACAGCATTCCTGATTGTCTCGGGGTCGTCTTTGATACTCCTGAAGGAACGGTTGTCCATACGGGCGACTTCAAGTTCGATATGACGCCTGTCAATAAACAATATCCGGACATACATAAAATGGCCGACATCGGCAAAAACGGTGTTAAAATTCTGCTCTCCGAGAGTACGAATGCCGAACGCCCTGGATTCACGCCGTCTGAGCAGCTTGTAGGCGCCCATATGGAAGAAGCTTTTCAAAAAGCGGACCGCAGAATATTTGTCTCCACCTTCGCCTCCAATGTGCACCGTCTGCAGCAAATTGTAGATGCTTCTATCCTTACCGGACGTAAGCTCACCTTACTTGGCCGGAGTATGGTAAATGTGGTCTCCGTATCCCAGGAACTGGGTTATTTGAACATCCCGGACGGGATGCTGGTAGAACCTGCGGAAGCTGCGAAGCTTCCTCCAGAACAGATAGCAGTCCTTTGCACAGGCAGTCAAGGGGAGCCCATGGCAGCATTGTCCCGTTTGGCCAACTCCAGCCATAGGCTGATGGAAATCGGAGCCGGGGATACCGTTCTTCTCGCTGCCAATCCGATTCCGGGCAATGAACGTAATGTATCCAGGATTGTTGATAATCTGTATATGCTCGGCGCAAGGGTCATCTACGGATCAAAGAGTGAGCTTCATGTATCCGGGCATGGCAGCCAGGAGGAATTAAAGCTGATGCTTACCCTAATGAAGCCTGAATACTTTATTCCGATTCATGGAGAATACCGCATGCTTCATCATCATAGCCTCTTGGCAGAAGCAGTCGGAGTTAAGGAGGACAACATATTTATCTTGAAAAACGGTGAAGTCGTTGAATCCCTGGAAGGGGTTGTCCGTCAATCGGGACGGGTTCCCGCCGGGCAAATATTTGTGGATGGCCTGGGAGTCGGCGACATCGGCAATGTGGTCTTGCGGGACCGCCGTCAATTGTCTGCGGATGGTGTGTTAATCACTGTCATTACCCTTAGCCAAACGGATGGCCGGATGCTGAGCGCCCCTGACACGATATCCCGTGGCTTCATTTATGTACGGAATTCAGACAATCTAATGGAAGAGATCAATCAGTTTATCGCAGCAACCCTGGAGAAAATGAGCAAAGGGGATCTGGGCCAATGGAATATTATGAAGCAGACGCTTAAAGATGCCTTGAGCAAATATCTGTACGACAAAACAAAACGCCGTCCGATGATTCTTCCGATCATTATTGAAGTGTAGTTGTGATTACACAGTCATGTGAAAGCTTCAATAGTTCAGGATATTACGAAGGCCCGCGACTCATTTGCGGGCCTTCGTTTTGGTTGTCCTATAAACAGCTTTATAAGAATAAGCTAAACATAAAGGAGGAGGTCCTGATTAATGTATTTATAGGTTATATTTTTCTTGGTTTGTCACTTTCGGCTCCTATCGGCCCGATTAATGCCGCGCAGCTGGACAAGGGGATTCGGGGAGGCTTCTGGCACGCCTGGGTTGTCGGTCTAGGGGCGATCAGTGCAGATATCATATATATGCTGCTGGTTTATTTTGGCGTTATCCATTTGCTTGAGGCTCCTTTTGTGAAAGCCTTCTTATGGTTATTCGGTTTCTTTGTTCTGGTCTATACAGGTGTGGAGAGCATCAAAAGCGCAGGCGTAATCTCCGCAGCCGAGATGAGAGGAAGCGAAACTTCCCTGACAAAGTCCTATCTGTCCGGGTTTCTGATGTCGTTATTTAATCCGCTCTCCATTCTGTTCTGGCTCGGGATTTACGGATCCATCCTTGCTAAGGCAGCCAATGAATATCCAATGCAGCAGTTATTAATGTACAGTGGAGCTATCGTAACGGGGATTCTGCTTTGGGATGTATCCATGGCCGCAGCCTCCAGCATCTTTCGCAGAGTGATGACCGCACGGGTCTTAAAGGGAATTTCCGTTTTGTCCGGCCTGTCGCTGGTTGGTTTTGGTGTTTATTTTGGCCTACAGGCTGTTCAGCTGCTATTCTTCCACTAAAGCCTGCTTTTCCGCAGCCTGATGCCTGTAATGCGAAACTTAGGACCGCTGCCTCCCATGGCTTCGTGTTCATTCGATAATTTATCTTCATGAGCGTTAGCGCCAGCAGAACTGGCTGCTTGTTTCTTCTGAACCCGCTGGACAATCCAATCACTGAGCGCGATCAGCGAGATAATCAGCAGACTGATGTAGAAGCCTGGACGGCTGAGTGCATGAAACAGAGTGCCCGCTACCGCTGCCCCGATCAGCAGCAACCCGATCCAGCGTTTTACTCCGCTTAACTTACTTGGCTGTAGCAGCCTGCCTGACGACAACAGGATAAAAACCCAATTGTACAGGATCATTAGCCCCGCAGCTGTCGTGATATATTCATACACTTTCCCCGGCAACCACAGCGCCATCACAATGGCACCAACTAAACCGGCAGCAATCAGACACAAGGCAAAGAATGGATACTTCTCCTTCCATTTCTTTGCAAATAGCCGGGGAGCATCCCCTTCCTGCGCAAGTGTAATCATCATCGAAGTTATCGCATAAAGCGAGGCAGTCATTGTGGAGAAACCGGCAATAATCAATACTCCGTTAAACAGATGAGGCACAAAAGCAAGATGATCACTGCTGAGCGCCAGCACAAAGGGACTTTCCTTCGGATTAAAGGCGCTTAAAGGAACCATCGTTACGGCAAGCCCAATAGACAGGACGTATACTGTAGTCAATGCCAGCAGCATCACCTTACCTGCTTTCGGTGCCTCTTCGGGTTTTTGGAGGCGGTTGGACATAATGCCGAGTACCTCAATGCCGCCATAGGCATAGAAAGCAAAAATAAAGGCCGACCATAAGCCTATCCCCCCGGCAGGAAACAATGCAGAATAACTTAGCGGGAGTTTAGGCGTATACTTCCCACCCCCTATCCAGCCTGCCAGAAGAGCAGCCGCAATCACCAGGAACATCAAAATCGCCGCTATTTTGATCACAGCCAGCACATTTTCCACCCGGTCAAATCCCTTATTGCCAAAGAAAACGATGCACAGGCTCACGACGCCAAACCCGGCTGCAAAAATCCACATCGGTACGGCCGGTAACCAGAAGCGTGAGAAAATGGACAAGGCCGTCAGCTGGCTCCCCATAATCAGCAGCTCCGAGAACCAGTATACCCAGCCGCTGCCAAACCCGGCCCAGTTTCCGAACGCTTTTTTGGCATAGGATCGAAAAGAGCCCTGCTCCGGGTGTTCTGCCGTCATTTGAGACAAGGCATCGAAGACTACATAGGTTCCAACAGCTGCAAGGATGTAGGCAAGCAGCACCGCTGGCCCGCCGATGGAGATCGCCAGACCCGAGCCCAAAAAATACCCTGTACCAATGGTGCCTGCAACTCCCAGCAAACTCAGCTGCCACCATTTCAGTTTTTTGTCTTCTTTGGTATTACTGGAAGCTTGGTTCATGAATTTCGTCCTCATCACTTTTGGGAATTAGAGAGTTCTCTCCATTCTCTAGATTCCCCCTATGTGCTGAATTTCATGAACTCCATTTTTTATTCCGCTCAGCCCTTTGGCATAAAGCCAATAACCTCTTTGCCTCCTTTATTATTGTGCGCTGATGGTATCTACAATAGACATCTCGCGGATGCGTTTTACTGGGCCTCGTACAGCTAAGACAACGGAGAAAAGGACGATTGCTATTATGATGGAAATTTCTGCAAATGGAATACTCCATTGTTCACCCCAGTGAAAGGTTACCAGCCTTGCGTACAGAAACTTATTCAGCATTAACCCGACAACGCTGCCGCAGATACTTCCTGTGATTGCATAGGTTGAAGCCTCAGCAATAATCATTTTTATTAGCTGCCGATTACTTAGACCGATGGCACGAAATGCGCCATATTGTTTCATGCGAGACGAAACGCTCATTGCAAGACTGTTTACGATATTGAATATGGTAATCAAAGCAATCAAAGCCATAAACCCATAGATAAACAATCCAAAGGAGTAATAAGTGCCTATTACGCTGCGATTGCCTGAGCGTTCATCAGAGAAGATAACCTCTGTACCAACTAATTTATGAATTTCATCGATGTCAGCTTCCGTCGCGTTCTTAGACAACTGCAAGTCTATAATCGTATAATCCGTTTGGCCGGTCAGCTGCCGAAAAGCGTTCTCAGAACAGATAATCGTTCCAACATCAGGGGCATTGTTAAAAGGACTGGAAGAAAGCGAGCCCACAATTTTTATATTCGCAGAATGATTTTCTGTGTGTAACGTCACCGTATCTCCAACTTTCACGGTATTCTGCTGTTCAAAAACAATCAGTCCGGTATTGTTCTCGTTTTGAACGGTATCCAAAGAACCCTCCAGCAAATAGTCCTTTGCCCACTCAAATTGGTTCTTTTCATAAGAAATCAGATCAACCTTTTTTTCTTCCCCGTTCACCGTAACTGGCACGTCATAGGCAAACATTCGTCCGTATGCTCGTTTGATCGCCGGATTTTTCTGGAATTTTTCTAACAAGGTGTTGCTGATCGAACCGGTATTGTCAGTGCTGATAATAGATAAATCCGGTGTCCACGGCTTCAACGGTGTAAGTGTATGGTGCATAAAGTCAATCGTGACTGAAAAGGCGAGAAAAAGAATGATACTCAGGGAAAAGGAACCTGCCATCAAAACAAAATTCTTCTTGCTTGCTTTTGCATGATGGAAACCAAGGGCGGTATCAATTTTAATAAATGTAGTATTAGCGGCTTTGCGCACAGGCTGTAAAAAATTTGCATTCCCTGATACAGCTGCTAACGGGGAAACGCTGGCTGCTCTTTTTGCTGGGGAACGAGCAGCCAGAAGAACCGTCAGGATGCCTACACAGATACCGGCCACGATACTTGGTAAGCTTATGCCAAAGGCTGGCATCTCGGCAAAATATTCCGGACTGAGAAAACGAAGTAAGGCGCACAAGATCCAAATGACAACGGCTCCTGTTGAAATGCCAAGCGGAATTGCGAATTTACACCAGCCGAGGGCTTCCTTGCGGACGAATCGCATCACCTGCTTTGGTGTCGCACCGATACAGCGCATCATTCCAAAAAATTCTGTACGCTGTGCGACATTGCTGTTGAGACTGCTTGCAATCATCATAATGCCTGCCAGTAAAACTAATAAAAACAAAACAGCAGCGGAGCTATAGATTTGCATCATAAAAGAATTCCCGCTTTGACCAAGTAAGCCCAGCAGTTTCGTGTTTTCCGAAACCTGTTCGTCTGAAAGTCCAAACTGAGACTTCATATCGGCAATCGTATTGCGTATATTGCTATGAGTAGAAAACTGCACACAAAAGACACTGTTATAATCGGCTGGTTTACCATTCGTGACTCCGGGATACAGGGAACGAAACGCCTTGGTAGTCAAGCTAACCGCATAGGAATCTTCTTTCATTGTTTTAGATGCATTTTTTATAAAGCCGGAGATCGTAAATCTATAACTTGCTCCATCAGGCGCATTGACTGAAATGGCATCTCCGATTTGCAATCCAAGCATCGTCTTTGCATTTTCTGTTATCATGGCCTCATTGTCCTTTTGGGGAAATGTTCCATCCTGAATTTCATCCGTTTGCATTTCTGTTACAAAGCTTTCTTCGCTTCCAAAAACGACCACGTTTTTTCCCGATACAGTATAGCCCTGATCTCCCCTGAAGTTGAGGACACCATACCAAGAAGATGCAGTTACTTCCGGCCGTGCAGAAATTAGGTTTGCTTGTTCTTCGTTTATGTTTCGAACCATTACATGCCAATTACCGTCCTCTATACGGGCCTGCATAATTTGGCTGCGTATAAACATATCAGCCATACCGAAAATAGCTGTAACTAAAAACACCGCTAAAACAATGCAGAATACAGACATTCTGTTCTGCCTTTTATGGACTTTGGCTGAGATGGGAACAAGGTCAAGATAACTTTTCATTCTCTTTCCCTCCCAGATCCGTCAGCACACCATCTGAAACACGCAGTACACGGTCTACTGAATTAGTCAGATTATTGTTATGTGTAATCATTAGAATTGTTTGTTGGTAGTGGCGTGATGCCTTAACCAGTAAATCAATCACATCCTGACTGTTTTTGCTGTCCAGATTTCCGGTGGGTTCATCAGCAAGAATCAATTTAGGTCTTGTAATCAGCGCCCGCCCAATTGCAACACGCTGCTGCTGTCCGCCGGATAATTGGCTTGGCAAGTGATGACGGCGCTCTTTCAGTCCTAAAACTTCTAAAATCTCATTCACTGCCGATTGCTCCGGCTTGCGGTAATCCAGAAGAATCGGAAACATAATATTTTGCTCCACAGTCAATTCTGCAACAAGCTGAAAAGACTGAAACACAAAGCCGATATTGCGCCGCCTGAAAATGGTGCGCTGTTCCTCTTTCATCAAAAACAAATCTTTGCCATCCATATAGATATTTCCTGAGGTAGGAGTATCCAAGGCTCCGATACAATTTAACAATGTACTTTTACCTGACCCGGATTCACCGACTACAGCCGCAAACTCTCCCTGCTCCAATGTAAAGGAAACATCCTTTAAGGCATTCACCTGATTTTCACCTTTGCCGTAGGTTTTAGATATATGCTGTACTTTTAAAATTTCCATATTTCAAGTACCTCCTTTCCTGAAAAGAATAACAGGCTCACCTTACAATCGGGTGAATAACAGCTTACGATTCCGTAAGGAAAGAAAGGATAAAAGTAGTTCCCTCATGCAAAGTGCTTTGAACAGAGATAATGCCGCCCTGTCCCTCAACAATGGATTTTGTCAGTGACAGCCCTAATCCAACTCCCTGCGTGTCCAAAGATTTCTTACTGCGGTAAAAGCGCTTGAAGATATGATGTAAATCCTCCGGAGGAATTCCCGAACCATTATCGGATATCAATATGCGGAGCATGGCAGGGGTTCGGTTCCAAGAAATATGGATTTCCGCTCCAGAATCCGTATGATCCAAAGCGTTTTTCACGATATTCGCAATCGCTTCGCTCGTCCATTGCTTATCACAAATGATCGTTTCTTCCGAGGATTCGTCTATAATAATTTCTTTTCCCTCACTGGATGCCCGTGTTGTTAATTCACCGATAGCCTGTAAAACCAATTCTGATATACGACAGCTTTCCTTTTCAAAGACAATGCTGCCGGCGTCTAAGCGGGTAATTTTCAGCATGGCTTGAATAAGCTGTTGCATACGCCTTAGCGCCAACCCTGTCTTTTCAGAATACTCTATGACAGTTTTAATATGATCGGGTTCATCGGAAATGATTTCGTGATACATGGTAAGAGCGGCAAGTGGTGTTTTCAGTTGATGCGATATATCTGAAATTGTATTTTTCAAAAACTTTTTTGCTTTCTGCCCAGCTTCATTTTTCGACTGTAATCTCGTAGCAAGTTGGTCTAAAGAAGCAAAGAGACGGTAGAGCGTCCCCTCACTCATTTGAGGCATGCGGCAAGAAAAATCCCCCTCAGTAAAGCGGGTAATCACCTTTGCCGCTCGCTGATAAAGCTGCTCCCTTTTCCATAAGAAAATAAATGTCCCACCAAAAAGCAATATAGATAGAAACGCTCCTACAGGCAGCATGAAATACCCTGATATCCGCTGAAACTCAGCAATAAAGGGTAAAAATCTTATAGAGGTATGTTCTGTTATACCAATACTAACAAGCAAAGCCGTTCCCTCTTGGCTACTGACGGTATTTGTAACTGCTTTGGCAATCACATCTTTCGAAATGCCCTGTTCTAAAAGAGAAGTTACAATTGCTTTATCATGTGATAAGAATAAATTCTGTATGGCCTTTTCCTGTACTGCGATTAATCCCATGCCGGAAAGAAAAATCAGCAAAGAAAAAGAAAAAAGAAAGATAATATAATATTTTATTTGGTTGTCACGAAAAAGGTTCATACAGATACCTCGTTCCATTGATAGCCGAATCCACGAATCGTTATTAAATGCTCAGGGTGAGATGGATCAACCTCAATTTTTTCACGAAGCCGCCGTACATAAACGGAAAGCGTATTATCGTCCACAAAGTCCCCTGAACTGTCCCATAGCTCATTCAAAATATTGTTGCGAGTTGTTACCCTGTTAGCATTTCTTATTAACAAGCATATCAGACGGTATTCTACACTTGTTAAATCCAGAGTTCTTCCTTTCAACTGAACACGGCTTCCCAAAAAATCGATTGAAACATCGCCACACTCGATAACAGCATGATTATTTTGGTTTAATACGCTGGTTCGACGCAATAAAGCCCGAATTCGGGAACATAATTCACCTAGCTTAAACGGCTTTGTTACATAATCATCCCCGCCACTGTCCAGACCCCGAATGACATTCACTTCTTCATCAGAGGCGGTTAGAAATATAATAGGAATCTGATATCCTTGTTTGCGCACTTTTTCACAAATTTCAAAGCCTGTTCCGTCCGGTAAAGTTACATCAAAAATCAATAAATCATATGTATTGATCTTGGGCAGGAGGCTTATAGTTTCTTTTTTGGTACGGACGATATCAACTTCAAAGCCGTTACGTTTTAAAGAGTACTTCAATCCATCCACTAAGCTAATATCATCTTCTAAAAGTAAAATTTTGTTATTCATTACTCCTCCTCTTACCGTCGTAACTGAGATCGAACTTTTGCTACTCCTCCGGTGATTCTTCCCGATCAGTTTATTTAGTGTTGGAATTAAATTGGAGTTGAAAAACGCGCGAGAAACAGGCATGGCGACAGTTGTGGAAATGTTTGTCTTTCACAAACTCTACAACACTTTCTGCGGAGGCGCTAGTTTTATTGAGTGAATAAATCTTATTAGGAAAGGGGTAGCAGCTTATGGAAAAACATGAAGGCGGTTCATGCCGGACATGTCTGTCCTCTGAATTCGAATGTATGGCTATTTGCAGTTTTTAATCGCACCTAAATACCCACAGCCGCCATCCCAGCGAGTACCTTTTCCCCTCTCGCCTCCATATCCCTGCCGCTGAACTTTTGTAGCGGCAGTTCGGAAACGATATTCCCATCCTTCGTAAACAGAACCCTGTCAGCCCTGGCTGCGACTTTCGCGTCGTGGGTCACAAGCAATATGGCTGTGCCCTCTTTGTTGATGTCCACCAGCAGCCCCATGATTTCCTCCGCCGACTTTGAGTTGATCGCGCCGGTCGGCTCGTCGGCAAAGAGAATCTCCGGTGCATTCATCAAGGCGCGGCAGATACCGGCCCGCTGGAGCTGGCCGCCCGAAACCTCCGTGGTATCCCT
The DNA here is from genome assembly GCF_042610515.1 of Paenibacillus paludis. Lineage (NCBI taxonomy): Bacteria > Bacillati > Bacillota > Bacilli > Caryophanales > Paenibacillaceae > Paenibacillus > Paenibacillus paludis. Next base: position 157,340 of record NZ_JBGJZP010000002.1, read on the forward strand.
GCTTTCAAGCCCGGCAATCCCTGTTTTCTTCATCAGGGCTTTCGCCTTTTGCGTGAGTTTCGCTATATCCTTTTTGCCCTCATGCGCGGCGGGGAGGATGATATTATCCAAAAGATTCAAGTTTTTCAGCATAGTGGGCTGCTGAAAGACAAAGCCCATTTTTGTCCGGCGAACATCCGCAAGCGCGTTTTCGCGGAGTTTAGATAGTTCGGTATCGCCAAATTTCACCGCCCCTCCTGTAATCTCGTCCATGCCACTGAGCGCGAACAGCAGTGTGGATTTCCCCGAACCCGACGGCCCCATCACGGCAACAAACTCGCCTTTTGCTATTTCCACGTTTACTCCGTTCAGCGCCTTTACCTGCTCCTTTCCCTTGCCAAAGGTTTTCACGATGTTTTTCCCTGTAATGATGTTATTCATAGTGTTAAGCCTCCTTAATATGTTCGGAAATCTTTAATGACTGGATGCCGGAAACGCCCAGCATGGTGGCGGCGACAACGCAACCCGTAATCAGCAGAGGCGAAACGAGGTAGACAAACCACGGGTTTACCGCAAAATGGAAGGTTGTTGCACCAAAGGAAGAAACGATTGCTACGCCGACAAGCTCTCCCAGCGTGTTCGCCAGAATCGTGCCGATGATTACGGCAAGTAGAAGCACAGTGATGGAGCGCGTAAGATACTGCCCGCGAATATCCGCACCGGTGAAGCCCATTGATTTCAGTATGGCGATAGGATAACGGTCTTTCGCCACCAGCATTTTCATAAACAGCACCGTGACCAGTAGTGTGAGCAGGACGGTTGCCCCGATAGCGACAGCGGAAGCCATTTTGATGGCGTCCCGTATAGAGCCGAGCATCTGCCCAATGCTTTCGTCGATACCGGTAACCTTGGCGAAAGGGAACTGTTCCCTGTACTGTGATATTGCCGCCTTTACACTCTGGCGGTCACGGAACGTGACCGCCAGACCGACGCTCAAAACATCTCCGTTATTTGCCTCAAAACTGGCTTGCGCTGTTCGGCCACCGTTGGTGACATCAGAGTAAATCCCACAGACCGTCAGGTGCTTTTCCGCGCCGTCAACGATTAAAATGATTTCATCCCCAACTGTTTTTTCAAGGTCTTTGGCATTGAGGACGGAGAGAGCGAGTTCCGATTCCGATTGCGGCGCACGGCCCTTGGAGTAGGTGATAGGAAAGGCGGAATAGTCACCAAATGCCACCCGCAGCTTCTCCATCGTTCCGTCGTCCGCTTTCCGGTCTAACATCATGCCGGTGAACAAAGCATACTTTTCAACATTCTTATCCTCCGCCAGCACATCAGCAACTTCCGCCGCCTTTCCCAGAACGTCCTCCACCTGTGTCCGCATCACCCCGATATTAACGTCGGAAATTCCCATGCCCATGTAGGTGATGAAGCTTTCCGCAGAAATGGTGCTGCTGATATTTTGCGGCACAATCATAATGAATGAGGAAATGACCAGCACCATCAGCATGGTGAGATACAGCTTTTTCCGAGAAAGAACATCCTTGATTCCAAGAAAGATATTCCGGGAAAAGAGCCTGCTATTACTCAGCCGGAAATTTCTGGCCGATCTCGATTTTTCCTGCGACGCGCCGAACCGCACCGCCTGCGCCGCAGATATTTTACGGAAGCGCCGCAACATGCCGTTCACATACAGCATGACAACCCCGCAGATTACCGTCGCCCCCAAAAGTCCGCAGAGCAAGCCGGGTAACGGGCTGCCGCTTTCGCCCATGTACAGGCGGATGTTTTGCATGAAAGGCGTTTGGAGCGGCAGGGAGGCCAGAAAGCCCAGCGCGCAGGCCGCCCCCGCGATAGCGCCGTATTTCGCAAGGTAGAGTTTTTTAATCTGCGATACCCGCATCCCAACGGCCTTCAGTACGCCTATTTCCTTATAATCCTCTTCGATTTTAGCCAGTAGCGTAAAGCGGATGCACAAAAACGCCACGATGATGACAAGGACGCCTATCAACACCAGCACGGCAATCATGATGCCGTCCGTAATGCCGTTTATCATCTTCACTTGAGTATAAGTGATAGCGGGCGGACCGTTTGCCGGAAGCCCCGCATCGAGATAGGTTGCCTCGAAAGCCGGGAAGGAAACGTCCTCTGCCAGCCGGAACTCAATAAGGTTTTCTAACTGTCCGAACTCACGGACTCTTTCAAAATCCGCTTGGCTCACAAGGAACCGCTTGGAGCTTACCATCGCCGCGTTCATGATAGAATCCCGTAAAAACCCCGCGACGGTAAAGGAAATGCCGTGGATTGTCACCGTATCGCCAAGTGCCGCGTTTCCTTCCTGCATGTAATAGATGGGGACATAGATTTCGCCGTCGGCGGGATGGATGACTTCGCCGTTTAAGTTAAGCAGGAAGTCGAATTTCTCGCCCTGCACTGAAAGGCCGTTGTCCTGTATGCTTCCGGCAAGGGAATCGTCCCCGATGACAATGTCCGCGCCCTCGATGTTGAGGAACTCCAACACCTGATAATCCTCTACGTTGTCATTAGCATCCGCGAAGCTCCGTAACTGTTCCAAATCTACGTCGCCTGTGTGCATCTGCATGAAATGAGGCGACTTTGCCGAAAGAAGCATATTGTCGATACCGCCGAACAGGTTTACTGTCAGCGATGCGGCCAAAGCGGTCAGCATGGCGGCAACGAGGATAAACGCCGTAATCGTCGCGGTAATCAGCTTACTTTTGCGTATATCGTTTTTGATAATTTTTTGATACATATTCATCCCTCCGTCTTTCTGTGTCCTGAAACTTTTGGAAATCTCAGGACAAACATCTTTGTATAAGGAGAGGGTGCGTCCAATACGAAAACCTCGCCGGAATGCTGTTCTATCACCTTTTTCACAATGGCAAGCCCAAGTCCTGTTCCACTGCTGTTACTTCTTGAATCACTGCCGGAAACAAAAGGCTCGAACAGATTCCCGGCGATGGCCTCCGGGATAGCCGCTCCGTTATCGGCAATTTGTAACTCAATACAGCCGGGTTCATCCGTCAGCCCCACGGACAATAGGCTGCCCACCGGGTTATGGCGGATTGCGTTTGTCAGCAGATTGCCAATAGCGCGGTTGGTTTCCAACGAATCCGCCATGTAAAATACTGGCTTGTCTGGCAACCGCAGCTCCAATTTCATTTGCCTGCTTTCGATTTCACCAAACAAAGTGGCGCAAGATACGCGAAGCAGCTCTACAAGGTCAACCTTCGCAAAATTCATCCGGTATTGCGGCGTACCCAGCTTGGAATAGGAAAGCAACTGGTCAATCAATTGGTTCATCTGCCCGGATTTCGCTTTAATCGCCAGATGGTATTCCCGCTGTTTGTCCGGCTCCTCCACCATACCGCTTGCCAAGGCTTGCGCGTATCCGGAAATCGTTGTCATGGGGGTTTTCAAGTCATGGGCAATGTGCGAGAAAAGCCGCATCCTCTCATTTTCCATTGTCATTCGCTTTTCTTCGGAGTCTTTCAGCTTTCGTGCCATAAAATTGAAAGCATCCCGCATTTCCCCAAATTCCGTTTCTGTTTCAAAGTCCAGCGTAGTGTCTAAATGACCGGCCGTAACCTCCTTGAAACCTTCTTCCATTTTCTGTACAGGCTCCATGATTTTCCTGTTGATTCCGCGCCCAAAAAGGACAATCCCAATAAAATATATCGCAACTGTGATAAGATTCCAGATAACTGAAAGCGTGATTTGAAGGGTTTCCGTCCCCTCGGCCAGAGGGGACGACGCCAGTTCCGAGAAGTTCATCCCGTTATTCAATGTAAACAGACTGAATAAAAACTCCAATACCAGAAGCGTCAGTGCAATTCCGATGGTATAGCCTATGAATCTGCGCATGATGACACTTTTGAAACTACGCTTTTTCTTCATGTACGCACCTCCAGACGATACCCTAATCCCCGGACGGTTCCGATGGATACCGCACCGTCACCAGGAAGTTTGCCGCGCAGCTTGCTGATGGCGACCATCACCGTATTGTCGTCCACGATGGCTGCCTCCTGCCATGCAGCTTCATAAATCTGCTGTTTGGTGTATACGCGTCCGGGACTTTGCATAAATAGCTTCATCATGTTAAATTCCGTGGCGGTAAGAGGGATTGTCCCGCTGCCAAAGCTAAGTGTGCAAGCGGAAACATCCATACACAGTTCGCCTGCCGTCAGTAAAGCCGCTTCGGAATCCGCCGCACCTCCGTCATAGCGTCGTAATTGAGCTTTGATTCGGGCTGTGACCTCCAAAGGGTCAAAAGGCTTTGTAACATAATCGTCCGCACCAAGGTCAAGCCCCAATATTTTCTCATGATTTTCCGTTTTAGCGCTCACGATAATAATGGGAAGATTGCTGCGTTCTCTCAAACCTTTGATAAGCTGATAACCGTCAAGCTCCGGCATCATAATGTCGATGACAGCCAAATCAATCCGTGCGGACGCAGCCTGTTTAAGCGCCTCCAATCCATTTTCAGCCTGTATCACGGAATAGCCGTCCTTTTCTATATACAACCGCAGAAGCTCACGAATTTCCTTCTCGTCATCTACAATCAGAATAGTTTTGTTCATGGTTTCACCTCTCTTCTTGCTCATCATACCTTCGAGCCGTAAGTTCATTATAGTTGTCCTACCTTTCAGTTAAACATGGTTAACCTTAACATTACCTTAACATTGCTCCTGCAATCCGGCTGTCAATGCTGAGCATTGTGCCGGGAACGAAAATACAGCGACTTTGCGGGGCGAGGCATTGGAGTATAAGTTCCTGCGCATCTACTACGCCGTGTTATGGAACACCTGAATAAGCTGGACTCAGAAGCATAACTACATTTTATTTTGAATAATTCACACGGCGGCGCAAAAAAATCGCCCTTTTAGTAAAATGGAGGTACCACCAACCATCTCAAAAAGGAGCGATTTCTTTGTACATTCAATATATCATTGATCAACTTTGCTTGCCAATGGACTTAGAAGAAGACATTCTCCCTCATCACCTTGTTCGTGTCGTTAACGCAGTCGTAAATCGCTTGGACGATTCTATCGAAGGCTGCAGGAAATCTGGAAGTGGTCGTCAGTTTGGAGCGGCTGCGTTACAAGGAACAGGCTCGACAAACCCTGCCAGTAACGGGAGAAGCGCGGCTCTGTTGTTTTTTTACGGTCATTTTTAACCACAGAACTGTCCCATTCGCCGGAAACTCCACTTATGGGACAGCCCCAAAACATATAAATTCTTATCTTTTTAAAAAAGCCGCCTCTCCCGAGGCGGCTCCTGCTTCTTGCTCATACACCCTTGATTTCACCCGTCACATTCACTGCTCATACTTATCCTTGCTTCACTGCGCAATCTGCTCGCGGATGTTCGCGAGGATTTTCTTCTCCAGCCTCGACACCTGGACCTGCGAGATGCCAAGGCGGCTGGCGACTTCGGATTGCGTCTGGTCGCGGTAGTAGCGCAGATAGACGATCAGGCGCTCGCGTTCGGTCAAGGCCCCAATGGCCTCGTTCAGCGCAAGCTTGTCGAACCATCGCTCCTGCGTTTCATCAGCGATCTGGTCGATCAGGGTGATCGGGTCGCCGTCGTTCTCGAAGACAGTCTCGTGGATCGAGGTCGGCGGCTTGTTGGCCTCCTGGGCGAAGACGATTTCTTCAGGCGTCACGCCCAGCGCCTCCGCGACCTCGCCGATGGTCGGCAGGCGGTCCAATGTCTTGGACATTTCATCCTTCATCTTGCGTACCTTATTGGCCATTTCCTTCAGCGAACGGCTGACCTTCAGGGTGCCGTCGTCGCGCAGGAAACGCTGAATCTCGCCGATGATCATCGGCACCGCGTAGGTGGAGAACTTGACCTCATAGCTGAGGTCGAATTTATCTACGGACTTCAGCAGTCCGATACAGCCAATCTGGAACAAATCATCAGGCTCATACCCGCGGTTCATAAACCGCTGCACCACCGACCAGACGAGGCGGATATTGCAGCTTACAAGCGTGTCGCGGGCCAGATTATCTCCAGCCTGACTGAGCGCGATAAGACGTTTGACCTCCGCATCGTCCAAATAGGTCGGCGGAGCTTTTTTTGACTCTGCATCCATGGCTCCAACCCCTAATTGTATAAAGCTTTTTTCGAGACGATGGTTTTCTTCATTGCGATGGAAGTACCGCGCCCCGGTTCACTTGTAACTTCGAACTCGTCCATGAAATTCTCCATAATCGTAAAACCCATACCCGACCGCTCCAGCTCCGGCTTGGAGGTGTACAGCGGCTGCTGCGCCAGCTCCAAATCCTCAATCCCGCGTCCCTGATCCTCTATGGTCAGACGCACGGTTTCGTTCTCAATCGATGCGGAGATGCTGACAATCCCTTCTGGGTCACTGTCATATCCGTGAATAATGCAGTTTGTCACTGCCTCTGAAACGACCGTCTTCAGATCATTCAGCTCTTCCATTGTGGGATCAAGCCGGGAGACAAAGGCTGCCACCACTACACGCGCGAACGATTCGTTCTCCGACAGGGCAGCAAACTGCACACTCATGAAGTTAACAGCTTCACTCTTTGTCATAACGCAACCTCCAAATCCGAGAGTGCAGCGCTCTCGTCGTCATATAGGGACATGATTTTGAACAGGCCCGACATTTCCAGCAGCCGCTTCACAGGTGCGGTGGCATCGCAGACTGCCATTTTGCCGCCTTTGCTGCGAATCAGCTTGTACCTCCCGAGAATGACTCCTAAGCCCGAGCTGTCCATAAACTGCAGGTCCTTCAGGCTGAGGATCATATGCTCGACCTGGCCGCGCATAATCGCTTCATCCATTTCCATACGTACATAATCGGCTGCGTGATGGTCCAGCTCTCCAAATAAACGGACAATCAGCACACCCCGGTGATGCTCCATCTCCACATGAGAATTCATGCCTGCCACTCTCCTCTTCGTTGCTTTCAAAACCGCCCTGAAACTAAATGTTTTCCCCTTCAAGGACAAGGTTTTCTACATGGCAATTGAGGATTCCTGCCCCACGACAAAACTAGAAGAAAACCCCTATGAATCTACAGGAGACTCATGAGCAATCTACAAAATACCAGAAATTAATCAATCGTGAACAGCGAACCCGTCGTCCGCTTGAACAGCTTCCACCAGCCCGCCTTCGCCACATCTTCGCCTGCCTTGAGCTCGTATTCCTTAATTACATTCGTCCCTTGATAAACTACCAGCTTACCTATGATCTGATCTGCAGCTACAGGAGCTTTGAGGTTTGCCGGCAGTACCAGCTCATGGCGGATGCCTTCCTGGGTGATGCCTTTCTTCAGCAGGACACTGTAGGTTTCCTCTGCGGTCAGCGGCAGCTCTGTTTTCACACCCTTCTCAATCTTTAGGGTACCGATAGCGTCGCCTTTTTTATGAATGGTGTGCATTTTATATTGGGAAAAGAGATAATCGAACATCCCCGACACTTCGCTGTTGCGCGTTTTGGTGTTCGGTTCGCCCAGCACGACCGCAACAGCACGCAGTCCGTCTCTGGCCGCAGTCGCAGACAGGCAGAACTTGGCTTCGGAGGTATAACCCGTTTTCAATCCGTCGGCTCCTGTATAGAAACGGACCAGCTTGTTCGTATTCACCAGCCAGAACGGCTTAGCCGAATCCTTGCGCAGATAATCCTGGTAGGAGCCGGTATATTTGATGATCCGCTCATGCTTCAGCAGCTCCCGGCTGATTACGGCAATGTCATGCGCCGAAGAATAATGGTTCTGCGCCGGCAGACCGTTGCAGTTGGCGAAATGGGTGTCCTTCAGGCCCAGCGCTTCAGCTTTGCTGTTCATCAGATCCACAAATGCACTCTCCGAACCGGCGATTTTCTCCGCCATTGCCACCGAAGCGTCATTGCCTGAGGCCATAGCGATGCCTTTGAGCATCTCATCCACCGTCATTTCTTCACCGGGCTCCAGAAAAATCTGCGAACCGCCCATGGATGCCGCGTATTCACTGGTCCGTACCTTATCGGTCAATTGCAGTTTTCCTTCGTCAAGTGCCTCAACGGTGAGCAGCATAGTCATAATTTTCGTAATGCTTGCCGGAGGCAGCTTATCATGGCTGTTCTTCTCATAGATTACCGTGCCGGTGCCCACATCCATCAGGATGGCGGAACGTGCACCCGGCGCAAGGTCAACAGCGGCGGCATTACTGCCGGTACCGGTACCTTTGGCTTTCTCCTCCGCATACGCCCCCGAGGACGCTCCCAGAACCGATACAGCAATACACAGCACTAACATAATATAACGCATTCTTCTCACAATGGTTCCCCTCCTGAACATTAACCTTCAATTCATAGGTACTGTGTTCCAGTTTGGTCAGAAAGGGTGAAAATTATTCCATTTATCCGCAAAAATGCTCTATAAAATAAAGGCCACCCGCTCCCGGATGGCCTCGCTATCTTGCTCTATGCGGTTAATACAAGTGGCAGGAAACCTGGTGCCCTGATTCCAGCTCGCGCAGCACCGGTTCTTCGGTCCGGCATCTGTCCATTGCATGCGGACAGCGGGGATGGAAGGCACAGCCGCTTGGCGGAGTTTCCGGGTTCGGCACGTCGCCGCTCAGGACAATCCGCTGCTTCTTCAGCGCCGGATTTGGCACCGGCACTGCGGACATCAGCGCTTGTGTATACGGATGGAGCGGCTTCGCGAATAATGCCTTTGTAGGCGCAAGCTCAACGATCCGCCCCAGGTACATGACAGCCACACGGTCACTGATAAACTTCACTACCGACAGGTCATGGGAAATGAACATATAGGTCAGGCCAAACTGCTCCTGCAAATCCTGCATCAGATTCAGCACCTGGGCCTGGATCGATACATCCAATGCAGATACCGGCTCGTCGCAGACGATGAACTTGGGGTTCAGTGCCAGCGCCCGGGCGATTCCGATCCGCTGCCGCTGGCCTCCGGAGAATTCATGCGGAAAACGGTGCGCCTGATAAGGGGAGAGTCCGACAACCTCCATCAAGTGTTCAACCCGGCTCTTCAGTTCATTTCCTGCTGCCTGTTCATGCGTGCGCATGGGCTCCTCCAGGATGCGCTGCACGGTCCAGCGCGGATCCAGCGAAGCATACGGGTCCTGGAACACCATCTGCATATCGGTGCGGAAGCGGCGCAGCTGCTCGGTACCCAGGCTGCGCACATCTGTGCCGTTGAAGAGGATCTCGCCCTCACTTGGTTCGATCAGGCGCAGGATAGCCCGCCCTGTAGTAGACTTGCCGCAGCCGGACTCTCCCACTACGGCTAGGGTCTCTCCTTGTTCTACCGATAACGTAATGCCGTCAACGGCTTTCACGGCACCTACTTGCTTGGAGAAGAACCCTTTGCGGATCGGATAATGTTTCTTAAGATTGCGGACTTCCAGAATTGTACTCATGATATTTCCTCCTGCTGCAGCAGACACCGGCAAGTGTGTCCCGGCTGAATCTCAAGCAGCTCCGGGCGTTCTTCCCAACAGCGCTGAACCACCATCGGGCAACGGGGAGCGAACCGGCAGCCGGGCGGCAGGTTGGCCGGGTTCGGCACCTGCCCCGGAATCGAGCTCAGGCGGTCATTGTCTCCCGCGAGCTGAGGCAGCGATGCCAGCAGCCCTTGGGTATACGGATGCAGCGGATTGTTATAGAGCGTCGCCACATCTGTTTCTTCCACAATCTGTCCTGCATACATAATGACCACTCTGTCGCACATCTCTGCAACCACCCCAAGATCATGGGTAATCATCAGAATGGACATGCCCTCGTTCTTCTGCAAATCGCGCATAAGATCGAGAATTTGGGCCTGGATCGTGACGTCCAGTGCCGTGGTCGGCTCATCTGCAATCAGCAGCTGAGGGTTACAGACCATCGCCATGGCGATCATCACGCGCTGGCGCATACCGCCGGAGAGCTGGTGGGCATACTGCTCGGCGATCTTCTCCGGACGGGGAATGCCGACCTTTCGCAGCATCTCAACCGCACGCTCATTCGCTTCCTTCTTGCCCAGCTTCAGGTGAAAGCGGGCAGACTCGGAAATCTGCCGCCCGATCTTGAATACCGGATTGAGCGAGGTCATCGGCTCCTGAAAAATCATCGCAATCCGGTTGCCCCGGATATTGCGCACTTCCTTCGCTGGCATTTCCAGCATATTCTTGCCTTCAAAACGGATTTGCCCGGCGGCGATCCGGCTGATCCGCTTGGGCAGGAGCTGCATAATCGACAGCGAGGTTATGCTTTTGCCGCAGCCGGATTCACCGACAATGCCCAGCGTCTCGCCTTTGCGCACTGACAGACTGATGCCGTCCACAGCGCGGACTGTGCCCGCAGCGCTTACGAATTCGGTGCATAATCCCGATACTTCCAGCAGTTCTGTCATCGTTTCCCCTCCGTTACGTTTATCTTTGCGTGTCTTCCTCCACACCCAGGTATTTAAGCGCAGTCAAGGCATAAACCTTGGCGCATTGAATGATCTGCCAGACTGGTGCTTTTTCATTGAAATTATGAATGGTGGACAGCTCGGCAGGGCCGTATTGCAGCACCGGAATGTTATGAGTGCGGAAATGGCGCGCATCGCTGGATGCCCATTGAAGCACACCGTAAGCCTCTTCTCCGCTCACTTCGCAAATACTCTCAACGAGATCGCTGACGACCGGCTCCTCCGGGGAGGTCCAATTCGCATTCCCCTGGAAGCCGAAGCCCTTGACCTCGGACTCGATTCCCGCCTCAAGCAGTAAGGAACGGGCCCGGTCAAGCACATCGCGGTAATCAACGCCGAACGGCACCCGCGAATCCACCTGAATGGTGCAGCGGTCGGCAACCACGTTGACCTTCGTACCGCCCTGAATGGTTCCGATATTTACGGTAACATGGTCGAACACCTGGTAGGCGACCGTACCGTACTCTTCACGCTGCTTCACATAATCCTGGGAGATGCGGATAATTTCTTTGACCTCCTCCGGAATATCCGGCTTGATATCCCATAGGCGCTGCAAGGCATCAATGCCTTTGGCCGCTTTGACGATTGCACTTTCACCAACCACCGGAGACAGGCTGCCATGTCCCGGCGTGCCTTCCACTGTGAATTCAAACCAGCAGCTGCCCTTCTGGCCGATCGTCGGATTCAGCGGGCCGGAGGGCTCAGCGATAACTGCTGCTGTCCCGGAAATTAGCCCGCGCTCCAGCACCCAGGGCACGCCCAGGTGGCCGCCCGTTTCTTCATCCGGCACGATAAGCAGGGACAGATCGCCTTTGAGCGGCACGCCTAGTTTCGACAGCAGGGCCACGGCATAGATCAGTCCGGCAAGCCCCGCCTTCATATCGGAAGCGCCTCTGCCGAGCATGTATCCATCAACAATATCCCCGCAGAAGGGATCAAAATCCCAGCGGGACAGATCACCAGCCGGAACCACATCGGTATGTCCGCAGAAAATCAACTTTTTATCGGAAGGCTGTTCAGCTGCTGTTGTCAATGTGGATACGAGATTCAGCATCTTTTCAGTGGCCGGATAAATGCTCGTGCTCACTCCCGCCTGCTTCAGATAATCAATAATAAAAGCGCTGATCTCACGCGAATCGCCCGGGGGATTCTCCGATGGATAACGGATCAACTGCGAGCACAGCTCCAGCAGCTGATCCTGCCCTTCATCAATTGCATTCAGCACCTTGCTTGTCCAGTCAGTCATTGGTAGTGGCCTCCCTATAGCTCCCATGAATTTGTGAAAAAAGAGGGACCGCAGCCTCATGGCCCGTCCGCTCTTTGTAAGTCGAATTTTATTCCTGCACTGACAATGGATAGAATCGGATGACCTCATCCGGGTAGAACGCATATCCGCTGATCTTGTTGCTCATACCAACGATGCGGTTGTATTCGTAGAGGTACGCCCATGGCGCTTCTGTTGTAATAATTTCCTGTGCCTGCTGGTACAGCTCACTGCGTTTGGCTTGATCAGTCTCCGTATTAGCTTGTTCCCACAGCTTGTCTACTTCGGCATTCTGATAGTTGTTGTAGTTGGAGGAACCTTTGCCATACATCAGGAAACCAAGATGATAGCCGGGATCATTGACAAAAGAAGTCCATTTGGATATATAAGCGGTCAGGTTCTTTGTTTTCTGCTGTTCCAGGAACTGGGCGCGTGCCAGCTTGTTGATGTTCATAGTGACGCCGATTTTGGCAAGCTCAGCCTGAATCAGTACGGCATCATCTTCCCAGTCGTCAAAGCCGGAGCCCAGGGTGAAGTCAAATTTAAACCCGTTCTCATAACCAGCTTCCTTCAGCAATTCCTTGGCTTTGTCCAGGTTATGCTCGTAGACGTAACCTGCATCGGTGAAGCCCGGAGTATTGCTGGCCACAGCGCTCTTCATCTGATTCGCCTGGCCGTACATGACGCCGCTCAGCAGTTCATCATAAGGGATGGCATAATTGATCGCCTGGCGGACCTTCTCGTTGTCAAAAGGCTTCACTTTGCTGTTCATCGCAAAGTAGAGAATCCGGTTGCTGGCGTTGGAGGCTACGGTCAGGTCGGTGTTGCTCTTCAGGGAGGATACATCCTTAGGCGGAATCTCAATCGCCATGTCTACATCACCTTTATCCAGCAGCAGCACCCGGTTGGAGGCTTCCTTGGTGAACTTCAGGGTCACCTTGCCAAGTTTCGCAGCACCCTGCCAGTAGTCTTCGTTAGGTGTGAACACTGCTTCCGTAGCCGGGTCCCATTTCTCCAGCTTGAACGGACCGGAGCCGGCGGCATGAGTCTTGAGGTAATCGGCACCTTGCGCTTCCACCGTCTTCTGATCGACGATCGAGAAGGTGTACATGGCCAATATTTGCAGGAAATTATGATTGGCATTAGTCAGGGTGATTTCAACTGTAGCATCATCTACGGCGGTTACGGTTTTGATCGCAGCCATCCCATAGAGAAAACTGCCGGAACTGGACTTGGCAACACGGTCAAAGGAATATACAACCGATGCTGCATCCACGGGATTGCCGCTCTGGAATTTCACTCCGGGCGTTAGTTTGAAGGTATAGACAGTATTGTCGCTCGAAGCCTCCCAGCTCTCGGCAAGCATGGGCTGAATATCTTCAGTGTTGGCGATATTCGCGCCATTTTCGGTCTTAATTCCGTAGGTAACCAGCTGATCGTATGCGGCAAGTACCAGTGTATCGGAGGTCAGGTCATTCGCTTCTGCCGGGTCCAGTGTTGTGCCGCCCTCGGAATAAGCTACGGTCAGGAATGGTTTGGCAGCCGCCGTCTCTCCTGTAGTTCCCGATGTCGCTGGTGAGGCAGCCGGTGTTTGCGGATTGGCGCTGGTTGCGCAACCAGCCAGCATAATTGAAAAAGCGATGAATGTGGACAGCAGCTTGACTCTTTTCATCAGTAATTCCTCCCTTTTCTATATCCTGCCTGCTAAAAAAACATATTGCTGCTTGTGATCATGCTCCGTGAGGGGCTGGATCTGCTTCCGAGGGTCTCGCCTGTCTGCAGCAGCCCTTCCGGCAGACTCTAATCTATATTTATCGGGCAACCTGCGGATGTGCAGCGGGACTTTCCTGCCTGCGCTCCGCTCTATTTGCCCGACCGCAACCGTGGATCAAGAACATCTCGTAAACCGTCGCCGAGCAGATTAAAGCCCAGAATCGAAGTGGCGATGGACAATCCCGGAAAAGTGACCAACCACCATTGACCGGAAATGATGTATTCCCTGCCCTCTGAGATCATCGCCCCCCACTCGGCAATCGGGGGTTTGACTCCAAGGCCGAGAAAGCTGAGACTGGATGCCGTCAGGATGGCGAAGCCCATTCCGAGGGTAGCCTGTACCATCAGCGGGGCCAGTGCATTGGGCAGAATGTGACGGTATAGGATCACCGAATTTTTTACACCGATCGCCCGGCTGGCTTCAACATACTCCTTCTCGCGGAGAGAGACGGTCTGGCCGAACATCAGCCGCGCGAACTCCGGAATACCGACGATTCCTACAGCGATCATTGCACTGGTTAAGCCTGCCCCGATGGAAGCGGCAATTGCCATGGACAGCACCAGTGAAGGGAAGGATAACAGGACATCCATCAAGCGCATAATGACCGTTCCGGTCTTTCCGCCGTAGTAGGCAGCAATTCCGCCCAGCGGTACGCCGATAAGAAAAGAAATCGCCACGGCAATCAGACCGGTCCAGATACTGATCCTTGCTCCGTACAGCACCCGGCTGAGAATATCCCGGCCGAAGTTGTCCGTTCCGAACCAGTGGCTTCCTGAAGGAGCCTGCAGTTTATTCGCCATATCAGTAATGTAAGGATCATGCGGAGCAATCCAGGGTGCAATGATGGCAATCACCGTCCAGATCAGAATAAAGATGAGGCCGATGGCAGCCAGACGGTTATGCAGAAGCAGCGTCAGTAATGTTTTGGGTTTCGGTGCAGCGGCGGGTTTGGCAGGGCTGCCCTGTGCTGAATGTGCTGCAGTGCTCAACAGAAATCTCCTCCTCTCCAAAAAGCTGTTTATTCATAGCGGATACGCGGATCAATCAGACCGTATATCAGATCTACCGCCAGGTTAATGCCGCAATAGAGAATCGCACTTACTAGGGTAAACGCCTGAATCGGCGCATAATCCGCGGCCAGAATGGAATCTGTGACATACCCGCCGATGCCCGGCCAGGAGAAGATCGTCTCGGTGATGACCGCACCGCCCATCAGATAGCCAAACTGCAGGCCGAGCACGGTAAGTGTAGGAATGAGGGCATTCACAAGTGCATGCTTATAAATTACGGCGGACTCCCGCAGCCCTTTGGCCCGGGCGGTGCGCACGAAGTCCTGATCGACTACCTCCAGCATGCTCGAACGGGTCATGCGGGCCACAATAGCCATGGTGCCTGTGCTCAGGCAGATTGCCGGAAGCAGCAGGTGGGCCAGACTGCTTTTCAAAGCGGCGGTATCACCCGACAGAAGGCTGTCCAGCACGTACAAACCCGTAATGTGGACCGGCGGATTCAGATCACCGCTGATTCGCCCCATCGGTGCCGGAGCCCAGCCAAGGATCGAATAAAAAATATAAATGAACATCAGACCAAGCCAGAAGATCGGCACGCAGGCGCCTATCAGCGAGAATACACGCGAAATATGGTCGAGGATGGATTCCTTGCGGGTCGCAGCAACAATTCCGACGGGAATCGCCACCAGAATCGCGATCAGTATGCTGGTCAAGGTTAGCTCAAGGGTGGCCGGAAACCGTGAGGACAAATCACTGGCTACCGAATGCCCCGTATGATAGGCATAGCCGATATTCCCTTGAAACAGCTGCCCGAAATAGCTGAAGAACTGAACGTAAAGCGGCTTGTCCAGCCCCATGTCCTGGCGGATCTTGTTCACGACTTCCTCCGGGGCCTGTTCACCGGACAGCATAATTGCGGGATCACCCGGCAGTACCCTGGATAGAATGAATGTGATGACGATGATACCAAGCAAGGCCGGAATCATCTGCGTTAGTCTTTTTAATGTGTAAGCAAACAATGAATCAACCCCCTTACGGCTTCTGTTGCAATCCAGGCTGTGAGCCCTTTCTTTAGCGGAACCTGCGGTTCCATGTCAGGTACTGTGCTGTTTCTTTATTCTCTTTAGTAGTTGAGCTAATTCTACATACAATTTCATGTCCACTCTACGTCCCGTTTAGCTAAAAAAAAGCACAACCGTTTGTCGGTTGTGCACTATTACCGCCTCTTAATGTCATGTTTTCTAACATTAACTTCCGTAAAAATTCCAGCACGCCCTATTTTTCCTGCAGGTAGTAGTAAATCAGGCACAAATGGCAGACAAATTGCTCACGCGGATCATTGAGATCGAACCCTGTAATATCACGGATCCGCTCCAGCCGGTATTTCACTGAATTGCGGTGTATGTAGAGACTGCTGGCCGTGTCAATCAGACTCCCCCGGTGCTCCAGATAATGATAAAACGTCAACAGCATGTTGCTGTCATGCTCCTGGTCATATCGCAGCAGCTTACCCAGCTTGCGCTCGAACAGCACCTCGAAGCCCTGCCCGCTTAACCCCTCCAGCAGATGGTAGACCTCCATCTCCTCGTATTGGGTGACTGCACCAGCCCCCTGGCCCAGACGTTTGGAGACCGACAGCGCTTTGCGCGCTTCATTATAGCTGGTGTGGATATTCCACAAATTCTCCGGGGTCCCGATACCGGTCCGGTAGGCGCTAAGACCTTCGCTTTTGTCATGCAGCCAGCTTTCCAGCGTTGCCGCCCATGGTTCCTCCCCGCCTGCAGCTCCCGTAAATTTACGGCCTTCCGGTGTCGGCAAGAACAATACGGCTCGGCTTGAGCGGTATTCCACATGGGGAGTCACTCCGCGCTTGCGCGCTTCCCGGTCCAGCAGCCGGTTCACGGTCTCCTCACTAGGAGCGGTATCACCTTCAATGACGGCTACCTCCCATTTATGTTCAGGATTCATGCCAAGCTGACGTGCCCGCCGCTCCACTTCATGCCGTGAAGGCAGCGGAGGCGTCAGCAGCTCGTCGATGAAATTGCCGCGCAGACGAAACTCGGTATCCTCGGCTACCTTTTTCCGCATCAGCTCAAGGGCAAATACCAGCCTGGCCTGCTCGATCCCCACTTCCTCCATATCATCCAGCTTCTCCTTGTCTACCAGAAGCCTGGCCACCGTCCGCTTGTCCACATTAATGTTCCAGTTCAGCGGTGAAGTCTTCTGTGACCAGTCAAAATTGGAGGGTGAGGAAACTATAATACTGCGCTGCGTATCCACCAGTGCGACAGGCGCTTTTAGAAAGTCGGCCACATTATCGCTTACCGCCTGAATTCCGCTGTTCTCCAGCACCATCGTTGTGAGTGTGCGGTAGACCTCTTCTGCCCGGCGCAGCAGCATAGCCTGACGGCCCAGCAGCAGCTCCATCACCGGCTGGGTAATGTTCGTATAAGGGATTTCAGGCGGAATCTCGACGATCGGCAGCCCGCAGGCATTGCTCGCTTCGATCGCCGCTTGAGGAATTTCCTTCAGGAACCGGGCTGGTTTTATCGCCAGCGCAGCTGCCCCGAGCTTGTCCAGTGTGTATACCAGCTCAGTCAGCAGTGAAGGGTCATGACGGATCGAATAGGCCGTAGTGAGCAGCATGACGCCTTCACTGATCCAACCCTTCAGGTCGGGAACCTCCATAATATCTACAAAGCGGACAATCCGGTCCAGTCCCTGTCCACCGCTGACTACGGTGGCTGTGCCGAGTATCGGCAGCTGCAGCAGCTCTCTCAACGTAATTCCTCGTGTGTTCAATATTCCTTCCTCCCTCCGCTGTCTACAGTATTTCAAGTTTTCTCCTGAGATATGCCATAGTCTGGCGTTCCCGATAGTTTATCAGAATTCGCCCGCAAACCACAGGGCAAATATTTCAAATTGCAGATAACAACTGCATCCTACAGTAAAACCTTCTGGAGAAAATCGCTGAAATGGAGACATCCTGCAAACTACATTGTGCGGTGACTTATCCGGACACCAGAGCTGTTAGTTCGTTGAAATCCACAATTTCGGCAATCCACGGACATCACAGTCGCTATTGCAATTTGTATGAAATTGCCGGCACTTTGCCGTTTCTCCAAGGAATTACGCGACTGCGGTCCGCATGTAGTGTGGAAACCAGATGTATTTTTGCTTCTCATACTGCCATATAGCCTGCTTGTGGCGAAACCAGATGCACTTTTACCTCTCATACTGCCATCCATCGCGTTTGCGACAATATCAGATGCACCTTTGCTTCTCATTCCGCCCTCTGTTCCACCACTTTACGCGATCGAGACTCCGCTCCTGCGTTTCATCAAGCTTTCGAGTGATCCACAAAAAAACGTCCTCGCCAGACCGATGGTCCGGGAGAACGTTTCACTTGAGTGTGGGTAGCTGTCTGCCCAACAAATCAGCCGTTGACAACGATTTAGCGGCGGACAAGCCCGGGCAGAGAGGCAGCCGAAGCCGCTGCGGCACCCAGTGAGAGAATCGGGTCGAGCGCACGGATTCCTAGCTTCTCTTCCAGTTCAGCAGCCAAACCGATCGTTGCAAATCCGGTACAGGCCAGCACAATGGCCTCTGCTCCGCGCTCAACGAGCCTTGCCGCTCCGGCCAGAGCTCCGGCACGTCCCGCAGGCGTGTTCAGATCAAGCGTCGTTGTTACACCGTCGGGGCGATCCATCCCGAGATAGGCGTCCCCGAGGATGCTTCGAATGAAGGGAGGCACCTCGGTCAGGATCGTCAGAACGCCGACTCGGCTGCTGAAGGCCAGTGCCATATGGGCTGCGCAGGACCCGGCACCGAGTACAGGAATCCGTACCGCAGCCCTCGCTTCCAGCAGCGCCGGATCCGCCGCGCAGCTGATGCCGATCGCCGTACATCCGCTTGCTTCAAGCTCCCGTGCGAGTTCAATGATTTTCGGTACGGATTCCGCTTCCGTTAGGTCATCGTAGACGCCTTGAGGCTGATCCTGAATGCAGCGGCTCGTGACCGGCAGACCATAGCGGTGCTCTATCAGCTCGCCGTGCAGATGGATGGAGCTCTCTTCTTGAAGTGTTATTACACGTATGATTCCCAGCATCCGTATCCCTCCCTTTCAGGTTGCTTGTAACGACCGCTTAGGTACTTGTCAAGACTAGAGCAATTCCCCGGCGCGCATAATGATTTTGTTATCAATAAACACATCCGGCTTCATCACTACGGCATCTATATGTACACCTGCCGCTACAACGCCGCCAAAGGTGTTATTGCTGCCAAAGGCTACATGAATGGTCCCGTAGACCTTCTCATCCTCAAGCACCACACCGGTAATTCTCGCCTTGTTATTCGTGCCAATGCCGAATTCACCCAGGAGCCGGCCATCGCCTGCCCCCAGCATCCCCAGCAGCTTGTCTCCGCCTTCACCTTCAGCTGCTGTAAGCCGGCCCTGCTCCACCGTCAGCACCATTGGACTGGCCAAGGCGCCAATACCGGCTATGGACCCGTCTACTTTAATCCGTCCTGCGGCGGTGCCTTCAAGCGGTGCTATATACGCTTCGCCCGAAGGCAAATTCCCGGATTCTCCAGGATTCAGGTATAGCCCGGTACTCAGCACTCCGTCCCGCCCTTCTATGGAAAAGGAGAGGCTTAGCCCGTCCTTCTCCACACGTACCTCACGGCCTGCGGACAAAAGCAGGGCAACTTGTTCCGTCAACGACTTCACCTGTCCATAGTCTGCCGTAATGGCTCCATGGCTGAACATGTCATCCGTCATACCCGGCATGGTCGCTACCCGGGTTCCCGCTGCAGCAGCCTGCTTGCGGGCCGCTGTATGTGTCATGGAGTGTTTTGTAATACACACCGCCACATCCGCCTTGGCCATCGCCTCCGCAATCGGAGCAGGCGGTTCTTCACCGGACTTGCTCCGTTCCTGCATGATCAGCAGCACCGACTCGGCTCCGAGTCTTTTGCCGGCCTCATAGACGGATTCGGCAAGCTCCCGCTTGTCATCATCCGCCACTACAGCAAGCAGTTCACCGCTGCTGAGTCCCAGGCAGTCCTTCAGGACATTCATACTGATTATTATCCGCTCTTCACTCATATTCGTTCCTCCTGATTACACCATTTCCGCCATCAGCTTCCCTATGAGGGCATTTGACAGTACGGCTGGCACTCCTGCTGAGGCCGCCCATATTCTATGCTGCTCCACATAACCCATGCAGTCAAGCACAATCACATCCGCCTGGTCTTTCAGCCGGCTTGCTGCGGCGCGAAACTCCGCTTCAGTGCCGGTATATGGAGAGACAGCGGCAAAAGGAAGAGAGGTCCCCGGCCCGGCAAATTTCTCGACCATACTCACTTCCTGCTCAGGCAAGGGACCGATCAGCCCCAACCGGCGTTTGCCAATCATGGCCTGCACTACCGGTGGTATAATCCGGTCCGGCTCAAGCAAATGGGCACGGTTCGTGTGCAGCTCAGGAAACACACCGGTGCAGAGCAGCAGAATCAGTCGGATTCCAGCAGCCTCCATGGCATCAATTTTTCCCTGCAGCACCGTCTTTATCCTTTCGCGGGAGATGATCGCCGCAGTACCATCCGCCATCCGGGTCGTCAGAACGTATTCTCCTTCTTGCGGACTGTAGTATTCGCGGACCTGTGCCGGAGTGAATCCATCCAGTACCCCCGATTGCAGCAATTCCGCACGGCCCTCCAAATATTTCTCAATAATCGGCGCCACATCGGATCTGGGGGACTGTCCAATCGTGATCAATCCAATTTTCATCAATTTGCTTCCTCCTAGATGTTCATGGAGTTACCCTTCGCAGTACAATCGCTATAAACCCGGATTTAGCGGGAGGTTACCGCCGGTTTGCCCAGTGTCTGCAATACACTCATCGTGCCGTACAATTCTGTAATGCGGTCAAATTCCGCTTCGTTATAGAATGAGCATGATCCCCCGGTCACTTCTTTGGCGGTTTCAATCGCAAAACGTACTGCGGAAGCAATATCAACCTCGTGGCTTGCCCCGGTACCGCAGCCGGGCACCATGGACTGTGCAGTTATCGCCAGGCCCACAACCGGAGCATTCGTTGCAACGGCAGGCTGAAGAATCGAGTTAATATGATAGAGGCCGTTCCCGTAAGGTGTAATATCCTGGGTCGTCACCGGAAAAGTAACCGGAAACTGGCCTGTCGTCATTTCCAGAATGCGCAGCAGGTCCTCACTCACCCGCAGGATATAGCCTTCCTTGACCGTTGGCGAAATTGCAATGCCTTTGTGGTTGACCACCCGGTTGCCTTTAGTGGTATCAATGGACAGAACCGCTTCCATTTCCGGCAGCACCTCATGTTCATTCATCTGCAGAATATCGACCGGGGAATCCATGAAATCCACCGGTTCATGCGGCAGCGTCGGAGCATCCGGGCAAATATGGGTCGTTACCAGCACATCCCCTTTGAGCACATCGCCTTGGGTCTGCATATGGGCCAATTTCAGTGCTGAAGCAATGGCAGCGACTGCGCCGTCCGCATCGGAGACAATCCCGATCCGGCTGGGACGGGCGCCGATTCCGCCTAGTCTGCCCACAATCCCGAAGGTCGGCGCCGTGCCGCCCGCCAGCTTTCCGTTGCTGCCCGGGATTGAGATTTTGACGAATTCCGTGCTGCCTTTTTCACCCTCAACCTTATGGACGTCTACCTTAACTGCCGGATAAGCTGCAAACAGCTGCCTGACCTGTTCACCGTTAGCATAAGCGCTGTCCAGTGTGTTCAATACCGTTATCGTTTGATGAAGTGCCATTATAATTCCTCCTCGGATGTGCTGACTCGCGGATTTGTTAATCTGTAGAAACGCTAACGACATTTCATGAAAAAGCAGCCAACCGCCGCCAGTCTGTACAAAACTATTATTGTAAGGTTAGAGTTTATAGTATCTTAAATTCCAAAACGTCCACAATGTACCGCCCTGCCAAAACTGATGTGCTTTTC
Organism: Paenibacillus paludis; assembly: GCF_042610515.1. Lineage (NCBI taxonomy): Bacteria > Bacillati > Bacillota > Bacilli > Caryophanales > Paenibacillaceae > Paenibacillus > Paenibacillus paludis. The sequence goes on from NZ_JBGJZP010000002.1 coordinate 178,824, forward strand.
TTGTCCTTAGCAGATAAACCTTACGCAGCACGTACAGTCTTCAGTCGTTATTCCAATTCTCGCCTTATAAATAAGGATCAAATAAAGGAAACTTGTATCTTTCAGGCGAATTTCTTAGCTAAGCTACTTATAAATGAACTGAATCGGAGGAACCATCATGAAGCTTGAATATCTGCAGCATAAGCTCAGCGAGGAAGCTGAGACCGAAAGATTCTCTGGAGCAGTTTTGGTCAAAAAACAGAGCCAGACCCTGGCCGCTTCTTACGGCAGTGCCAACATTTCAGAGGAGCGGCTAAATCATCCGGACACACGCTTTGGCATCGCCTCCGGCTGCAAGCTGTTTACGGCGATTGCTGTCTGCCAGTTGGTGGAACAGGGCAAGCTTGCTTTCAGCAGCAAGGTGCTGGATGTGCTGAATGGAAAAGAGTTTGCCCGATTCAGCCATGACATGACCGTTCATCACCTGCTGACGCATAGCTCGGGTATTGCGGATTACTTTGATGAAGAAATCATGGATGATTACGCGGCGTTGTGGCTGAACCAGCCCATGTACCTGCTGCGCAAGCTCCAGGATTTCGTGCCAATGTTCTCGCAGCATCCGATGAAATTCACACCGGGAGAAAGATTTCACTATAACAATGCCGGATACATCATGCTTGGCCTGCTGGTTGAGAAGATTAGCGGGATGTCCTTTACGGATTACGTGGAGCAGCATATTTTTGCGCCTTGCGGAATGAAGCATTCCGGGTATTTTGCACTGGATGCGCTTCCAGCCAATACCGCCATGGGATATATCGAAGAAGCGGATGGAAACTGGGTCACCAACATCTATTCCATTCCCGTAAAAGGAGGCGCTGACGGCGGCGCTTTCGTCACCGCGCCTGATATGCAGCGGCTATGGCAGGGACTGCTTGATCATACGCTGCTAAATCCGGAGCTGACGGCCCTGCTGCTCACTCCGCATATTCATGATGATAATGATGAGTACTACGGTTACGGAGTATGGATCACGAAGCGAAACGGCGAGGCACTGAAATACCATCTGATGGGGTACGATCCCGGGGTGTCCTTCCACTCCGCCTTCTATCCTGCAAGCGGAGTAACCGTTGTTGTCCTGTGTAACAAAAGCCGGGGAGCCTACCCTATCCTGAAGGTGGTAGAGGACTGGCTGCTGCAGTAATTCTTCATGGCAAGGTGCAAGTTAGATGATATTTAAAGTCAAACTCCTGGAGGGTTAGATTACTTCAAATTGCAAAAAGCCGTACAGAACATTTGACTGTTCTGTACGGCTTTTCGTTTACATGATGCTGATCTATCACAGAAATACAAGAACCTTTACATCCTGCGCTGAATCCTAGTACCGGGTTACGCCATCTTTGGTCACAAGCGCAAACACCAGCGGCTGAGGCGGAACGGGCTGAGCGGAAATGCGGTAAGCTTCCAGCACTTTGGCTTCCGCTTCCTGCACTTTGTTCTCGCTGGCATCGTTCACATGCAATACAGCAAGCGTATCGCCTGCGGCTACGGCATCGCCGACTTTCAGCGACAGCTGGATGCCGACGGCGAGATCAATGACCGATTCCTTGGTCTCGCGGCCTGCGCCAAGCAGCATGGCAGCTACACCAATCTCTTCGGCTTGGATGCTCTCCACATAACCACCGGTTGCTGCTTTCACTTCGATAAATCTCCGTGCTGCCGGCAATGTGTCCGGCGCTTCGACCTGCGACACCTTTCCGCCCTGCGCAGATACGATTTGCTTGAACTTGTCCAGAGCACTGCCATCCTCAATATGAGACATCAGGATGGAGCGGGCTTCGGCTTCGTCCTTCGCCTTGCCGCCAAGCACCAGCATTTGGCTGCCCAGAATAAGGCAGACCTCCTGCAGATCCTTCGGCCCGTGGCCCTTCAAGGTTTCGATGCCTTCCTTGATTTCCAGGGCATTGCCGATGCCGTAGCCAAGCGGCTGGTCCATGTCGCTGATGACCGCAACCGTATTGCGGCCCAGATGGGTCCCGATATCCACCATGGCTTGCGCCAAGGCAATGGAATCGTCAAGTGTCTTCATGAACGCGCCGCTGCCGGTCTTCACATCAAGCACGATGGCATCGGCACCTGCGGCGATTTTTTTGCTCATGACGGAGCTGGCGATCAGCGGAATGGATTCCACTGTCGCTGTCACATCACGCAGTGCGTAGAGTTTCTTGTCCGCAGGTGTAATGTTGCCCGACTGGCCGATTACAGCAGCGCCGATCTCCCCTACCTGGGCGAAAAATTGTTCCCGGCCCATCTCGATAGAAAAGCCGCTGATCGACTCCAGCTTGTCGAGGGTGCCTCCGGTATGTCCCAGCCCGCGGCCGGACATTTTGGCCACCGGAACTCCGGCTGAGGCAACAAGCGGTGCCAGTACCACAGTCGTCTTATCGCCCACGCCGCCGGTGGAATGCTTGTCCACCTTGATGCCGGCAATCGGACTGAGATCGACCTGATCACCGGACATGGCCATTTCCAGCGTCAGATCGCCGGTTTCCCGTGCGTTCATCCCGCGGAAATACACCGCCATTGCCCAAGCCGAGATTTGGTAGTCGGGAATTTCACCCTTGCTGTAGCCTTGGATCAGAAAAGCTATTTCTTCACGGCTAAGCTCCCCGCCGTCTCTTTTTTTCTGAATAAGATCAACCGCTCGCATTACACCTGTACCTCACGTACAAAGGCGCGCACAAGGCCGATAAACTTCGGTTTAGTCAGATTGGCGACTTTTACCACCTGCTCATGGGTCAACGGCTCCAGCTCATCTCCGATCGCCATATCGGTGATACAGGTAATGCCGAGCACACGCAGCTTGCTGTGGCTGGCCACGATCACTTCAGGTACAGTAGACATCCCGACAGCATCACCGCCGAGGTATGCCAGCATTTTCAGCTCCGCCGGTGTCTCATAAGTTGGACCGCTGATGCCGGCATATACACCTTCCTGCAGCACAAGCGATTCACCGTCTACACCTTTAACATCAGCCGCAAGCTTTTTGGCCAAAGCCATGTACTCAGGGTCATAAGCACGGGACATATCCGGGAAACGCACACCCAGCTCCGGATCATTAGGTCCGATCAGCGGGTTGTCACCAGTCATATTGAGGTGGTCGGTAATCAGCATCAGGTCGCCTGCTTTGAATGCCCGGTTCATTCCGCCGCCCGCGTTAGTGATCACCAGCGTACCCACGCCAAGCTTTGCCATCACATAGACCGGAAGCACAACTTTGCGCATCTCGTAGCCTTCATAGAAGTGGAAGCGGCCCTGCATGATAATAACATCCTTGCCTTCCAGCTTCCCGATGACGAACCGGCCAGCATGGCCCTCTACCGTAGAACGCGGAAAATGAGGAATTTCTTCATAGGGCAGATACACTGCATCTTCGATTTGGTCGCCCAGATCGCCAAGCCCTGAGCCCAGAATCAGCCCGATGGACGGTGAATACGCTCCGAATTTGGATTTTACGTAGTCCGCTGCTTCTTTCACCTGATTGCCGTAAGAAATATTGGTTTGTGTCATGAATTGAACCTCCCGGGTATGAATTGTTGTGGATGAATAATATTGGCATAATTCCGATGCCATTGAATTTGATCTATAGAGCCTACATCTTCGGAATAAAGGCCAGTACCAGCTTCAAAAAGCGCTCACGCACACGTTCAGCCGTCTCCATAACCTCCGCATGGTTCAGCGGCTGGTCAAGAATGCCGGCAGCCATGTTGGTGATGCAGGAAATGCCAAGCACCTCGATACCGGCATGACGGGCCACAATCGTCTCGGAGACGGTGGACATGCCTACAGCATCCGCACCTTGACGGCGCAGCATGACAATTTCAGCCGGAGTTTCATAGCAAGGGCCGAGCAATCCGGCATAAACGCCTTCTTTGAATTCAAAATCCTGCTCTGCCGCAGCTTCCTTCGCCGCTGCAATCAGGCGGGGGCTGTAGGCGGTCGACATATCCGGGAACCGCACGCCCAGAGCATTGTCATTCGGGCCGGTCAGCGGATTGCGCCCGGTCAGGTTCAGATGATCGGTAATCAGCATCAGATCGCCGGGTGTAAAGTCCGTGTTCACGCCACCTGCGGCATTGGTAACGAGCAGGCTGGTTACGCCAAGCTCTTTCATGACGCGCACCGGGAAAGCCGTCGTCTCCGGGCCGTAGCCTTCATACATGTGGAACCGGCCCTTCATCATTACAACTCGTCGTCCTTCGATCATCCCGATCAGCAGTTCGCCTTCATGTCCTTCTACTGTGGATACAGGAAAATGGGGGATCTCGTTGTAGGGAATTACAACCTCATCCGTAATGAGGTCTGCCAGAACGCCCAGACCTGAACCGAGAATCAGCCCTATTTCCGGGGCGACTGTACATTTATCCTTGATATAAACCGCTGCTTCCTGAATGTGCTTTTGGCTAACTGCTTCCATAGTTTATTGCCTCCTTGAGGGTTGTCCGTAGTATTGATGCTTCATAGGATTTCGTATTATTTGAGTTCCGCCAAAAAGCTTGTCCCATATTGCGGCGCTTTGGCCCCGAAGTTGTCGGCAATTGTCGCTGCCACATCTGAGAACGTCTGGCGGATGCCCAGGTTGCCCGGAGTCTTGAATCTTGGACTATAAATCAAGAGTGGCACATACTCGCGTGTATGATCAGTTCCGCTATGGATCGGATCGTTGCCGTGGTCTGCCGAGATAATGAGCAGATCATCTTCGCCGAGTGTAGAGAGCAGTTCCGGAAGCGCCTGATCGAATACCTCAAGAGCATGTCCGTAACCTTCCGGATCGCGGCGGTGGCCATACAGGGAATCGAAATCTACCAGATTCGTGAACAGGAAGCCGTCAAACGGCTTGCGCAGCTCTCGGATCGTAATCTCGATGCCATGCTCATTGCTTTTTGTCGGATAAGTGGCTGTTACGCCTTCACCTGTGAAAATATCGTTGATCTTGCCCACAGCGATAACGTCTTTACCGATATCCTCCAGCGCGTTCATTACCGTCGGCTCCGGCGGTTTGACCGCATAGTCATGGCGGTTAGGAGTACGCACAAAGTTCCCCGGTTCGCCGACATAGGGGCGGGCGATTACGCGGCCTACTGAGAATTCGGGAGCCATCGTCAGCTCGCGGGCGATTTTGCAGGCGCTGTACAGCTCTTCCAGCGGGATAATATCTTCATGAGCAGCAAGCTGGAATACGCTATCGGCGGAAGTGTACACAATCCAGGCCCCGGTCTTCATTTGCTCTTCGCCATATTCGACCAGAATCTCCGTACCGGAAGCCGGTTTATTGCCGATCACTTTGCGTCCGGTTGCCGCTTCGAACTTCTCAATCAGCTCTGCCGGGAATCCGTCAAAATAGGTGTTGAACGGAACTTCAATCTTCAGTCCCATCAGCTCCCAATGCCCGGTCATTGTATCCTTGCCTACCGATACCTCCTGCATTTTGCCGTAATATCCGGCTGGTGCTGCTACAGGCTCCAGCGGCGGCAGCGGTGCAATATTGGCGAGACCAAGCTTTTGCAGATTAGGCAGCTTAAGACCCGGCACCCGCTCCAAAATATGTCCCAGCGTATGGGACCCTTTATCACCGAAACTTTCCGCATCCGGCGCTTCGCCGATACCAACACTATCAAGAACGATAAATCCAATTCGTTTAAATGAGGACATGTCCGTCTTCACTCCTTCGTAGTATGCATATTCTTTAGGTTTTATCAAAACAAGAAGAAACGGCTCTACCTTCTTCCGAAGGGACAGCCCTTCCGAAGCCAGCGGCCCATTGCCCCGCTTTTTAGGTACCCGTTTCTGCCGAAAGTAACTCCCGGGGTTCACACGCTCCGGTCTATCCTTTCAGTATATTTCCATCATAACGATCTTACTCACAAAAAGCATCTTTTTACCCTTACCTCGGGGATTACCCGCGATTCAGGTCTTATACCCATTCCGCAGCAGCAGTTACCTCGCCCGGGGATGGTGGCTTTCGTAGACTTCCTTCATATTTTTGCGGGCAATCCCGCTGTAAATCTGCGTTGTGGAAATATCCGCATGACCAAGCATCTGCTGCACGGAACGCAGATCCGCACCGCCTTCCAGCAAATGAGCAGCGAACGAATGTCTAAGGGTATGCGGAGTGATATCCTGCTCAATCTGAGCTTCACGCGCATACTTTTTAATGATTTTCCAGAAGCCCTGACGGGTCAGCCGTCCGCCCAGACTGTTCAGAAACAAGGCAGGCTCCTCCTGATTTCCCCGCAGCAGCTTGTCCCGCATACCGGATGTATATACCGCCACGCACTCCGCTGCAATAGCGCCGATTGGCACTACCCGCTCCTTCCCGGAAGCCCCGCTGCAGCGGGCAAACTTCAGGTCCGTATGCACGTCCTCGACATTCAGGGTAATCAGCTCTGTAACCCGGATGCCGGTGGCGTACAGCAGCTCTATCATCGCCTTGTCGCGCATCCCCTGGGGGGTAGCATCATCAGGGGCCGCCAGCAGCCGTTCGATTTCTTCAATACTTAAGATCATCGGCGGTTTTTTGCTCGGTTTGATCATTTCCATATCCAGCGTTGGGTCCTGCACGATCAGCCTTTCTTTCAGCAGATAGTGAAAAAACGCGCGCAGCGACACCGTATTCCGGTTCACTGTTGCGGTGGCCCGCCCTGCGGTGCGGAGCTCAGCGAGATACTGCATAATATGCGATCTTCTAATCTCCTCCGGTGTAACGGCACCACGGCCTTCGGCAAACTCCAGAAACTGCGACACATCGCGTCCATAGGACTCGAGCGTGCTGGAAGATAAACCTTTCTCTACGGTTAAATATTGCATAAAAGGCTGCAAGTGTGACTTCATTTCATTCACGCTCCTGTCTGCTCAGGCTGCTCTTCGCGGCTATGCAGCATTTAGGCATGGAGTTCAGCATCTGGCTGCACAGCGGCAAGCCAGATGCATGAACTCACCTAAGGTTCATTCGACAGTGTTCCGGCTTCTTCCTGCTTCGGGCCGGGCAATCACTCGCCATACCAGTAATATAGCCGCAGACGTTCCCCTGCATTCAGACTGTCCACACTGACAGGGGCATCCTCGAAGGCCCGGACTGCCGTGCCTTCCGGGATTTCATAATGATCTATCGGACTGATCCATCCGCTTAGCCAGCTCAGGGCGTAATACAAGAAACAGCTCAATGCAACAAGCAGGGTCAAAAAATACAGCCGGCGCACCGTTCCAGGCACAGAAATAATCATTAGGATTCCTCCTAAAAGTTTTGTGAGCTTATACTTCCCAGGGTTGCTTCGTACAGAACTCGCTTCGGAAGCATAGCTCGTCCTTCACTTTATGCGCCGGCGGGCGGTGATATGTATGTCGGCCTGATGAAATCATTTAAAAAGCCCCCTCCGGCAGTACACCGGGGAGAGCTTGTGCGGTAATTTATCATCTATAAGCCTATTCAGGCGTATTGCCATCCGTAGTATTCTTGTCCTTGCAGCGGTGGCAAATCCCGTGAAAATCAAGTCTATGATCGAGCACCGTGAAATTATAATCGTTCTCCAGCCGCTCTTCCAGCGGTCCGAGCCAATCCTCACGGATTTCATCCATTGTGCCGCATTGCACACAGATTAAATGATGATGATGGTGTTTCGCCGTATCTGTCCGCAGGTCATAACGGGCAACTCCGTCTCCGAAATTAATCTTCTCCACGACATGAAGCTCGCTGAGCAGTTCCAGGGTCCGGTATACAGTGGCGAGACCGATCTCGGGAGCCTTTTCTTTCACAAGCATAAACACATCTTCTGCACTTAAATGATCGTCTTCGTTCTCCAGCAGCACTCTTAAGGTTGCTTCCCGTTGGGGTGTAAGCTTATATCCTTGGGATTGTAGCTGTTGCTTTATCTTGTCTATCCGGGCTTCCATAGTATCCCTCCCCCTTGGAAAATTACCGCACCGGGCATAAAACCACTTCTTCCATTATAGGGGGAGTCGCTTTGAGAAGTCAAACGCTTTTAGAGTGTGTTCAATAGAGGTATTCCGTGATGGCAATACAGCTCTGACAACGGTTCTATAGACTGTATAAGTTGACTTTAGATTTAGCGAGCCGGCATAGAACGCAACTGCAGTGAATGTTTGGACTTCCGGCCGCTGTTGTCTACTGATTTCTTGATTTATATGCTCATAGCGGTAGAAATCCGTAGACAAAGGCGGTCGCTATCGCTCCTACAGTTCCAAAATTGGGAGATAGATTAGAATATGATTGCCTATACGTTCAGACTTCCATCCCATTTCCCGATCAGTAAACGTTTCAGAGATGCCTGCTGTCTTTTTTCCTGTCGAGAGATTATACATGCCGGATAGTGAATAAGGCTGCCCAACATTCACGCCCAGCGGATTGCCCACGTTGAAGGAACTGTTAATAACAAGCTCATTGCCGGCAAATGAAGAATCACTGTGTGTGCTCCAATCGGCAACTATAGTGTATGTTTTCTTATTTGAGGTATTAATCACACGAAAAAAATCCTGACTTTGCATTAGACTGGATCCTGTAAATTTGACCACCGCATAAGGCCCGTTCAATTTAATATCCTTAAGCATGATATCTTCGTACCTGCTGCTTGACATTCCGCCTAAATTCATTTTAAAAACAGGATTGTTCCAAGGGGCTTGATACACAGCGAGAACGTTGTTACTGTACACAGAAAGTCTTTCTTTATTGCTACCTTCTGGTGCGTACCAGTGGATCAACTCCCCATTGCTTGTTATTGATTTAGTGATTGGAGCGCTGTTAAAGACTGTAATGGAGAGTGTCGTTCGTTCCTTACTCAGGACGATCTTTTGCAGCTTGTTGTTTTTATCTTTGGCGATCACAATGATTTTCTCCGGAGAGCTGAGTACATCAACATCATAGAGCTTGGAACAACTTTTCGTCCAAGCTTCTTCGCCTGAAGCCAAGTTAAAGACAGATATCGAGTTATCCATCCTGTTAAAAATAACTTTCTCTTGGGCTGAAAGTGTAAACAATTGCAAATCATTGTTAAGAAAGCCTTCTAAAGTCCCAACACCATTTTAATTCCTATATTTGCAAATATCTACTATTCATAACTTTTTGCAATCAAAGGAACAAAAAAATGCTGCCCAGTGAAAATCCCACCCGGCAGCATTCTTTAAATCAACCAATAGATACGAGCATGGGTGTCACCCATCTCATCATCACCGGCGTCACCCAAGCCTCAAAACCGGAAATGCCCAAGACGAGTACGGCCATTCCAAGCGATAATACCGTGTACATTGCAAAAGGCCTTGTCACCGGCGTACGCCGCTTCCCCAGCACCCGGCTGCGGATCATCAGCAGCGAGAAGGCAATAGCTGCTGCGCTGCATACGAGCAGAACCGGGATCAGCACAAGATTGTGCGGAGCAACCGAGACGAGGGCAAACAGCATGCCGTGCCAGGAATATTGACTGACGAGGCAACCGACGGTAAAACCGATCAGCACGCCTTTGAGAAAATCCAGGATTAGAATACCCGGAAGCCCAATGACCGACAAGCCAAGAATCCAAATGAGTCCCACCCACTTCAGATTGAGCGCGGCGATACTCCAGTAAGAGTCGGGTGCAGCCGGCAGGCCCTGCTGATCAACGGTGACGAAGAAATTCCCCATGTAATCTCCCAGCTCCTGCTGCTGGTCCAACGTTAACGCACTGACAATCAGAGCCCCGAAAACGACACCAACGAGAAATAATACGGCAACAAAAATATAAAGAGGCGTCTGTTCCTTCATCATCAGCCTTAAACTGCGCATCGGGACGTTCTCCTTTCCGGTCACATATTACACCATATGAGGAGACATCCCGCTCTATGACTTGTCCTTTGGACAGGTCGCCGTTATGCACAGCAATTCTACTTTTTGTTCACCATTACTTTGCCGTACGTCCCTCCGCCTCCTGCCGACAGTGCAAGTTCCCCCGTGCGGGCAAGAACAATCTGCGCAGCCAGCTCCGTTCCCGCTACTGCAGCAATCTCCGCCTCGCCGGCGCCATGCAGAATGTTCATCTCCGTTCCAAAAGCCGCCAGCAGCGCGTTCATCTTGGCCGGGCCAAGTCCCGGAATAAACTCAAGCGGCACCTGATAGTGATACGGCGGACGATGGTCCGGCACGAGGGGCTGCCTGCGGTCGGCAATGGACAGAATCCGGTCAAACACCCCTTGCACCAGCTTGGGACTGCCGCAATAAGGACAACGTTCCGAAGTGGCATACGCTTCATCAATGATGCTGCCGCATCCGGCGCAATAGGTGCGGTGATACTTGCCCAGGCGCGGGTTCAGTCCAAAATTAGCGCTGACTCTACGGCCTGCCTTACGCTTCAGTGCCAGCTTCAGTTCGCTGAAGGACGGCTTAGCCAGCTCGATGACATTGTATTCACGGCCGATTTTGCCGAGGGAGTGGGCGTCAGAGTTGGTCAGGAAGGTATAGCTGTCCAGCTCAGAAATGTATCCTGCCATCTCCGAATCCGCGCTAAGGCCAAGCTCAACTGCTGCGATACGCTCCAGGTCAAACAGCTCAGCCATACGTTCTGCAGCGCAGCCGTAAAGACCTTTATGCGGCGTGAAAATATGCGCCGGAATTAGAATGCCCCCGCGTCCGTAAATCTCATCCTGCAGTTCTCTGGATGGGGCATACAGCCGCTGGGAACTGAGATTTACGTTGCGCATATGCTTGCTCATCCAGTTGCTGAAATCCGCCATCGTCTCCAGATCCGGCATAAAGGCCAACACATGGCATTCCTTCCGGCCAGGCTCGCGGATTTCGATCTCTGACCCCAGCAGGATGGTGGTGCCCCTGTAAGCAATACCTCCACCGTCTGCCACTGTCATCTCTCCGGATTCCAGCGACTGGCAGATATCGCGTTGCACGCCGGGAGAGTGGCTGTCTATAATCCCGATTAGCCCGATCCCCTTGCGCTCTGCGGCCTCCTTGGCGATTCCGGCAAAGGTGAGATTCTTGCTGCCGCTGATTTTGACAGCTTGTCCTTCCGTAGTGCGGCCGATATGAACATGCAGGTCACAGTAGAAGCTGTGCAGCTTGTTTTCCTCTTCTAGTGCCATTGGCCCGTCAGCGTATAGAGATGCCATGCATACACCGCCATCATCGTTTTGGCGTCGGCGATGCGGCCGTCCGCAATGTACTGGTAAGCTTCCTCCAGCGTAAGCTCGGAGACCTCCAGGAATTCGTCCTCATCGAGTGCCATATCTCCTGCCTGGGCGTTGTCTGTCACATACAAATGAATAATTTCATCCGCGAATCCGGGCGAGGTATAAAAGGATTTCAGCAGCTTAAGGTCGCCGCTGTGAAAGCCCGTCTCCTCCTGAAGCTCCCGGCCGGCAGCGGCCAAGGGATCTTCGCCCTTATCCAGCTTACCAGCGGGGATCTCCACCTCGGTGCGGTGCATCGGCTGGCGGTATTGCTCCACTACAAGCATCTTGCCCTGATTCAGGGCAAGCACAGCTACAGCTCCGGGATGCTTCACGACCTCGCGGGTTGCGGTATTGCCATCCGGCAGCTTAACCGTATCCACCTGCAGGGTAATAATTTTGCCTTCAAAAATCGGCTGTGTAGACAACGTCTCTTCATCCAGTGCGGGATTGCGGTGAGTTTCATCTTTTTTCATAGTTTATGGTCTCCTTTAGCTCAGTTCTGCATAGGGTGTATTATAGCAAACTTAAGGGGAAAGAAGGAATGTAGACATGAATGACATCCTTATCCGTACAAGCTCGACTGCAGTCACAATGGTAGGTACACCGGAGCAGATTAAAGCAGTAATCGCCGGGTGGACCCTGCAGTACGGACGTGATATGCCACTGTCCTACATCCTGCGGCTGAAAGCTGAATCACGGCTGAGTCCACCTAAAGCGGGGTAACCGCTTGCAGCATTTTCCCCTTTCCGTTTCTGAATGTATCCGGACCGGAAAGGCGTTATTATACCTGGTAAATCCTTTTTCCCGATCTTTCGGACCGGAAAGACGTTATTTCCTCTACAAGGAGGGAAATTGGCTTCAAAACAGAACAGTAGTGTCACTGGAGTCCGTTTCCTTGTAAAAAACAGGCGATTATTAGAAATAACGTCCATGGAGTCCGGCAGCTTCTAGTCCTCATCCTCAAGTCACGGAGAGTTCTTCCCAGCTTCTAAGTCACGGAGAGTCCTCCCCATTCGCTTGAAGGAACGTTGCCAACAAATACGTAGATTAAGCTAGACAGCAGCATTTCCCGTAAGGTTCCATTCGGCGAAGCTGTTCCATTAAACGCTACTAATGGTACTGTCCAGAAAAACCATAAGGAGCTGTTCCCGGGCATCGCCCGGAAACAGCTCCTTCACTGCATATACCCAGCCTCAGCTGCTGCGCATGATATTTTAACCTTTTACACTTTCCTTAACGATGGCTACAACCAGCTCAGCTGCTTTGACGATGTCTTCGGCTTTGATCCGTTCCTTGGTGGTATGGATATGCTCATAACCGATGGCCAGATTTACCGTTGGTACCTTTAGACCATTGAACACATTGGCGTCGCTGCCGCCGCCGGACGGGAACAGGCGTGTCTTCAGACCGAGTGAGGTTATGGCACGGTCCGCAAGCACCACAACCGGATCATGCTCATTAAAGCTGAAGGCCGGATAAATAATCTCACTGCGGAATTCACATTCTGCACCATGCTCACGCACTGTGGTCTCCAATGCTTCGCGCATGGAAGCTACTTGCCGGTCTACCTTCTCCTGCACAATACTGCGCGCTTCGGCATCCAGCTGCACATGGTCGCAAACCACATTTGTCGGTCCGCCGCCTGCGAACTTGCCGATATTGGCCGTAGTCTCATTGTCGATGCGCCCCAGCTTCATCGCCGAGATGGCTTTGCTTGCCACCTGAATGGCGCTGATGCCATCTTCCGGATTCACGCCGGCATGGGCGGATTTGCCGAAGATCTGCATTGTTACTTTAGCCTGGGAAGGCGCAGCAACCGCAATCGCTCCAACCTCACCGTTGGAATCCAGCGCAAAGCCCATGTCAGCATCCAGCAGTTTGGGGTCCATGGCCCGGGCGCCAAGCAGCCCGGATTCTTCACCGGCTGTAATGACAAACTGGATCTGACCGTGAGCAACGCCCTGTTCCTGAATGACACGGATCGCTTCGAACAAAGCAGCTAACCCCGCTTTGTCATCCGCCCCGAGAATTGTGCTGCCGTCGCTCGTAATCCAGCCGTCTTCTCCAAGGGTAGGTTTGATATTCTGCCCGGGAACTACTGTATCCATATGGCAGGTGAACAGCAGCTTGGGAGCCGCAGCTCCGTTATCGGCAGGCCAGGTAACGAACAGATTGCCCGCTCCATGTCCGGTGCGCTCCTGAGAATCATCCTCGATGGCAGTAAGACCCAAAGCGCTGAATTTTTCTTTTAGCACATCGGCAATTTGCCGTTCGTTTCTTGTTTCACTGTCAATACGGACAAGCTCCATAAATTCCTGAATCAATCGGTCTTGTGATATCATTGGACTTCCCTCTCTTTCACGATTGCGTTACAATAGTGGTACTGCCTTAAATATCTGTACGCTCTTAACTTAAACTAATTCTAAAGGAGTCACTCATGCAACGTCAAAAATGGTTCCGTATCTTCATTTATGTCATGCTGATCGCCATGGTCGGCTCTACCTTGCTGATGGTCATCGAGCCTTTCCTGGCCGGTTAACAGCAGAAAGTAGAACGTTAATAATAGCGTCCGGACTCCCCGGGCGCTATTTGACATCCCGGGTTACCGTCAAATCGGCCTGAGCCTACGGATTCACCGGGTTGATCACCTTATACGGAAAGTGCTGCAGGAAATAAGGAATCAGCTCCTCTGATACCTGCTCAGGATCCATAGGCCGGCCGGTGCATTCCTCCAGCGAAGTTACCCCATATTCCGCAATGCCGCAGGGAATAATTCCCTGAAACCCGCGCCCGCCAATCCCCGCAGAGATGTTGAAGGCGAAGCCGTGGCTGGTAATAAAGCCTCTGCGTGATTTGCTTCTGTTAAACTTGACGCCAATCGCACAAATCTTCTGGTCGCCAACCCAAACGCCGGTATACCCGGGTTTGCGGTCACCCTCTATTCCGCAGGAAGCCAAATAATCGATAATTACAGCCTCCAGCCGGCGGAGATACCCATGCAGGTCGACCCTTCCGTCCTCCCCAAGCTTCAGCAGCGGGTAGCCGACAAGCTGGCCCGGCCCGTGATATGTAATGTCCCCCCCGCGGTCGATTTCAAACAGCGCAATCCCTTGCTCCTTGAGCTGTTCACCGCTGAGGAGAAGATGCTCCGGGTGATTCTGAGAACCGATGGTATAGGTGGGCGGATGCTGCAAAAGGATCAGCTGTTCCAGGCCTGTTCCGGCATCAATGGCCTGCACATGTTCCTTTTGCAGCTCCCAGGCCGCACCATATTCCATCAGGGGGTGATATGAAATTTCCAGCTTGCCAGGTTGCGGGTTATTCATAACGTCAGGTCCCCTTTGAATTAGAGTCGCCAGTCACTGAATGTTGCAAAATATTAATACAGCTTGGTATCCGGTGTATAGCTTTCCAGGTTATCCTTCACGCGCTGCAGGAAGCGGCCGCAAATGACTCCATCCAGAATCCGGTGATCCAGAGACAGACAAATATTGGCCATGGAGCGTACGGCGATCATATCGTTGATGACCACAGGCTTCTTCACGATGGATTCAAAGGTCAATATTGCCGCCTGCGGGTAGTTGATAATCGGGTAGGACAGAATAGAGCCGAAAGAACCGGTGTTGTTAACGGTAAAGGTACCACCCTGCATATCTTCCAGGCGAAGCTTGCCGTCGCGGGTCTTTTGCGCTAATTCGTCGATCTCCCGGGCAAGTCCGGCGATGTTCTTCTGATCAGCCTTCTTGATTACCGGTGTCATAACGGAATCTTCGGTGCCTACAGCAAGTGTAATATTGATGTCGCGTTTGACAATGATTTTATCAACCGCCCAGACGGAGTTCATAATCGGATAATCCTTGATCGCACTGACTACAGCCTTCATCATAAAAGCGAGGTAAGTCAGGTTGATGCCTTCCTTGCGCTTGAACTCATCTTTAAGCTTATTGCGCAGCACGACGAGATTCGTCACATCCACTTCAATCATTGTCCACGCATGGGGAATCTCCGAGACACTCTGGCGCATTCTTGTGGCGATCGTGTTGCGGATCGGGGTGACGTCGATCAGAAATTCTGAACTGCTGCCCCGGCCGCCTTCCACCTCAATCGTCGGAATACGCGGAGATTCGCTCAGGTGCAGTCCGGAATGGCGAACGGGCTCCTGCACTTCGGTCTGAACAGCCTGCAGCACAGGTTGCTGCGCGGCTTCTTGCGCCTGATGTCCGGCTGCCGAAGCTGCGCCATTGGAGGCATGGACGGCTGCGGCCCCGCCGCTTTCCAGGAACGTCAGCACATCCTTCCGGGTGATACGGCCGCCCATACCGGTTCCCGGCACAGCGGCAAGATTAATACCGTGCTCGGCGGCGAGTGTCTGTACTGCCGGTGAGTAGCGGGAGCGCATGGGAGCGTCAGCTGAACCCCCGGCAGCTGGTACCGGCGGTCTGGCGGCTGCAGGCGCCTGCGGAGCAGTACTCACCTGGCCAGCTCCGGCGGATGGAGCTGCCGGAACCGTTGGAGCTGCGGGAGCAGCCACAGCTACAGCAATACGGGCGATAACTTCGCCAACGTTGACGGTCTGGCCCTCTTCCGCGAGCAGCTCCACCAGTGTTCCTTCCACGGTGGAAGGCAGCTCTGCATTGACTTTATCTGTAATCAAATCGCAGATGGGCTCATATTGATCCACTTGATCGCCCGGCTGCTTCAGCCATTTGCCGATCGTCGCCGATACCAGCGACTCAGCCAGCTGCGGCAGAATCACGTCGATCAGCTTTGTATTGTCAGACATATTGTCACTCCTTAAAATTTTGTAAGCAATACTTCCTGAAATGTCTTCGTTCAAAATTCACTTCGGAAGCATACGCTTAAGTTTTGTAAGCAATACTTCGTGTTGAGTCGTCGTACAAAACTCGCTTCGGAAGTAAGTACCCGCAGAATCAGAATGTTTAGTATTGCGCCAGCCGGAGCATCTCCGCTTTCACTTTATCTTTGCTCAGCATGAAGAATTTCTCCATCGGCGGGCTGATCGGCATCGCGGGCACATCAGGGCCGCAGAGCCGGAAGATCGGCGCGTCGAGCTCGAACAGGCAGTGCTCGGCAATAATGGCCGCCACCTCGCCGCCGATTCCGCCTGTCTTGTTGTCCTCATGGACAATCAGCACCTTGCCGGTCTGGCGGGCAGCAGCAATAATGGCTTCACGGTCCAGCGGCTGCAGCGTGCGAAGATCCAGTATGTGTGCCGTTATGCCTTCCTCGCGCTCCAGCTCCTCCGCGGCCTGCATCGCAAAATGCAGCGGCAGGCTGTACCCGATCACCGTAATATCGCTGCCTGCGCGCAGCAGGTTCGCCTCTCCGATCGGCACGGTATAATCGTCTTCCGGCACGTCTTCCTTAATCAGCTTGTAGCATTTCTTGTTCTCGAAGAATATGACCGGATCCGGGTCACGGACCGCTGCCTTCAGCAGACCTTTGGCGTCATAAGCCGAATAAGGCGCCACAATCTTCAGTCCCGGTGTGCCGAAGAAAATTGATTCGGGACACTGGGAATGATACAGCCCGCCAAATATACCGCCGCCGATAGGCGCGCGGATAACAACCGGGCAGTTCCAGTCGTTATTGGAGCGGTAACGGATTTTGGCCGCTTCGCTAATAATCTGGTTGGTTGCCGGAAGCATGAAATCCGAATATTGCATTTCGGCAATGGGTTTCATGCCGTACATGGCCGCTCCGATGGCCACTCCGGCAATCGCCGACTCCGCCAGCGGGGTATCCATCACGCGTTCTTCCCCGAACTGCTCCTGCAGCCCTTTGGTAGTGGTGAACACACCGCCCTTAACGCCAACATCCTCACCCAGCACGAACACGGATTCATCGCGTTCCATTTCTTCCTTCATCGCCAGCCGGATCGCATCGATATATTCCATCATTGCCATGAATTATGCTCCTCCTTTGAGGTCTGATTCACTGTATACATGCAGCAGCGTATCTTCCGGTTTCGGGAACGGTGCATTGTCAGCATATTCAATAGCCTCTTTCAGTTCAAGATTGTACTGTGCAGCCAGATCGCGTTCCTGTTCGTCACTCCACAGGCCCAGCTCTATCAGATAGTTGCGGAAGGCGGCGACGCCGTCCTTTTTCCAGTTCTCGTCAACCTCTTCCTTGGTCCGGTAAGCCAGATCGTTGTCCGAGGTGGAATGTGGTGACAGGCGGTACATCATCGCTTCGATCAGCGTTGGCCCTTCTCCTCTAAGTGCTCTCTCCCGCGCTTCCTTAACGACACGGTACACTTCAAGCGGATCATTGCCGTCTACCTGGATGCCCGGGAAGCCGTAGCCCAGCGCACGGTCACTGACTTTGCCGGCGAGCTGCTTATGGGCAGGGACGGAGATGGCGTACTGGTTGTTCTGGCAAAAAATAATGACCGGCAGCTTGTTCACACCGGCAAAATTGCACGCTTCATGAAAGTCACCCTGGTTGCTGGAGCCCTCTCCGAACGTAACAAAAGAAACAAACTTTTTCTTCTGCATCTTGGCCGCAAGCGCGAAACCTACCGCATGCGGTACTTGTGTAGTCACCGGACTTGAGCCGGTTACGATGCGCAGACGTTTGCTTCCAAAGTGGCCCGGCATCTGCCGTCCACCGCTGTTGGGATCCTCAGCCTTAGCGAACACGGAGAGCATCAGCTCGCGCATGGTCATGCCCACGGTGAGCACAAAGGCATAATCGCGGTAATACGGAAGGAAATAATCATTCTGCCGGTCCAGTGCAAAGGCAGCCGCCACCTGCGCCGCCTCCTGGCCGATGCCGGAAACATGGAAGTTAATCTTCCCGGCGCGCTGCAGAAGCAGACTGCGCTCATCGTACTTCCGTCCCATCTGCATATATTTGTACATATCGATGACCTGGCCGTCACTGAGTCCAAGCTCCTTATGTCTGTTGACTGTTCCTACAGTACCTTGAGATTCCATATGAGAGGTACCTCCTAAAAGTTTTGTGAGCCTAATCCCACTAAATTGATTTCGTACAAACTTGGATTAGATGCTTAAAATTATAACAACCTGTGCCTGATCTTATAACCTGGTACTAAGACTTGGCCTGAGTTCATTATAATCCCTTTCTGTACAAAAAGAAAAGAGAGGAAAAGCCGGAATAGAGCTATTTCGGCGCATAACGCTTCTCCAGCTCTATCCGGCATTCTCTTGGGGACTTTTCTCGTATACTAAAAACCGATTGATTTGCCATCTACCGCCAGCATGGCTTCTCCTATAATCTCGGAAAGGGTCGGATGGGCATGGATGGCTTCGCCGATCTCCCAAGGGGTGGCGTCCAGCAGCTGCGCCAGCGCCGCTTCGCCAATGAGATCGGTCACATGCGGTCCGATCATTTGAACACCGAGAATATCTCCGCTGCTGCGGTCGGCAACGACTTTGACAAAACCGTCCTTCATCCCGTAGACGATAGCTTTGCCGATAGCCGAGAATGGAAATTTCCCGGTCACGACATCATGGCCGAGATTCTTGGCCTCTTTCTCCGTATATCCGACACTGGCCACTTCCGGCCGTGTGTAGACACAGCGGGGAACCTGATGGATATGATAGGGATAGAGCTTCTCACCTGCCAGATGGTTCACCGCGCGAATACCTTCATGGCTGGCGGCATGGGCCAGCTGCAGGCCGCCGATGCAGTCGCCGATACCGTAGATATGCGGCTCATTTGTCTGCATGTTAGCATTAACCTCAATCACACCTTTATCGAAGTGGATATCGGTATTTTCCAATCCAATATTTTCGATATTGGCTACTCTGCCGACAGATACCAGCAGCTTCTCTGCGGACAAGCTCTGGCTCTGTTCCCCCTTGCGGGCTTCAATGGTTACGCCGTCCTCCGTTACCACACAAGTCTCAGCATCCACAGTTGTCCCCGTCAGAACTTTGACCCCGCGTTTTTTGAGCAGACGCAGCAGCTCCCGGGCAATTTCCTCGTCTTCCAGCGGCAGCAGCTGGCCAGCAGCCTCGACCACAGTCACCTGTACACCGAAATCAACCAGCATTGAAGCCCACTCCACACCGATTACTCCGCCGCCCACAATAATGATCGAAGACGGCAGCTCTTCAAGCGTCAGCGCTTCTTCACTGCTCAGAATAACCTTGCCATCCGGTTTAAGTCCCGGCAGCACTCGGGGGCGTGAGCCTGTAGCGACAATAAGATTGGATGAGACCACAGTCTCCATCTCGCCATTCTCCAGTTCCACCGCCACAGCACCGCTGCGCGGGGAGAAAATCGAAGGCCCGATGATCCGGCCTTTCCCTTTGAGGACCTGGATTTTATTCTTGCGCATCAAAAATTGCACACCCTCATGCAGCTGTTCCACCACAGCTTCCTTGCGGCGCTGCACCTTCGGGAATACCAGCTGCACACCTGTTGTTTCGATGCCATAACTTTCGCTCTCATTTATCTCAGCATAGACTTCTGCGCTGCGCAGCAGCGACTTGCTTGGAATACAGCCGCGGTGCAGGCAGGTGCCGCCCAGTTTGTCCATTTCGATGACGACAACCGACTTTCCCAGCTGGGCCGCGCGGATCGCCGCCACATAACCTCCGGTTCCACCGCCCAGTATTGCCACGTCACAGGATATTGTCATGATATGTATCCTCCAGTCATTACTCATAAGTTCTGCATAACCTATTACATTGTACTCTCTTTTATGCCCATTACAAACTTATAATCGTCATGTATTCATGGACTTTTTCCTGGTGAAGCGTTATCATATGGGGGAATCCAAAGGGCTGCGAAGGAGATGGAACCCTCATGAAACTGCTGATTTCACGCTTCATTGCCATCCTTATTCTGGTTATTCCCGGCCTGCTGGCCATGACGGGCTTCCTGATGATGAAAGATGATATTTTCAACTATATCTCCATGCATGGCGACGATGCTGTGACACCGGATTTTGCCTGGCTGCATTTTGGCGGGGGGCTGCTGCTCTTCTTGGCCGGGATGAGCTTTCTCGGAGGCTGGATTCTGACGCGTGACCGTAAAAAGAACTATGTCGGCCCGCGGTTCAGAGAGAAGCAAAAAATCCAGCAGCCGCCTGCTACGAAAAGTAATTCTTAACTTTTAATAACTTAGATCACTTAACCAGGCATTTCCGAAGACATTCGGAGATGCCTTTTTTTTGATTCTATGAATCCCTTAGGAAATAAGGTATATTTTCCCTGTAACTTATTTTAATCAGGGAGTGGTATGTCTTGCTGCATCAACAACAGACCCCGGCACTGGACAGCAATGCGATTATCGTATCCGGCGCAGGCAAAACATTAAATCAGACAAAGATCATCCGCAGCGTTTCTTTCGCTGTGCCTCATAACAGCATTTTTGCCATCATCGGCCCGAACGGAGCGGGCAAAACAACCCTGCTGCGTCTCATCATGGGTCTCTTGACACTGGATGAAGGAACGATTACTTATTCCAGTGATCTGCGGAAAATCTCGGTATTGCTGGAGAATGATTACTTATTCGAGACCAAAACCGGGCGTGAAAACATCCGTGATTTCTGCATCTATTTGGACGTAAGTCCGGCGTCGGCTTCTACGATGATCGAACGATATGCTGCTCTTCTGCAGCTCGAAACCGCACTTGATAATAAAGTGGCTTCCTATTCCAAAGGCATGAAACGAAAGCTGTCGCTGCTGATTACGCTGCTGAAGGATTCCCCCATTCTGCTGCTGGACGAGCCTACCTCCGGTGTCGATCCCGAATCAAGACTGGTCATGCGCAGCGTCCTGCGCGGTTTGAAGGATGAAGGCAAAACACTTATCCTTACCTCTCACGATCTGGCGGAGGTTCAAAAAATCAGCGATTGGATCACCATCCTGATCGGCGGTTCCATTGTTGATATTATCCATAATCAAGAATTCTGCGGTGATTTGGAGCAACGGTTCTTCACTGTACTTAAGGAGGCTAGATAATGAGGCTGCATCCGGTGAACAAATTGAATATCAAGGATGTCCTGAGAACCCCCTCGTATATTGCCATGCTCCTGATCGTGATGATCTTGCCGTTTAACTCCCTGCTGCAAATTCTGAGAACCAGCACTGGCCCGATGGCATTTATCGCGGTCTATATTTACCTTATCCTCAACATCTCGATCTATCTTTTTCTTAATATGCTTGCCCTCAGTCTAATAGTTATTTCCGAAAAAACCTCGGGGCGCTGCGAATATTATCTTGCCAATAAGGTCGATATCCGCCGGCTAACGTCTTTATACAGCCGCTCCGCCTTTGTGCTAAGCATTGCTCCTGTCCTGCTTTTTAATGCCCTCGTGTTCGGATATGCCCTGGCTGCCCGGGAAGCGGTGCTTCTCCATCTGTTCCGGAATGTTGCTTTTGTGATGTTTGCTGCGGCTTATCTCCTGTTTACCTATGCCGCCACCGGAACATTGACGCTGATCTCCATGCTCTCCAAGTCCCCCGAGCGGGTAAGGACTTTCCTTTCGGTCAGTGCCGTGCTGTTTGTGTTTGCCGCCTCACTGCCCGGCACATTTATCCGCAAGCTCGGGATTACACCGGATGGTAACGCCATCCTTTGGATTACCGGCTGCATGCTGCTTCTCCTGGCTGCACTCTGCACCGCTGTGCGCTCCTCTCTAAACGGGAAGCTGAGCAATGAGAGCATTATATTATCCTACAAACAGTAGCTCCATTTTTCGGGAAGGGCAAAAAAAGCAGCAAGCCCGCCGCCCCAGTTCCACTGCCTGCCGGGATGGCGTATCTTGCTGCTTCTAGTTAGTCGTTCTGATTCTGGACTGTCCCCTTACATTGCTGCCTCATCCTTGGCACCCCGAACCAGTTCGCTGTACAGTCCGCCTTGCTGCAGCAGTTCGTCATGTGTGCCCTGCTGCAGCAAACGTCCGCCCTGCAATACCAGGATACGGTCCGCCTCGCGGATGGTGCCCAGTCTGTGGGCGATCACGAAGCTTGTCCGGCCTTTCATCAGCGCCTGCAGCCCTTCCTGAATCTTGATTTCAGTCACCGTATCAATGCTGCTGGTCGCCTCATCCAGCACCAGCATGGAAGGATTGGCGAGAATCGCTCTTGCGATCGCCAGCAGCTGCTTCTGCCCCTGGCTGATCCCGCTGCCGTCCACGGAGAGCATCCGCTCGTAGCCGCCGCGCATCCGCATGATGAAGGAATGGGCATTCGCCAGCTTCGCCGCCTGCTCCACTTCCTCGTCCGTAGCGTCCAGCCTGCCGTAGCGGATATTGTCGCGGATTGTGCCTTTGAACAAGAAGGAATCCTGCAGCACAAAAGCCATCTGGCTGCGCAGACTTTCCCTGCGGATGGACGAAAGATCCATGCCGTCCAGCGTAATTCTTCCTTTGCTCGGATCATAGAACCGCGATAAGAGGCCTATCAGTGTTGTCTTGCCGGCCCCTGTAGGTCCGACGAGGGCGATCATCTCGCCCGGCTTCGCTTCAAAGCTGATATTCTGCAATGTATCGGCGCCGCCGTCATAAGAGAAAGAGACGTCCTTGAACGTCACCGCCCCCTCCACCTGTTCCAGCGATACTGCTGCGCCTTCATCCTTGGCTTCAGTCTCTTCGTCCATAACCTCAAACACCCGCTCCGCCCCGGCAATCGCCGACAGCAGTGTGTTCCACTGGTTCGCCAGATCATTAAGCGGCCGCGTAAATTGACGTGTATACTCCACAAAGGCGATGATTACACCGACCGTGACCAGGCCGCGGATCGCCAGCAGGCCGCCCACACCGGCAACAATGGCAAAGCTCAGATTGTTCAGGCCATTCATCAGCTTGGGAATGAAGCCTGAAATGGACTGCGCCCAATACCCGGACAGCATAATCCGCGTATTGCGTTCACGGAAACCGGAAATGACCCGTTCCTCCTGCGAGAACGCCTTGATAATCCGCTGTCCCGACAATGTCTCTTCTATATAGCCGTTGAGCTCGCCCATGCTGCGCTGCCGCTCCTTGAACAGCGGCCCGGTACGCCGCGTAATCCAGCGCATCCCCAGCGTCATCAGCGGCACTACAATAAACGTCAGGAGCGTAAGCAGCGGACTGAGCCATAGCATGACACCTACGGTACCCAGCAGCGTGAGGACACTGGAAAAAATCTGGATCGCCGAGCTGTTCAGGGTGGAGCTGATATTCTCGATGTCATTGGTCAGGCGGCTCATAATTTCGCCCTGCTGCCTGCGGTTGAAGAAGGAAATCGGCAAACGGTGCAGGTGCGCGAACAAATCGGTGCGTATCCGGTAGATTGTCTCCTGGGCAATTTCGATCATCCAAATATTTTGCAGCCAGGAAGTTAATGAATTGAGCACATATACAAGTGCAAGGGTAATGAGGAAGGTCCCCCAGGTTCTGCCCCCCGATCCCTCTAAGTAATGATCGACCGCCCGGCTGATCAGATAAGGACCAAGCAGCGCCAGACCGGAGCTGAACAGCACCATCAGAAGCACGAGGAACAGCTTGGCTTTGCGCTCGGCAAGATAACTCCAGATCCGTTTCAGCGTAGCCGACCAATTTTTCGCTTTCGCTTGGGGCTTACGGTTCGAGGCCGCCCCGAAGCTTCTACCCTCTCCAAGTGCCAGATCCAGCTTCGGATGCTTGAAAGGTTCAATTAATGCTTTGAACATGATGCACCGCCTCCTTGCCCTGGGATTCATAAATTTTCCGGTAGAGGGAAGAGCCGGTCATAAGCTCTCCATGGGTACCTTTGGCGATTAAACGGCCTTCATCCAGCAGCAGGATCAGGTCTGCCGATACCGTGGAGCTGATCTTCTGGGTAATAAGAAAGGTTGTGCAGGACATATGCTTCAGTTCCTCCAGCAAAAGACCTTCCGTTACTGCATCTAGCGCACTGGTGCTGTCATCCAGAATGAGTATCGCCGGCTTTCGCACAAGCGCCCGGGCGATAGTCAGCCGCTGCTTTTGCCCGCCGGACAGATTGACCCCCCGCTGCCCCAGCATGGTGTCATAGCCTTGAGGAAGACCTCTCACCGTTTCGTGGATTTGCGCCGCAGCAGCTGCCCGCTCGATCTCTTCCCGGGTTGCGTGCTCATTCCCCCAGGCAATATTGTCACGTACCGAGCCGGTGAAGAGCAGTACCTCCTGTGGCACATAACCAATCGCTCCCCTCAGCTTGGCAATGTCCAGCTCCGAGCTGTCCACACCGTCAATTGAGATCACCCCATGGTTCTGCTCATATAACCGGGGAATCAGTCCGACTAACGAGGATTTCCCGGAGCCCGTTGCCCCCATAATCGCCACCCGTTCTCCAGATTTCACCTTAAAGGAGATCTCTTCCAGGACTGCGATCTCGCTCCCCGGATAACTGAAGCTGACATTCTCAAATTCAACCTCACCCTGTATAGCATCCGGTCCGGTATAGTCACTGCGTCCAAAAACGCCACGCTTATGCACATTGGTCTGTATGCCTTGCTCCGCCGTTACGTCCGGAACTGCATCTGCCGACATCACTTCCGCCACCCGCTGCGAAGAAGCTATTGCACGGGAGAATGTCGCCATGATCGAGGACAAGGCTGACATAGCACCTATCGTGCGCAACGAGTAGTTAATGACCGCCACGGTCTGTCCCAGGGTTGCTTCCCCTGCAGAAATCTCAATCCTTCCAAACCATAAAACCGCCATAATCCCCGCGTTGACGATCAGCATAATCAGCGGAGCAGTTGTTTCCGTCAATCGGAGTGCAGCTACAGTCGACTTCATCAGCTCTCCGCTGAATGAAGCGAACCGGCCAATCTCATGGCCCATACGGACAAACACACGAATTAAACGGATGCCGGTCAGATTCTCCTGAATAACGCCGTTTACCCCATCCAGCCGGACTTGCACGCTGCGAAACAAACCTGATGACCTGCGTATCACCCACGCCAGGAACAGAATCAGCACCGGCAATGTCACCGTCAGCAGCAGCCCCAGCTTCACATGCACGACCAAAGCCATGATCACACTGCCCAAGACAACAAGCGGCACCCGGGTCATAAACCGCAGCCCCATAAATATTGTATCCTGCAGTTGGGTCACATCTCCGGTAAGACGCGTAATCAGCGACGAGGTCGGAAAACGGCTGAACACTTCATAGGTGAAGGACTGCACCTTCCCGTACAGCTCGTCCCTGAGATCAAAAGCAAATCCCTGACTGGCATGAGACGCAAAAAAAGAGCTGAGCACACCCGCCGCAAACGCTATAATCGCGCTTACTGCAAGTACACCGCCCCACAGCCAGACTACTGAATTATCCTTCTCCCTGATCCCATTATCGATAATTTTGGAGATCAGCAAAGGCTGCGACAGTTCCACCGAAAGCTCGATAAGCATCATTACCAGAGCGGCGATCGCCGCCACCCGGTATCTTTTGAGATAAGAAAAAATTAAGTTCATCGACGTTACCCCATTTGTTTATTCGTAGAGCGCATCCCGCAGGCGGGTGGACATTGCCGAACCCTGTCCCGTCTTGAGTATCACCCGCCGCAGCG
Organism: Paenibacillus paludis; assembly: GCF_042610515.1. Taxonomy (NCBI): domain Bacteria; kingdom Bacillati; phylum Bacillota; class Bacilli; order Caryophanales; family Paenibacillaceae; genus Paenibacillus; species Paenibacillus paludis. The sequence goes on from NZ_JBGJZP010000002.1 coordinate 204,543, forward strand.
CCTTGTTGCTCCGGTTCATTTCTGCTAATTCATCAAGCATTTCCGTCAATAAACTTTGCGTTTCCGGGGACAGTTCCCCGCTCTCCTGAAGTGCTGCCATTCTCTCTTTATAATGCTCCATTTTCTCCGTCAACTGCCAAACTTCCTTTCTGTCAAGGCTTCTCCTGTGGAAGTCCATTAATTGCGTATATTATAACATATCACCAGGGAAGCACACTTTAAAGCGGTTGCTGAAATTTAAAAACACGATGGCAATGATTTCACTGGCAAGTTCAGCCACGAGTATGATACTCTAGTAAAGTCGCATTTTTCAGTACACTATTACACAGGTTGAAGAACGAAAGGATAGATGGACGTGGCACAGTTGTTTTTCAAGTATGGAGCAATGAACAGCGGCAAATCCATTGAGATTCTCAAGGTAGCCCATAATTACGAGGAGCAGGGCAAGTCGGTGCTCATCTTCACTCCATCCCTGGACGATCGGGACGAGGTCGGGTATATTTCCTCCCGCATCGGACTGCGCAAGCAGGCCATAGCCATCGACGAGAGCACAGATATATACAGCATAGTCAGCAGCAATCTGCCGAAGCCCCACTGCGTGCTGATCGACGAATGTCAGTTTCTGACCAAGGACTGTATCCTCCAGCTTGTGCGTATTGTGGATGAGCTGAACATACCGGTAATGGCTTTTGGACTAAAAAATGATTTTCAGAACAACTTATTCGAAGGCAGTAAATATATGCTGATCTACGCGGATAAAATTGAAGAGATGAAGACGATCTGCTGGTTCTGTGAACGGAAAGCCACAATGGCGCTGCGTGTAGAGAACGGCAAACCCGTATACAGCGGCAAGCAAATCCAGATCGGCGGCAATGAAGCTTATTATCCGGTCTGCCGCAAATGCCACAAGAATCCGCCCTTGTAAATATAAAAGCATTCCAGCCTCTTCATAAAGAGCCGGAATGCTTTTTTTGGTTTAGACCGAAGACGATTGAATCTCCTTCAGCGCCCTATGTTCGTCTTCCCTGCTCACAAACAGCTCATGCTGCACTGCCACGTTCCCTCCATAATTTGCGCGCTTGGTTGCAGCCCGCATGCCTCCATTAATCTTGGAACGGTGGCGGATGCCCGCTGCGGTAAGACGGCTCTTCACCCTGAAATACTGGGCCTGATCAAATGTAGTGAAGAGCAGTGTTCTCTCCCGTGGAACAAAGAAATGCAAGATGCCCGTTAAAAAGCTCATTTGCGTCCTCCTCCTGTTCCCATCCCTCACTGCCATCAACTGCAGCCGCAACTAATTCAAGTAACGCTCGTTCAACACATTCAAATGATGAAGTTCATGTCCGATAATGAGGCAGGCCTGTGCTCTGACTGACATTGCTGTCGAATGGAACATTCCTCTCCGGGTCCAGGCGTCTTCCGGCAGACTGTCCAGCAGGGCCAGCGTAGACTGGCGGACCAGTTTGTACTGGCTGACCAGTTCCTGAAGAGTGAAGCGGTCAAAATCACCTGCGGCCACATAATCATTTTCCTCGTACCCGGGCAGCGGTGCTTGTTCTCCTCTGGCAAAACAAAGCAAGCGGTAAGACATAATCCGGTCATTGTCGGTCAGGTGGCCAATCATCTGCTTGATGCTCCACTTCTCCGGTGCATAACGGTAGTTCCCCTGCTCTTCGCTTAAGGCTCCCAGCAAATCAAAAAAGCTTCCGGATTGCTCCCTCAGAATGGCTGCCAAATCTCCGTCAGCTGGCACTAGAGCGATATATCGCTCCTGAACCTCAAGATACTCATTTTTTTCCAGACGCTGATTCATCAAATAATACCTCTTCTCCAACAATATTAAGAAAAATTTGGTGAAAAGAACAAAATCTTATTGTTGTATTTTAGTTCATTAGGTATAATATTTGCAAGATTAAAGGTTGAGTTAATCTGACGTTCGGGAGTGTCGGTATGCTGGATTCTGTACTTTTTATTGTGTTTTCGGTACTCGAAAGTACCGCATTATTTTATCTGGCATTTAAGATATTCAAGATTGATCTTTATCCGAAGGAAATGGTTTTTGCTGGTTTAATTATGGCTTTCTTCTCTTATGTTCTGAGAGTTACTTACCAAATTGCAGAGTTTGATGTTCTCGTTCAATATACACTCATTATTTGCTTTTTGTGGCTTTTGTTCCGTATTCATATTTTTTACGCTTTTATCATGACAGCCATATCCTATCAGGCCTATTTGTTAATTCAATCGTTATTTTATTTATTTATGAACTATACTGGAGTTTATGCACTTCACTATCCTTCAATTTCTGTAGGAGTTTATCTGTTGCAGTTATTTACCGCCTCTACAACTTTTCTGATTGGCTACATGATTGGCAAGAAAAGAAAGGGATTTGACTTTATACCGGACAAGCCCGATGGAAAAATCACTATTGCACGACGTGAAAAAATACTGTTCGCGCTTACGTTTCCTTCCATCATGTTTGTTATGCTGCTGCTTTTTTTCGCCGAACATTATTATCAATTCTTTTTCGTGATCCCTTTGATCTATTCCCTGCTCCTGATCGGGTACTTGGATCAGTCCAGCAAGAAAGATCGAGGTGACGAATTATGAACAGTCTGGCTTATAAAATTTCTGTCGCTATAAAGCGGGCCAATCCAGAAGAAACTTGTTCTGTAGAAATTATGCAATATGCCCTAAATATCATTTTAAATACACTTTTAACACTAATATTTACTATTGGTTTAGGTTTGCTACTTCATAATCTCACAGAAACTATGATATTCTACATAAGTCTTTCCGTACTACGTGTATGTTCCGGAGGTTTCCATTTAAAAACTGCGGCGGCTTGCAACATTGTTACTTCTTTGATTTGTGTACTTACTCCGTACTTGTTTGATATTACAGGAGCATCACTTTGGATAATAAATATTTTGAGTTTAATCATTATGTTTTTCTTTGCCCCAAACCCGGATAAAAATGCCCAAATTCCGCTCAGATGGTTTCCCGGTCTGAAGATGGCTTCCATAGCACTTGTTGGTTTTAATTTTATTATTGGTTCGTCTGTCATCGGACTGGCTTTTCTGGTTCAGTCCTTAACAGTAATTCCTTGGAAAGGGAGGTTAAAATAGTGAAAACTTTCATCGCCAAACAAGCTTCTTCAGCACTTGAAGCATCCGCCCGTTTCTTCGTCTCTGTCATGAAGTTAGGGTTTCACAGCCCTGAAGCACCAAAAGAATTGCGGAAGTAATTAAACAAGGATGGGGAAAACATGCGTGTCTTACAAAACGACGGCTCCTCCCTGGACATCCAGGAAGAAGAAATATTGTATTTTTCCAGCTACAAAAATGCAATATTCGTCCATACGAAAGAAGGCGAATTTGTTCTCCCCACTACTCTTTCCGATCTATGGGTTGCTTATAAGGGTAAAGGATTTGAGCGTCTTGACCGCAGCAATGTCGTGAGTCTCAGCAATGTGGACAGTTATGATGCGGAGCGGAAGATCGTTCTTTTTAATCAAGGAGAACAATTTGCCACTGTATCTGAGTCCAATGAAGCCCGCCTCAAAAAACATTTAGCAGGACGCAAAAAAGACTCCTCGCAAGAAGAGAACAAAGACAGCAACAATAAGCAGTGATCCCGGTGCAGATTAGCACTGGGATCGTTGCTTTTATTCAACATCCTTCGACCCAATCCTTCATTTTCCCATATCATTCATTTTTTGTAAAGGGGAATTCACACTGTGAATACCAGGAGACGGATTTCTTTCCAAATGGTACCATTTAGATAGATTACTATAATTTAAGTCATTCTAAATAACCGATGGAGGAATCTAATGGATTATTACTTTCATCCTTCTCCGCGCCCCTCATCCCTTGAAATGTTATCTGACGAACAGTTATTGAACATCTATGAATTGGCGGTGGAGGCGAAGGCTTCGCCTGATTTTATTGAAATTATTAAAAATGTACTGAACGGGAGAAAATTAATGGGCTCAGAGCACCTGGATGCTTGATGCTGCTATAATCTCAGCATATTATTACATAGTTTCTACTTTTTGGAGTAGGCCTTGCCCGATAAACAGCAAAGAAGCCATCCTCACTTTAATGTGCAGGATGGCTTCTTTTATTGGGATGATTAATGATTAGATAAAGGAGAGTACTTCAGGACTACTCGATGAATTCTGTCTTGAAGACGTTGTCGAGCTTTCCGCCCAGTCTTTTTTTGAGAGGCACCTTGATATCCCGGCCCAGTTCTTTGAAGAAGGTTTCGATATCACACTTCACATTCTGTGCCATGGCGATTATGGTTCCGTCCCCCACGATATTCTGGTTCACTTCGAGAGGCACGTCCACTTCGATATCATATTTCTTAGTCAATGTTTTGATGTATCTCGCAAAGATCTCCAGCAGCTCTTCGTTGTTGAAATTTTCGATTGCCGCTTTTCCCTTGCTGGTAAATTTCATGTTAACTCTCATTTGAGATATCCCCTTTTCTGTGTAACCATTTTTGTTGTTGGTTTATGGATCAAGATGAATAGATGGCTGCAAGAAAGGGCAACATTATTCATTTTTGAAAACAATAGAACGGACGCACGCTCATTTAAACGCGCCCTTAACCTGCTGCACCTTAAATTGGGTAAACTCCTTAAGTGCCTGGATAACCTCGTCCTGCTCCTCATCCTTCAGCTCATAGATGCATTCCCGCAGCCACTCGCCGAAGATATAGGCCTGTCGGCCTTTTCGGGGCTGCTTGCGGAGTGAATCCAGATTGCCTTCAAATTTGTCGTTGAGCACATCAGTAAGGTTATATTTCTCAATTTTTTCTATTACCATTCCTGCCCCATATTCCGTTTCATAAACGATGACCTCATCGGAATCAAACGAAACGTACGAAGTTTCTTTCCCTTCCTTGGACCGAAACTCCTTCAGCTTGTTAAATGCCGTCTCATATATATAATCCTGGGACTGATTAAGGACAGGCAGCTTGTAGCCCTGCTTAAGTGTCTTGATGTATTCAATATCCGGCATATAGTCGGCCAGATGATACATGCGGTTCTTAAGATCCGCTCCAAGCGCTTCAATGATCTTATCCAGGTTATCTTTGAGAGGAATACTTTCCCCGCGTTCAATCTTGCTGAGCTGAGAGTAACTGATGCCGCTCTTCTCTTCCAGTCCTCTTAAGGTCAACCCGCGTGCTTTTCTGAAGTGCCGGATAAAATCCCCCAGCTCATCAGGATAGTTATCGAAATCGTTCATGGGAGTCACCTCTACCTATATCATAACACAAGATAACACTTTGTGTTTCAATATAACAATTAATCCCTAAAATACTTGCTGCTTATTTAAGCATTATTCTCATTTTAGCGCCCTGCTTTACCGATAAAACATTTATATGGTAAATAATTCTTTGATTTGGAGGAAATACCCATGAAGTCCATCCCCTCAATCTCAAGTAACGGTAACACTAATACCGCAAACCAAACCATTGCTTCCCCCCGTGGCAAGGAGATCCAAAGCTTATTAAGCCAAAAAAGCAAATTAAATGAAGAAATCAGCGCGGTTAAGGCCGATAAAGATTTGGACACGAAGATGAAGGCCGAACGGGTTCAGTCCCTGAGGACCTCAATCCAAAACATTGATGCCCAAATTGCCGAGCTCAAAGCCCAAGAAATGCAAGAAAAAGCTGAACGCAACCGGCCCGAGCAGCAGGACAGCAAACCAACGTCAACAGACAGCTCTGCAGCAGTGCTGGACGTTGTTTTAAAGCACAGCACGACTTATGACCGCCTGGGCAAGCTGGTGGGCCTGAGCAAGAAGCTGGAAGGCTCTATAGATCCGTTAAAGAGCGAATCCAAGATGGAGCACGACAGACTGGCTAACAACCCTACCAAAGATATCGGCAGATACGAAATGCTGGAGAATGCAGAATATACCGTCCTGCAGACCAAACGGGAACGGATACTGGATATCCGCTCTACCATACATAATGTCGATCAAAAAATTGGCGAGTTGGTTTCCGAGCTCAAAGAGGATAACTCCCGCTTGTCACAAGCAAACAAAGCCGTACCGGAAATTTCCGGACTTGAGGAAGATACGGACAGTGATAAGAAGGCTACCAAAGACAGCACTTCGAAAGATAAATCGCTCTCGGGAAACGAAAAAACTGGGGATGATGCTGGAGCTTCCGGGGCGGTAAAATCAATTGACGTACGGGTGTGAAGGTCTTTCGAGGAGATTAACATAAAACCGCTATTCACTTCGATTGGTTAATCAAATGAATAGCGGTTCAGCTAGACTAAAATTTATTTCATTGAAGATTTCAACTAAAATTCTGATCAAAACATATATTAGTTTCACATTTAATTTTGTACCATTTACCACCATAGCCCTCGTTTTCTTGTACAACCAGTCTATTTCCGCATCGTAGGCAATTCTTTGTAACGCTGCTATCTAACTTATACTCTTTAACATATTCTTCGGCATGTTCTACCTCTTTGATTTCTTGTCTAAGTGCCTGGTCACTGATGTCGAATTCTTTCATGTCTCCTCTACTAGCATGTATAGACCGGCCAAACGCACCAAACCCTCCAACCAATTCGTGATGATGCGTACTAATCCGTCCTCCACCTCTTTCAAACAACTTGATGATTGGCTCATATGTATCATGAAATTTAACAGCAATCGGGTCGCCGGCATCAAGCAGTATGCACCATTGAATATAATTGGAGCAAATCATTTTTAAAACCGTTAAATTTATCGGCTCAAGATTAGGACAAATTTTAAACAGATTATCAAAATCGAGAAGCTCTATTTCATTATTAATGATTTTCGCCATGCCTGCATAAATACTAACGCCTTCTATAGACATAAATTGTAATAAAACACCAACTCTACGATAGTATTCAGCGATAAGTGTAGCGTCTGCAGTATATTCACCTTTGGACCTTACATCTTCATACCTTTTATTAGAGATATCTATATAATACTTAGCATCAATATTGTTAATTCGATTTACGGCTCTTGTATAATGAGTCTCCATAATAACTCCCTTACTTTGAACAGTTATTTTCTAAACGTTCGTTCATAATCTTCGAAACGGATCTTTCTAATTTGTTTACGGTCAGTTGTTCTAACAATGATTCCTTCTGATTTGCCTGTTGCCTCGATCCCCACTTGCGTATTTTCGAACTTTGTTAAGTAAGAATATGTATTCTCAAGAGAAGTTGGAAATTGGGAACCCTTGATGGTTTCCAAAAGGGGGGCGGACTGCAAGTCCATGCGCTCTACAAATCTCTTCTTCTCAATCTCATTATAAAAAGGCTGATTACCATGATCTCGCCACTCCGCAATTTTCTCCTGCGATAACTCTAGTAGTCTATCTAATTCATCCTTATCCAAGGAGAACACATCAAATACACGATACCCTTGAGTTCTTCTGTCAGAATAGTTCTTGGAAGCTTTAGTTTTTCCTCCATAAGATTCCTGATAAATTACGGTTAATGCCCAGTCACCCTGTGAAAAGATATCTGCTGTTACTTTCTCTGCTAACGGTTTAAGGAATTCCGCAATGTTCCCGTAAGGATTACCGATTCTGTCTCCTTTTGCATATAACAATTCTTCTCTGGAACCAATCAGATAATCAACTTCGTTATAATCATTTTTAAATAGAATGATTCTTGAATTTTCACCATCTACTTTTTCGTAAACAAAAACATCGTCTGATTCTGAGAAGCCTTTGGACTCAGTTAATACATCATTTAAGCGACCCCGTTCACCTAATTGATGATAGGTAAGAATGCTTGGGTACTTTGTTAAAGAATTAATTTTCTTCAAATTCAAAATACAACTTCCTCTCTCAATGAAAGTATTTTTCAATTTCACGAACAACTTTAATGCGAAATGATTGAAGTTGGTTGTAAACAGTGTTACTCTATCAACGGTAAACTCAAAATTTATGATCTTCATATTAATCGTCACCAATTTAGTTATAAAGAAAGGTAATACTATGATAAAAGTTGATAACTTATCCTTCTCATTTCCGCAAAAAGAACTATATAAAAATATTTCATTTACGTTAGAAGAGGCACAACATTGCGCTTTTATAGGAACAAGTGGCAGTGGGAAAAGTACACTGATAGATATACTGATGGATCCAGAAAGATATATTTTCGATGGCATGTTAGAGATGGACCCGACTTGCACAATTGGGTATGTAAGTCAGTTCTCGCAACTGGACAAATCTAAAGAAACAACAGTTTTTGAATATATAGGAGAAGAATTTATTAAGATCCAAAATGAAATAAAATCTATTTGCACTGAAATGGAAACATCATCGGAGATTGATTCGTTACTAGAAAAGTATCAATTAGCTTTAGACGCATTTGATTCAATTGGCGGGGATGATTTTGAAAGCAATATTAATAAGAAACTAAATCTAGCAAACCTCATGAAGCTAAAAGATCTTAGGGTATCCGACCTGAGTGGCGGAGAATTCAAACTTATTCAAGTGATGAAGGAAATGCTTAGTAGTCCAGACTTAATGATTATGGACGAACCAGATGTATTTTTAGACTTTGAAAACCTAAATGCGCTTAAAAATCTTATTAATTCCCACAAAGGAATGCTGCTAGTTGTTACGCACAACCGATATCTATTGAATCATTGTTTCAACAAAATTATACACCTTGAAAACATGGAAATCCAAGAATTTAATGGGCGATATATTGATTATAACTTCTCATTACTTCAAACTAAAATTGAGTTACAAGAACTCACGGTCGCTGAGAATGAAGAAATTGAGAGAAACGAGAACATCATCAATAATCTTAGAGTTATCGCAACCTATAATTCAGAAGCATCTAGAGGGAGAGCTTTAAAAGCTAGAGTTAGGTTTCAAGAGAGATTGGAAGCGCGTAGAATTAAAGCGCCATTCGTAGATATTAAGCAACCGAATATCAGTTTAGGTATTGATAATGAAATTGAAGACACCGTTGTTGTAAATGTCAATAATTATAGTGTTTCCTTTGATGAATTGCTTTTAGAAAATGTTAACTTTGAGATAAAATCTACGGATAAAGTAGCTCTTATCGGTTCAAACGGTACTGGGAAAACGACTTTACTCCGAGAAATCTTTAAAAATAATCATGATTCAATTGAAATAAACACTGATGTTAAAATGGCTTATTTATCTCAGCTTCAAGGCGAAATGCTAAAGGATTCTAATACAATACTGGAAGAATTCATCGATGCTGGATTTAAAACTTATGAAGAGATAAGATCATATATTTCAAACTATGGCTTTGAAGGAGAAATCGTTAATCAAAAGATAGAATCTTTATCTGGTGGAGAAAAAAATATGCTTCAATTGGCTAAAGTTTCTGCCAGTAAAGCAAACATATTGCTTCTTGATGAACCGACAAGCCATTTAGACACCTATACACAAATAGCACTGGAGAAAGCCATTGAAGACTATAAAGGTGCGATTCTCATGATTTCTCATGATTTCTATTCTGTGGTAAATGGTATGGATTATGTTTTAATCATTGCCGATAAGACGATTAGAAAAATGAGTATGCGAAAATTCAGAAAGATGATTTATGCTAGTCATTTTGATAGAGACTATTTAGAAACTGAACAAAAGAAAAAATCAGTTGAAATGAAAATAGAATTGGCTTTAAAAGATACTGATTTTGAACTTGCAAAAGTATTGGTTGATGAGCTGGAAGAGCTGATTAAGTTGCTTTAAACTACAACCTTCTGGAATGAAATGATTACAACAAAAAAGACACTGATGAATAGGATCTCAGTGTCTTTTTACTGCATTCATTTCCGAATAGCTCTTGCCGCTAGAAAATCATAAAATCCCCTTACCACTCACGCTCACTGATCCTAACCCTTTCAAGAAACCTTATGTTCAATCCGCAGCTTGTCGGCTACCATGGCAATAAATTCTGAGTTAGTCGGCTTGGATTTGGAGATATTAATGGTATAGCCGAACAGGTGGGAGATGCTGTCGATGTTGCCACGGGTCCAGGCCACTTCAATGGCATGACGGATCGCGCGTTCTACGCGAGAAGGCGTGGTCTTGAATTTCTCGGCGATGGCCGGATATAGTGTCTTGGTGATAGCACCGAGGATTTCGATATTGTTGTACACCATCGTTATGGCTTCACGTAAATATTGGTAACCCTTAATATGGGCCGGAACGCCGATTTCATGAATGATTGAGGTAATGTTAGCATCCAGATTTTTGCCTTTGGAGAGCGGCACAACATTGTTGTTATTTCTGGAGCCGGAATAATTGGACATGCTGGAGGAGGAGCTCATACTGCCTTGGGTACCAACAAGCTGACGCACACGATTGGCCAGAACCTCCATATCAAACGGCTTAAGAATATAATAGGACGCGCCAAGCTGCACAGCTCTTTGAGTGATGTTCTCCTGCCCAAAAGCAGTCAGCATAATGATCTTCGGTTGCGGATTCAAATCCATATCACGCAGGCGCTCCAGGACGCCAAGTCCATCTAAATGCGGCATAATGATATCAAGAATTAGCACATCCGGAACTTTACGTGCCCCGCTAAGCATTTGAAGCACTTCTTCACCATTATAGGCAATGCCCGTCACGGTCATGTCTTCCTGTTCCGTAATGTATTCGGCAAGCAAGTTCGTAAACTCTCTGTTATCATCGGCCAACAACACTTCAATATTCTGCACTGGCTGCTTCCTCCTTATTAATAACTGCTATTCGAAAATAACATTTATCTTGTCTCCCTTACATTTTCGACATACAGTTTGAATATCCTTCTGTCGAAAATTATTTTTCTTTATTTTTTTTCGGCATTGGATTATAATTAAATATTTTGTTTCATGTTTCGATCTTTCTCGCTTAGCTTCGACAAAAAAATCTTAAGGCTAAACCGCCTTAAGATTATAGGGAGTAATATTGCTCTGCTGAGCCACACCAGAGTCTTTTAGCATCCATTCGATGAAGCAGCCATACCCTGACTTCGGGTCATTAACGAATACATGGGTCACTGCGCCGATTAAACGGCCATTCTGCACAATCGGACTGCCGCTCATGCCTTGAACGATTCCTCCGGTTTTGTCAATCAGACGGGGATCGGTAATGCGCAGCACCAGACCTTTGGTTGCCGGGGTCTGCTGATGGGCAACATGGATGATCTCTACATTGAATCGCTCGACCTGCTGTCCGTCAACAACCGTAAGAATTTGCGCGGGCCCTTCCTTGACTTCACTGCTCATGGCAATCGGTATCGGCTGCTTATACAGGCTGTGCTCCGGATTGCGGGTCATTTTACCAAAGATCCCGAAGTCCGTATTGCTTTGAACATTGCCAAGCACTTGGCTTTCCTTTAGAAATACAGCACGTTTCTCGCCGGGATCACCGTCCTGGCTCTTGGAGATTGAGGTCACACTGGACTGGACGATGTGACCGCTGCCGACGACAATCGGTGTTCCGGTATTCATGTCCGTAATGACATGGCCCAGAGCGCCATATACGCCCTGCTCAGGAGCATAGAACGTTAAGGTGCCGACACCGGCTGCTGAATCGCGGATGTACAGCCCTAATCTCCACACCTTGTCATTACGGTCATAAGCAGGCTTCAGCTTCGCCGTATGTTCTTTCCCGTCGCGTTTGTACACGATGGTCAGCGGCTCATTTGCCATTCCTGCACGCTCCACAAGCTTGGCTACCTTAGATACCTCGTCCAACTTGTTCCCGTCAATCGAGATCATCAGATCACCCGGTACCAGACCACTGTTCTCTCCTGGTGAAAGCTTGGACTGCTCAGATACTTCAATAAGATGATGGCCCACAACCAGAACACCTGCTGACTTCACTTTGACGCCAATCGTCTGGCCTCCAGGGATGACTTTCAGCTCCCCGTCAATTCCTTGTACCGGCTTGTCAGGCGGAATATCCAGCGGTGATGCATAGGCCTGGAGAGATCCCGTCATTCCTGACATGCTGAGAAAGAAGGCAAATAAAAGGCCGGGCATTAACTTCCTGAGGTTCGGCTTCAATGGCTGTCACGCTCCCTTTTGCTTCTTTCGCTTGACGAAAAAGGTGGTCGCCAATTGCGTACCTATAAGATAACCTTGCCCCCAGGCTTTTATTACTGTCAATCATTGTCCCGCTTACCCTAAAGCTGCTTTGCTGGCCTCGGCCAGACCAAGCATCTCCTGTGCGTGATGCAATGTTTTTTCGGTAATTTCCACACCGCCCAGCATCCGGGCCAGCTCCATCACCCGGCCTTCCGCTGAGAGGGACTCCACTTCGGTCATCGTCCGTCCGTCCTCGACTTTTTTGCGAATTAAATACTGATGATCGGCCATGCAGGCCACCTGCGGTAAATGCGTAATTGAAAACACCTGGCAAGAAGATGACAACCTGAACAGCTTATCCGCTATGGACTGGGCAGCCCGGCCGCTGACACCGGTATCCACTTCATCAAAGATAAGAACCGGAATCGCATCGGTCCGCGCGAATATGCTCTTCATTGCCAGCATAATCCGCGACAGCTCCCCGCCTGAGGCAATCTTGCCCAGCGGTCTCAGCGGTTCTCCCGGGTTCGGAGAGATCATAAATTCGGCGCCGTCGATCCCCTGTCGGGTCAGACGGTAACGCCGCCCCTCATGTTCGATACCCCGGGGGTCCTCCAGAGGTTCCAGCTTGACCTGCAGCGAGGTCCGTTCCATCTGCAGATCCTTCAGTTCACCTTCAACCTGGGTAGACAGATCTGTTGCACACTGGCTGCGCGCAACGCTGAGCTTCCCGGCTGCCTCCATTAGAACGTTCAGTAATCCATCACGCTTCACGGTCAGCTTCTCTATATATTCGTCTTTATTCTCCAGAAGATCGGTCTCCCGCTCAATCTGCTCATAATAAGCCAGAATCTGCTCTACACTTTCCCCGTATTTGCGCCGCAGGCCGGTAATCTGATCCAGACGGTTCTCAATTTCCTCCAGCCGGACCGGATTGAACTCGATTTCCTCACGGTAGTCACGCAGTTGGAACGCAGCATCCTCAAGCTGATAATAAGAAGACTGCAGCTGATCAAGCACTGCCCGGAGACCCTTTTCATCATAACGCACCGCGTCCTCCAGCTTCGAGATCACGTTACCAATTGATTCCAATCCCTGCCTGTCATACAGCAGCTCGTATGCGCCGGATACGGAATCCATCATTTTCTCGCTGTGGGATAGTTTGACCCTTTCTTCAGCAAGTAATTCATCTTCCCCGGGTTTTAATCCTGCAGAAGAAATTTCCTCTAATTGAAAGCGGTACAAATCGAGCATTTGGTAAGCTTTTTGGCTTGATTCCTGAAGCTCCCGCAGTTCTTTCTCTACTTTGGCAAAAGCGGAATATTTCTCTTGATAATCAGCCTTAAGAGGGCCGATCACGGCATCTCCGTATGTATCCAGCAATCCCAGGTGACGATCTGCCTTCAGCAGGTTCTGGTGCTCATGCTGCCCGTGAATATTGACCAGCTGTTCGCCGATCTCACGCAGCATGCTGAGATTCACCATTTGCCCGTTGACCCGCGAAGTGCTTTTGCCAAGGGAGGTGATTTCACGGCGGATAACCAGATGCTCCTCCCGGTCGGCTCCGATGCCAAGACGATCTAGGGTTTCCCATACCGGATGGCTGGCGGGTAAGCTGAATAACGCTTCCATTTCTGCCTTCTCACAGCCGTAGCGGATCGAATCCGCTGATCCGCGTCCGCCTGCAATAAGTCCAAGCGCATCTATAATAATCGATTTACCTGCCCCGGTTTCCCCTGTAAGCACATGAAAACCGGGATAAAAATGCACATCTACCGCTTCAACAACGGCAAGATTGCGGATCGACAAGGTTTCTAACACGAATACAACACCTCCGAAAAGATGATCACTGAGTTTTTTAAATTAAGAGATATAACCCATAATTTGCGAAATAACATCTTTGCTGTCCTCCGGCTGACGGCAAATAATCAGAATAGTGTCGTCACCGGAAATGGTGCCCATAATTTGCGGCCAGTCAATATTGTCGATCAGAGCCGCTACTGAATTGGCAGTACCCGGAAGACATTTCATCACCACGAGGTTGGCGGAGAAATCAATATGAACAAAGTTGTCCACCAGCACGCGCTTCAGCTTCTGAATCGGGTTGTAGCGCTGGTCGGTCGGAAGAGAATATTTGTATCTGCCGTCATCCATGGGAACCTTGATCAGCAGCAGTTCCTTGATGTCACGCGATACCGTAGCCTGAGTGACCTGGAAACCGGCGCCGCGCAGTGCCTCTACCAGATCATCCTGCGTTTCAATATCCCTCTGTGTAATAATTTCACGTATCTTAATATGCCTGTGTCCCTTCATTATTGCCTCCCGTATTTAAAAAATGAACTTTAATTCGATTCCCCATCATCTTTGCCAAGTTTGATGAGATGTATGGCCGAAGCAGACGTGTTAACATACAGAACACCGCTGCATTCGGGATAAATCAGCAGATAAGGCAGCAGGGTATCCCTAAGGCCGCTGCCGGTAAACTCCAGCCCTTTGCGCGGGCGGGATAAAATCACCAGGTAAAAATTGTCCTCTTCTTTACTGGCAACGTAGTCAATGAACAGCCTGCTGTACATCGGAGACCCGTCCACCTGAAAGGATAACGGAATCTTCAGTTTGCCACCAATCACCTCATATCCAGCCGCCTCCAGCAGATCTATGGCAGGATGGGGAAGAATGTCTTTATTGAGGGGCAGCCGGTCCTTGATGAACGAACGCGGAGAGCTCTGCAGCCATATAAATATCCGGTAAATCAGGAAGATCGATACCGCCACTCCAATGAGTATCATAACCGCTTTATCAGAGCTCGCCAAAGCAATCACCTCGGTGATTTATTCGCTTGAGGATCGCTGAAATCCTGCTTGTCGTACTTAGCCGTGGTTATTTGTTGCTGAACTAGCAAAAGAAACTCATCGTTTCTTCGATGAGTTTCCAGTGGTATTGGCAGTAAATGTCGCCGCCGCTTCCTTAATTACGGCATCAGCAAGCTCTGCAAACGAAGTCCCCGGGTCCGCTGCCGATGCTGTTTCCACAGCTTCCGGCAGCAGCTTCCAATGGGCCAGAAATTCGATATTTCCTTCTCCGCCAGTAATCGGTGAGAATGTCAGACCTTCCAGCCGGTAGCCCAGCCCTGAAGCCATGGTCAGCACATTCACCAGCACCTCTTTATGAACGGCCGGATCACGCACCACTCCTGATTTGCCTACCTTTTCACGGCCAGCCTCGAACTGCGGCTTGATGAGTGCGGCGATGTCCGCAGGGCGGTTAACCAGCGCTTTGAGCGGCGGGAGAATGATTTTGAGCGAGATAAAAGAGACATCTATGCTTGCAAAATCAGGCACCGGCCCGATCAGATCAGGTGGCGTCATGTAGCGGAAGTTGGTCCGTTCCATCACGCTGACCCGCTCATCATTGCGCAGACCCCAATCCAGCTGGTTATAACCGACATCAATCGCATAGACATGGCTTGCACCATTCTGCAGCGCGCAATCGGTGAACCCTCCGGTAGAAGCGCCAATATCCAGCATGATTCTCCCGGTCAGTTCGATTCCAAACTGGCGGAGCGCCTTCTCCAGCTTCAGTCCCCCGCGGCTGACATAAGGATGCACAGCTCCCTTAACCTTCAGGGTTGCACCGCGCGATACCTTCATGCCCGCCTTCTCGATCCGTTCTTCATCCGCAAGCACCAGGCCAGCCATAATGGCAGCCTTGGCCTTCTCGCGGCTTTCATAAAAGCCTTGTTCAACTAACAGTACATCTATACGTTCTTTAGGGTGTTCCATGTTCATCTCCCGATCATTGGGCTCCCAAGTTCAGCTTCCTTCATTCAGGAAGTAGAAGTCGTCTTGTAAGTATATTTGCTTAAAGCCTTCATTGTCTTAATGCGTGCGCACAGCGCTTCCACGGTAAGTCCCGTCTCCTGGCGCTGCTCTTTAATCGAGCCGTGTTCAATAAACAGATCCGGCACACCCATTAAGTGAACGCGGGCATCATAAATTTCATGTTCGGCATAAAATTCAAGCACAGCACTGCCCAGAGAACCGGCCTGGCTGGCTTCCTCCAGCACTACCATGCTGGTTGCGGCATGGGCAAGCTCAAGCAGCATAGAGTTGTCGAGCGGTTTCAGGAACCGGGCATTCACAACACCTACCTGGATGCCTTCACGCTTCAGAATCTCTGCCGCTTCCTCTGCAACCTGGACCATCGGTCCGCAGGCAAGCACCGCATAATCGTCACCCGGGCGCAGACGCTCCCAAGAGCCGATAGGCAGGCTGCGCAGCTCGGCGTCCAGTTGAACTCCGGTTCCGTCAATCCGCGGATAACGGTAGGCAATCGGACCGTCATTGTACTCCAGCGCCGTCTTCATCATATGGCGCAGCTCATTCTCATCCTTCGGCATCATCATGACCAGATTCGGAATATGGCGCATAAAGGCGATGTCATACACCCCTTGATGCGTCTCACCGTCAGCGCCGACGAAGCCGGCGCGGTCAATCGCGAACATTACGTTGGCGTTATGCCGGCAGATATCGTGAACGATCTGATCGTACGCCCGCTGCATAAAGGTCGAATACACGGCAAATACCGGTTTCATGCCTTCCATTGCAAGTGCCGCACAGAGTGTCGCCGCATGCTGCTCGGCGATCCCGACATCAATCATCCGATCCGGAAACTCCTTGGCAAACGGGAATAAACCCGAACCCCCAGGCATCGCCGGGGTAACGGCAATGAGGCGTTTATCCTCATGACCGAGTTCAATCAGTGTCTGCCCGAATACTTCAGTGTACATCGGATTGCCCACAGCCTTTAGGGACTGTCCGGACTCAATCTTGTAAGGAGAAATGGCATGCGATTTATAGTAATCGGTTTCAGCCGGTTTATAACCTTTGCCCTTAGTGGTCAGCACATGCACCAGAACAGGTCCTGACACATTATCCGCCTGATGGAAGGTATCAATCAGCTTCTCCAGATCATGCCCGTCTACCGGTCCAAGATAGGTAAAGCCCAGTTCTTCAAACAGCACTCCGGGAACCATCATATATTTAAGACTGTCCTTGATCTTCTCAACGGTCTTGGCCAGCTTGCCGCCGATCGCCGGAATCTTCTTCAGTGATCTTTCAACTTCATCTTTGGCCCGCAGGTAGTGGCGGTCGGAACGGATTTTGCTCAAATAATTGTGCATCGCCCCGACGTTGGGAGCAATGGACATTTCGTTGTCGTTCAGTATGACCATCAGCTTGCGTTTCTCATGACCGATATGGTTCAAGGCTTCAAAAGCCATCCCGCCGGTGAGCGCGCCATCGCCGATTACAGCAATTACCTTGTTGTCTTCGCCCTTCAAATCGCGGGCCATAGCCATGCCCATCGCAGCTGACAAAGAGGTGCTGCTGTGCCCGGCTTCCCATACGTCATGCTCGCTTTCAGAACGCTTTACAAAGCCGCATAGCCCATCACGTTTGCGCAGCGTATCAAACCGGTCCTGGCGGCCGGTCAGTATCTTATGCACATAAGCCTGATGCCCTACGTCATATATCATTTTGTCCCGGGGACTGTCATAGCAATAGTGCAAAGCCAGTGTAAGCTCCACTACCCCCAGGTTGGATCCGAGGTGCCCGCCGGTTACAGTAAGCTTCTCGATCAGAAACCGGCGGATTTCCTCCGCAAGGGTAGCCAGCTCCTCGGTTGACAAGGATTTAAGTTGCTCCGGATCATTTATTTGTGGAAGCAGCACGAGTATTCCCCGCTTTCCTAGATGTTGTAAAATATATAAAACCCATTATAACACAAACGAAACGGCTGTCGTAACACAGCCGCTCCCTAAATTTTTCTAATGATCGCGAGCCATTAAATACCCCGCGATTTCAAGCAGCCGTGTATTGTCGGCAAATCCGCCCTCAAGCACCGCGCTCCGGGCAGCGTCCGTTAGGCGTTTCACCTCTTCGCGCGAGGATTCCAGCCCGATGAAATACGGGTAGGTCACCTTTTGCTGCTTGATGTCGCTGCCTGTTTTTTTGCCGAGTTTGCCTTCGTCGCCGACCAGATCCAGAATATCATCCTGCACCTGAAAAGCCAGACCGATATGGGTGCCGAACTCACGGAGCGCCTCCAGCTGCTTCTTATCGGCTCCGGCGATCCGTCCGCCCGCCAGCAGCGAGAAAACGATAAGATCGCCAGTCTTATGAAGATGGATGTACTGCAGCTGTTTCAGATCGGTCAGCCCCTGCTCACCCTCCATATCGGCAACCTGGCCGCCGACCATGCCGCGGGGACCGGCCATTTCGGCCAGGTCCTCTACGATGGACAGCACCTGCTCCGCAGGAATGCCATGGCGGCGGGAAGCCTGTACCACGCTGTAGAACGCATGCGTCAAAAGCGCATCGCCGGCCAAAATTGCCGTCGCTTCACCGAATACTTTGTGATTCGTCAATTTGCCGCGCCGGTAATCATCATTATCCATGGCGGGCAAATCGTCGTGAATCAGCGAATACGTATGCACCATCTCAATGGCCGCTGCTACCGGCAGAGCCGCCTCGCGGCTGCCTCCCAGCGCTTCACAGGCAGCGATGACGAGCAGCGGGCGGAGGCGCTTGCCTCCGGCCTGCAGCGAATAGTCCATCGCTTCCTTCAAATGGACGGGGACCGTCCAGGCTGCCGGAAGCGTCCGCTCCATCTCAGCTCCAACCAGTTCGCAGACTTCGGCAATGTAATCCTTCAGCGGCGGTTGCTGGGCCTTACCGGCAGTGCCTGTCTCCAAGTCATGCTCAAAGCGGCTCATCGGCATCCCCTTCCAGGCGGGCACCGAACGGTTTTTTGCGCAGCTCCCCATCCTCCAGGGTAATCATCTCAATCTTGCGTTCCACTTGTTCCAGCTTGCTGCCGCACAGCTGCGAGAGCTTCATGCCCTGCTGAAATAAATCTATAGCTTTCTCCAGGGGAACGTCGCCGTGCTCAAGCTCACGTACGATTTCCTCCAGCCGCTCCATAGCTCCTTCAAAATCCAGTTCCGCTTCCTTCGTCATCGTCTTTGCCATCCTCCTTCATTCCCCATACCTGGCAGCTTAGCTGTCCGTCACTGAGCTTTATATTCACCACATCGCCAAGCTCGACTTCCTTAAGCGATTTGATTAAATGCTGTTCCTGTTCGTCGTAGACGAGGCTGTAGCCCCGCGACATAACCTTGAGCGGGCTGAGCGCATCCAGATGGCGCAGCTCGGACACATACCGCGAGCGCTTGTCCTGCAGGCGCGCCTGCATGGCCCCCGCCAGCTGGCGGGTCATGCTCTCCGCCTGCTGGCGGGCAGCGCTGACACTGCCCAGCGGATGGAACCGCTGCAGGCTGTGGTGCAGCACCGCCTGGCGCTCACGCGCACGGCGGTTCCGGGTCTCCGCTGCGCGCGTGAGCGCCGTGCGGAGCATATCCAGCCGCTGCGCGTGCTGGGCCAGCTGGCGGCGCGGGCCGACCAGCGCCAGCGAGCGCTGCAGCGAAGCCAGGCGCTCGCCGCCGCGCTGGGAGCGGCGCAGCAGGCCCTGGCGCAGCCGCTGCTCTGCCGTGCGCAGCTGCGCGGCCAGTTCGGCCGCACTCGGCACGGCCAGCTCTGCGGCGGCCGTAGGCGTCGCCGCCCGCAGATCGGCGGCGAAATCGGCGATCGTAAAGTCGGTCTCGTGGCCGACGGCCGAGATGACCGGAATGCTTGACGCCGCGATAGCCCGGGCGACAGCTTCTTCGTTGAAGGCCCATAGCTCCTCCAGTGAGCCGCCGCCCCGGCCGACGATCAGCACGTCAGCCTCTCCCATGTCATTTAAGGTTTCGATGGCCTTCACAATGGAAGGGCCTGCACCTTTGCCCTGGACAAGCACAGGATAGAGCACAATTGCCACCTGCGGAAAACGCCGCTGCAGCGTAATCACAATATCCCTGACCGCCGCGCCTGTAGGAGAAGTCACGACCCCGATACAGCGCGGGAACCGCGGCAGCGGCCGTTTGCGCGCTGCCGCGAACAGCCCCTCCTGCTCCAGCTTGCGCTTGAGCTGCTCGTAAGCCATGTACAGACTGCCGATCCCGTCAGGCTGCATATGCGTAGCATAGAACTGATACTGCCCGTCCCGTTCATACACGGTTACATTGCCTCTGGCAATAACCTTGGTGCCTTCCTTCGGTACAAAGGGCAGGCGCTGGTTATGCGAAGCGAACATTATCGCCTTGATCCGGCTGCTCTCATCCTTCAGCGTGAAATACATATGTCCGCTGCCGTGATGGGTGAAATTCGAGATTTCTCCGCGAATCCACACATCGGACAGCAGGTTGTCGGAATCGAGCTTCATGCGGATGTAACGGTTAAGATCCTTTATCGAGTAGACTTGCCGTTCTGCCGCCATGAGCCCTGACCTATTCCAGGCCGCGGCGGCGTTTGGCCGCTATCAGCGTGTTGCTCATCAGCATGGTGATCGTCATTGGCCCTACTCCACCCGGTACTGGTGTAATGTATCCGGCAACTTCCTTGGCGCTCTCATAATCGACATCACCGGCAAGCTTGCCGTTATCCAGACGGTTCATCCCGACGTCAATCACAACCGCACCGGGCTTGACATAAGATCCGTCAATAAAGTTGGCCCGGCCGATGGCTACCACCAAAATGTCTGCCTGGCGGCTAAGCTCAGCGATGTTCGCGGTGCGCGAATGGCACATTGTTACCGTTGCGTTCTCACGCTGCAGCAGCAGTGAGACCGGTTTGCCGACGATATTGCTGCGCCCGATGACTACAGCATGTTTGCCGGACAATTCAGTGCCGGTACGTTTAATCAGCTCGATGACTCCGGCAGGCGTACAAGGAAGCAGGCTGTCATCGCCGATGACCAGATTGCCGACATTGATAGGATGGAAGCCGTCAACATCTTTCTCCACGGAAATGGCGTCAATGACCGCCTTCTCCTCAATATGCTTCGGAAGCGGCAGCTGAACCAGAATTCCGTCAATATCATCACGGCTGTTCAGCTCTGCCACCAGCTTCAGAAGCTCTTCCTGGGAAGTGGATGCATCCAGCCTGTGGACTTCCGAATGGAAGCCAAGCTGGGTGCTGGATTTCTCTTTATTGCGGACATACACCTGAGAAGCCGCATCTTCACCGACAAGAACGACAGCAAGACCGGGCTTCACGCCGCGTTCGGCCAGTCCGGTAACTTCCCGGGCAATGTCGATACGAATTTCGTCGGATACCTGTTTACCGCTGATGATTGCTGCTGTCATGTAAGTCTCTCCCCTTTTGTCTGATTAAGATGTAAATAGAATACTTTAAAGGTCTGCTTTGAGCGTATCAATCTCCTGAATCATCTTGCCGAGTACGCCATTGACGAACTTGCCGGAATCGTCCGTACCGAAGTGCTTAGCCAGATCAATCGCCTCATTGACGGCAACCTTAGCCGGCACATCATTGGCAAATACCATTTCGAACGTGGCCAGGCGCAGAATCTGCCGGTCCACCCGCGACAGGCGGCTCATCTGCCAGCCTTTAAGATAATGCTCAAGCATATCGTCGATCGCAACCTTATGCTCCCATACGCCATTCACGTGCATAACGACATACGCCTTCAATTCAATTTCGTCTGTGATGACACGTTCAGTCTCATTCTCTTCCGAAGCTTCCTCAATCAGCATCTCCACGGCTTCCGCACTGTCTACGTCATTCATTTCCATCTGGTACAGGCTTTGGACAATAATCTCTCTCGCTAAACGTCTTTTCATGTGTTTCCTCCTACAATCTGATCTCGCATTTTATATTACACTGCCATGTTTCCACACCAGTCTGTCGCGTTGCATTTCGTACAATTATTTTAAGCTAAATCAAGCAAATTCTATCCCTAATTGTATTTCGTACAATTAAAAATCAAAAAAAGTTCTTTTCCGTGTTTACTTCTGTATTTAATTGTACGAAATACAGTTAAATAAGCTTTGAAGACCAATACTGCAATTTTAAATGCACAAAATGCAATTAAACAGGCGCAAAACTTCATTTTACATTAGTTAAATAAGCCTGTGGCCTAATCTCAACTACTAGCCAGAGCTAATTGAGCTTACTGCTGTGGGCAAATCCCACAATGTTCCAGCCGATTACCGCCCTGCTCCAGAAAAAAAACCGCACAGCCCTTCTTCCGCAAAACAGGCAACTCTAACGAACGGGTTCCAGCTCCGGGAGAAAGACTATAGCGGTTCACTTGAAGGGACGCCAGCGTCCGGACAGCCGCGCTACGAGCTCCTGCCACTGAAACAGGGGACCCTGTGCGGTATCCTTTCTTTTGCCGAACGTATATCCGATGAACACTACCAGTGCAAAGAACAGCATATCCCAAAAACCGCTAATCAAATAAATCAATCCGAGAACGATGCCGAAGGTGACTCCAGCAATTCTACCCCCGTGACTTTCCCATACTTCTCTCCAGAACATAGGGAAACTCACCTCTATTCCACTCGACTTTTGAAGCTTGGAGACTGAGTAAGGTTGGCAATATATACAGAAACGTCAGCAACCGGAATCCCGGTCGTTTCCTGCACGAATTCATGCACCTGGCGCTGCACTTCTGTTGTAAGCAGCGGAAGGGAATGCTCGCCGTCCACCACTGCACGGATCATAATTTCAAGACCGGCCTGTGAAACGCGAATGCGCGATTTCAAATCCCTGATCCCTTTTACTTTACCGGCAGCCTTGAGGCTCAGATTCTCAATGGTCTCTATAGAGATCTGAATATCCCCATACTCCGTGCGCTGATCCACCGAAGGCATCGAGGCGCGGTCCCGGCGCAAAGAAATGTAGAAGAAACGGATGCTGAGCAAGAACAGGATAACAGCCACGGCAATTACGGTTATATACGCTGCAGGGTCATCCGGAATCTCCAGCGTATCCGGAATAGCGCCGCTTAAGAGGAGGATGGCAATTACTGATAATATTCCGATACTTAAGCTGTACAGAAACAGCAGAAGTCTGTCCAAAATTTTTGCCACGAGTCACATAACCTCCTTAAATTAGAGTAAACCCTCGACGGTGCTGTCGGGGGTTTATGGAAGAACGCAGGCCCTTATTTCACGCGGAGAACCGCATCTGTATCTTCACTCTTGTCTGCAGTGTTGTTGTTTCTGAACTGCACATCATGAATATGCACATTCACTTCCACAACGGTCAGACCTGTCATTGTCTCGATGGAACGTTTCACGTTGCGCTGAATTTCTGCAGCCACTTCAGGGAGACGGTTGCCGTACTCAATAATGACGGACACATCTACAGCCGCCTCACGTTGGCCAACCTCTACCTTAACGCCCTTGGACAGGTTCTTGCGTCCGAGAAGCTCCACGATTCCTCCGGCAAAGCCGCCGCTCATGCCAGCCACACCTTTAACTTCTACGGTTGCCAAACCTGCGATAACCTCGATCACTTCAGGAGCGATCTGGATCTCACCGATCTCCGTACGTTCGAATTCTGTCGGCAATGTACTCATTTTGGACTTCACACCTTTCAATCAAAAAGTTGTTCACAATTTCAAGCGCCAAGCACGTCTCTTATTAAACATACTATATCATTTGCCGAACTTTATGACAAACAATGAGAAGCCGTCCTAAATTTCATACTCTTCGAGGAATTTGATATCGAAATTGCCGTCCAGAAATACCGGGTGCTCCAGCAGCTTCTGATGGAAAGGAATTGTAGTATGTATGCCTTCCACGGCAAATTCAGCAAGCGCACGCTTCATCTTCGCAATCGCTTCCTGGCGCGTTGGCGCCCAGACAATCAATTTGGCAATCATCGAGTCGTAGAAAGGTGAGATTGTATATCCCGGATAAGCTGCGCTGTCTACACGTACACCCAGTCCGCCCGGAGGCAGATAAAAGCCAATCTTGCCCGGTGAAGGCATGAAGTTACGCTCCGGATCCTCTGCATTAATACGGCATTCAATGGACCAGCCGTTAATCACGATATCTTCCTGTGTAAAGGACAGCGGATTCCCTTCAGCCACAGAAATCATTTCCTTGATCAGGTCAACACCCGTAACCATCTCCGTTACCGGATGCTCAACCTGAATCCGTGTATTCATCTCCATGAAATAAAACTGTCCGTCCGGACCCAGCAGAAACTCCAGTGTACCCGCTCCCGAGTAATTGACCGCCAGTGCGGCCCGCACTGCTGCTTGGCCCATAGCTTCGCGGATCTCCGGCGTAAGTACGGAGCATGGAGCTTCCTCCACCAGTTTCTGGCGGCGGCGCTGCACGGAGCAATCCCGTTCGCCTAGATGGACAACATTGCCGTGGTTATCGGCAATGATCTGAATCTCCACATGCTTCATGCCGGTCAGGAATTTCTCCAGGTACACGCCTGCATTGCCGAAAGCCTTCTGTGCTTCCTGCTGTGCGGCGGTAATCTGCTTCACGAGTGATTCCTCATCTTCGGCAATGCGGATGCCCTTGCCTCCGCCGCCTGCGGTAGCCTTTACGATAATCGGATATCCGATATCGCGGCCCAGCATAATAGCCTCCTCCACATCGCCCACCAGCCCGTCAGAGCCGGGAATGATCGGCACGCCAGCCAGCTTCATCGTCTCCTTGGCTACAGCCTTGTCGCCCATACGCGTAATCGCGTCAGGGGACGGTCCGATGAAGGTTATATTGCAGGATCCGCAGATTTCTGCGAAATCGGCATTCTCAGCCAAAAAACCGTAGCCGGGATGAATGGCATCGCATTCAGTAAGCGTGGCTACACTCATAATATTTGTAAAATTCAGATAACTATCCTTCGACAGCATCGGGCCGATGCAGTAAGCTTCGTCAGCCAGCCGGACATGCAGTGAATCCCGGTCAGGCTCCGAATAGACCGCCACGGTGGAAATGCCCAGTTCACGGCAGGCCCTGATAATGCGGACCGCGATTTCGCCGCGGTTGGCAATCAACACTTTTTGAATGTTCATGCGTTTCCTCCCAAAGTTTAACGAAGCTTGCAAGCTCCTCAAGTTCAGCGTGCTTTATTCCGGTTTCACCAGAAACAGCGGCTGGCCGTATTCCACAAGCTGGCCGTTCTCGGCAAGGACGGAGACGATCTCTCCGCGCACTTCAGCCTCCAGCTCATTCATCAGCTTCATCGCTTCAATAATGCAGACCGTTGATTTCTCGCTGACCCGGTCGCCGACATTAACAAAAGACGGGGTTTCCGGTGAAGCGGCACTATAGAAAGTCCCTACCATCGGTGAGACAATTTTATGTAATGCGCCTTCAGCGGGTGAAGATGGCGGCTGCTGTGCAGCAGGGATCTCATAAACGGCCGTAGGTGCAACTTGCTGCGGACTTTGCGGCTGCGGTGCTTGCGTAAAGGGATAGCCATAAGGAGTCGCCTGTATTGCTGTTCCATCAGCTTCAGGGCGATCCGGTTTTCGAATAGCCAGCTTCATTCCTTCGCTTTCAATCTCCAACTCGTGTACGGAGGAGGTCTGGTCCAACAATTTAATCAATTCCTTAATTTCGCTTAACTTGAACATTTAATAGTTCACTCCTTCAGCTTTCTCTCGAAGCCACTCTTCTGATACGGTCAAGATAACTTTATGTATTATATCACAAACGATAGAAATGGAAAGAGCCCGGGGTGCGCCCGGGCTCTTTCGGCATTTTCTTTGGTTTTCGACAGGCTGATTATTGCTCGCTGACATATTGGACTCTGATCTTATCCTGGGAAACGCTTAGTTCCTTCATCACGAGATCCACGATTCCAACAGCTTGCTTCACATCCAGCTTCTCGCTCAGCACCACCACGGTATAAGCATCTCCGGATTCTTCTTTGACAATGGCTTCACCGTATTTTTTCTGCAGTTGCTCTTCAATTCCGGTGATTTTGGTTTCTTTTTCTTCAAGCTTGTTCAGCTGTTCATGGGCAACTGCGTTTTCGGCAGGGGTTTTGTCCATGTCATTGATCAGGGCCAGCAAATCGTTGTAATTCTTCAGATTCTGCTGCTCGCGTTCATAGAGGTAGTTGTTGAACAGGCTGCTTGCAGAAACACTCTGGGAGGCTACCTCATCCAGAATTTCATCGTCGCCCTTGACTGGAGTTTTCTCTGTGGAAGCTGCTGCAGTATCTTTATCGGCTGCTGCGGTTTTCGAATCGCTTGATTTGTCGTCCTTTGCGGCCGCTGTCTTATCGGTGTCTTCACCTTTGGCATTCGCCGGCAGGGTGCTGTCATCTTTTACTGCGGTATCATCGTTGTCACCTTTCGCAGTGACAGTGCTGTCATCTGTGCTGTCATCAGCAGTGACAGCTGTGTTGTCGTCCGCTGTACCCTTTGTTCCGGCATCAGCAGTAACTGCATCCTTTGTGTCCACTTCATTGATGACCAAGCCGTTATCCAGTACTGATGAATTCGCGCCAGTTTCCTTGAGGTTATCCACTTGAATACTTCCCGCTGTTTCCTGGGGGACCGAGGCCCCGGAGTCCTCTGTGAATAAATAGTATGCGGAAAGCACAACCATTAAGCTGAGCATGGATACCAACCAAATCGTTTGTCTTTTGCCCTTCATTTTTTATTCCTCCTCAAAGTTTGTGCATGTAATCATTCACTGCTCCTGCTTGCGCGGCACTACGGATATGCGGTAGCTAGGCACGTTCAAACCCTTCTCGACAGCCTCTTCAATCAATCCCCGGACGACTTTGTTCTCCGCTCCCTTGGCAACGACGAGAACGCCGCGCACCTGGGGTTTTATCCGTTTGGTTATAATCGGGGTTTCGTCGCCCGATTGGCTGTAGGTGACGATCTCGCCATCCCTTGTGTATTGTGTGGTGTGCCGTTTGCCTCCGTTGGCATCGGTCTCTTCGCTCTGCTGCTGGGAATCGTTCATATCCCGGACCACGACAATTTCTTCAGTAGAATCCACAGTGACCATAATATCGACCGTGCCTACACCAACGATTTTCTCCAGAATTTCTTTCGTGCGGTTCTCCATTGCCAGCTCAATGCCATCAAATGAATTGGGAGTGCTCAATTCCCCCTGCTGCAGGGTCGCCTGCGAACTCTCGCTTACCGGCGGTTCTCTTCCAGTGTTCTCGCTGTCCAGCTTTTTCACGTTCACGAAGGAGTTGAACAGCATAATTGCCGCACCCAGCAGTCCCAAAATAATCAGCCAGCGGAAGGTATGACTCCTTTTCGGACTGCCGGACCCGCCCCCTGCCCATTGCTCCAGTTTCTTCAGCCAATTGCCCACTTCTTATCCCTCCTCCGGTTACCGGCGTATGCCGTATTGGTAGAGCTATATTTATAATTTCTCGGCGCCGTTTTTACCGCCTTGAATATGGATCGCATCGCGGTCTAAATTCCAGTTCTGCTCCAGCAGCTTGATGATCAATTCCTCATCGGTATTTGCACTGGGGCTGTCTTCAACCGATGTCCCGGCTTCCGTTCCAACCTCAGCTGCCTCTCCCTCTTCACCGCCCAGGCTAACCTGCACAGGTTCCACCGGCTGGATGATGATCGGCTCTGCTGTGCCTGCGCCATTGTCTGATTCCGCACCTGTACCCCCAGCCTCCACTGCTCCAGCTGCTGCCGGCAGGGAGACGGTCACCGAAGAGATTAACGGAACCTCTTCACCGCCGCCCTCCCCGGGAGCCTTGCCCATCCCAAGTGTTACGGTGACTTTCGCCCCGCCTACCCCTGTGCTGCCGGCAATCTGGTCTCTCATCTGCCCAGCCACCTCTTCGGCGGCCAGCTTCAGACTTTGTTCCTTCGCTCCCGCAGCCAGCCTCCGCCCGTCCGCCAGGATTTTCTCCAGCGAGTCTGCCCCGTCACCTGCACCGGACAAAAGACCGCCGTGTTTCTCCTGCTGCACCATCGCCACACTCAGCTCTGCTGCAGCATCTCCTTTCAGAAAAGAGACGATCGGGCTCAGCATAGTAAGCAGGACCAGCAGGCTGAGCACCAGCCTGGCATAACGCTCCATCGACTTGCTCGGAAGCAGCATTTCCACGAAGGCGGCCATCAGCACCACCAGAATGAGCTCCCGCAGCCATCCGCCCAACCAGGTCATTGTCTACCTCCTACAAGTTTTCTTAGGACTGCATCGCAGAACTCACTTCGACAATACTCACTTCGGAGAAAAAACCGCTTTGAAGCTGTTCCCTATTCACCTCATCATGACGGTGACATTGCCGGCCGTCAGCATGATCGTGACGGCCAGGAAGAACATCAGTGATACGGCGGCCAGCGCCGCGAATACATAAATCATGCTTTTGCCGATCGTCTGCAGGCAGGTTACAATCGGTGTCTCGCCCAGCGGCTGCATGACTGCTGCGGCCACATTGTAGATCAGCGCGAGAACCAGGATTTTGATCGCCGGAAAAGCACAAAGGAAGAGGATGATAATGACGCCCGACAACCCGATGGCATTCTTCACCAGCAGTGAGGCCGAGATCACCGTATCGGTGGCGTCCGCGAACATTTTGCCGATAACCGGCACGAAATTCCCCGTAATGTATTTGGCGGCACGGATGGTCACCCCGTCCGTAACCGAGCTGGTGATCCCCCTGACAGAAATGACTCCGAGGAACACCGTCAGCAGTACGCCGAGCAAGCCCGCTCCGATGTTGCGCAGCAGATTGGCCAGCTGGGTCAGCTTGTATTTCTCGGACATTGCGCTCACCAGATGCAGCACCGCCGAGAAGAACAGCAGCGGGAACACGACGGTGTGGATGAGCGTGCCCACCGCATGGATCATGAAAACGATCAGCGGATGGGTAACCGACACCGTAACGATGTTGCCCATCGAAGCCAGAAGCGCGAAGAGCAGCGGGATCATCGCCATCATGAAATCGATCATCCGGTCGATGGCATCCTTGGCATAACCGATTGCGATATTGAAGCTGTTGACGGCGATGACCAGCACAACCATGTAACAGAGCATATAGGCGATTTTACTGACTGATTTCCGTTCAAAAGCGGTCTGCAGCGTCTCCAGAATCATGCTGAGCACACTGACCATAACGATCGTCACCAGCAGCTTGCCGTTGTACAGCACCTCGTGCCACATGTAGGAGGTCAGTCCGGTCAGCACGCTTTTGAAGCTGAGTCCCTTCTCCCCCGGCAGCAGCATATCCATCAGCGAAGGAGTCTTCCCGTCCGGAAAAAATCCTCCGTAATCCTTCATCAGCTGGTCCCAGTACGACTCCACCTTGTCTGTCGGCAGACTTTGCATTTGCCCTTTCACCCACTGATCCACTGGAGAGGAAGTTCCTCCCTGGGTGGGTGAAGACGTTGGTGAGGTAATTGGCGCATTGGTTGGCGCAGCGGCTGTAGCCCGGGCGGTATCCGCACACCACAGAAACAGCAGGCAGGGCAGGAGCAGCAGCAGCATTTTTAGTTTTGGCGGACGAAAAATACTGCGTTGACGCATATCCTTTCCTCCCGCCTTTCTCTGGCTTTTTTTACTAAGGGTCACGGATCAGGCGGGCAGGAGCTTCATCACCGTTTCGATAATAATGCTGATGATCGGTACGGCAAGCACCATGATCAGCACCTTGCCGGTCAGCTCGATTTTGGAGGCGATGGATTCCTGTCCGGCATCACGCACAATCTGCGCTCCAAACTCCGCGATATAGGAAATCCCGATGATTTTAAACACGGTTTTGAGATAGATCATTTCCATCCCGGAGGACTCCGCCACCCGCTCCAGCGTGCCCAGAATCGTGCCGATCTTGCCGATCAGGAACAGGAAGATCAGAATGCCTGCCGCAGTGGTCAGCAGAAAGGCGAACATGGGCTTTTGTTCCTTCAGAACAAGGATCAGAACCGTTGACAGGAGCCCTATTCCTACCACTTGAATGATTTCCATAAGGCCTGCCTATTGAAAAAGAAAAATCGTTTTGATTTCCTGGAGCAGTCCGTCCAGCATGCGGATCACCATAAACAGCACGATGATGAACCCGACTATCGTCACCCAATGGGCGATGTCCTCTTTACCCATCTGTTTGAGCACCGTGTGAATCATGGCGATGATGATGCCGATGCCGGCAATCTGAAAGATCGCATTGACTTCAATATTCATTCCTGGCACCTCGCTAAAAGATCAAAATGACGATCAATGCTCCAAGCAGCAGACCCAGGCTTTTGCTCATTTTTTCATATTTGCCCTGATCTTCTCTGGCCACTGTCTCCTCCTGCTTCAATTGCTGCAAAGCCAGCGCGATATGCGTGCTTTGATTCGACCTGTCGCTGGTGCCGAGCGTGCAGCTCAGCTGCCGGAGGATCTCCTGCTCCGTTCCCTTCAGGGAGGCGGTTTTGAAGTGGGCATCCATAGCCCGCTGGATGGCTTCCTCGGCGCTGCGGTCATGTGGCGGGCTCATCTCTTCAGCCGCTCTCATAAAAAACGCCCTCAGCGGATCCTTGGACTGCAGCCCAATCCGGCGCAGTGCTTCCGGGAGCGGGGTGAAGCCGTACAGAATCTCGGTCTCCAGCCGCTGCAGCGCTGCGATAAGGCCTCTGATGTGCCGGGGCCTGTCAGCATATTGCGCAGCCCGCTTGAACCCGGCCAGCGTACCCGCCAGCACGATCAGCACGGCTCCGAACAGCTTAAGCATGGCGGTCACCGCCCAGCCGCTCTTCAGGCGAGACCAGCAGCAGCCCGCGTTTCTGCCCGTCCAGGATGCGGAACGACAGCCCGGCGTCCGTCCGGTGCAGGATGACGTAACGCTCGAACATATGATGTTCCAGCAATCCGCCAAGGCCGGGCCGCCGGGCCAGCTCGGCCACTTCCTTGCCGTGGGCCGAGGCCACTACCGAGATGCCGGCGTGCAGCGCTTCGGTGACGGCTTCGGCATCCTCAGGGCGGCCGATTTCATCGGCGATCAGCACATCGGGCGACAGGGAGCGGATCATCATCATCATGCCTTCCGCCTTGGGACAGCCGTCGAGGATGTCCGTACGCGGACCCACGTCAAAGGCCGGGATGCCGCGGCGGCTGCCGGCGATTTCCGAACGTTCATCGACGATGCCGACTTTCAGTCCCGGCCGGTTGCCCTCCCGCCCTCTTGGGCTCCCTGTCGAGATCTGCCTGGCGAGATCGCGCAGCAGGGTAGTCTTGCCATGCTGCGGCGGCGAGAGGATCAGCGTGTGCATGACCCGCTGCCTCCCCCTTTCCAGCAGGTAGGGCAGAATTCCGTCGGCAATGCCGGGCAGCTCACGGGCGATCCGGACATTGAAGCCGGTGATGTCCCGCAAGTGTTCCACGCCGCCGCCGCTTAAGACGGTCCGGCCGGAAAGACCAATGCGATGTCCGCCGGGGATGGTGATAAAGCCTTTGCGCAGTTCTTCTTCCATCGTATAGAGCGAATGATTGCTGATCAGGTCAAGCAACCGGTGAGTGTCCTCTCGGCTTGGCTTGTACGCTTCTTCGGGTCTTTGGGTCAGACTGCCGTCGCCGGTGAGGAAATGATATTTGCCGGAATAGTTGATCTCCAGCGGACGCCCTTCGCGGACCCGGATTTCCTCCACCTTGTCCAGCAAATGAACAGGAAGTCCTCTCAGCAGCGCCCTTACTTTTTCGGGAAACAATAAAAGCCAGTCGTTAGCCATACAGAGTACCCCCAAGTTGTCCTCTACTTTAATAGCTTTATTCCATATTTATGCTTGTACCTGTGCTTTATGACTATCATCTATCATTTTTTCAGAATCCCGATTAAGAGAAAGGCTACCCCGCAGCCAATCCAGCCCAGCTTGCCCCAGGACAGCTCCTGCGCCATCCCTGTGAGACCAACCGCCGTCGTTAAGATTAGTATCGTAGGTCCGACCAGAGCCAGCCCGGAATTGACCGCCAGTGCCTTGTCCACCTGATTCAGCCGCAGCATGATCAGCGCAGCCGTTATTTCCACACTGCCTGAGAGCAGCCGAAGCGCCGCCATCCAGCTCACATACTTGTCCAATCTGTTCAACTCCTTTTTTACAATTGGAAATTGAATTGCAACCTGCCAGACTTCACCCGCGGGAAAACTTGCTGTTATCCATGGATATGCTGGACTTGCCTACTTTAGACAATAAGAAATGGGCGGTTTTCAATTGGAAGATGTGAAAGAAATCATAGTGAATCCCTCTATAAAAAAATATCATCAGTATGATAAAATAAATTTTGCAGTGCCTGAAAAAAAGGAGCTGGAAAATATAAGGGCGGCCTGTGGGATAAACTACAAGCGTACTTATCGCTTCAAGCTTCTTGTTACATTGTTATAGTTGGATAAAGACATCGGAAAAAGAGGGGATTTATGTCATGCAAGTTCGTAATTTCGTAGTACCGCTTGTTTCAAACACAGTAGCCAAACAGGTGAGGGATGTGGCCATCATTATTTTCTCGGCCTTTCTGGTGGCGAGCGGACTCCGGCTGTTCCTTATTCCTCATCAGCTGCTAAGTGGCGGGGTAGCAGGGACGGCATCCATCCTTGGTTATTTAACGAATCCGAAGTACATCTCACTGTTCTATTTTGGTATCAATCTTCCAATTCTGATCTGGGGCTTCATTGCCGTAGGGAAGAAATATATCTGCTTAAGCATGCTCTCGGTACTAGCCACTACCTGGTTTCTGACCGTCATCCCCCTGGTGAAACTGACCAAGGACCCGATCCTTGCCAGTATCTTCGGCGGGGTAATAATTGCGGGCGGGGTAGGCTTCTCGCTTCGTGCAGGGGGTTCTTCCGGGGGTTTTGATATACTTGGCTCTATTATTACGCGCAAACACGATATTCCAATGGGCACCGTACTCTTTGTAATGGATGGTCTGGTAATCCTTAGCCTCGGCTTCTTCAAAAGCTGGGATTCTGCCCTTTACGCTATGCTTTGTATTTTCGTCAAGAGCCGTGTAGTCGATATGATCCACAGCCGCCACATCAAGCTGACCTGCTTCATCGTCACGAAGGAACGGGAAAAGATGCTGACCCGCCTCAAGCTTCTGCCTCACGGCGTTACCGTCGTCAATGCGGAAGGCGGCTACAGTCATGAAGGCAATACAATGCTGATGACTGTAACGACCCGATATGAGCTTGCCGAACTGAGAAAAACAATTCTGGAAACCGATCCAAAGTCCTTCGTCAATGTTCTGCAGACCGTAGAGATTGTCGGCCGGTTCCGGCGTCTCGGATAACAGCAGCGGAAAGCTGCCCATAACAAAAAGTCCTATTCACCACTTTTATAGCGGGAATAGGACTTTTTGTTATTTAGCGGCGGTCCTGCGGACCCCCGACGAAGGCTTGCTCCTCTGTATCCAGATTGTAGGCGGTATGAAGCGCCTGAATAATCTGCTGCAGATTGCCGGATTCAATCACGCAAGATACCTTGATCTCGGAGGTGCTGACCATCTTAATGCTTACACCCTCTTGGGAAATGACCTCGAACATTTGCGCGGCCACACCCGGATGGCTGACCATACCTGCGCCTACGATCGATACTTTGACGAGATTATCCTCTGAAGTGACTTCCCGGTAAGGCAAGGCGCTGTGCAGCCCCTCGATCACTTCCTTGGCCCGTGCGAGCTCGCTAAGCGCCACCGTAAAGGAGAAATCCGCTTTCTCATTCTGCACGCCGCTCTGTACGATAATATCTACGTCAACGCCTTCTTCGGCCAGCTTGCCGAACACTTGGGCCAATACGCCGGGAACATCAGGCACTCCCAGAATACTGACCCGCGCCACGTTCTTGTCATAGGCAATTCCGCTAACTACTACTCCCTGCTCCATGCTCGCTTCCTCCTTCACAACAGTACCTTCATTATGGTTAAAGCTCGATCTGACGACCAGCTTCACTTGATATCGTTTGGCATATTCCACGGCGCGCGGATGTAGTACTGCCGCTCCCAGGTTAGCCAGCTCCAGCATCTCATCATAAGAGATTTCCTTCAGCTTGCGCGCTCTCTTCACGATGCGCGGATCTGTGGAGTAGATGCCGTCCACATCCGTGTAAATTTCGCATACATCCGCTTTGATGGCGGCTGCCAGCGCTACGGCTGTCGTATCCGAACCTCCGCGGCCCAGCGTGGTAATTTCGCCGCTCTGGGTCATCCCCTGGAATCCGGCTACAATAACGATCTGCTCGCGCTCCAGCGACTCCAGCACGCGGTGGGGATCAATTTCATTGATCCGTGCCCGGCCGTGAGTCTCATCGGTGACGAAGCCGGCCTGCCAGCCCGTATACGATACGGCATTGCGGCCGATTCCGTGCAATGCGATGGAAAGAAGCGCAACAGAGATTTGTTCCCCCGTCGTCATCAGCATATCCATTTCACGCGCGGGCGGCTGAGCGTTCAGCTGCTTCGCCTGATCGATTAGATCATCCGTGGTGTCCCCCATGGCGGATACAACCACAACACAGCGGTGCCCTTCATCCTGCTTGTCTGCGATGCGTTTGGCGACACGCTGCATGCGTTCAATATCGCCGACGGAGCTGCCTCCGAATTTCATGACATAAAGTGACAAAGTCCCATTCACTCCCTATTTCGCTCTATGTAGTAGCTTATATTTGGTTTCCCGCTTTAAACCAGTATAATACGAAAACCATATCATGCGTTAATGGTTTCACAAAAAAAGCGCCCAATTCCCGTTTCTTTCCGTGATTTACCAGACTGCCTTACCCGGGTAGCCAAAAGCCTCCCCCGCAGGATGCGAGGGAGGCCGGTTGGTATAAATGTAAGTTAAGGCAGGACAAATCTTACGCGCGGGAGATGTATTTACCTTCGCGGGTATCAATCAGAAGCACGTCGTTTTCATTAATGAAAAGAGGAACCTGAACGTTCAATCCGGTTTCTACCTTAGCAAATTTAGTAGCGCCCTGAGCCGTGTTACCCTTGATGCCCGGCTCTGTTTCTACAACCTTCAGCTCAACGCTGGTAGGCAGGTTGATTCCGAGAATTTCGCCCTGGTAGCTGACGATGTTCACAGTCATGTTTTCTTTAAGGAAATTAAGCTCCCATTCCAATTGCTTGGCAGACAATTCGAATTGATCATAAGTTTCGTTGTCCATAAATACATGTTCCGCACCGCTGGCATACAGATATTGCACACCACGGTTCTCGATGATCGCCCGGCCAATAGTTTCACCTGCACGGAATGTACGTTCTACAGTGTTGCCGTTGCGCAGATTCTTCAGTTTGGAGCGAACAAATGCCGCACCTTTACCTGGTTTAACGTGCTGGAAATCAAGTACGGTAAAGATGTCGCCTTCTACCTCTACGGTCAAGCCTGTTTTGAAATCGTTAACTGAAATCACAAAAAATCCCTCCTGGAATCAATAATTTACCTGTTCAAGCGATCCTTACAATACCGTATAATCTTTGGACGAATGTGTGAGCAGCGCAATGCCGCTGTCTGTAATCACGATGTCGTCCTCAATGCGCACACCGCCAAGGCCTTCCAAATAAATGCCCGGCTCCACAGTTACTACCATACCCGGCTGCATAATTTCATCAGCAAGCTTGGACAACCGCGGCCATTCATGGACTTCCATGCCAAGGCCATGGCCTGTGCTGTGGCCGAAATAATCCCCATAACCATAACGGGTAATAATGTCACGCGCCAAAGCGTCGCACTCCCGTCCGGTCATACCCGGCTTGATGTTAGCCAGCGTGTGCAGCTGCGCTTCAAGTACAATATCATAGATTTCTTTCAGCTTGGGATCCGGAGTTCCCAGCGCAATGGTGCGGGTTACATCCGAACAGTAGCCGTCCAGCAGCGCACCGAAATCGAAGGTTACGAATTCGTTGTTCTGGATGACCTTGCTGCTTGCCACGCCATGAGGCATTGCCGAACGTTCACCGGAAGCCACAATGGTGTCAAACGATGAAGAAGTAGCGCCATGGGTACGCATGTAGAATTCCATTTCCAGATCTACATCACGCTCGGTCATGCCGGGCTTGATCACATTCAGAATATGGCTGAATGTTGCATCCGCCAAATCCGCTGCCCGCTGCATGACGGCCAGCTCTTCCTTGTCCTTGAACATGCGCAGGTTCTCAACTGCTTTGGAGACTGGAACCAGTTCCGCAGGCTGCAGAGCCGCAGCATATGCGGTGTAAGCGCTGAAGGTTACATCATCCTGTTCAAAGCCGACACGGATATTGCTGCCCTGCGGCAGCAGTTCGCGTACAGTGTCAATGAATTTCGCACCATGCTGAACCACTTTAAGTCCGTTCACCTGCTCTGCAGCCTGTGTCATGTACCTAAAGTCGGTCAGCAGATAACTGTCATCACCGGTCACCAGTACATAACCGGAAGAGCCGGTAAATCCGCTCAAATAGCGGCGGTTGATGCCGCTGGTTATTAACATCGCATCCAATCCCTGTTCCTGCAAAACCGTACGCAGCTTGGAGACGCGCTCGTTGCCCATTTTCATTCTCCTCTCGAAATAGCCACATTGTATTTTAACATAGGGTCATGCCCTTGAGAAGTTTTTTCGGGCCATTAAGCCAGGCTTGTCTGCTGCTCGCGTTTCCGCTCATCCGTATACTCGATCGCCGCGGTATAGCCGATGAACAAACCCCAGAGTAAAAAGATGCAAAATTCACTGATTACAGAGTTCCAAGGCAACCTGAACGGAGGCTGCATGAGAAATTGCCACGACCCGGCAAGAAAGAGCGCGGACCAGCACAGAACCCCGTAAATAATCCCCGGCCAGGGGCCCTTCAGCTTGCGGAAGATCAGCACATAAAAGAGTGATGCGGCTACCGAGAACACGATAAAAGACAGGTATCCGGCCAAATGCCCGGCCGCTGTCATCAGAAATTCATGTTTAAAGAACGGCTCGGCCAAAAAACCAGGAAGAACCTTGGTGAAATGAAAGGCATACATCAGCCAGCGGATCCCTCCCCAGATTATTCCGGCAAAAAAGCCCAGTTCAATGGCAAAATAAAAAGGGTTCGTATGCTGCGATTTTTGCTTGCCTGCATTATTCATCTTACTGCCTCACTTTCAATATATAGGTTGCCCTTAGGCCCCTCCGCTCTCTAAATGCTAGTATGCACAGGAAAAGGCAATCCAACTAGCAATGTGGGCATAAATTAGTTACAATGTATTATATAAATCATATTAATACATGGGAAGGTGAATTGGTTGTCCCAAGAAACTCCAAGTTACGGCGGCCAAGCCGTTATTGAAGGCGTCATGTTCGGCGGCAAGCATATCAACGTAACAGCCGTAAGAAGGAAGAATCAGGAAATCACATTTTTGGAGGTGCCGAGAAGCGATAAGAGCTGGGTCGTTAAACTGCGCAAGATTCCGCTGCTTCGCGGCATTGTCAGTATTATAGATTCCAGCGCCAAAGGCTCCAAACATCTGAATTACTCTGCGGAATCGTATGCTGAGGATGAAACAGAGCCGGAAGAGCTTGCCAAGCAACAGAAAGAAAAAGAAAAGAAAAAGGATGAGGGCTGGAGCCTCGGCATGATTTTTGGCGTGGCGGTTATGGGTATTCTCTCCTTTCTCTTCGGTAAGGTAATATTTACGCTGGTGCCGGTATTCGTTGAAGATTTTTTATTCGGCAATGCATTTGATAACTATGTTCTGCACAACCTCGTAGAAGGTGCGATCAAGCTGGTTCTTCTGCTCGTTTATTTATGGGCAATCTCGCAGACCCCGGTGGTCAAGCGGTTGTTCCAGTATCACGGAGCCGAGCATAAGGTCATCAGCGCTTTTGAAGCCGGTGAGGAATTGACTGTTCAGAATGTACAGAAGTACAGCCGCCTGCATTACCGTTGTGGAAGCAGCTTTATGATGCTGACTATTGTACTGGGCGTGATCATTTACTCCGTTGTCCCTTGGGATAACCTTACCCAGCGCGTACTGCAGCGGATTATTCTCCTTCCTGTCGTCATTGGTGTATCGTTTGAAGTGCTGAAGGGCACCAACGCTGTACGCGACATTCCGGGTCTCAAGTATTTAGGTTATCCGGGGCTGTGGCTGCAGCTGCTCACCACTAAGGAACCAAAGGATGATATGGTGGAAGTCTCCATCGCCTCGTTCAACCGGATGCGGGAGCTTGATGCCGCAATTGAAGCAGGGGAATATTCAGAAGTGAGAGTGTCAGGCGGCATATTGGATCCTGCGAAAGGATGAGTGGCCTATGAGGCATGCTTTGATTTTTTGGATTTCGGTATCGCTTGCGGTACTGGGTCTCGTTACAGGAATGTTGAGCGATGTATTCGGAACGTTGTCGGTATTCATTTTTCCTTTGGTGTTATTCGGTCTGCTCTATTATGGCTACAAGATGACACCGGCGGGAAAAACACGGACTCCCGGCAGACCACGTACAAAAGTAAAGCCTTCACAGAAAACCATGTCTAAAGTGGCCGGGGTACGCAAAGCCCAAACCGCACCCGGTAAACGCAAAAGCTATCCGTTCCAGGTTATCGAGGGCAGCAAGGGTAAAAGCGACGATCAGCTTCCAAAATATCATTAACAGGTTCTTGCTGCTCAAGCAGAAAACTGTAAGCAAAAGTGGAAACGGCTTTGCCGTCCTCAAAAGGACGGTATCCGTTTCAGCGAGAAATAGAAGGATAATTTATAGCGTGAAACATATAAATTCTTATCTTTTCAAAAAGGCATCTCCACGTTGCATAACTGACGTGTGGGATGCCTTTTTTAATACCATTGCTGCGGTGGGAAGATGGAGACTCACTGGGAGAGCTTGTGAACGGGCGGCCTCCAGTTTTTGAAGAATTCCTCCCCCGCCTTATATCCCGCCGCGTACAGATCATCACCCTGCACCGGGGAAATATGAAAACTGGTTGTGGAAATCCCCAGTGTCGGAATTTTGACCGTCCGCACAAGTTTCTCTGTTTCGATATAACGTTCATCATGGGCCGACAGCATGGTCCCAACCAGCGCCTGCAGCATACTGAAGGGACCGGTGATCCGGTGAGGCTGGGGATCCGTCCTCCCGATCAGCTGATAGCCGACTGTAGGGATGTTGTGCCCCGGACTTTTAAAGCCTGCTTGTTTCTCATCGAACAGCCATAACGGAAAATTGCTGAGCAGTCCTCCGTCCACGAAATAAACGAATTGTTCAGTGAATGACTTCCCCCGGGCAGCCTGCCCGCTTAAACGCAGCATAACCGGGTCGAAAAAATAAGGAATGCTGCAGCTCATACGGACTGCCTTGGCGACTTCAAACCCGCCTGGGGTTATGCCGTATTCCTCCAGTCCGTCCGGAAGGACAACAATTCGTCCGTTCGAGATATCCGAAGTAATGATGGACAGCTTTCCGCGCGGTAAATCACTGAAGGTAACAATGCCTTTCTCCCGCAAAATGCCGCGGATCCAGGATTCCAGCGCCTCTCCTGAGTACAGGCCTTTTTTAATCATCACCCGCAGCGCAGGGCCTACGAAAGCTGTGTTGTACAACGCTCCCCGTTTCAAAAAAGAAGAAAAAGAAGTTCCTTTTATAATCCGGCTCATGGCTTCACCGTTATAACCTGCAGCCAGCATCGAGGCGATAATGGAACCCGAGGAGGTTCCGGCTACTTTACGAAAGGTGCGGCCCGCATGTTCCGTCGCCTCCACAGCTCCCGCGAGCGATATTCCCTTTACCCCACCGCCTTCAAACACAGCATTAATCTCCATACAGAGTTTACCCCCGTTCCATAGATCCTATTGCTTATCTATGAGCACGGGGGTAGTTTCATGACTTCTTATGATTGCAATTGCCGGCAATTCATCAGGATTT
This sequence comes from Paenibacillus paludis, assembly GCF_042610515.1. Taxonomy (NCBI): domain Bacteria; kingdom Bacillati; phylum Bacillota; class Bacilli; order Caryophanales; family Paenibacillaceae; genus Paenibacillus; species Paenibacillus paludis. The sequence continues at coordinate 244,307 of NZ_JBGJZP010000002.1, forward strand.
GAAATAGAACGTCAATAAGCTGGAGAGTCCGAACGGATCACGCACGACGATATCATTCGCACGGAACATAATGCTTCCGGCAACCTCATCGTACTGTTCGTTATATTTGAGCTGGTTGATGATTTGCTCGCCGCTCTGCCATTCGGCCTTCTGATCACTTGCTCCAACCTTATAAGCTGCCTGACCAATGTACAGCTTCACTCCGGTACCCTTAACTTCATTTACCCACCAGTCTACCAGCTTGTCATAGCGGGCAGCGGAGAAGGATAAACTCCAGTAAATCTGCGGTGCAATATAATCGATCCAGCCGTTTTTGATCCATGTCCGGGTATCCGCATACATGTCATCATAGGCTGATACGCCTGCCGTTGTGTCCGAGCCGGTACTGTCGGCCTTCTTGTTGCGCCACACGCCAAACGGGCTGACACCGTAAGAAACATCTGACTTGGCGCTATGAATCTCCTGGCCTAGCTGGCGGATAAATTCATTGATGTTGTCCCGCCGCCAATCCCCTTTACTCGAGATAGCCTTGGCGTTATATGTATTGAACGCCGTGTCATCGGCGAAAGAGCCGGAGGGATAAAAATAGTCATCCAAATGCACACCATCAATGTCGTAGCCTTTGACAACCTCCATCACCGTGTCGATAATATGCTGGCGCGCCTCAGGAATTCCCGGATTAATGTACAGCTTGTTCTCTGCTTTTACAATCCACTCCGGATGGGCCTTGGCCACATGATTGCTGGCAAGGCTTGAAGTGCTGGCATCCGTGGTTGCACGGAACGGGTTGAACCAGGCATGAAACTCCATACCGCGTTCGTGTGTGCTGCTAACCATGTACTCCAGCGGATCATAACCGGGATTCTTCCCCTGCGTTCCGGTTAACACCTTGGACCAGGGAACAAGCACCGAAGGATACAGGCTGTCCCCTGACGGTCTGACCTGGACAAATACGGCGTTATAGCCGGTGGCCTGCAGCTTGTCCAGCATGGTGTTGAACTCTTTCTTCTGTTTGTCGGCATTGTTTGCCGATGAGGTCGACGGCCAATCCAGATTGAATACGGTGGAGATCCACGCCCCTTTCATCGCCTTGCCTGTTTTTGCTCCCGGAATGGACGGGATTTCAGGAACGGTTGGCTTCGGCACCGTTGGCGTTGGCACGGTAGGTGTTGGCACCGCAGGCGCTTCCGGTGTAGTTGGAACCGACGGGGTCACAGGACTGATAATTTCGGTATTCGAGTATAGGGCAATATTATTTGCTGCCTTATTCCAGGCCACCTGTAGCCCGAGCTGTTCGCCTACAAAACGAAGCGGCACCATCACCCGGCCCTGCCGGCTCTGAACTGATGTTTCAAGGCTGATAGAAGCTCCGTCCACGAGGGCCGTTGTGCTGCCGCTGGTCAGCTTCAGCACAGTGCTCCCTTTGCTGATCGTGGCCGTCTTGCTGCTCTGGTTCCAATCCACTGTCGCGCCAAGTCCCCTGCTGACTACAGCTACAGGCACCAGTGTTACGTTGGAAGCGGTAATGTACGGCGGCACATCACTGCTTAGTAGTTTCCCATCCAGCTCAATCGTAATAGGCACCGCTGCCGCACGGACACCGGGTAACCCTACAGACAGGCACAAGACAAAAACCAGCAATCCTACAATCCATTTTCGGTAATTCATAATTCCTCCCAGGTTTACATTCTGAAATGTGTATAAACAAAAAGAAACGGCCCTCTCGTCCTTAAATAAGGGAGACGGCCGTTTGCTTTGGAAACGGGGTCATAGAAAAAAAGAACGTTACCCGTTTTGACGTAAAAAAACTGGAAAAGTTGCGCAAAGCAAGAAAAATCTGCTTCGTTTAAGAATCGCTGACCAGCTCATGGTGAATATCGTATAAGGTCTGGAGACGTGCTTCATCGCGCCGGAAATATTCCACCAGCGTTTCAATCCGCGTGATAGAATCCCAGCTCAAATGATGTTCGATGCCTTCCACATCCTTATAAATATGCTCCTGCTGTACTCCGATCAGGCCAAGAAACTCCTCCAGCAGCTGATGACGGTCAACGAGACGTTTTCCTACTTTTTTACCTTTGCTCGTTAGGACAAGCCCACGATATTTCTCATAGATGAGATAGTCGTCCTTATCCAGTTTTTGGATCATCTTGGTTACAGAGGAGGGGTGTACTTCCAGTCCCTCGGCAATATCCGAAACCCGCGCATATCCTTTCTCGTCGATGAGCTTGTATATGCGCTCCAAATAATCCTCCATGCTGGGTGTTGGCATTCAAGTTTACCTCTTTTCTATAATGAGCGTGGCGCGGGGGCCAACCTTGCTCTAACAATGATACATGTTTCTGCCGCTCTTTGGCAAGTCCTCCGGCCCCTTGTTGCCCTGCATAGCGATGATTACCATGATTTTATTCCGCCCTTAACCGGCACAATAACGATATCCTCATCCCTAAGGAGCGTGAACCCATGACTGTAGTAACGCCCGAACGTCCCGCGGTAAAAAGACAGAAAAAGCCGACCGGTCTTTTCATTCCAGAGCTGGTTTTTTTCGAGCCGGATTCGCTTAATTATCCCAAAGGAGTACGGATTATGGAATGGGTCAAAGCCCAGAACATCCCCTACCGCATGACGACCTCGCATAACCGTATTACGAACCTGCCCGGCGAAACCGAGGTTGAGCAATACAAAATCGCCAAAAGAACACTGGTGGTCGGCCTGCGCAAAACGTTGACCTTTGACCAGTCCAAGCCGTCCGCGGATTATGCGATTCCGATTGCCACCGGCTGCATGGGACATTGCCATTATTGTTATTTGCAAACCACGCTGGGGGCCAAGCCCTATATCCGTGTCTATGTGAACACCGGGGACGTCATCGAGGCCGCTAAAAAATATATCGAAGAGCGCGCTCCAGAAATCACTACGTTTGAAGCCGCCTGTACTTCAGATCCGCTCGGGTTGGAGCATATTACCGGCTCCCTGACGGAGCTGATCAGCTTCATGGCCGCAGAGCCGCTCGGGCGGCTGCGTTTTGTAACCAAATACCAGCATGTTGAGCCGCTGCTTCAACTGAAGCATAACGGCCATACACGAATCCGTTTCAGTGTGAATGCCGACTATGTCATCAAGAACTTCGAGCCGGCTACTTCACGGTTTGAGGAGCGGATTGAGGCTGCGGGAAAAGTAGCCCGGGCCGGTTATCCGCTGGGCTTTATCATCGCACCGATTATCTGGCATGACGGCTGGGAAAAAGGCTATGCGGAACTGCTGGAGAAACTGGCCAAAACCCTTCCGCCGGATGTGGGCAAAGGATTGACTTTTGAGATGATTCAGCACCGTTTCACCAAAACGGCCAAAACCGTGATTGAGAAACGTTACCCCAAATCAAAGCTGGAGATGGATATTGAAAAGCGCAAAAAGAAATGGGGCCGCTGGGGCCAGAATAAATATGTGTACCCTGACGAACAGCAAACCGCCCTGCGGGAGTTCATCACAGAGCGGATTTTTGAACATTTCCCGGAAGCGGGAATTGATTATTTTACCTAAGCTAGAAGATCAGCCAGTCCGGCGTGACTCCCTGCAGCCAGATCGTTATCCGGAACATTTGATCTGTAAACAGCAAAACCCCCATTAAGACCATTAGTGCGCCGCCGATCTTCATCAGCACATTGGAATATTTCAGGATTTTTCTCGCCCCGCCCAGGAAGAAGGCCAGTGCGAAAAACGGCAAGGCAAAGCCGATACTGTATGCGGTAATCATCGTAAACCAAGTTCCCGGATCACTGGCAGACAGCGCGATGATTGCCGTCAGAATCGGCCCGATACAAGGTGACCAGCCCGCGGAAAAGCCGATGCCAAAAATAAAGGAGCCGGCATAACCCGCCGGTTTCCATTTCAGATCAAGCTTGCGTTCCCGCAGCAGAAACTGTGGCTGAAAAATCCCCAGCAGGAACAGTCCCATCACAATGATTAGGATAGCCGACAATTGGCGGATCAGATCACGCTGCCCGTTGAAAAATTGCCCGAACAGCCCGGCCCCAAAGCCGAGCGTATAAAAGACTACTGAAAACCCCAGGATAAAAGCCAGCGTATGCGACAGGGTGCGGAAACGTACCTCTTTGCTGTTACTGCCGCTCTTCAGCTGCTGCACGGACAACCCGGTAATATAAGATAAATACGAAGGGTAAAGCGGCAGACAGCAAGGTGATATAAACGACGCCACACCAGCGGCAAAAGCAATTCCTGCATTCAGGTTCGACAAAGCGGCAGCTCTCCTTCCGGGTTCAGGGTCACTTTGCTAGTTACATACTTACGTGGGCAATCCTTTTTTGCCGATTAGTGTCAGGGTCAGAAGGGCAATCAGCAGCAGAACGATTGTTGCCCCAGGCGCCAGATTCCACACCCCCGCAACTACCAGACCTCCCACAACAGCAATCTCGGCAATGATAACCGACAGTACAACCGAAGACTTGAAGCTGCGTGACAGCAGCAGACTGATCGCCACCGGAATCGTCAGCAGCGCAGACACGAGCAGCGAACCGACAATCTTAATAGCCGTACTGATCACAAGCGCCGTAAGCACCGTAATGAGCATGTTGAGCAGCTTCACAGGCAGGCCGCTGACACTCGCCGCATCCTCCTCAAAGCTGAGCAGAAAAAACTCCTTGAAAAACAGCGTCACAACTACAACTACGGCAATCGTCACGATACCCACTACAATCAGATCTGTATTATTGAGCGTATAGATACTCCCGAACAGATAGCTCATCACATCCGCATTATACCCTTTGCCTAAGGTGAAAAAGAGTGAAGCCAGCGCTACCCCACCTGACATAATAATCGCGATGGACAGCTCAGCGTAGCTCTTGTACGCCTTGCGCAGCTTTTCGATGGCAAAGGAGGCCACCACCGCAAAAATCAGACCTGCCCCCAGCGGATAAAACCCGGTCAGAAAGCCAAGCGCCACACCTGCGATGGTCACATGGGCCAACGTGTCTCCGATCATCGACAATCGTCTGAGCACAAGAAAAACGCCTATAAGCGGCGCGGTAATGCCGATCATCAGCCCGCCCGCAAGCGCCCGTTGAAAAAAGTCACTGAATAGAATTTCCAAGATATATTCTCCTCGTCTGAAACAATTTCGAACCCTCCCAAACCCTCCCTTCCAAGGGAGGGCCCCAAGGGCTCTGCCCTCTGGACACCCGCTTAAGTGCAACTGGCGTGGGAGAGGTGTATTGCGGTATCTTGTAACAGCGGAGGAATGAACGCTTTTCCTCCCTTACGGGATACGCTTTACCGGTGCGGGATCTGGGTACGGAATAAAGGCTAAGGTCAAAGGCTAAGGTCAAAGGCTAAGGTCAAAGGCTAAGGTCAAAGGCTAAGGTCAAAGGCTAGATTAAAGGCTAGATCAAAGGCTAAGGTCAAGGGCTAAGATCAAAGGCTAAGATCAAAGGCTAAGATCAAAAGCCTGGTCATCCTATGTTGTACAATGGATGACCAACGGGAAAACCGGCTTGTTTCAGCGGAGAAGAGCAATCTACTGCAGATGATACAATAGATTGCTCACTTTTGGCGCTGATATGGAATTCTGTTGCATTATGTGCAGCAGAATGCAGCAATATGGCTGAATAATGGTGCGTTCACTGAATTCTAATGTAGGAAATACATCAGAATATAAAAACTAGTAAATATGTAGCTATTCTGCTGCACATAATGCAGCAGATCAAGTTATTAGTCTGTCCATAGATGCCAAATCAGGCGTTTTCTTGCTAAAGTTAGCTTCTGGTTGAGTTACTGATGCGGCAGACCGATGGTTAACGGTACGGTATCCGGCATATTTGTATTTACTGCAGCTTTTTAGCATGTCAGCAACTGGTTTGGAGTAATAAGTGTATTGTGACAGCCCCGGATCAGCTAAGTGTATGCTGCAGGTTCTCCACGGCGCAATCCTGGACGTCATGAGAGTGGCGGCAGTAGAAATTGATTTTGCCGTTTTTCTGTACCGGCTCCTGCCCCAGATAATTTTTGATCATGTCGATGTCATGCGAAACCATCAGGAAAGTCATATGATGATGGGCGTGCATATGCATAATGAGGTCGAAAAACCCGGCTTGCGTTTCGGCATCAATACCGACGGTAGGTTCGTCCAAAATGAGCAAATCCGGATGGTTGATCAGCGCACGGGCCAGGAATACACGCTGCTGTTGACCGCCGGACAGCTGGCCAACTCTTTTCTCAGCGATATCCTGAATCCGCATTACCTCAAGGGCGTCCTCACACTGGCGCTGCTGCGCTTTGGACACTCTGCGGATCAGATTCTTATTGTTGTACAAGCCGGACAGCACGACTTCACGGACCGTTGCCGGAAACAAGGGGTTGAACGCATTCTTTTGCGGGACATAGCCGATGCGCTCCCAATCCTTAAACTTGCGGACAGACTGGCCGAATAATTTAATATCCCCGCTGGTTGCGGGCAGGAGCCCGACGATCATCTTCAGCAAGGTTGTTTTGCCGGCGCCGTTGGAACCGATAATTCCCAGGAAGTCCCGTTCCTTAACGGTGTAATTCAGATTGGAAATCACCTTCTGCTCTCCGTAAGAGAAGGAAAGATCCTGTATCTCGATCATATGCTGATGGCAGTCCAAGGATACCGATTGCATTGTGAAGTACCGCCTTTCACTTATACTTTCCTTACTATTGTAAAGCCAGAATTAGATTTTGCAAATTTTTCTCCATTAATGTGAAATAGTTGTCTCCATTCTTGTCCTGTTCGGTGGTAAGTCCCTCAACCGGATTTAGCACCATCGTCTCCACACCGGCTTCACCAGCCAGGGTTTTGGCCAGCTTGTCGGAAACCAGCTCCTCGAAGAAGATATAACGGATGCCTTCCTCTTTTACCAAAGCCGCCAGATCCAGCAAATCCTGCCCGCGTGGTTCCGCATCCGGGGACAAGCCCATGATAGCATGTTGTTTCAAGCCATAATCACGCGCGAGATAAGCAAACGCCTGGTGGGACACGACGATTTCTTTATTCGGCAGCTTGGCAAGCTCTGTCGTAAACTTGCTGTCCAGCGCCTGCAAGCGCTCTGCAAGCTTGTTATAACGTTCCTCATAACCGGATTTATGCTCAGGATCGACGGACTGGAGGCTCTCTTTAATGTTCTCAGCCATCACAAGCGCGGATTTTGGACTTACCCAGGTATGGGGATCTGTATGCAGGCTGTCGGTGCCTGTTTCTTCGGAATGCTCTTCATCCGCATGTTCCTCACCTTCATGCGCATGTTCCTCGCCTCCATGATCATGCCCGTCTTCTTCATCTGTCATAATATAATCGACGCCTTTGCTGACTTCAACAGCCTTGGCTTTACTGTCGCTGTTGAGGCTTTTGAGGAAGTTTGGCACCCAGCCCTCAAGTCCGGCACCATTGTACAGAAACAGCTGGGCTTTGGAAGTATTGATGATATCCTGGCTGCGCGGGGTCCAATCATGAGGCTCCACACCCACCGGAAGCAGATTGATGACATTGGCATCTTCCCCGCCAATTTCTTTGGCAAATTCATATATAGGATAAAAAGTAGTGACTACATTCACTTTACCCTCAACGATACTCCCGCTGCTCTTGGGACCGCAGGCCGCAAGCGTTAGGATTACCAGCAGAGCAAGCACCAGCAGCAGCCCTCTGTGTGGTTTTGTTAAAGACATAATTACTATCGACTCCTTAAATCGTAAATTTTACTATGAGAATTATAATAGTAATGGTTACGATAAGTCAACTCTCATGTTCTCTCGAACGTTCCGCTGCCAGCGTCAATTACAGCTTCGAAGCTTTGTGTATCCCTTGTATCCATAACAAAAAGGAACGCCCGCAGCCATTGCTGGCTTACGTGCGTTCCCTTGCAGTCGTTCGGCGGGTCAGTGGGATTTGCCCATTTGGACCCGTTATTTGTTCTGGTACAGTCTGTTTACTTCACAATTGCACCGTTTGGCATGCTGTCCGGTACGGTTGCGATCGTCAGCTTGTCGCCTTTGGAGGCGGCCAGGATCATGCCTTGCGACAGCTCGCCGCGCAGCTTCACCGGCTTCAGGTTGACGATGCAGATTACCTTTTGTCCCACCAGCTCCTCTGGAGTGTAGAACTTGGCAATCCCGGACACCACCTGACGCTGCTCATAACCGAGATCAAGCTGCAGCTTCAACAGCTTGTCTGCCTTCTTCACCGGCTCAGCGGCGATGACCTGGGCCACGCGCAGTTCGGCTTTGGCAAAATCGTCGATGCCGATTTCTTCCTTATGCTCTTCCTCCGGCTCAGCTGCTGCGCCGCTTTCAGCGCTTGCAGGTTCCGCTTCTGCTGCCGCCGGTTTGCCGGCACCCATCGCTTCGGCGATGTAGGCAACCTCTACAGCAACATCGAGGCGCGGGAAGATTGGATCGCCTTTGGCCAGCTTCGTTCCGGCTGGAATGAGGCCGAAGGTTTTGCCGCTGTCCCAGGCTGTCAGCTCACCCGGCTGAATGCCGAGCTGCTCCCAGATCTTCGCCGGTGCGCTGGTCAGGAACGGCTGCAATAGAATCGAAGCGGTGCGCAGGCCCTCCACAAGATGTCTCATGACGGAAGCCAGCTCGCCGGTTCTGCTCTCATCCTTCGCGAGCACCCAAGGCTGGGTCTCATCAATGTATTTATTCGTACGGCTGATGAATGCCCCGATCGCGGTAAGCGCCACGGAGAACTCCATTTTTTCCATCGCTTCTTCAACTTTGGCATAGGTGCTGCCCGCAGCCGCTTCAAGCTCGCCGTCGAACGCCGTTACCTTGCCTTCGTAAGCCGGAAGTTCGCCGCCAAAATATTTCTCAACCATCGCCCCGGTCCGGTTCAGCAGATTGCCGAGGTCATTGGCCAGATCATAGTTGATCCGGTCTACAAAGCTTTCAGGCGTAAAGGTACCATCCGAGCCAAATGCCACTTCACGCAGCAGATAGTAACGCAGCGCATCCAATCCGTAGCGGTCGATCAGCGTGACCGGATCCACTACATTACCCTTGGATTTGGACATTTTGCCGTCTTTCATCAATAGCCAGCCGTGTGCGAACACTTTCTTCGGAAGCGGCTCGCCCAGCGCCATCAGGATGATCGGCCAGTAGATCGTATGGAAACGCACGATTTCCTTGCCGACAATGTGCACATCCGCAGGCCAGAACTTGTCATACAAGCTGCGGTCCTCGGAGCCATAGCCAAGCGCTGTGATATAGTTCGTCAATGCATCAATCCATACATACACGACATGCTTCTCGTCGCCCTTGACCTTAACGCCCCAATCAAAGGTTGTACGGGAGACCGCAAGGTCCTCCAGCCCGGGCTTGATGAAATTGTTGATCATTTCGTTCTTGCGTGATTCCGGCAGGATAAACTCCGGATTCTCTTCATAATACTTCAGCAGACGGTCAGCATATTTGCTCATGCGGAAGAAATAGCTTGCTTCCTTGACCAATTCGACAGGGTGGCCGCTGTCCGGGCTTTTACCGCCGGTGATGGCACCGTTTGCGTCCCGCTCGATATCCACCAGCTGAGTTTCGGTGTAGAAGGTCTCATCCGGAATGCTGTACCAGCCTTCATATTCACCTTTGTAGATGTCGCCCTGCTTCAGCAGGCGGTCAAAGATATCCTGCACCACTTTCTTGTGCCGTTCTTCCGTCGTGCGGATGAAGTCATCGTTGGAAATATCCAGCTTGCGCCACAGATCCTTAATGCCGACGACAATATCGTCAACGAACTGCTGAGGGGTCTTGCCGGCTTCAGCAGCCTTTCGTTCAATCTTCTGCCCATGCTCATCCGTACCGGTAAGATAACGGACCTCATAGCCGCGCAGGCGCTTGTAGCGGGCCATAGCATCTCCAGCTACCGTAGAGTAAGCATGCCCGATATGCAGCTTGTCACTCGGATAATAAATCGGCGTAGTCAGGTAAAAAGTTTTCTTATCGCTCATTTCATGTCATCCTTTCGTCTTGGCAAACACAATAAACACAAAAAACTCCCGCCCCTTTATGGGGCGAGAGTATACTCACGCGATACCACCCAAAGTTCCCTGGTTCTTCACAGAACACAGGCTTCGCCAGTTCCCTTGCGGAACTGTCCATTAACGCTGGAACACGCTGTTATCTTACTTAAGCCGCAACAATCCGGCTCCAGCTCGAACACAGTTCCTCCCGGACCATATTCAATCCTGCGTACCATACCGGCTCCCAGCTGTTCCCGGCTCTCTGTAATGGACGTCCCGATCTACTCATCCGTTCCTCGGAAATTGATGTTATTATCCAAAATATACCCACAATGCAGGCATCATGTCAAGTCGTGGGAGCAGCTTCGTCCCCGGCAGAGTGTTCTTTGCGCGGCGGTACCGGGTCCAGTCCCCCGGGATGGAAGGGATGGCATTTGCCAATTCGCTTCGCGGCAAGCCACGAACCCTTGAGCGGGCCATGGATTTCGATTGCTTCCAGCGCGTAGGCTGAGCAAGTCGGATAGAAGCGGCAGGTCGCCGGTTTAAGCGGCGAAATAAATTTGCGGTACACGCGGATTGGGGCCTGGATCGTTCTGCGTATAATAGGCATAATCAGTGCCCTTCTTTGCTGTGCGCCGCAAGTGCCGTCTCTTCTTCACGGTTCTGTTCACAATCCTTGCAGTAACCGAACACCTCAAATTTATGCTTGACCACCCGGAACTGATCCGGAGTATCCGTTAAATTCATCGGGCAGAAATGAATCGGGTAAGTCTTCATGCATTGAAGGCAAATCATATGGTGATGGTGATGATCCTGATTGCAGCTGCCTTTGAACTTGACGCCATCCTCAAAGACCACCTGCTCCAGCACACCCAGTTCCTCCATGACACGCAGGTTGCGGTAAACTGTATCAAAGCTGAGCCCGCTGTACTTGCGGCCCATATGCTCATAAACATCCTTCGCCGACAAATATCCCGTATTCTCGCCGAATAACTTGGCAAGCGTTTTGCGCTGATCGGTGATTCGCAGTCCCTGCCCCGACATGGCTTCCAGTATTTGTTCTGTCGACAGCATTCGCTCATCTCCCATAACATAGGTCATTTGTATTGCACTCTCTTTATAATGCCCCAAAACAAATGCCCCGTCAATGAAACGGGCCACCCAAGACTCGCTTGCTGGAAGACTTCAGGCCTAATCCCCCTATATTTGCCACAAAAAAAGCTGCCCTTCCATGACGGAAGCGGCAGCCTTTTTTTGTAGACTGGAATGTCCGTTGCCGGACATTCCAGTATTACTTAAGTACTTCCCTGTTTATTTCTTCGGAGGAAGTGGTGTGAACAGGAAGTTGATCGACAAGTTACTGCCGGAAGCCGGAGTAAACTGGATCTCTACTGGACCTTCATAATCACCGGTCCGGTACACAACGCTGTTCAAATCGGAACTTCCCAGACTTTTCTCGTTTGGCACCTGCACGACTTGATTGCCGTTAACAAGAACAGTGCCCATATAGTTTCCTCCACGCGGGTTAAAGGTAATCAGCGTATTGGCCGCTACCCGCTCCAGCCTGATTTTGTACAGAACACCGAAGTTCCCCAGATTGGTTTCCTGGAGACCTGTCAGGGCATCGAGGCCGAGCAAGTTCGGATCATTGTTATTGTCGCCGATCACGAGTCTGGCTGGAGTAGTTCCCACCAAATCCGAAACGTTAATGAGACGAGTAGAATCCGGATAGGTTCCACGATTATGGACTCCGTCACGCGGCAAGATAGGCGTTAAAGGCAGTGAAGAAATCGGCTCTTTATTCGCATCAATCATCATCACGGAATAGGTAACCGCTAAATCACTGTACAAATCAGCCTGCATCGAGACGTTATCATTTGGCTTCATGGCTATAGTATTTAGTTCTGTAAGAATCGATACGCTTTGTCCTGGCTGGATTACCGTTTGCTTGTACGAGCTGCCGTTCAGCATCGATTCCCAGTACCGTGTTACAGATTTCTGTCCGGTTAGCTCTGCAAATGAGCTAGGACCACCAAATCCGGAATATTGGGTTGTAATTGTCACAGGATACATATTGTCATTGGTGGCAATCACATATACCTTGGTGTTGATCGACAAATTATTCTTATGGTGAATCAGGAAACGTGTTGCGCCTGTAGCCGTTTCACGGTACAGAACACCCTCGCTGAACACCGTTTCCGGGCTGTTGCTGCGGATCAGAGTAAATGGCTCGGAAGACGTGTCGTATTTTAGATTCGGCCAAGTAGGGACCGGAGTGCCGTCAAATTTGAATGCTGTACCGGGTACTGCGAACAGGCGGTTAAAATCCTCTTCATTGTACAGCTGTTCTTCCGTAATAATAACTGTTTTCTCAAACGTATTGACGGCTCCATGGGAATCCGTAGCAGTCAGGCTGATGACCTTTGCACCGGGTGTAAAGAACGCCTGGGCTTTATTGGTCCATGTTACTGTAATCGTATCGCCGTCTGGATCACTGCTGTTATCCGTATAAGTGATGGGTTCACCCATTTTGTACTGTTCCTTGTCCGTGACGAAATTTGCCACCGGAGCTTCATTCGGCTTCAGAACATTGATGGTCGCAGTGTACGGATCACTCGTGCGTCCATTGGCATCCACAACGGAATAGGTAACGGTATAAATACCGGGTTCATCATAGTAGTCCCGCTTGTCTCCACCCCATAGATCACTAACGATAGGCGTATTATTCGGTGAACTGCTGGAGGTCACAAAGTTGACCATGGTTTGACCGGCATAAATTTCGGTAGGCTGAACGGTAAAAGAAGCCTTAGGCTTTGTGGAAAGCGTAAGAATTACACGTTTCTGAACAGTATCCAATACATAATTTAATTTCAGTGCCGATGTAATGGAGGTCAAAGGAATCATAAACGTTCCTTTGTACTGGTAGGTTGCACCCTTCATTGTGGACTTCTTGCCATTGACTGTATAGGTTTTGCTGTTTAGCTTAAAGCGCATTACATCGCTGCCTTTTGTAACTACGGTTTCCTTAGCCTTGGAATCATAAGTAACCTGCAGTCCTACACGTTCCACCATCGCCCGGATAGAGACGTAGGACACGCCGTTCTTGACTGCCATCGGCTGATTGGCCAAATATAACACACCGTTTACGTACATTTTGTTGCTGTTCAACATCAGCACCAGCTGGTCATCGCCTGTAGCGGAGAGCATTTGCGGATCCATACTGTTCGTCTGCATGTACGTTTGATCGGTAACCGTTGCTGGCGGCAGCGGTGTTTCCGTAGGCTCTGCAGACGGAGTCGGTGATGCTGTACCGTCCAACAATCCGCCTGACGACGGGTCAGTAGATAGGGGCACAGATGAAGCGGACGGTGTTGGTGTCGCCTCCGCGGTGCTCACGTTGCTCGGTGAAGTGGTGCTGACGGGTGCGGCGAAAACCGGTACCGCTGCGGCAACCTGTGTGATGGCCAATACAGCAGCTAATGATAATTTCTTAAGATTCATGATATGACTCCTTCTACTCCCAGTTGTAGTATATAAGGCCTGCAGTTCTCTCTCTGTAATCCTTATATTCCCCGCAAAACGCATGACGCCCTGAAAGGAAGGCAGGCAAAATTTTGCCACATGCTTTTTACAAAACATAGTATTAGACGCAGTAAGCCCTTAAAAGTTTCATTAAATGTAAAGAAAGATCAAAATCCATTTTCAACCTGTAAAAATATGATTTTTTTATAAAAAAGCCGAGGTTGCTGCGTTTTGTTATATTCTCCTTTATTTACCTTTGCTACAATGATTGCATTATAGAATTAACGCAGCGGGTGATGCCTTTGTCCAAAAAAAGTTCGATTCTGACCCAACTGATTTCCGGCTTCTCGCTTATCATTATCGCCATTGTTGCTGTCACGATTTTTTGGTCCTACCGCTCCTCCTCAGAAGCTGTACAGAGCCGCTCCAATCAGTACCTTCTGGAATCGGTCAAGCAGCTTCAGGGCAAGATGGACGCCATCCTGCTGGACCATGACAGATTATCCTCCACAATCATGCTCAGCCCAATCATCCAGAATAACCTTAAAGATGTCGCAGGCAACCGCAGACCGCGGACCGACGGACGGGAGATTAATCATTTCATTGACCAGCATACACGTTCCATTAATTACGATGTGCAGCTTAAACTTTTCAGTCTATACGATAGACAGGTCTACTCCAATACCAGCTCGCTTAAGGTGCTTTGGGAGCGGGAACAGGAAATTCACAGCGCCTACTGGTATCCGGCAATCGGGGAGAACCGGGGGAAAATGGTCTGGTTCGGCGCCGATGTCTGGCAGAATGGCAACATTCCGGTACTGATGGGCGCACGCCAAATCATTAACTATGATGATCTGCAGCCGCTGGGAACCCTGTTCCTTGTTCTTCCAGTAGCAGTTATAGACAATGCGGTCAACCAGTTTCAGCTCGGCCCCCACGAGAAGATTCAGATCTCCGATTCGTTCAACACCATCGTCTATTCGACTGATCCGAAGGACATCGGGATGTACATGGAGAGCGGAATGGTCGAGAAATTCAGCAGCGGGAAAGCGCAAGTCATTCAGCAGAAGGTAGCCTCACGGAATATGTTTATCTCCTACGCCCACTCTGCCTACAACCAGTGGAGTGTCTATGCTTATATAGATGCGAAGGAAGCAGTGAAAGATTTGAACTCCATCCGGCGGAATATCCTGCTTATCGGCTTGTTCGGCATCGCGGCTGCCTTGCTCTTCACCTTCTTTTTTTCCTGGACGCTGTCGAGGCCCATCCGAATCCTGGCTTTCAAGCTGAACAAGGTAGAACGGGGAACGACACTGCCGCTTTTGAAAAGAACGATGAACAAGGAGATGGATATTCTCTATTCAAGCTATAATTCCATGCTTCAGAACCTGGATCATACCATCGCCGATCTTGCAGATAAGCGGATCAGTGAGAAGCAGGCGCAGATCGTAGCCCTTAAGGCACAATTCCGGCCTCATTTTCTCTACAACACATTGAACACCATCTACTGGTCTCTGGCGGGTAAACGGCTGCGCGAAGAAGCACAGATGGTGCTGGCGTTAAGCGACCTGCTCCGTTACAGCATCGACCGGGGCTCTGAATTCGTTACGGTCGAGGAAGACCTGCAGCAGCTTGACCGCTTTATCTATCTGCAGAAATTGCGTTATGAAGAGAAGCTCCGGGTTGAGCTCACCGTAATTCCAGAGGTCAGGCTTTGCCAGATTATGAAGCTTACTCTTCAGCCTCTAATTGAGAATGCCATTACCCATGGCCTGGAGCCTGCAGTCCGCGATTATTGGCTGATACGGGTGCTGGTCTACAGTGAAGGCTCGTCTTTAGTCATTACCGTAGAAGACAACGGAGAAGGAATGACCGGGGAGCGGATGATAGAAGCACTCTCCACAGAGAATAACAGCCCGGTAAATCTGCTGCATACCGGGATCGGGCTCTCCAATCTGCATAACCGCATCAAATTGATTTACGGCCAGGAGTATGGCCTCAAGCTGTCAGAAAGTGAACTGGGCGGTCTGCTTGTCAGGGTGACTGTTCCTCTGCAATATGATCAGGACCACAAAGGGGGAAGCACGTAAATGCATGTGCTAATCGTCGATGATGAAAGTTTTGTCCGCCGCTCCTTGTTAGAGCTGCTGGAAAGCGAGGATTCACCCTCCAGCAAGGTAAGCTCGGCAGAAAACGGAATTGAAGCTGTCCGTATCTTGCAGGAGCATGCGGTTGATCTCGTGATCTCGGATATCCGCATGCCGGGAATGGATGGCTTGGAGCTCGCCAGACATATTCACGAAGGTTATCCTGATACCGAGACGGTACTCTTAACCGGCTACCAGGATTTCACATACGCCCGTCAGGCGATCCGCTATGGGGTAAGAGAGTATCTTGTGAAACCGAATTCGGTTGAAAGCATTCTGGGCGTTGTATCGGCAACATCTGAACGGCTGCAGCTAAAGAAGCAGCAGGAACAGCTGCTGCAGCTGCGTAATAAGCATTTGCAGAAAAAGCTGCTGTCCGACCTGCTTTACGGACTGCCGCTGCCTTTTTTTGAAACTAATCTCCTCCCCTCCTTCCATTCGCTGGTTGTCGTCACAATATCGCTCCGCGGAGATACCCTCCCGCAAAGCTGGTCAGAGCAAGCGATGTATTCTGCAGCAATCAATATTCTCGAGGAGTTGTTCAACCAGCATACCTACACGGTTGGGATTCAGGATGAGCAGGAAGCGATCTTCCTGCTGTTCTATGCACAGGAATCCGAAGATCTTGAGAACGTGAATGAAGCGTTGGCGCTGAAAGGGCTGGAGAAGCTGAAGAACCTGCTGAAATATTCATTTGGGGCTGGAATATCCAAGTTCCACCGGACGCTGGAAGAAATTACACCTGCTTACCGTGAGAGCCTCGAAGCCTTGCGGCAGGTTAAGAAAGAGAACGCCTCACCTGATATTTCCCGCAGTGACGGCAACCGGAGTTCATCTTCCGCACAATTGGAGGAACTGCTGCAGGTTAAAGCCAAACGCAGAATCATCTCCCTGATGACTGAGGCGATGAGATCAAGACTGCAGGAGAATCTCACCCTGAAGATGATTGCTGATGAGCTTTACATGAATCCCACCTACCTGGGCCGCATCTTTAAGGAGGATATGGGTGAATGCTTCTCCAGCTTTCTGACCCGGCTCCGCATCCAGAAAGCATCAGAGCTGCTGGAAGATGTCACCTTGAAGGTTTATGAAGTCAGCGATCTTGTCGGATTCAGAGATCCTGCCTATTTCAGCCTTATCTTCAAAAAAACAATGGGTGTGACGCCACAGGATTACCAGAAGCACAATAAATAAAGTTGAGGTGGGACTTCTTGTCTGCAAACCCTATAACACCGGCCTTCAAACTGCCGGCCTTCCTTCTGGCCTTGGGGCTGCTTGTATCTACCGGAGGATGCCGCATCGCATCCCAGCAGGAAGGTTTTGTTGAGCCGGACCCGCCGGTTGAGCTGAATATTTGGCTTATACCGGGATCGGGTCTGGAGCCGCTGATCGGACAATATCAGGCGCTGCATCCGGAGCTTGATATACATATCCAGATTTCTACCTTCACCCAGCTCCCCCTCAAGCTGCAGACTTCATTTGCTGCGGGCTACAGCTCCCCGGACATTGCTTCTATTGATATCAGCTATCTGGATCAGTTTAAGCAATTCCCCGAATATTTCTATGATTTGAGTCAATATGGTGCAGCGGAGCTGGAGAAGCAGTTTCTGGCGTGGAAGTGGCAGGAAGCACTGAACGGAGCTTTCATCTACGGCCTGCCAACGGATATTGGCCCCTACGCCCTGTTATACCGTCAGGATATTTTTTCGATTGCCGGACTTCCGAACACAGCGGAGGCAGTGGCTGAAAGAATTGGAACCTGGGAGCAATTTATTGAGACAGGCAAAATCATCAAAGAAAAGACGGGCAAAGCCTTCGTCAACAATCTGGAGGATCTGTATCTGGCCATTCAGCGCCAATCTCCGCTGCAATATTACAGTCCTTCCGGAGAATTGCTGGTTGAGGACAATCCGCAGATTAAGCGGGCCTGGGAGTATGCGATCGAGGCTCACCGGCTTGATCTTTCCGCACATACAGCCATAGATACGCAGCAGTGGGGAATAGAGCTGCTGACCGGGGATTTTGCTGTTATGCTCTGTCCGGCCTGGATGGTCGGACATATCAAGAGCAGCTCGCCCACAGCCAGCGGCCTGTGGAATATGACGCTGATTCCAGGAAATAGCGCTAACCGGGGAGGTTCTGTGCTGACCTTACCGAAGAGCGGCAAACATCCCGAAGAAGCCTTCGCTCTGATTAAGTGGCTGACCTCCCCCCAGCAGCAGCTTGCCGTCTTCAAAGCGCAAGGAAATTTCCCTTCAACACCGGAAATTTATGAAGCGCCGGAGATTAAGGATCAGCACGATCCTTATTTCGGCAACGCCCAGCCGGGGCTGATCTATTCCGAGTCCGCCTTGCGCATCCAGCCAACCTATTACGGCCCGCACCATACCGCAATTGAAGAAAACATGCTGGAATTCCTGACCCGTGTCGAGCTTCGTGAGCTTGATCCTGACACTGCCTGGACCTATGCTGTCCAGAATGCGAAGAAGATTGATGCCGGCTTCCGCTAGCAGCACCCGGACCGGCAAAGAGGCTTTCTCCAGCGGAATCAAACTGCCGGAGAAAGCCTCTTATAGTGTAAATCCAACTGAACCGTTACAGTATTTTATTTCTGCGCTGCTAAAAAGGCATCCAGCTGGTTCTGTTTCTCGGCAATAATCTTCTCGACTCCCGCCTTCTTCAGCTTCTCGGCATATTTCGTCAGCACGGTATCCGGGTCAACGGAGCCGGTATCCAGGCTGGTATCGAACTCATCCATAACCGCTTTGCAGGCAGCTACCTCTGTCTTCATCTGTGAAGCATCAAAGTTGAAGCCAAGCGCCACAGTGGACTTTCCCTGGGAATTGAAAGCCTTAAACTGCTCCCATTTGTCAGGAGCTTCGCTTTCCCAGACGGGATTCAGGAATTGGCTGCCCAGCATCCAGGCGGCGGCTGTATTATAGTCACCGGATTTGGCCGATGCCTTGATCGTATCTCCGCTGACGACATCATAATGGACACCCTTCACTCCGAAAACAAGCAGATTGTTGATCTCTTTATCCGTGTGCAGGAGGTTCAGCACCATCATGGCCCGGGCCGGGTCGCCGGACGAGGCCGAGATGGCCAGCATGGACCCGGCAGCATCGCTTGTGGAAATCGTCGGCTCATTGAAGGCAATCTGTTTCAACTTGCCTACCAGACCCGTAGCATTTGCAAGTTCGCTGTCTTTTCCCGGTTTAAGCGATTGCACAGTCATAAAGACATTGCCCGCTTTCATCGCATCCTGGGTTGAGGTCGTAGCAATCGCTGCATCGGCATTGATATACCCTTTCTTCATGTATTCACGGGTAAGCTTGACAATCTCCTTGTAGCGGTCAAGTTCAATCATCGAAGTAATCTTGGTGTCCTGGCTATCCTTCAGCAGGATGCCGGGAATCGCCGCATCGCCGAGTGTATCATACTGTGCCATATACTGAGAATTGAACGTCTCTCCCTGTTTAAAATAAAGCGGTGTAATATCCGGTCTCTTATCTTTGACTACCTTAAGTACAGCATCCAGATCCTGAATGGATTTCACATTCGCCATATCAATTCCAAGTTCATCCGCAATATCCGACCGGTAGACAATTCCTCCCTGTGCCGCCAACTCCTTATTTGTAGGAACCGCATAGTTCACACCGTTGATCGCTGAACCCTTAAGGAATTGCGGATCAAGGGTATCCAGTATGCCTTGGCCGTAATCCTTCAGCAGATTGCCACTCTGTCCGCCATCATCATTCAGCGGAAGGTAAGCACCCTTGGCAGCGTTGGTAACATAATATCTCCATTGCGCCGTAAAGATCAGATCGAATTTCTCCTGGCTGGCAATCTTGAGATTCGTCTCACTGTCCCATTGCCCCCAGTCAATCGGTGCAATGTCCAGCTTCGCATTAATCTTCGGCTCCAGGATTTTGTTGATAGCTTCTTCTACCATCACTTCATCCTTTTGCGGAGCGCCAACATAAATTAACTTCACAATGTAAGGCTTAAGCTCCTTTGCCGGGTCCGCCGTCGGATCAGCGCTAGCCTCCGTTTTGACAGCGCTTGCATTTTCAGCAGGCTTCTGGGACGCCGTATCTTTATTGGCGTTGCTGCCGTTATCCCCCCCACAACCGGATAAACCAAGTGTGAAAACAACCATGAGCATCAACAGTACTATGGAGCCTTTTCGCACAACCTTCATCTGAAACATAACCTCCCCAATTATTTTGTTTATGCTGGACCGGCCGCTTTAACGGCAGTGCCGCAAATCGGCCGGGTAAAACCGGAACAAGTTGCTGTCACCCCTTGACGGCACCGACAGTAAGCCCTTGGATGAAATACTTCTGAAAGAAGGAGTAGACGAACACGATCGGGCCAATCCCTATAACAGCCATTGCCATACGCACCGTTTCTGTAGGCAGCTTGATCTCTACACCCTGTGCTGCGAGCGCCGCCATCGCCTGCGGGCTTGCCGTCAGAAACTGCACGTTCAGCATCGTTTTATACATGAGGTACTGCAGATTGACATGTCCATCCGGAGATATGAAGATCAGGCTGAGATACCAGTCGTTCCAATAGGCCAAGGTCTGAAACAGCCCCACTGTAGCAAGGACCGGCAACGACAACGGCAGAATAATCCGGATAAATATCCGCAATTCGGAAGCGCCGTCAATTTTAGCGGATTCGATTAGTGCCGGTGGTATCGTGTTCGCAAAGAACGTTCGAAGCAGCATGACAAAGAATGCAGAAACCAGCAGCGGCATAATCAGGATCCACAAAGTATCCTTGAGATGTACCATCCGTGTATAGACCAGATACCATGGCACCAGCCCCCCGTTAAACAGCATCGTGAAAAACATGAAGAAGGCGAAGAAATTTTTGTGCGGAAAATCGCTTCTTGAAGTTGGATAAGCATACAGCGCCATAATAAGCAGGCTCAAAATCGTTCCAGCCACTGTAACGAATAAAGAAACTGCTGCTGCATCAAGAATCTGCTTGTAATCCTTCAGTAGAAACTCATAGGATGATGTATCCCATTGCTTCGGGAAGAAGCTGTATCCATTACGGAGGACGGCGTCCTCATTCGAGAACGATACAATGATGACCAGCAGGAGCGGTATGATACAAAGCGCTGAGTAGATCCAGAAGAATATATTTATGAGCAGATTGGAGATCCCGGAGATCTCATTGGGCTTTTTTTGCCGTTTCAAGGCTTTGCCGGGTCTAAGAATTAAGCCATCTGCCGTTTCCGTTGTTACACTCATGCTCCCCACCTCTTAATATTGTTATAAAACTGCATAGCCTAAGGCCGCCTCAGAACAAGGCATCGTCTTTACTGATCCGCCGCACCGCGAGGTTAGACAGGTAGATCAGTGTAAAACCTACCACCGATTGCACAAGGCCGGCAGCGGATGACATTCCGATATCTCCAATGGCCAGGAAGGTCTGATACACATACGTGTCGATAACCTGAGTCGTGGAGTAGAGTGCGCCTGCATTCCGCGTAACCTGGAAGAAAAGTCCGAAATCCGCATTGAAAATCCTCCCAATCTGCAGCAGCGTCATGACAATGATTACCGGACTGATCAGCGGAATCGTAATTTTACGGATCTGCTGCCATTTCGAAGCTCCGTCAATAAGTGCAGCCTCGTAATATTCGTGGTCGATTCCGATAATGGCGGCCATATATATGACCGTCGTATAGCCTATTTCCTTCCATATCTTCACCACTACGAGAATAATTGGCCAATATTGCGACTGAGAATACCATTCTATCGGCTTAAGGCCGAGAAAAGGCAGCACTGTCTGATTGATGAATCCATGCTCATTGCTCAGAAAGCCGTACACCAGATAGCTGACCACTACCCAGGACAGAAAGTACGGAAGGAACATTGCACTCTGATGAAACTTTGACAGCAGCCTGTTGCGCATTTCGTTAAACATAATGGCAAAGGCGACTGAAATCACCAGTGTCAGCACGATGAAAGCTGTATTGTACAGCAGCGTATTTCTTGTAATGATCCATGCCGTTTCTGTAGAGAACAAATATTTGAAATTGGAAAAACCAACCCAATCACTGCCCCAAATCCCTTTTTGATAATTGACATCCTTAAAGGCGATCAGCGTCCCGAACATCGGAATGTAGTTGTTAATGACCAGAACCACAATCGCCGGAAGCATCATCACGTAGAACACCCAATATTTCCTCATGACCCGCCATATCGAAGGTTTTATGGTCCTGCCGGCATTGTTAGCTTTGGATAAGCTGACGGAAGGATTACTCGCGCTCATGGTTCTTTCCTCCATTTCATTTCCTATCATCCTTTGAAGCCTCGATTCCCCTTGCAATCCCTCTTTGTTTCCGCACCCCCCTGCCCTTTAATTAAAACATATGGTTTATTTTGGGAGTATAAGGCGCAGCTTAGATTTCTATGAAAAAAGCAACTACATACAGAAATTACAAACAAAAAAGACGATTAGCCTTGTAGTTCAAGGTTAATCGCCTTTTATAGTATTATTTGCAGTGCCGGTTTCCTCTTACGTTACTTACGTTCAGGCCTTACATTGCCCTGACAGCAATGCAGTTACACTTTCCGGTACTGATCACGGTATTCCTTGGGGGACATGCCTGTCTGCTTCTGAAACACTTTGGTAAAATAACGCCGCTCCTGATAACCTACTCCGGAGCTAATCGCCGTGATACTCTTGTCGCTGCTCGCCAGCATGAACTTGGCGGCTTCAATCCGCTGCTGGGTCACATATTCCACAAAGGTCATCGCAAAGCGATTCTTGAACAACAGGCAGAAGTAGCTGCCGCTGATACCTATCTTGTTCGCGACTTCTTCTATGCCCAGATCATAATGCAGCCGCTCCGAAATATACTGTGCTGCCAGATTCATCAGCTGGTCTGGTGTTTTTTTGACGGAATCGTCGGCTGCAGGCACTTCCTGAAACAGCGGAATGCTGTTGTACAGCTTATCCTTGTACTGCCTGCTGCGGATTTGCGTACCGATCTCCCGCACCTTGTTGCCTAGCTCCTCATAATGAATCGGCTTACAGATGTACTCCTTTACACCGAGGCGTATGGCCTCCCGGGCGTAATCAAATTCCTGGTAGCCGCTGAGCAGCAGCACCTCGCTCTCCAGACCCATCTCCCGCAGCTTGCCGATGAACGTCAAGCCGTCCATCACCGGCATGCGGATATCACATAGCACAAGGTCCGGCGCGTTCTCCTCGGCAATCCGTAATGCTTCCATGCCGCTGCGGGCCATACCGGCAACCTCCATCCCCATTTCCTGCCATGGCAGCACCCTGTTGAGATTGTTCAGAATGGGAGCTTCGTCGTCAACCAATAATACTTTTAGCATAATGATCTTCCCCCTGCCCGTATTTAGGTATGACGCATTGGATGATTGTTCCTTCACCCGGGCTGGCACAGATGAATATCCCGTATCTGTCGCCGTATTCAATCCGGATACGATCGGCCACACTACGCACTCCAAGACCACGCCGCTCCGGATGAATGCCATGCTCCGTCCGGCCTTCGTCCGACTGGTTTGCTGTTTCGTTAACCATATACTGGAACATCGAGAGCTGGGCCGGAGTCATCCCGATTCCGTTATCCTCAATCTGCAGGATCAAGTTGCCGCGGTCTTCCCAGCCCTTTACAGTCACCTTGCCCTTGTATCCGATCCCCTCGAACCCGTGCTGGATACTGTTCTCCACCAGCGGCTGCAGTGTCAGCTTGAGGATACCGCAGCCCATAAGCCCTTCCGGGATGTCTATTTCATAATCAAATACATCCTCGAAACGAAATTTCTGGATATCGAGATAATTACGCAGGTGGGTAACTTCTTCTTCCAGTGTGATTTCATCCCTGTCCTGAATGCTGATCCGCAGAATGCTGGCTAGCCGGTAGACCATCTCGCTAACCTTACGGCCTTCATTCTGTACAGCAAGCACATTGATCGACTCCAGCGTGTTGAACAGGAAATGCGGCTTGATCTGTGCCTGCAGAACCCGCATCTCAGCCTGATTCTTCCGTCTTTGCTCCAGATGGATCCGATTAAACAAGCCGTTGATTTTATCCATCAAATCGTTAAAGCCTTTGGCAAGCAATGTCATCTCGTCATTGCCCTTCTCCTCAACCCTTGTAGTAAGATCGCCATCCTCCACCCGCCGCATAAAGCGGACAATAACAGCAATCCCGCCCGTTATCCGGTTCATAAAGAACAAATTAAAGATGACGGCAGCCAGGAAGCAGAGAAAGATAACCCCGACAAACCAGCGGGCGAACACTGTAACCTCCCGTGACAACGAACCCCACGAGGTGATAGAAACGAGGCTCCAGGGATATTCCTTCAAATGATAGACGGACAGAATACTTTTCTCCCCGTCGAACTGGGTTTTGAAGCTTTGAAAACCTTCCTTGAAGGTAATATTTTTCGCCGTAAACGACTGGAAATCCTGTCCGTCCAGCTTGCGGTCCGGATCCAGCAGAATCATTCCGTCATCGTTCACCAGCATGAAAGAGACCTTTTGGTTACTGTCCCCAATCTTCAAATTCCGGAATATGGATTCGAACTCCCAGTTCTTGATCTGCACGACCAGAATTCCGATGTTCTCAAAGAAGCTAAGCTCCTTCACTAGCCGGATCTGTGTGAACACGGCTTCTGTTCCTGTCAGTTCCGGATATTCATGCGGTGCCAGCCATTTCGGCACACCATTGAGCTTCATGACCTCCTGATAGAGAGCACTTCCTTTGAATTTATCGTAAGGGAGTGTGCGGAAGTTTTCCTTGTTGAATACCGATACGATCTCCGAGCTGCCTTTACCGTTAAAATTGTACAGAAAGGCATAGCTGATCGAAGGGTGATTATACAGCAGACTACGGAAATTGCGCTGGCTGGCATTCAGGCTCAGCTGCTCAGCATCAGTCAGATCCTGTTTTGAAGGATCATCCGCGCTGAGCGCCATATGAAACACCGAGGTAGCAATTCCGTTGTCTGTCACATTGTTCATGTCCTTAAAGACGTTAGAGATGCTGTAGCTGATCGCTTTAAGTGAATACTCGGACTGCTGGCTGTATTTCTTCTCAATTGAATTATAAGTAACGAAGAACATAATCATGCCAAGAATAAACAAGGGGATGATAATCAGGCCCAAAAATGCCGTAAATAATTTATAGCGCAAATTCATCGGCAGTGCTCCTGACTGTGAATAAGGTTATCCTTTTACGCTGCCTGCCGTTACGCCTTCAATAATTTTCTCCTGCAAAATGGCGTAAATAATAATGACCGGCAGCACACTGTAGACAATGCCTGCAGACATTTGCGCATAATTCATCTGATACTGATCGCGGAATTGGACCATTCCCACCGGAAGTGTGCGCAGCTCGTCATTCGAAAGAAAATAGTTAGCCAGCAAAAATTCATTCCAATTTCCCAGGAAATTAACAATGAATACTGTAACCATGGCGGGAACCGTCAGAGGTACAATAATTCTAGCAAAGATACCGGGAGCCTTCAAGCCATCCATAACTGCCGCTTCTTCAATTTCACTGGGCAACGAACGCATAAATGCGGCCAAAATAATAATTGTAAACGGTATTGCATTGGCAATATAAGGGATGATCAATGCCCAATGTGTATTCAGAATGTGCAGTTTGCGCACAATCGTATAAATCGGCAGCATCAGCGCATTGTTAGGAATAAGCATTCCGACCAGTACAAGCGAAAACAGGATACCGTTCCATTTGCCCTGCCGCATCCGTGTGACTGCAAAGGCAAACATCGACGCCAGCAAAATGGAGACGACAGAAGCCAGCACAGAAATGTACAAGCTGTTAAAGAAGTAGGTGCTGATCTTGGCGTTGACCCAGGCCTCCACATAGTTAGAGAAGGCAAATTCCTTCGGAATGCCGAATGGATTCAAGGCGATCGCGTTGTTGTCTTTCTTTACTGAAGAGAACAGGACGAACAGGAAAGGAAAAAGAATAACAAGCAGATACGACAACAGCACAACATGCGGCAGACTCTTTTTCAGGCGTGGCATCAGTATTCAATCCTTTCATTGCGCCGGGCAAACAGCAGATGATACAGCGCCGTAACTACAAGCGTGAATGCAAAGATCAGGACTGCGATGGCATTGCCGTAGCCATACTTAAAGTTGGTGATCGCGTATTTTATCATATAAGTCGCCATGACCTCGGTCGATCCAGCCGGACCGCCTTTCGTCATCACGATGACGATATCCGCAGCCTTCATTGCACCGGCGATGGAGAGCATAATAACTACGGAAATGATCGGCACAATCAGCGGCAGTGTGATGCGTGTGGCACGCTGAAAGCCGGTAGCGCCGTCAATGGCCGCAGCTTCATCCAGTTCACTAGGAATGGATAGAATAGCCGCCAGCACCATAACAATGTAGAATCCGGTCCACTGCCAGGCATTCGTGATCAGAATGGACAGCATGGCAAACCGCTCATCCGACAGCCAGTACACCGGCTCAATGCCAACGAGACCAATCAGCTTATTAAAGAGGCCGATATTGGGCTCATAAATAAATCCCCACAGAATGCCGATTACCGCAGTAGACATAATAGAAGGCATAAATACGGCTGTCTTGTAGAGTCCTTTCAGCTTCTTAACGTTGGCAATCAAAAGCGAAAAGAATACGATCAGGGGAACCTGCACGCACACGGAGAATAGGATAAACCAGCCGTTATTCTTCACCGAAACCCAGAAGCGTTCATCTCCAAGCGCTTTTTTGAAGTTAGTGAGGCCGGTGAATTTAACCGTATCCGATACTCCGTTCCAACTGGTGAAGCTGTAGTAAAGTGAGCTGAAGATCGGATATATAAAGAACATGAAGAATAATACAAGTGCAGGAATAACAAACAGGATAAAGACCAATGGATTTCTGAGTGATTTATTCATGACTACCTCCGATTGCTTAGACTATCTGGGAGCGATTAGGGCAGATTTTAAAAATGCACCCTGGAGCAAGCACCAGGGTACATAGAATTTACCGTTCCTTATTCCACTGCTGCATTAGCTTCTTCTTGAACTTTTTGCAGCGCCTCGCCCATTTTTTCAGGTGTTGTCTGTCCGCCGATCAGCTTCTGAATTTGAATGTTGCTGATCTCGGTGGTGACATCCGCTTGAACCAGAGAGTCAAAGGCAGGGAATGAAGACTGGGAATTATTCAGTACCGCTACGATTTCACTCATCAGATCATCGGTAATATTCTCGTTCAGGATATTCTGATCAATCTTCATGGCCGGCAGCACTCCGTCCTCTACCAGACCGCGAAGCTGCATTTCTTCATTGTACATATTCTTGATAAAGGATTTCACTGCAGCCAGCTGACGCTCGTCATCTGCCGCTGAAGCAGAGAACCCGTAACCGTTGTTCACATCGCGCATCAGTGCCGTTTGGTCGCCTACCCCGCCGTCAACTGCCGGGATATTGAAGAATCCAACCTTGCCGATCAGACCTTCACCCGATTGTCCTGCTTTGAATACAGAGGATTTCCAAGTTCCATCATAGAGCAGAATGGCTTCGCCACTAGTGAACTGGGTGGTATACTCAGCATATTCGAAACCAAGCTCGCCTTTTTTGAAGTAGCCTTTATCTACCCATTCCTTGTATTTCGCAAAACCTTTCACAACATTAGCATCACTCCATTTAGCTTCACCGGTCGCGAATTTAGCCGTTACATCTGGTCCGGCATAACGTGACCAGAGGTGGTTGGCCAGCATCAGCGGTACCCAGCCGGCTTTGGAAGCGCCAGCCAGCGGTACTTTGCCATCAGCCTTAATATCGGCCAGTTGCTTCTCAAGCTCAGCAAAGGTCTTCGGAGCTTCCCAGCCCTTGCTGCCATAGTATTCTTTATTATAGAAGAAACCTTCACCGGAACCGCCGATTGGCAATCCGTAAATCTTGCCTTCATAAGTAAATGGATCAAGATTCGAGAACTTGTCTTTAATGCCCAATTCTTCGAGGATCGGGGTCAGGTCAAGCAATTTTCCTTCTTTGGCGTATATTTTGGAGTCAGGGCTCCCAAAGAGATCGAACACTGCCGGAGGATTGCCGGCGGCCATTTCACCGCGTAGCTTCTCTTTGCGGTTCACATCGGAATCTACACCATCCAGTTTGAATGTCAGCCCCGGCACTTCACTCTGAACCTTGCCTACCACATCCTCCAAAATAGCAAGACGTTTCTGCTTATCAGCACCAACCTGCGTATGACGGATCGTCATTTCGAAAGGCTCAGCGCTGGCAGGCTCATCAGTGGCAGCAGCATTGGTTGCAGCAGCTGAATTGCTTGGTGCTGCAGTTTCTCCATTGTTGCTTGCCTTATTATTGTTGCCTCCACAGCCAGCCAGCAAAGCAGAAGAGACAAAAACCAGGGACAACAGCATAGTCATACTTTTTCTCATTACGGGTGACCCTCCCTATTTATTAATTTCCCTTACAACTCTTATTATAAAAAACAGTGTGTGTAATCGTAAGGTTAAGATTCATCTACTATAGGGATAAAATACTCTAATGTAAGCGAATACACCTCTTAACAGTCACATTCTGCGTTATTTATAGTTACATATACTGAAAAATTATTCCATAGGAAATAGACCTTGCGTCATTAAACCTCTACACAAAATCATCCTTCCTGCAAAATAATCCCTTTATCTGCTGAAACATAACATGCGTTCTGGATCATTAAAAAGCAAAAAAGCCGTTTCCGCAGTACATAAGCTACTGCAAGATACGGCTTCTGCTTCCTATGATAATTATCATCACTTAACAAGTGCTGTCTCGTTGCGTCCTTCTTCAATCAGCCGGTAAGCGCGCTGCACTTCTTCATCGTTCGGTGAGGGTACCCCTTCTAGTTCATAGGGACGGCCAAGTTCTTGCCATTTATAAATCCCCATTTGGTGATACGGCAGGATTTCAAACTTTTCCACCCCATTAAGCGTTCCAATGAATCGGCCGAGATTCAGTAAATCCTCTTCCTTATTATGAATGCCAGGAACGTACACGTGGCGGATCCACATTTTACGGTTATGATCCGACAACCAGCGGGCCAGCTTCAATGTACGATCATTCGATTTACCGGTCAGCTTAATATGCGCTTCATCATCGATATGCTTGAGATCGAGCAGCACAAGATCAGTAACATCCAGCAAATCGCTGATCTTCGAACCATCATTATAGCCATTTGTATCCAGTGTGGTGTGCAGATTCCAGCGCTGTTTCACTTCAGTGAACAGTTGTTTGACAAAATGCGCCTGCAGCGTTGGTTCGCCGCCAGACACGGTAAGCCCGCCACCTGAAGACTTATAATAATTCAGGTAAGGTTCGATTTCCGACAGCACTTCCTCGATGCTCATTTCTCTGCCTTCATTAAGACCCCAGGTATCCGGGTTATGACAATACTGGCATTTCAATAAGCAGCCCTGCATAAATAGAACAAAACGGATACCAGGCCCGTCTACGGTCCCGAACGTTTCTAAGGAATGTATATGTCCATTAGCCATATGATGACTTCCTTTCGAAAAGAACTTAAAATTTTAATTAATTTTTAGCAAGATTTTACCGCCCCCTGAATCAAGGGCGGTATCACCTCACTGCTATTACATCTTATACAAGAACTGTATTACACAGTTAATTTAATTACATTGTACCGTGGAATGTACGATTGATAACATCCAACTGTTGTTCACGGGTCAGCTTGATGAAGTTAACAGCATAGCCGGATACACGAATGGTCAATTGAGGATAGTTCTCCGGATGATCCATAGCATCGATCAGTTGTTCACGGTTAAACACGTTAACGTTCAAGTGCTGAGCGTTGTTGTGGAAGTATCCGTCCATCATGAATACCAGGTTGGACTTACGGGACTCTTCGTCTTTACCCAGCGCCTTAGGAACGATGGAGAACGTGTTGGAAATACCGTCTTGTGCCTCGGAATACGGCAGTTTGGCAACAGAATTCAAGGAAGCCAGTGCGCCTTTCTTGTCGCGTCCGTGCATTGGGTTAGCACCTGGAGCGAACGGTTCACCTTTCTTACGTCCGTCAGGAGTAGTACCAGTCTTCTTACCATAAACTACGTTCGAAGTGATAGTCAATACCGATTGAGTCGGCATAGCGTCACGGTAAGTTTTGTGTTTGCGGATCATCGACATGAAGGTTTCAACCAGTTCAACTGCGATGTTGTCAACAGCATCGTCGTTGTTGCCGTAGCAAGGGAATTCTCCTTCGGTTTCGAAGTCGATGGCGATGCCTTGTTCGTTGCGGATCGGTTTAACCTTAGCGAATTTAATTGCGCTCAGGGAGTCAGCAGCAACGGACAGGCCGGCGATACCGCAAGCCATCGTACGCAGAATGTCACGGTCATGCAGTGCCATTTCGATGCGTTCGTAGGAATATTTGTCATGCATGTAGTGAATGATGTTCAGGGTGTTGACATAAGTCTTAGCCAGCCACTCCATCATCGGTTTGAAGCGTTTCATTACTTCGTTGTAATCCAGATATTCGGAAGTGATCGCAGGGAATTCAGGTCCAACTTGCACGCCTGATTTCTCGTCTATACCACCATTGATCGCGTACAGCAAAGCTTTCGCCAGGTTGGCGCGGGCGCCGAAGAACTGCATTTGTTTACCAATGCGCATTGGGGATACGCAGCAAGCAATTGCGTAATCTTCACCCCAATATGGACGCATTACATCGTCATTCTCATATTGGATAGCGCTGGTTTCGATGGAAACCTTGGCACAATATTTTTTGAAGCCTTCAGGCAGTCTTTCGGACCACAGAACCGTCAAGTTAGGCTCTGGAGCAGGTCCCAGGTTGTACAGGGTATGCAAGAAGCGGAAGCTGTTCTTAGTTACGCGTGTTGTTCCGTCTTCAGCCATACCACCGATGGATTCCGTTACCCAAGTAGGGTCGCCGGAGAACAGTTCATTATAGTCAGGCGTACGCAGGAATTTCACAATACGCAGTTTCATTACGAAATGGTCAACGATTTCTTGTGCTTGTTCTTCAGTAAGTGTACCTTCTTCAAAATCGCGCTGTGCATAGATGTCGAGGAAGGAGGATACACGTCCCAGGGACATTGCAGCACCGTTTTGTTCTTTTACTGCTGCCAGATAACCGAAGTATACCCATTGAGTAGCTTCTTTGAAGTTGTTCGCCGGTTTGGAAATATCAAGTCCGTGAGCGGCAGCCATTTCTTTCAGCTCGCCCAGAGCGCGGATTTGTTCCGATAGCTCTTCGCGCAACCGGATTACTTCTTCAGTCATGGAATCAACTTCAAGCTCGGTTTGTTGTTGTTTCTTGTCTTTAATCAGGAAGTCGATACCGTATAGAGCAATACGGCGGTAGTCACCGATAATACGTCCGCGGCCGTAAGCATCAGGAAGACCTGTAATAACGCCGGATTTACGTACTGCTCTCATGTCAGGTGTATATGCATCAAACACGCCTTGGTTATGCGTTTTGCGGATATTCGTAAACATTTCGACAATGTTGTTCGGAAGCTCGAAGCCATAAGCTTTGGTGGCATCGATCATCATCTTAATACCGCCGAACGGTTGAACAGAACGTCTGAAAGGAGCATCAGTCTGTACGCCTACAATTTGTTCCTTGTCCTTGTCGATGTAGCCTGGCTTGTGGGAAGTGATGGTGGAGACAGTATCCAGGGAAACGTCCCATACGCCGCCTCTTTCTCTTTCTTCCTTGCTCAGCTGGGAGATAATCTTCCACAGTTCAGTAGTGTTGCTGGTAGGACCCACGAGGAAATCTTCGTTTCCTTCATAAGGCTTGATGTTCTTGGAAATAAATTCGTTAACGTCGACTTTTCTTGCCCATTTACCTTTTGTAAAACTTCTCCAACTCGACTTCACTTCTTGTACATCTTTTTCAATCACCGACATGCTAAATCCCTCCATTTATATTTATTATATTTGTAGAGATCGCGGGCTTGAAGGTTAATCCCGTGTCTCGTGATCCCAAAGATATGGTTGTAATTAAATTCACAATCGCGTCTTCATAACTGGGACCGTTCTTTATATAAACATTTTAGTTTATTTTCTGAAAAAGGACTGTGACAAATATCACCTTTCCGGTGATATTTGTCACTACCATCCCCTTCCATATTAACCTATAACCTTATCCTTTGCTAAGCAATCACCAATTAGTTGTCGAATCTTCCGTAGAATGCGTTGCGGTATACATCAGCAAGTTCAGTAACCAGCGGCAGTTTAGGGTTGGCAGTAGTACATTGGTCTTCAAATGCACGGTCAGCCAGATAGTCTACGCGGGATTCGAAATCCTTAGGATCAAAGCCGAGTTGTTGGAACGACTCTTCAATGCCCAATTTTTTGTTCATGTCGCGGATTGCATTGATCAGGCTGGTTACGCCTTCTTCGGTAGTGCGTGCAGGCAATCCCAGAATACGGGCGATTTCAGCATAACGTTCGTCAGCTACAAAGTGCGAATATTTAGGGAACGAAGCAAACTTCGTTGGTTTCTTGGCATTGTAACGGATAACGTGCGGCATCAGGATGGCATTGGTACGTCCATGAGCCGTGTGGTATTGACCGCCCCATTTGTGCGCCAAGCTGTGGTTGATGCCCAGGAATGCATTGGCAAATGCCATACCAGCCAGCGTCGATGCGTTGTGCATTTTTTCGCGGGCAAGTTTGTCGCCTTCAAGTGCGGACTTCTCCAGGTATTGGAATACCAGCTGGATAGCTTTGATAGCCAGACCATCGGTGTAGTCACTTGCCATAACGGAAACATAAGCTTCAATCGCATGTGTCAATACGTCCATACCTGTATCAGCAACAGCAGTCTTAGGCAAGCTATATACAAACTCAGGGTCGATGATCGCTACATCCGGAGTCAGCTCATAGTCTGCAAGCGGATATTTAGTATTATTTGCAGTAGTTTTGTCAGTAATAACCGCGAAAGAGGTTACTTCCGAACCTGTACCCGATGTTGTTGGAATAGCTACAAATTTCGCTTTGTTGCCGAGCTTAGGGAATTTGTATACCCGTTTGCGGATATCCATGAACTTTTGTTTCAGACCGTTAAAGTCAGCATCCGGGTGTTCATAGAACAGCCACATTCCTTTTGCAGCATCCATTGGGGAACCGCCGCCGAGTGCGATGATGCAGTCCGGTTGGAATCTGTTCATCATAGCTGTACCTTTTTCCACGGTAGTTGTCGATGGATCCGGTTCAACTTCCGAGAACACTTCGATCGCTACAGGGGTCTGGCGTTGACGCAGGTAGTGCTCTACTCTTTCTACATACCCCAGTTTAACCATCATAGGGTCAGTGATAATTGCTACGCGGGTAATATCAGGCATTTTGGCCAGGTATTGAGTGGCTCCCTTTTCGAAATAAATCTTATCAGGCACCTTAAACCATTGCATATTCACGGTACGACGGTTCACCCTTTTCACATTGATCAGATTGATGGCAGTTACGTTTTGCGATACCGAGTTGCGTCCATAAGATCCGCAGCCCAGAGTCAGCGAAGCGATATTAGTATTGTAAATGTCGCCGATGGCGCCATGTGTTGAAGGCGAGTTAACAAGAATACGTCCAGTTTGCAGACGGTTCGAGAACTTCATGATAACTTCTTCATTGTTGGAATGGATAGCCGAGCTGTGTCCCATGCCGCCGAATTCAACAACTTGAGCTGCGCGTTCAATCCCTTGGTCAGCGTTCTTAACCTTGTAGCAAGCCAGAACCGGGCTAAGTTTCTCAGCGGACAGCGGGTACTTGGTGCCTACGCCTTCGAGTTCAGCTACCAGAATCTTCGTTCCGGCAGGAACCTGGATACCGCACATTTCAGCGATTTTCACAGCGGATTGACCTACGATTGCCGGGTTAACCGCACATTTTTCTACATTCATTGCGCCGTTGGTCAGCTTAGCAGCTTCTTCTTTATTCACAAAGTAGCAGCCATTTGCGATCATTTTCTTTTTCACTTGGTCAAAAATCGCTTCTTCAATAATAACAGCCTGCTCGGAAGCGCAAATCATACCATTGTCAAAAGTCTTGGAAAGAATAATGTCAGTAACCGCTTGGTCGATATCAGCACTTTTCTCAATGAAGGCAGGTACGTTACCAGGGCCTACGCCGAGAGCCGGTTTACCACAGCTGTATGCCGCTTTAACCATTGCAGATCCGCCTGTTGCCAGGATAAGAGCGACGTCCGGATTGTTCATCAATGCGTTTGTTTTGTCCATTGTCGGAAGCTCAATCCATTGGATACAGTTCTCAGGAGCGCCTGCTTTCACAGCTGCATCATGAAGAATTCTTGCTGCTGCGGCACTACACTCTTGCGCTGATGGATGGAAACCGAATATAATAGGATTACGTGTCTTAGCGGCAATCAGTGCTTTAAACATCGTGGTGGATGTTGGGTTGGTTACCGGTGTGATACCCATTACGATTCCGACCGGCTCGGCAATTTTTTGGAAGCTATCATATTTATTATCTTCAACGACGCCTACTGTTTTGTCGTATTTAATTCCGTGCCAGATATATTCAGTTGAGAAGATGTTCTTCGTAATTTTGTCTTCGTATACACCGCGTCCTGTTTCTTCTACAGCCAATTTTGCCAGGTACATATGCTTGTCGAGCCCAGCCAATGCCATTGCATGAACGATTGTGTTAACTTGCTCTTGATCCAGCGCCATGTACGCTTCTTGAG
Organism: Paenibacillus paludis; assembly: GCF_042610515.1. Classification (NCBI taxonomy): domain Bacteria; kingdom Bacillati; phylum Bacillota; class Bacilli; order Caryophanales; family Paenibacillaceae; genus Paenibacillus; species Paenibacillus paludis. Next base: position 278,691 of record NZ_JBGJZP010000002.1, read on the forward strand.
CTTTCTTTGCTTTATCCACCAAAATCTGAATATACTCTTCAGCGGTGGTTTGTTTCACTTGGGCGGCGACTTCGTTTTTAACTGCCATCTCCCTCGTCCTCCTGTCAATTTTTAGGTTGTTTTTCTCTACACATTTATCTTATCACATCCTCTTCAACATTTAAAGTGAAATCTTTCACAAAGTATAAAGTTTTTTTTGATTTGTTTTCAAAGCGCTTTCATTTAATCATATTCAGGTATTATTTCCATTTTATATGGTAAAATTCGCTTATATTTGTCCAATCTGCGAACAGCAAAATAAGGACTCTAACCGTATGAACCTGTTACAGGGCTCCACAAAGCATTATTTTTCTATTTATTGGTAATTACATCATATTTCTTTATCTTATTCCTCCCGCCTTATCCTTGATCGCCTCTTCCCTCACCTAACCTTTGGAGAACTATTTACAGCAAAAAGACAGGGGAACAACGTCCCCTGCCTCTTCCGCTTTTTACAATTCATTTATAAAAACTACCATTTTATAAACTTCCTACTCTACTTTAATAGTATCAAAGAATTTCTCCTGCACAGTTTTGGCAGCAGCATCTAGCTGTGCTTTGGAGTCGGTTCCTTTTTTGGAGAACAGCTCCTGAATCACATTGGACAGGGTTGCATAATAATCTTGAGTATTGTACTGTGCTTCCGGTTTGCCGTCCAAGAGGGCCATAATATCCGGGTTATATTGGTACACGATATCGGAATACTTGTCATATACCGCTTTGGTCTTCTTGCCGAACTCGGAATCTGCAGCATAGTAGTCCAGAAGCGGCGGGATGAAGTATTTGCCGTCCGCTTTACGCTGCTGCAGAATAGCGTCGAGCGCATCAAGACCTTTATCGGAGAAATAATCAAAGGTAATGTAACGGAACGCCATCTCCTGCTCGTCTTTTGTAGCGTTAGGATTGATGACCAGATAGTCTCCGCCAAGTACTCCGGTATGCTTGCCGCCTTTTTCAAAAGCAGGCATCGGATAGGTCAGCACATCTGCAGGCTTCAATCCGCCTTGATTCAGCGCTTGCTCAATAACTCCGTCGGAACCCGCCATTACCATGGCCGTACGTCCTTGCTGGAATGCACCTACAGCATCACCCCAGCCAAGTGCCCAATCCTGAGGAATTGCCTCCGCTTCCCATCTCAGCTTCTTGTAGAAGTCCAACGCTTTCACACCTGCATCGGAATTGAAGGTTGCAACAACCTTGCCTCCTTCAACTTTTTGAATTTCTCCGCCCGCTTCGAACAGGAAGTTGGTCCAGTTCCAGCCTGCTTCATTGCCTTTACCCATAGGTGCGATACCGGAAATTCCTTTTTTGGCATCTGCTACACCTTTGGCTGTATTCAGCATATCATCCCAGGTCCAATCCATTGCAGGCACCGCTACACCTTTGTCATCCAGCATTTTTTTATTGATCATTGTCGTGGTAACATAACCCTTCTGTGTGACCCCGTAGACTTTACCGTCAATAATGAACTGGTTCTGCAGCACCGGATTGATCTGATCCTTGTATTCATATTTGTTCCAAAGATCGGTAATATCGGCAACCCAGCCTTTTTCAATCAGGAATTTGGCTTCTGTAGCATAAGTGTTGAAGAAGGTCGGCGCTTCATTCGCAGCCATCTTCACGCCGATTTCACTTACGTTGTACTGCCAGTCGTCTTTAACGATCTCGACGTTCGGATACTCTGCCTGGAAGCGTTTGATCCGGTCATCTTCCTGTGCCCTCATTTCTGTCAAGTCAGGCGTAGGATAGTGAATTTTGATCGTTACTTTTCTCTGAGTGATATCATCCACGGGCGCATCCGTTGGAGCAGCAGTTTTATCCGCCGTCTCAGCGGTAGCTGCCGGTGAAGCGTCCCCTCCCTTATTCCCCTGTGCATTTCCGTTGTTGTTATTGTTGCCGCCGCAGGCGGATAACAACGAGCCGGTCACAAGGAGACAGGCTAATACGCTGGAATATTTACGCATTGAAACTCCCCTTTTCAATTCATAATTAGCTAACAAAATCATCATAAAAGAGAAATCGCTTACAAACGAGGTGTATTTATATTCCTTATGTGTGCATGTTTACGATCTCTGCATGGAAGAAGACATATTCTGATTCAGCCCTTAACCGCTGACAGCGCCACCCCGCGCATAATGAATCTCTGGAAAATCAGGAAGACCAAAATTGGCGGCAGCGAGACTAGAAAAAGAATAGCGAACTTGATATTAGTATTGAGCGCCTTGACGTTGATCACATATTTATAGATCGATGTCGCAAGTGTATATTTGTCCTCACTATGCATGACAAGCGATGGCCAGAACCAGTCATTCCAGGCTGTCGAGAAGATAAAGATCGCCAGTGTGGCGAAGATTGGAATGGACAATGGTACAGCGATTGAGAAGAAGCTTCGCGGTTCCGAGGCACCGTCAATCCGCGCAGCTTCAAAAATCTCAGGATGGAGTCCGTCAAAAAAGTTCTTCAGGAGCAGGAAATAAAACGTATTCGCCCCGGCAGGAAGCCAGAAAGCTGCATACTGGTTCAAGAGTCCGAGTTCCTTAAGATTGACAAAGTTCGGGATCATATAGCTGGTCGCCGGAATAAACAGCGTCATCAGGAAGAAGAAATAGAAAACTCTCTTGAACGGCACATTCATCCGCGAAATACTGAAAGAAGCAAGACCGAGCACGACCAGGGTCATAATCATATTCCCGACAAAAATATAAATCGTGTTCCTGAGGAATTTCAGCAGGTCAATGTAATCCAGTGCATCTTTCAGGTTGGCGAAATGCCATTCCTGGGGGAAAAAATGCGGCGGGAACGAGTTGACCTCCTGATTGGATTTCAGGCCGTTGAACATCGTCATCAGGATGGGATACAGCATGGTAAAGATCATAATCAGGATGAAAAACACCATAATTCCGTAGACGATTTTGTTGCTTGTTTTCTTCAAATCATGTTCGGAAAGAATTCCTCTCTCTGCGCTCTTCATCTTAATTGTCCTCCTTGTTCAGCTTGAACTGTAAAATGCCCAAACCGCCGAGGACAACAAACATCAGCATGCCCAGTGCAGTCGCGGTTCCATAATCCAGTCTGGTAAATGCATACTTCACAATTAGCAGAGCATAGGTCAGCGTCGTCTTATTGGGTCCGCCGTCAAGCAATGCCAGCTGTGATTGGTATCCCTGGGAAGTCGCGATGACCTGCAGGATCAGCATCAGAATAATCAGATTACGCAGTGAAGGAAGTGTGATATGGCGGATACGGGCCCAGACACCGGCACCGTCAATTTCCGCAGCTTCATACCAGTCGCGTGGAATACTGAGCACGGCTGCCAGATAAATCAGCATCCCGGAGCCGAACTGCTGCCAGGTTTCCATGAACACCAGTGAGATCATCGACCACCTGCTGTCCGTCAGAAACGGGATCTGGTCTGCACCCATCGTGCCCAGCAAGGCATTGATCGGGCCTACGGGGTCATACAGCCATCTCCACAGCCCATAGAGCACTACGGCCGGCATAACATAAGGCAGATAAGCCGCAACGCGTACAAAACCGCCGAATTTCCTCAGTTCCGAGATAGCGATAGCAAAAGCGATCGGTACCCAAAAGCCTATAACCAGACAGAGTCCCATATAGTAGACTGTATTTTTGACGGCAATCAGAACATCGGGGTCCGTGAGGGCTCTCGCATAATTGTCCATGCCGACAAAGGTATTGCCTTTAACGAAATCTACAGTATAGAAGCTGTACAGAAAACCTTTAAAAATAGGCACCCACATAAACATGATAAAGATGATGATTGCTGGCAGAAGGAACATATAGCCCCAAAAGTTTTTTTTCCAGCGATTCTGTTTGTACGGTTTGTTCTCGAGCTTCGCCGGCAGCTCCTCGTGTAACGCAGCGGTCTGGTTCATCTTGCTCCCTCATTCCTTTAGTCTTCAGCACTTTGACAAAGTGCTTCCTACCTTAATTGTAGGAAAGGCGGGGGAGGCTGAACATGTCTATATCTACCGAAGTAGTGAGCGTTCTTACTTCTTCAATTCACTGGGGCTGATTCCATAATATTTTTTGAAAATCTTGCTGAAATGCTCCGGTGATTCGTAGCCGACCCGCTCGGCAATCTCATAACGGCGCAGGTCCGTATGCAGAATCATCTCCCGGCTGTCCTCCATCCGCAGCTTAATAACATATTCCCACAGGTTATGGCCCGTATTTTTTTTGAACAGATAGCTTAAATAATTGGGGCTGACATGATTTTTTTTGGCTACCTCGTGAATGGTCAAGCCCTTCTGGGCGTAGTTCTCGTCGATATATTCCTTGGCCTTCTGCACGATCAGATTGCTGCGTGTATGCAGCTCCTCTGCAGAGGGGTCGGCGGTATAATTGTTCCAATTGAAATCTCCGTAGTAGAACACATAATGATCGTTATGTTCCTTGTTCCACAGAATAGCCTTGGAAGCCTGACGGTTCAGCACCTCCATGAACGACAATCCCTTGAGAATCTGACTGATCCCGATCACCACGTTCAGATGCAGATATTTATGGATATTAAAATGCAGACTGCGGCCGAGCATATCCAGCCTGCCCACCTGGCCTGCCGCCGATTCCTCGTAGCTTATCTCATCCCACTGGATGATAACGGTAATTTCTTCCCCGGGAGAATAAAAAGCAATGGAGTTCCACTCCTGATCCAGCAGCTCTTTGGCGATGTTAAGCACACCGTAACGCAGCAAGCCGCTATCGCGGGCATTGTACTTCTTGCCCAGTCCTACTCCCGGGAGCTTGAGCTTGATTACCGAGAAATAAGGCCCCTTCAGCTGCAGTTCATCCAGCTTGCGTATCCCTTCCTCATCGCCTAACACAATGCCCGGATCAGCAAGCAGCGCATTTAATAGCTGACTGTATGCCGGAAGCGGCTCCTCAAGCCGGAAGCTTTCGCCGATGCCGCTCATTAAAGTCGCCAGCTCCGGTGATGGCTTATCCATCTTGAGCAGCACATTGCGTACCGAGTCGAGAAACTGCTCACTGTTCAGCGGTTTAATCAAATAATCCTTAGCTCCCAGTCTTACGGCCATTTGAGCATATTGAAAGGTTTCATGAGCGGAAATGACGATGGTCTGCACCCAGGGTTTCGCCAGCTTCGCATGCTGCATCAGTTCAATGCCGCTCATCGCTCCCATCTGGATATCGGTAACAAGCAGATCAATCTCTTCCATGCGGACGCAATCCAGCGCCTCAAAACCGCTGCTCGCGGTATAGATATGGCCGATATCCAGCCCAGAGGAAGCAAGCAGGCTGCTAAGCCCTTTGCAAATGAGCGGTTCATCATCCACAACCAAAATATTGAACATATGCAGATTCCCCTTTCTATTCCTGATTCTCCGACTTCGGAAGCTTGACGGTCACTACCGTCCCGCCCTCCCGGCGCGGCGCATAACTGATTCCATAATCAGGACCAAAATGCAAATGCACGCGTTGATTAATATTGCGGATGCCATAACCGCTGGCAGGGTTCGGGCTCTCATCGTTCAGCACCTGCCTAATCGCCTCATAGTCGACCTGCTTATATCCGTTGTCTTCAATTGTGATATGGATGACGTCATCCTGCGCGCTTGCGCTGATGATAATCTCTCCGTCCTCATCCATGTTTTTGACACCGTGTATGATGGCGTTCTCAATCAATGGCTGCAAAGTGATCTTGGGAATCAGATTGCTTTTCGTGTCCGGCTCTATTCTCCAGATGACAGCAAAAACATAATCATAGCGGTGCTGCTGCAGTTTGATATAGGCACTGGCATGCTCCAGTTCTTCTTCCAGCGTAATCAGTTCCCTGCCCCGGCTCAGGCTGATTTTCATCAGCTTGGATAGTTCCTTGATCATTTCCGCCGATTCCACGTTACCTTCCAGCGAGCTTTTCCAGTAGATGCTCTCCAGCGTGTTATACAACAAATGCGGGTTGATCTGCTGATAAAGCAGCTGCAGCTGGGATTCTTTCTGTTTCAGCTCCATTTGGTATTTATACATAATCAAGCCGTTTAACCTGCGGGCCATATCATAGGTCGAGGAGATCAGGACGCTGACTTCGTCGTTGGTCCCTCTTCTGGGCGTTTCGGGCACACGGTTCCCCGGTTCAAATTTCCGGACGAAAAAGGCCAGCTTCTGCAGCGGTGTCATTAGGGAACGCCAAAAATAGGTGATGATGATAATCCCGAATAGCGCATAGGCGACCGTTATGTATTGAATGACCTGCTTCATTTCATTCTGCTGCTGCAGCAGCGCTTTTACCGGAACCTTATAAACCAGCTTCTGCCCCAGCATATGATTATTGTTCACAACATAAATGAAATCATCTGTAATCACATCCCGCGTCCCTTCGGGATCCCCGCTCTCTGCCCCCTCCGGCAGCTTAATCACTTCACCGGTGGAATTTGTAGTGGACGCCAGCACACGGTTGCTCATATCCGTTAAGTAAATTTCTCCGTCAGGCAGAGAGATGGATTTAAGTGATTCGCCGATCTTGGATTCCATCTTGGTCACCACCAGCACACCTATCGTCCCTGATCCCCTGTAAATGTTATTGACCGCTCTGACGTAGGTAAGTGTCTTCATATTTTCCGCCTGCGGACTGAGTCTTTCTGTAAACATGAGATACCCCCGGCCCTTCTCATGCACCACCTGATCGAACCAATACGGCTCCTCCCCTGTGGAGAAAAAATAAACGCCTGCTTTCTTCACCTGCGGGAAGTTGGGTGCGAAAAAGTAATAGTTATCCGGATCATACACATAGAGAGAGTAGAAGATTCCGTCGCCGTGTTCGGCTCCCTGTGAATAGCTCCCCAGGAGCTTTTCAATCGTTTCATAACGTTCGACTCGCTCCAATACCGTATCATCCCCTTGCATATTCAGCTGCTGCAGGATCGGGTTCTGGATGACCGTCGTAGTGATTTTGTTTACTGTATCAATGTCCCTGTTAATGATTGCAAAATTCTGTTTATTCAGCTCTACATAAGCATTGGTGACATGCCGCTTCAGAATCTCCTCCGCCTTGTAATTTCCGTAGCTGTTCAGGATCAGTATAGGTGAGACCATAATCAGAAACAGCAGGATCAGCTGCTGCTTAACGTTCAGCCTGACGAACGGCTTCATAAGTGCTGACAACATCTGGATACACCTCCAGTTTCAATAATATATCAAATGAATAAGCGCTTACATATGTTTATTTTAAAGTTTATTATGGGTATTTGTATGCAATTACTCCGGTGTGCAGGCAAAAAAGGAACTGTCACAGGACAGTTCCCTAAAGTTCCCTCACATTTACTTATAGCTAAATATTAGCGCTGTTTGGCATAGCCGTTCAGTTGCAGCCAGGAAGCGCATGCCTCTGTCCAAGTGCGGGTATGAGGTTCTTCATCCGCCAGGCCGAGCCCATGTCTCCCGTGCGCGTATACATGCAGATCGAACGGAATATGATGACGTTCTAATTCGGCGGCGAACAGCAGGCTGTTCGCTACAGGTACTGAACCGTCATCTGAGGTGTGCCAGAGGAAGGTCGGCGGAGTGTCCGCTGTTACTTGCAGCTCACTGCTGAGCAGCTTGACCAGCTCCTCCTCCGGAGTCTCCCCGAGCAGATTGGCTCTGGAGCCTTGATGGGCTGCCGCGGCGTACAGGGTGATCACCGGGTAACACAGGATCATAAAGTCCGGGCGGCTGGACTGACGGTCCAGCGGTTCGGCCGCCCCGGCATTTTCCCGGTCAAACGAGACTCCAGTGGTCGAAGCGAGATGCCCGCCGGCAGAGAAGCCCAGGATTCCAAGTTTGCCGGGATCAATTCCGTATTCGCCAGCACGGAAGCGGATTGTGCGCAGCGCTCTTTGGGCGTCTTGCAGCGCGCTTGGATATTGATATGGCGCCACACGATAGCGCAGTACAAAGGCTGAGATTCCCAGTGCATTCAGCCACTCTGCTATCGGCTCCCCTTCATGATATGCCCGCATGCCGTAGCCGCCACCCGGGCATATCAATACCGCAGCATTGTGCTTTCCTTCTACCAGATACGGCGTAATCGCCGGACTGTCCTCATCGCTACTTCCCAGAGCTCCCGGAGCTCCCTCCGGCCATAACAACAACGTTTCCATCTGCATCCCTCATACTTTCCTTCTATAATAGAATAATGAGACGGAGGATAATTTATCCTCTTCTATCATTAGTCTATCAAGGCCTTACAGTTCATGCAATCCGGTAACCACCAGATCGGCTTCCTTCAGCACCTCCGGTTTACCGATACCGACAACCAGCATCCCTGCCGCTTTTCCTGCTGCAACGCCAGCCTCTGCATCCTCGAACACCACACACTCGCCGGGCTGCAAACCAAGCTCCTTGCAGGCGGTTTGAAATACTTCCGGGTCCGGCTTGGCAAGGGTTACCTTGTTGCCGTCAACAACCGCATTAAACAATCCGGCAATGTTCAGCTTATCCAGAATGAACGCGGCATTTTTGCTGGCTGAACCGAGGGCAATGGCTACACCTCGCGCTCTCAGGCTGTTCAAGTATTCCTTAACCCCGGGCAGCAGTGCAGATTCATTCAGACCGGAGATGTACTCTACATACAGGCGGTTTTTCTTGTCTGCCATGACAAGCTTCTCCGCTTCACTGAATTCCATGCCGCCGATTTCCAGCAGGATGTCCAGCGATCTCGTCCGGCTTACCCCCTTAAGCCGTTCATTGTGTTCTTCTGTAAACACGAAGCCAAGCTCTTCGGCAAGTGAACGCCAGGCCAAAAAGTGATATTTAGCTGTATCCACAATCACACCGTCGAGATCAAAGATTGCGCCTTTCATATGTTCCAGCATTTATTTTCTTTCCTCTCTAATGAACTTTCCTTGCCCGTTCCTCTCCTGCTCACTGGCAGCTGCGCTATTCAAGAGACGGAGCTTGGCACCCGGCAGACATGACACGCACCCGCCGCCAAATGCGCTGATAGCCAATGGCTCGCGGTTATCCGCAGCCGCAGTGACTGCCACATCATTTCGGCTGATCCGCAGTCTGAAGAGGCCGCCTCGCAGAATCACAGGCAATTCCACAGATTGCCACGGTCCCGGCAGCGCCGGATTTAGGCGCAGCACTTCACCGTCAAACTGTACCCCTGCAAAGCCGAGTACTGCAGCCATCCAGGCGCCGCCGTTCGCGGCCGGATGGGTTCCCCCGATGTAGAGGTCACCGACATATTGCTTCGACTCCCCGGTGAGATCAACCGTGGCTGTACGCATGAAATACGGATATCCCCAATCAGGCGAGCCGATGTCCGCGGCCACCAATGCGTAGATACAGGGGCTGAGGCTGGAGCCATGCTCGGTGCGCGGCTCATAGAATTCCCAGTTTGCCTGTTTCACTTCCTTAGAGAAGGAAGCTTTGAACAGATTCAGCATCAGCACAACATCAGCCTGTTTCAGAATAGCCGTGGTAGTGGCCAGCCCGCTGCCGCCGCCCCAATATTCATTTTTGTTGATGACCCGGGATTTCAGCTCGGAAAGTGTCACCTCTTCCAATTTGAAATAACGGTCGAACTGCTCAATCACAAGATTCTCCGGATCAGGCTGTGGAACATAAAAATGCTCCAGCATCTCGTTAAATTCCGCCACGAAAGGTCCATCCGCAAACAATGCTGCAAGTCCCGGGTAATGCCCGGGATATTTGTCCTGCAGCAACTGCACAACCCGCAGGGCGATTTCCAGTGTCTCCTTCACCAGCGCATTTGTAAAAGCGTTGTTGTTCACCCGCTCATGATATTCGTCCGGGCCGGTAACATCGAGGATCTCATACCGTTTTTTGACCGGGTTATAGTAGGCATAAGAATAGAAGAAGCGGGCACATTCCCAGATCACTTCTGCCCCACCGTCCACCAGCAGACTGTCATCACCGGTAAACGTTACGTATTGCCAGATCCCGTGCACCACATCCGCGCTGATATGCACCTGCTTGTCACGGAAGTAAGTCCGCATCGGACGGCCGGTAAATACATCATTTACATTAAATAATGTACAGGCATCGTCTCCGCTGTCCTGGCTTTCCCAGGCATAAAAAGCGCCAAGAAATCCGTATTCCGCTGCCTTGCGGCGCGCTCCATCCAGTGTATGGATGCGGTACATCATCAGATTGCGGGCAATCCGGGGATCGCTGTGCAGAAAAAAAGGCAGCATGAACATTTCCGTGTCCCAGAACACGGCACCTTTATACACTTGCCCGGATAACCCCCGCGCCGGAATCGAAACCTTCTCCGATTCGGCGGGTGCAATAATCAGCAGCTGATAAATGCTGTACCTCAGCGCAAACTGGGCCGCCTCATCACCTTCAATCCGGCAATCGCAGCGTGACCACCGCTCCTCCCAAACCGCGCAGTGAGCCTTGAGCAGCTCTTCGTAGCCTGCCATTTCCGCGGTCAGGACCTCCTGCTCCGCTGCCGCTGCCGGATCGCCAGCGTTATCAAGTCCGGTATAAACCGCGACATATTTGAACCATTCGTAGGTTTCTCCCGCCTTCGCGTCAAAAGAGATCACACGCATGGCACCTTCCCCGGCGGTTTCCTGAACATCAAAGGTGAAGGTTGCCCTTTCCGCGACAGCTACCGGCAGTTTCAGCTCACCGGTTATGGCAGTGGAGAGGGCTGTCCCTGCCTTGAACTGTTCTTTTCTCTCCGTGAGATGTGGGCCATTAATATCCCACACCTCTCCGTCGATGCCGGTCTCAATATAGAGACGGCAATCTGCTGTGCTGTGCAGGGTCAGCCTGCCTGCCAGCAAATGCAGCTGATCCATGCTGACAAACCGTTCGGCCGTGAAGGTCAGCTTGCCGCCGCGGAACCCGTATTCAGTCTCCCGCCGATGGACAGCGTTACGGAAGTCCAGCTCCTGACAATGAAACAGCGGATCAGCCTCCAGAACTCCAAGCGGCTGGCCATTGCAGCTCAGCTTGGTGAACAGACCGTTTGGAGCGTTCACCGGCTCTCGCCATTGCTCGCCGGATTTGTCGTACAATCCGGCCAGAGTTACAGCTGTTAGCTGCTCCTTGGTGAATTCCTCCAGCGTACCGCGGTAACCCATATAGCCGTTGCCGGTCATATATTTGTTTCCGTTCGTCGTCACCCTGCTTTTGTCGAAGTCATGCTCTGCTACTGTCCAGCTCATCCGGCCAACATCCCTTCACCCAGCGGAATCGCTGTGCCGGCAGTATCCACCTTCAGCTGTTGTCCATAGACGACAATCTCTGTACTTCCGCCATCCACAGCTTTAAAGCTCACCGTGTCCTTCGTGACCTCGATGCGCAGCAGCACTCCCTCATACATCACCTGGAAGCTGTAAGAGGTCCAGCGCTGCGGAAGCGAAGGCTGGAAGCTTAGACAATCGCCATCAGAGCGCATGCCGCCAAAGCCGTATACAATATTCATCCATGCGGCAGCAATTGAAGTGGTGTGCAGGCCTTCCCGGGTGTTGCGGTTATAATTATCCAGATCAAGCCGGGTGGCAAATTCAAAGAAGGTATAAGCCTCTTCATGTTTACCGATTTCACTGGCCAGAATGGAATGGATCGACGGAGAGAGTGAAGACTCATGGATACATCTGGGTTCGTAATATTCATAGTTCGCTACCTTGGCTTCTCTGGAGTACTGCCCGCTGTACAGGAACATGAACATCAGCACATCAGGCTGCTTGATCATGTCGTAACGGTAGAGACGGTCATAGGACCAATTCGCATAAAGCGGAAAATCCGTGACAGGTATGGAATGAATATCAATATGCGGCATATCGAAAAATCCGTCATGCTCCTCATAGATCCCGCTGTTCGGGTCCAGCGGAATCCGCATATGCTGAGCTTTAAGGCTCCAGTCCGCTAATTCTTCGTCACGCAATCCCGTCTTGGCCATCACTCCGGCGAACGTATCAGGTACCTGCTCTTTCATTTCAGCGACCGTTGCCAGCGTGTATTCGAACAATTTTTGGGCCATCAGGTTGATATAGCAGTTATTGTTCACCATCAATTGAAACTCATCAGGACCCATGACACCGAAATAGCCGTATTCTCCGCTCCGCTGTCCCCATTGCCCTCGTGTAGCATAAAAGCGGCTGATCTGGATCAGCATTTCTGCACCTTTGCTGTACAGGAAGGCCCGGTCGCCCGTATTCTTCACATAATGCCAGATGCCGTAGGAAACGGCAGTGCCAACATGAAGCTGCAGATTAGAATGCTGCCACAGGTCGCAGCTCTCCGTCCCGTCAATCGTGGCAATCGGATAACAGGCTCCCTCGCAGTCCACGTCTTTGGCGCGCAGCATCGCTTCCGGCAGCGTTTTATAGCGGAATTCGAGCAGGCTTTTGGCTGCCTTGGGATTATTGAACATATAGAACGGCAGGCAGTAGGACTCGGTATCCCAGAAGGCAAGACCACGGTAAGCCTCGCCTGTTAAGCCTTTGGCACCGATGTTGAAGCCGGGATGGTCACCGTGATACGTCTGGTAGAGCTGGAAGATACAGAAGCGGATGCCCTGCTGGTTCTCAGGATCACCTTCGATGCGGATATCGCTGGTCTGCCAGATGCCGCTCCAGTAGGTCTTTTGTTCGGAGAATACTGCTTGCTCGTCTAGTCTGCCTGCCGCAACCGCAAGCTCCATTCCTTCTGCCCACAGACTATCTTCGCTCCGTGAGGAGTCACTATCCGTGCAATTGACGGCAAGCTTCGTGTAATGCACGGCTTTCCCCTGGGTCAGCTCCAGTGTGAACTGCTGGCCAATAAATCGATCCAGTTCTACCCGTGCAGTATTCAGCACTTGCGAAGAGTGCAGGACAAAGCTGCTAAACAGCTTATTGCCGGTAGTCAGCGTTTCCGCCATAATCGCAGTGACGCCGTCTTCCACCCCGCTGCGCAGGCTTTTCCACATGCTCTTCCCGCGTTCCTCATGAATCATGTTAAAATCAAGCCCTGTGCACACTTCTGCTGTCCCCGAGAAATTCAGCGGCTGAAAGGCAACCTGCTGCAGCCCCAGATGGGACAGGGTCATACTGACCAGCCGGGTGAATGTTACTTTTAGATTCTTCCCGCACTCCAGATGCCAGATGAATTCACGGCAATACGTCCCGCTCTGAAAATCCAGTCTGCGGCTGAACTCCGAAACCTTGCTTTTTGCAAGATCCAGAACTTCTCCGTCCACAGTAATTCGGGTGTGCAGCCAGTCCACTGCATTTACCATGTAGCGCAAGGAACGAATGATACCCTTATAGTGATTACCAATCTCCTGCTGCTCGTTCAGACCATTAAAATAGCTGCCAGGCAGTGAATCACCGCTATAACCTTCATCTGCATAACCACGCACACCCATATACTCATTGCCCAGTGAAAAAATCGATTCCGAGGTACGGTTCCTTTCCGGATCAAACCCCTCTTCAATGATCGCCCATGGATCGACCTTTAAATATTTATCCGCCACTTTTGCCATGTCTGATTTCTCCTTCTCCCGAGTTGTATCCACATGTCCCCTTGTGCTCACAGGAAACGCCGGACGCTCACTTCAAGAGTATCTTTCCGGAGAATCTTGGCCAATGTCTGCCTGTAATGGAGTTATGTGCATTTTTACGGAGTTGAAGGAATCCTGCAGTTTAGGATATGATCAATGAAGTTGAGCAGCACTGAAAAGCATATTAAATCTCACACGTTTGAAGTGAAAATTATCACAATGTTAAAAATTCGACACTTTTTGGCGAAAATTTTTACCCATAATGAGGGATTTCAAGGTATAATTAATTTAAAATTTACTGAAAAACTGAGGGAATAAAGGGGATGTCGATTATGATCAAGGAACATTATAATGTTATCGAAGCCCACGGGAATACAAACTGTTTCTCCGAACAGAACTTCAACAGACTTCTTGTCACAATGAAAGAACGCATGGTCCCTGAAGGATCTCACTTGTTTTGGGAAGGCGACTACTCGGATAAATTGTTTTATATCAAACGTGGACGTGTTAAACTGACCAAATCTACTGACGAGGGTAAGGAACTTATTCTTTATATGTATCAGGCTGGTGATATGGTAGGTCAAGCAGACCCTTTCTTCAGCACGAAGCACAGCTTCACCGCAGAAGTGATTGAGGAGAGCGAGGTTGGTGTGATTGAGCAGAAGGATCTGGAGATTCTGATCTGCCAGCACTGTGATTTCGCCATTGACTTTATGAAATGGATGGGCATTCACCACCGTCTCACCCAGACGAAATTCCGTGATTTGATGATGTACGGCAAGCCTGGCGCACTTTGTTCGACGCTGATCCGCCTCGGCAACACTTACGGCGAGAAGAACGGCGACAACATTCTGATCAACAAAAAAATCACGCATACGGATCTGTCCAACATGATCGGTGCTACCCGTGAGAGCGTCAACCGGATGCTGAGCGACCTTCGCAAGAAAGACGCTGTGGAATACGAAAACGGCATGATCGTAATTAAAGATCTTGGCATGCTGCAGGAAATCTGCCACTGTGAATTATGTCCGAACGAAATTTGCCGTATTTAATTTCCTTGTAATAATACCCTCTATTCTCCTCAATGAAACATATAGGGCCCAAATTTTCTTCACAATAAAAATAGAGTGGTCTGAGACGCCTTGCGGGCGTCTTTTTTTCCGTTTGTATTGCCTTGAGGCAAAGCTCCATTTGTTAAGCTGTACTACATGGAGCCTCTTTTCATCTCCCATTCCCCATAATATCCAGCCTCTGGAGATAAGCTGCCTCCGCTTAGCCAACCTGCTGCAAGTACCGCCACCGGTGAAGCCGAATCCAGCGTAATGGCTGCCAGATCCACCCACTCCATCCCCAGTGAATCCTGCTCCGCGAATACTCCGATGGTAACAGCATGTTGAGGGTCCGTGATGTCCACAGTGTACAGCGCTGCGATGTGATGCATATGTGTAAAGTCATTCTCCTGATAGCGCACAAAAAAATCAAAGGTACCCAGACTGTCTCTCACCTTGACGGACAACCCGGTTTCCTCCATAAATTCTCTGACCAAGCCATCAGCCAGCGATTCATTCTCCTCCAGCCTTCCCCCGGGAAGATCATATCTTCCGGTATAAGCCCCTCTTCCTTTATGTATGACCAGCAGCCTGCCCTCACGTTCACAAATTCCATAAACCCCAAAATGATTGAAGCTCTTCATCGCAGATCTCTCCCTGTAAAAAATAACAATATGACTTAATGTAAAGTCCCCGTGCAGATACAGTTTAACAAAAAAACTGTCCTGCGGGCTATGACCCACAAGACAGTTATAGTTCCTTGCTATTCAAAACTTATCGTTACATTAACGTTTGCCTCGGGCAGCGCGCACCGGTGAAATCAGCCAATAGGCCATACCTACAAACACACCGCCACCGATGATATTGCCCAGGGTAACAGGAATCATGTTATGCAGCCAGCCGGCAATGCTGATGGTCTCCGGATGGTTCGGCAGCAGTACGGCTACGCTTAGCAGTGTCATGTTAGCCACACTATGCTCATATCCGCTGGCGATAAAGGCGAACAGACACCACCAGATCAGCACCAGCTTCGCCGCTTCACTTTTCGCTCGCGAGGACATCCACAAGGCCAGACAGACCAGCCAGTTACAGAGGATACCGCGGAAGAACAGCTCCGAGTAGGGCAGAGTCATTTTTTTGGCGGCAGCGGTAAAGATCAGATGCTCAGCAGGAGCTGCCTTGAACAGACCCGTTCCTTGAATCAGCAGCGCCAGAATGACCGCACCGGCAACATTGCCGACAAATACAATAATCCAGTTTTTTACCGTATCCCAGACACTGGTTCTTCCGGCAAGCGTACTTACGGTAAAAAACATATTGTTCCCGGTAAACAGCTCAGATCCGGCAAATACGACCAGTGTCAGTGCAATCCCGAAGGAGGTGCCCATCACAAGCGGCTGAAAAGGAGATTTGGCCGCCGCTAGCGGTGCGCCGAGTGAGAAAATAAGAATGATTCCGATCCCAACGTAAGCCCCGGCCAATAATGCAGCCAGAAAATACCTCGGCAGACTCTCGTTCATTTTGTCGCGTTTGCCTACTGCTGTTTCTACGATGTTCTCGACACTTTGCGTAAACATCTCTCCACCCCGCCATTCCTCATCTTAATTTAGCTTTGAAAAACTGCCTGTTGCAGGCTGACTTTCACGATATCTCCGTCAAGAGAAACGGGAAAGGTTGCTACTGTACCGTGGTCCGGTGCCTGAACCTCGCCGCTGCGAAGGTCAATCTTCCAGTCATACAGCGGATCGTACAAATAATGTCCCGATACGATTCCCTCAGCGAGAGGCCCACCCTTGGGATGAGGGCTGCTGTTCTCTACGGCATAGAAAGCTCCGTCCGAGGTGCGGAATATGGCCAGCTCCAGATTCCCGGCTGTTACAACACGTCCAATTTGCGGCAGGAAACTCTGTACCGGTCCTACGGCGTATTCTTGTTTTGCGCTATCCATTGTTCTCTCTCCTTTTGGGTTATGATTAGACTCTTGCCTTCTCAAACAGCGCGGTGCGGGTGCTGTCGTCATTCAGCATTTTTTTCCAAGGATCAGTTACCTGAGCCAGGGCAAAATCAATCCGTGCAGCCAGCTCCTTACGGTTGTCCTCATTGTTCAGAATCACGTTCTGGATATTTTCCAGTCCCATGCGTTCGACCCACTCCGAGGTTCTTTCCAGGTAGTTCCCGGTTTCACGGTAGTACTGAATCACGGCGGAGCAGATTTCGATCAGCTCATCATCGGTTTTCACCTTGCAGAAGGCATCGGCTATCCGTGGTTTGATCCCGCCGTTGCCGCCAATGAACACTTCCCAGCCGCCGTCGTTGCCGACGATGCCGATATCCTTCGTGCAGGATTCCGCACAGTTGCGCGGGCAGCCGTTGACTGCTATTTTGAATTTGGCCGGCAAATCAAGGCGTTCATATTTACGTTCAATAAAAGCTCCCATACCCATGGAATCCTGTGTCCCGAAGCGGCAGAACTGCGAACCTACACAAGTTTTTACCGTACGAAGCGATTTCGCATAGCCATAACCGGAAGGCATATCCAGCTCTTCCCATACTTTAGGCACATCCTCTTTTTGGATACCGACCAGATCCAGACGCTGACCACCGGTCACTTTTACAACCTTCACGTTATATTTCAAGGAAACATCGGCAATTCGTCTCAGGTCTTCCGGTGTAGTTACCCCGCCGTACATCCGTGGAATAACGGTAAAGGTACCATCTTTCTGGATGTTCGCACTCATCCGTTCATTGACGAACCGCGATTCCTTCTCATCCTCATGGGTATCCGGGTAGATCATGCCAAGATAATAGTTCACAGCCGGACGACATTTGGAGCAGCCTTCCGCTTGTTTCCAGCCCAGCACATTCATAACCTCTTTGGTCGTTTTCAAGCCTTTAGCGGTAATCTCTGCTACAATCTCATCGCGGCTCAAGGTGGTGCATCCGCAAATCCCCTGCTTCGCACTTTCCTGGAAGCTGTCACCGAGAACAAACTGCAGAATCTGCTCGACAACCGGCTTGCAGCCACCGCAGGAGCGGGTAGCTCCGGTGCAGGCTTTAATTTCGTCTACCGTGGTAAAACCGTTCTCCGTAACGGCATCAACGATCGCCTTCTTGGTCACGCCGTTGCAGCCGCAGACAATCTCCTCATCAGCCATCGTTTCGACTGACAAGCCTTTTTTCGCACTGCCTCCGCCGCAGCAGCCCGTGCCCATTACTTCGCCATAAATTTCGTCGGTCATTTCGGTGCCCTGCTTGACCAGCTTCTGCAGACTTGCGGATTCAGTCACATCGCCGAACAGAACTGCACCGACAATAATATTGTTTCTGAGCAGAATCTTCTTATAGGTTCTCTTCCATTCATCTTTAGCCGAAATGACGGTATGCTCCGCTGTTTCAGTGAAATCACCGGCAGAGAAGACATCCACCCCCGAGATCTTCAGCTTGGTGGCTACGACAGAACCTTCATACGGTTGGGTGGAGGCGCCGCACAAATGCTTCGCCAGCACCATCCCCTGCTCGAACAGTGGAGCTACCAGCCCGTAGCAGGTGCCGCGGTGCTCTGTACATTCTCCTACAGAATAGACATTCGCCATCGAGGTCTGGAGATAATCGTTCACGACAATTCCGCGGTTCACCGTGATGCCGCTGTCTTTGGCCAGTTGGACATTCGGTTTGATTCCGACCGCCATCACTACAAAATCTGATTGCAGCTCGGTTCCATCGCTGAAACGCAGGCCGTTTACCCGTTCCTCCCCGGTCAGCTCAACCGTCTGTTTGCCCATGGCAAACTTCACACCCTGGCGTTCAAGTTCAGCTTGAAGCATGGATGAAGCAGTATGGTCAAGCTGACGCTCCATCAAATCCTCCAGCAAATGCACGACGGTAACATCCATACCGAGGTTCACAAGTCCTTTGGCTGCTTCAAGACCAAGCAGTCCACCGCCAATCACAGCCGCTGTGCGGTATTGCTGTGCTGCAGCCAGCATGGCGTCGCAATCCGCAATGTCGCGGAAGCCTACAACTCCATCCTTTGTGCTGCCCGGTACCGGCAGAATGAATGAATTTGAACCTGTTGCAATAATAACTTTATCGTAAGGAACCGACATTCCATTATCTGTAACGATCTGACGGGAGGCTTCATCAATCCGGACAACAGTGGTTCCAGTATGCAGAGTAATATTGTTATCCTCGTACCACTGCCGGTCGTTCAGAATGATATCCTCAATGCTCTTGCTTCCTTCGAGGACATAGGACAGCATTATCCGGTTGTAGTTGGGATGAGGCTCGCTTCCAAAGATCGTAATATCATAAGCGCCGCCAAGCTTAAGGATCTGTTCGATAGTGCCTACGCCAGCCATACCATTCCCTATCAAAACTAACTTTTCTCTCTCCACGGTCACTGTTAAGACCCTCCTTAATGCTTCTGGATTTCTTCATATACATATCTGATAACAAAATTATACGTTTTAAATTTGAAGAGCATTTGTGATTCAAATCACAATAAATGTGAATCTTTTCACATATTTTTATGCCAGCGTATGTAAGGTTTTTTGCTGAAAGAAAAATAGCCAGCTTCCCTTATGCTACCGCTTGCATTAAGGAAATCTGGCTATGCTACTTATCATCTTACCGGAGAACCAGTGAAATCTCGAGTACATCTTGAGGTCTGAGCTTCATATCAATTCCGCTGTCAAGCAGCGTCTTGTCGTTCACTTTCAGCTTCCAGTCTTCACTGGTGAGCGGCGTGTACCCCATGACCGTGATTACCGTCTTGTTGTCTTCCGCCAACTGAACAATTCCGCTACTCTTCAGCAGACCCCTGACAGACAAGTCCTCGCTATAAGATAAAATATGTGAATGTGTCAGTTCAGGCTGCTCACTCCCGCCGTTCACTGTAAGAATAATGGGCAGAAGCGGGGCATCTCCGGCTGCCGGCTTCGCAGTAATAACAATCGCCTGCTCCCGCGAGACTGGACTATTCCAATCGGTTATGATTTTGCCGCCAAGCTGAATCTGCCAGATCATGTCCGGGGCAAGAAAAATTTTATTGACTGCCAGTATGCTAAATCCGTCTTCGGCAAAAGTAACGACACCGCTACTCTTCAGCAGCTCTATAAGCGTTATTCCTGGCTTGTATGCTTCGCTAAGCTGTCTCCCCGAGTTCCCTGCCAGCTCATTATCACCGGCCATTAGTGAAAAAGCAGGGCCTGCAGCCCCGGCTGCGGCATTGTTTCCGTTCGCATCTGAACCAAATGACGAGCATCCGCCTAGCGTCGCAATGATAATTAATCCTAACCATAAACGCCACAGAAATTTCGTGGACATTCCCGGCACCGCCCTCTTCCGCCCGATCATAACCTCAATCATTTTCTCAGGTCTTTAGTCATTATGTATACTATCTTTTAAGAATAACGCAAACTAGCTTTGTTCTCAAACGATAAATTTCGGGCGTTAATCAGGCAGCGAAACGGTGCAGAAGAAAAAAAGTCCCCGCAGGGACTTTGAGAACAGCATGCTCTATTTTACTGATAACGCAGGAACAAGATATTATTCTCCAGATGCACATGCTCGAAGGTCATTCCCTCTAACTCCTCCAGGCGGGCATAGGTCAGGCGGTAGGTTGTGCAGGCATGCTCTGGCGGAGTGAAGTCGTTCGTAACTCTGCGGAGCTCCCGCAAAATCTCACCGGCTCCGTCATGCTCTTCTTCCAGCGTATGCAGCAGCCCGCGCAGCTCGGCCAATCCTTCTTCGCTCGGATTCTCGGAGTAGGCCAGCATCTTAGGGAATTCGGATTCCTCCTCCTTCGCTGTATGCTGCAGCAAATCTTCCCGCAGGAGGTTAAACAACCGGTAAACTTCGCCCAGATGCGGAGAATCCTCGCCATGGACGCGGAATACCTTGGTTACATTCTGACTGATCAGGGGCAGCTCTTCGCGCAAGTACCGGTGATGCTTGTTCACAATATACTCAACCAGCTCAGCGGAAGATGCCTCATTCCATGCAGTGTCTACATCAAGCACAGGATGCTCTTTCAGCAGCTTATGCAGATCTGCAAGCAGTGTCTCCGGGTCAATCCCTTTCTCAGCTGCCACTTCGGCCAGCGGCTTTGCACCCCCGCAGCAGAAGTCGATCCGCTGTCCCTTGAAATAATCTGCCGCCTTCGGGAATTGCAGTACAATATCTCTGACCATGTCCGCTCCGGTAAACTGGATAGGCGCTGCCGCAGAATCGCTTCCCGCATTGTCCCGTGTTCCTGTAATTGTATTATTGAATTGATTGGCCGTCATAATGGCCCCTCCCTTACGTTATTGGTTTCTGTTACCCTTCCACCTTAACGCCCAGAGAAGCTCAAGCTAGTGATTGAACGCACTGAATATATAAAATTTTATTGAACGTCAAATGTAATATTTGATAACTTTGAAAATTCCGAAAGCTCTTCCACTTTTTCATTATAAGCACAAAACGCTTTGCTTAGAATTTTTAGATTTTTAACAAACTTATCATAATATCCAATTTCATTCATCAATCCCCTCATCCCTTCGGATAGATTTGTCAATCTTATATATTCTGCCTGCATATCAGGATCGTGTTCTAATCGGTGAATATAATCAGTAATTTTCTCTCTTTCGTTTACAAGTCCCTCGTCTGTTATGGTAAGCCGTTTCTCGATATAGTCATTAATATGTTTTTCATACTTTTCAATATCTTTAATTGTCAGCTTTTCATACATGTCGACTATTTCCTGTGGATATTTTATCACTTCGACTTCATCTAAGAATTTAACTATGGAAATCCACGCTTCCTCTTTTTCCGGCGTATCTATAGGTTCATTTAAGAAAGAACTGTATTGCATGATCAACATCTTCCCAAAGTTCCCTGGAAAAATACGCTCAATCTGCTTTTTCATAAAACCCTCTCTGCTACGCTCATCCAGCTCAAGAGTTTTATTCAGCACCGATAGTTGTTGTGTTAATTGCAGAAGTCCAATCTCATCAGAATCGAAACTGCTCAGGCTGGATCGAAGCACATTTTTGCTTTTTTCAAGTCTTTTGATCTCATTGTCAAGTCTTACTAAGTGTTGTTCTAAACAATCTTTTAACCTTTGAGGGTTCGATATCATGGTTTTGATATCCTTTAGAGGTACATCAAATTGTCTCAAAACAGATATTTGCACCAATACACCGGCATCACTTTGCGAATACTCCCGATAATTGTTTTCAGGATTAACATGAGGGCTTAGTAACCCTTCTTCCTCATAATAGTTTATTGCTTTTTTGGTAAGGCCCGTAATATCCATAATCGCACTTATTTTCATCAATAACACCTCCTTGTAATAAAATAAGCTAATACCCAAGGGAACAGTCAATAACTTATTTTCACAGCCATAGTTCAGATTGTCCGTACTTATTACTCTCAGCGATTTCAAGCCCAACTCAAAACAGCGCGCACCGATTGTGCCGGCACGCGCTGTTGTCATAGACATTCCCACTGGTTTATTTTTTATATTCTTACCATCCTTCTTGTTATCAAGCTTCGCTATCGAACCGTAGCCTGCATATACGTCCGTTTACCCTCAGAATCCTTCAAATAAGGTCCCAGACCGGCGAAGCGGGAATGGTCTACATAGACTCCTGTCATCCATCGCCCCTCAGTCAGGCCGCCATTCCACTGCAGTACAAGATCGGGAGCTGCGATCCATTCCTGATACACCCTTATGTTCTTTTCTTTATATTCTTTGCTGGGTTTGCCAATCTCGGCCAGCCTTAGATTATTCATATAGGTCGGTACGAAATACGTGGAAATCGTATCGAGATCATCGCCATCCAGAAAGGCTTCTTCGCCCAAGTATGGCTGAAGCAGCACCGTATTCTCATACAGCGACCATATTACAGCCTGCAGCACCATGCTCTGCCGGATGCCATTATGGAAGGTGAACCTGCGCTGCTGGCTGGAGCTGAGATTGTCCGGGACTGCCGATGGTTCCAGGCAATGCCGTTCACAGCCGATGCATTTCCAGCCGGCCGGGCTCTGGATCCATTTCTGAAACACGCTCCCGCTATCGTTATCTCCCTTGTATAAGGAAGATATGATTTCGTAGGGCACTCCAATCCACGCATCCCATAACGAGCCGGGAAGATGTCCGTGCAGCATAAACAACGTCTTGTCGTAAATGAGCTGAACTTTAATTGAGGCGGTCTCCAGCTCGGCAACATCGTCTTTTCCATATGTTATTTCCCGGGAAAACAAGGTGGTTTTCATCTTCCTCGCCTCCTAAAAGTTTTGTTAGCGTTACTTCTATCGAGTCCACTACGACAAAACTACTTCGAAAGCATACACTTAGTTTTGTTAGCGTTACTTCTATCGAGTCCACTACGACAAAACTTACTTCGAAAGCATACACTTAGTTTTGTTAGCGTTACTTCTTCGAGGCCACTACGACAAAACTCACTTCGAAAGCATACACTTAGTTTTGTTAGCGTTACTTCTATCGAGTCCACTACGACAAAACTCACTTCGAAAGCACATTCATATATTTGGTAACGCTCGCACACGTCCGGCAACAGTTTTTTCTATTATATTATATCCTGCGGTTGATTGTGCAAGTTTTATTTGAAAAAATTTGAATAAATTTGAAAAAGCCCCTTTTCCATGAAGCGGAAAAGAGGCGATCAATAGGACACTGAAGCGCGGGCTACTCGACCCAGCTCTCTGCCCAGGACTGAATTTGCTGCATAACCGGCTCAAGTGCGCGGCCCTTAGTGGTTAATTCGTACTCGATGCGCACCGGAGTTTCCGGATACACATGCCTTACCAGAATACCCTCACATTCCAGATCCTTCATTCGTTCGGACAGCATCTTATCGCTCATTGATGGAATCAGGCCGGAAATATCCTTAAAACGCTTCGGTCCACTCATCAATGTCTGGATAATCAGCCCATTCCAACGTTTGCCTAAGAAAGAGAAGGCCGTTTCGAATCTTGGGCACATCGTCAGCTGATGTTCTTCCATTGTTCTCACCTCTCACTTGTGAAACTTACAATTAGTTAGTATATATAATTTTACCACATTTATAGCGTAATGAACATCGTTTACCAAAAAAAAGTTCATTAGCCTACCTTATTATATCCCTGATGTCAATCCATGGTGCCTTGCGGCGGCTTTCGCTGTGCAATCGCCTCGGTTACCACGTAAGCCAGATCATCGTTGCTATAGAGGGACAACACTCCTAGAACCGTATCATCGGAGATAAAGCCTGCTTCCTCCTCGGGTACAGTCAGCGCCAGTGCCCTGCTGAGCGCGGCATTGCCCTCCTGCTGCGGGTAAGCCTGCAGATACAGCATATGCGGGTCTAATTTGTTGTTCACACACCATTGGGCAAATACGAGAATCATCATTTCCTCATCCCGTTTGTAGCTTTCGATAATCTGCTCTTCCATTGATTTGCTGTACTCGTCCATAGTGTGCTCCTTTCTGCTCTTCTGTCATTCGGCAAGCTTCGCTGCCAGCACATGGCTGGGCAGAACGGCGGAAGCTGAGATGCCGCATTGCTCCGGGGTATGAATATTGTTCAAAAAATGACTGACCACGCCGCTGAAGCCTCTCCGCTCCAGAATCGTATCCCAGCTTCCGAAGCTTTGGTTGCGTGGCAGGGAACCCTTCTCGAATAACGTAACCTTCTCCATGTCCACCACTTCTACTGATCTGCCGTTTCCGTGCAGCTCCAGCTTCTCAAGGTCAGCTCCGGCATCCCTGACCATACTGTACATTCCGCTCTCCCCGCTGGTCCAGGACAACATTCCGGAGGATTGAAGCAGCCTGCCTTCCCGATCGGACTTAAGATTGCTGTGAAGCAGCTCATAATCCCCGCCGCAGAGCCAGAGCAGCAGGTCCAGCATATGAATCAGATCATCATGCACAGTTTCACGGCTGCTGCCGGATTGCAGCTTCGCGCGGTGTTTGACCGCCTGACAATGGCTGATACCGCCGGCTTTAGTTAGCCAGGCCTTGGCTGCCATATACATCGGGGCATACCGGCGGTTGAAGCCTACAGCCAGAAGCAGTCCTTTGTCATCGGCCAGTTCCGCCATCCGCCGGGATTGTTCCAGCTCATAAGACAGCGGCTTATCTACATACACTGATAATCCGTGCTCCAGACACTGGGTCACAATCTCATAATGAGTAGGCGTGGGACTGTGCACGAAGACCGCATCAAGATCCCAGGACAGCAGCTCATTTAGATCGGTGGTGCCTTTGGGCAAGCGGTACATACCGACCGCTCCCTGAACCGTAGCCGGAGAATGGCTTAGCACTCCAACTACCTCGGCCTGGTCATGACGGGAGAGCAGCGGCAAATAGACTTTACGGGCGATATCCCCGATGCCGACCATCGCCACTCTTTTACGTGCAGTGTTATTCATCGTAGCATCTCCCCCTTCTGTCATTCTTAGATGTATTATACAGTGACAAGCTCATTCGACAAATGATCTTTGCTTCATTAATTACTTTTTTTTCAGTATGATGAGATGAATGAACGGAAGAAAGGGAATAGTAGAATGAGAAAATGGCTGATGGCTTTGCTGTATATTGCGGGTGTAATCCTTGTGTTTATCTATAGAAATGAAATCCTGGGCTGGCTGCGGGAGGATCACAATCTCCTCCTGTCGATCGGCGCGGCCACATTGCTGGCCTTTTTTCCTGTCATACCCTATAAGGCTGTCATCGCTTTATTCGGATATGCCTACGGAAGTGTAGCCGGCGCAGCCATCTGCTGGTTAGCGACCACTATAGCTGCCGCGGTAGTGTACGGCATCGTAAAATATATATTTCAAGACAGGGCGGGTACATACTTAGCCTCTATACCACTGCTTGAGAAATTCTCGTCTGCCGTACAGCGGCGCCCCTTTGCTTCCATCGTGCTTGCCCGTCTGACTCCGGTAATTCCGCAAATGGCGGTGAACATCTACGCCGGTGTATCCGGACTGCACTTCTGGAGTTATCTCACCGCTACCGGTCTAGGCAAAATCCCCGGCATATTGCTGTACGCCTTTCTTGGAGGACAGCTGTTCCTTCATCCGAAAAGCGCTGTTATAGCTATTCTGATCTATGTCGCCGTAATCGCACTGGCCGTATGGTCCCTCCGGCCCCGCCGTTCCTTGGAATAAAGAGTCAACTGAGCACACATGTAGCAGTGAGAGTCCCGGCAGCTATGAGGATGTTGCTTACAAGCATTCTGCCACACGAATGGCATCTGCTGGCAGAGTGATCTAATTTGCTTTATAATTAAATTGAATTGTGATCTATTTAATTGCATTCTATGAATGGAGGGATATTTATGAGTGATGTTCAGTCTAACCATATAGGCACCAAAACAGAAAAAGCGACTTTTGCGGGAGGCTGTTTCTGGTGCATGGTATCTCCTTTTGAGGAGCTGCCGGGTATTGTCGAGATCCTCTCCGGTTATACGGGCGGGCATACGGTCAATCCGACCTATGAAGAAGTGTGCTCAGAAACGACCGGGCATGTTGAAGCGGTACAGATTACTTTTAACCCGGATATTTTCCCATACAGCAAGCTGCTGGAGCTGTTCTGGCAACAGATAGACCCTACAGATGCCGGAGGACAATTCTATGACCGCGGAACTTCCTACGGCACGGCGATATTCACCCATTCGGAGGAGCAGTGCCAGCAGGCAGAAGCTTCCAAGGCTGCGCTACAGGCCAGCGGACGTTTCTCGGGGCCAATTGTAACTCCAATCCTGCCGGCTAAACCGTTTTACCCTGCCGAAGAGTACCACCAGGGTT
The DNA here is from genome assembly GCF_042610515.1 of Paenibacillus paludis. Classification (NCBI taxonomy): domain Bacteria; kingdom Bacillati; phylum Bacillota; class Bacilli; order Caryophanales; family Paenibacillaceae; genus Paenibacillus; species Paenibacillus paludis. The sequence continues at coordinate 305,064 of NZ_JBGJZP010000002.1, forward strand.
ATCATCACAAGAATCCCGGACACTACAAGCGTTACCGCAAGGGCTCCGGCCGGGATGCTTTTATCGAGAATCACTGGACATATCAGGAGGATAAGAACAGTCTGAAGGAACGTTTGACGCCGCTGCAATACGAAGTAACGCAGAACAACGCTACGGAATCGCCTTTCCGTAACGAATTCTGGGATCATCATGGAGACGGTATATACGTAGATATCATATCCGGTGAGCCGCTCTTCAGTTCCCATGATAAATTCGATTCCGATTGCGGGTGGCCCAGCTTTACCCGGCCAATCCGCGACTATTCGGTCAAGGAGAAAACCGATCTCAGCCACTTAATGATCCGCACGGAAGTGCGCAGCAAAACTGCCGATTCCCACCTTGGTCATGTGTTCAACGACGGTCCCGGTGAAAATGGCCTGCGGTACTGCATCAATTCGGCTGCCCTGCGTTTTGTGCCGAAAGAAGATCTGGAGAAGGAAGGCTATGGAGAGTACCGTGTGCTCTTCCAGCATGCCTGATTCATAACGAGCAGGAATTCTAAACATCTAACCCATACAAAAAAAAGAAACTCTGATTACAGAGTTTCTTTTTTTGTATTTGCTTATGCAGGGTCAAGCTTCGTAATAAGTGGTGCAAAATTAATCACTGAGAATTTATTCGCACTGGTTGGATCACCACTGCCTACAGCAACCTTTTGTGTTGTTGAGAGGCTGCTGGTCCAAGGGGTGTAATTTGCCCCGGCTGTGTCCGTACGCAGCTGGGTTTGGGAGAAGCTGGCCTGGCTGTACGAGCTGGCGCCTTGATCCTCCACACCGTGTATCATTTTCACTTTGTTATACGTCCCCAGCGCCTTCGACGCATTGCCGACATCCTTGTGGTCGGTCCAAGGGAGCGCCGCACCATTCAGATACAAGGTGGCTTGACGCGTGGAATGATCATAAGTGAGCTTAAGGTCAACCGTCTGGCCTTTGGCAAGACTCGATACAACTTGGGAATCATAGTACGTGCTGGTTCCTCCGTAGGAGGCTCCAAGAAACACTTTGAACCCGAGGTAAGAGTAGGAAATCCCCGCTTCAATGGAGGCATCTCCGATGCCCAAGTACCAGTCGACGTAGCCGTTTACCGGATTAATCGTTGTCGGCAGAATAAGCTTTGTTGTTACCCCTGTGTAGCTGGCTGCATTGGTAATTGTTCTAACTGCTCCGTGTCTGTTCATTCTTATCCATCTCCCTATACATATTAGTTAGTAGAAGCTGGCGCGCCATCTTTGCTTCTCATCTATTAGGGAAATTTCAAAAGAGAATTACAACCAAGCTCCAAAAAAACTTATCATCCCATACAGGGTGCTCATTCTTTATCCTTTATTCTCCGGTTCACCGCCATCTTCCTCGGGGGCAGTTCTATTCTCCGGCGCAGGCTCTGTGCTGCTGCGGTTCAGATTCTCCCTGTTCTGCTCCCGGTTGATCTGGCCGATCCGCTCCATATGCGTCTTCTCACGCTCCTTGGATTTTCTCCGGTACCAGAGGACAATCGCTGTAACCACTCCGCCTATAAGGAGCACCGGAAGTGCCGCTGCAAGGAAAACAACCAGCCACTGGAACATAATGGACAAAGCGTTCAGGCTGCTCTTGAGTGCATCCGATGCCCGCTCTAACAGCGGACCCTGCTCTTTCTTCTGCGTAACGGCAAGACTTTCGTCCGTCTGATAGAGGCGGAGCTCCACGGTGGAGAAGGAGACATTTTGATCAATATAACGCATTCTGCCTTTAATCTGTTCGATTTCCTCCTGAATCGCTCCAAGCTGGTTAGCGAAAGCGACCAGGTCGGCCGATTTGGTTGCTTTTTTCATAAACTCGATATACTGGTTCTCCATCAGCTGCTTAGCCTTAAGACGTGATTCCAGATCAACATATTCTTCTGAGACATCCTGCCCTGTAATGCTTTGCTGAATGTTCTCATTCTTGATCTTCTCCAGATTATCCAGAAAAGACGAGAATCCGGAAGCCGGCACCTTCAGAATAAAGGTCCCGCCCTTCTCGTATTCAGACATATTCTCCGAGAATTCAATAATATAGCCGCCGGCCAAAGTAATCATGTTACGTACATCACTTTGCGCTGAGGCATAGTCCTTTACCTCCATATTGAGGTTGGCCCGGTAGATCAGCTTCTTGTTCAGTCCGGCTGCAACATCGCTCCCGGTAAATCCGGAAGGTTGTTCAGCACCCTGTTCTGTACCAAGATTCTTGGCTGTACCGGTCTTGTTCGCATCGGTTTTCTGATCCTGTCCGCCTGCTGTTACTGTAGCAGACTCCGCCGAAGAATCCTTTGATTGAACCGAAGCAGCCGCAGGTACTGAATCTGCCGCCCCTCCCTCAGAGAAGGTGTTCGCACTGAGTTGATCAGCAGCCGAGTTGCTGTCGTCGCCTGAACCGCAGCCTGCCAGCACAACTGCTAGAACCAATAAAGATAAAAAGTAATGCAGACCCCATTTTCGCATTCTCATTCCTCCAAAAGTGTAGTGGAATTTCAGCTTCTTCTATATAAACTACCCCGGCGAAAGGCCCTTTGATCTCTGAGTCTCTTCCGCGTTATTTATTTTGACGTTCCAAAAGCTGGAAGGTTGCAGGAGATTAGAGAATTCCGGACCTTTTTTGATGTTTATTCCCAAAAATAACACCGTTTACATCGCAAACAGGATCATTCGAATGCTGAATGATCCTGTTTGCGAAATGAGGCTTTATTTGCTACAATAATCGTGTCTGAAAAGACACGAAACACCAAAAACCCTCTATTCACAAGGAATAAGGGCAGGGTTCTGTTCGGACAAGCTCCACCTTGCTGAACAGGACAAATCACAACGTTCTAATCATGTTGCCAATCCACTATAAGGGGAGGTGAACCCTCATGGCAAAAGACGTATTGTGCGCAGTGAACTCTTGCACCTATTGGGCAGAAGAGAACAAATGCAACGCTGAGTCCATTTTTGTTGCTTATCACAGCTCCAAAGAGCCTACACAGTCTGAAGAAACAGACTGCAAAACTTTCGAAAGTAAATAAGGGTAGACTTAGAAGGGACCCTCCACGGTTCCTTCTTTTCTGTTTCCCATTCTATCAAGAATGAGAATTATTATCAAGTGTTTATGCTAAAAAAGATCGCCGCAAAAAACCAATCCGGGGTGGAATACCCCGGATTGGTTTTTACAGTATATATGCCGACCCTAGCTGGACTTCCTCGGGATATTCAGCCCCCCTACGGATCACTGGGAAAATGTGCACCCGGTATAATGGACGTATCAGCGGCTGACCGCTCCGCTCTTCTCTCTGACAATCACGGCAGCCTGCACCATGTTGCGCAGCGCCGCTCCGGTTTCTTCCCAGCCCCGTGTCTTCAGGCCGCAGTCCGGATTAATCCAGAACTGTCCGGCATCAAGCACACGCAGCGCCCGCTCAATAGCCTGTGTCATTTCCTCTACCTTCGGTACACGCGGACTATGAATATCATACACACCAAGACCGATTCCCTTGTCATACTCCTGTTCTTCAAAGCTGACGATCAGCTCCCCATGGCTGCGCGAGGTCTCGATGGAGATTACATCGGCATCCATCGCCGAGATCGATCCGATCATGTCATTGAACTCACTGTAGCACATATGCGTATGGATCTGCGTGGTCGCCTTCACAGAGTTGGTAGCGATACGGAAAGATCTTACCGCCCAGTTCAAATAATGCTCATGATCTTCAGCCTTTAACGGCAGGCCTTCACGGATCGCCGGTTCATCCACCTGAATCATCTCGATTCCCGCTTCCTCAAGCGCCTGAACCTCATACCGCAGGGCAAGGGCGATCTGGTTGGCCACCTCTTCACGGCTGAGATCATCACGGACAAACGACCAGTTCAGAATGGTCACCGGACCGGTCAGCATCCCTTTTACCGGAAGACTGGTGAGCGACTGGGCGTACAGACTTTCCTTCACGGTCATAGGGCCGGTAAACGCAACATCGGCATAAATGACCGGCGGCTTCACACAACGTGAACCGTAGGATTGGACCCAGCCCCCTTTGGTAAAGAGGTACCCTGCCAGCTTCTCGCCGAAGAATTCAACCATATCCGTCCGCTCAAATTCACCGTGCACGAGCACATCCAGCCCGAGCTCCTCTTGAAAAGTAATCGCATCTGCAATTTGCTGGCGGATAAATCCGTCATAGCGCTCCTGATTCCAGACACCCTTGCGCCATTTGAGCCGGGCCTGGCGCACTTCAGGCGTCTGCGGGAAGCTGCCGATCGTCGTTGTCGGCAGCAGCGGCAGCTGCCACTTCTGCTGCTGCACCTTCACGCGTTCCGCGAAGGGCAAGCTGCGGCTGTCCGGCAGCTTATCCAGGCTGCTCACCTGCTCAGCCACATCCTGGCGCCCGCGTTCCGGCAAGGCGCGGAACACTTTCAGCGCCTCGCGGCTCTCGGCGAGCGCTGCGGCATAGACCTGCCCATCCTCGCCCGCCGCTGCTGCAATCAGACTCAGCTCCGCCAGCTTCTCGTCGGCGAAGGCCAACGCCTGCCGTACCGCAGGCTTTAACTTGTCCTCGCCTTGAACAGTTACCGGCACATGCAGCAGACTGGAGGATGGCTGGAGGATCAGCCGTTCGTCCGGCACATGGGACTTCAGCGCGCGGACCAGCTCAAGCTTGGCATCCAGATCGGAACGCCAAATATTGCGCCCGTCGATAATGCCCGCTCCCAGCCATTTGTCCTCTGGCCAGCCCAGACGCCGGATCGAGGCCAGATTAGCCCCGCCGTCATGGACAAAGTCCAGTCCGATACCCTGCACAGGCAACTCCAGCAGCGCTTCCAGCGGCTCTGCGGCTTCAAAGTAAGTCTGCAGCAAGACATGAAGTCCGGGCACTGCTGCAGCGATCTCTCTGTAGATAGTTCCCAGCAGTTCAACTTCTTCCGCGGTTAAGCCGGTTACGATAGCCGGTTCGTCGATCTGTACCCAAGCCACGCCTTCCTGCTGCAGCTCCTGCAGCAGCTGCACATACACCGGCAGGAAACGGGCAGCAACCTCTGCAATTTGATCGGCAGCGAACCCCTTGGAGAGCTTCAGGAAGGTATAGAGTCCGACTATAACCGGCTTGCCTTCAATACCCGCCTGCTCTTTGGCGAAACGGTAGGCAGCGAGCGGTTTGTTCTCAATCAGGCGGGGAGTCTGCCCGCCGATTTCCGGCACGATATAATGGTAATTCGTATTGAACCATTTGGTCATCTCGCAGGCAGGGGCGGCCGAATTGCCGCGCGCCATGGCGAAGTACAGATCGAGCGGAATGTCTCCGCCATCGTAGGCATATCGCGGAGGAACAATGCCAAACATAGCAGCGGTATCCAGCACATGGTCATAAAAGGTGAAATCATTGACAGGAATCAGTGCGATCCCGGCCTGCTGCTGTGTCTTGAGGTGCTGAAGCTGAATCCCGGCCATTTCCGCGCGGAAGGCTTCTTCATTGATTTTGCCGCTCCAGTAAGCCTCCAGCGTGTTTTTCCACTCCCGGTTCTTTCCGATTCTCGGATAACCGAGGCTGCTCGTCTTGATGTTGTTTGTCATTACAGTCACTCCCTTGTCTATAGTAAATGCCTTAAGCTTTAGTTAATGATCTCAGTCGGTATCGATAATAAAGAGCGTCTTCCCCTAACCAGGCCGCAGGGAAAGACGCCCATGGGCTGCCAATGGGTAACGTCTTAACACCTCCCTATCTTCCGTAGGTACTGCAGTGCTGTTGAGACAGGCAGGTCTCCTGGCTAGCGGCGTCGGCATCCATCAGCAAGTCTTCCCGGCGAAGTAGATATGGCCAGTGACATGGGCTGCTATGAACTCTTCCGTTACAGTGGCGGGACCGCATCGGCTTGTCACCGAATTTCCCTATTAAGCCTCCGGGCCTTTCTGATACTCCGGCTGGCGCCTGTCTCCGATATTTGCAAATTGTATTCATCCCGTAATCTGATGCCATCATACTGAATCCGATACCTTATCCGCAACAGATTTACGGGTATTCCCGTTATACACATTCTCTATAGCTGGCGCCGTGCAGGCTCATTTTGCGGCGATTCTGCCGCACATTCCCTCACAGCCTCTCTTCAAGAAGCAGCTTCAGCGAACGTTTGGTGTACAGCAAAAAGAACCGGCTGTACCGTCCTTGTTAAGGAGGTACAGCCGGTTCCTTTTCGATAAATGATAGCAGTCAACGGACTGTTTCAAACTGTCTTTTAGAACCAGACGAGGTAGACTACCCCGGCAAGAACGAGACGGTAAATCGCAAACGGCATGAGCTTGATCCGGTTGATCAGCTTCAGGAAAAACTTCATAGAGAGCAGCGCGAACAGGAAGGCACTAATGAACCCGGCAATAAAAAACGGCAGGGCATCTATCGTAAAATACTGCCAGTTCTTGACCAGTGAAATCAGACTCGCACCCGCCATAATCGGCACTGCCATAATAAAGGTGAAATCGGCAGCCGCACGGTGGCTCATACCCAGCAGCACACCACCTGAGATGGTCGATCCGGAGCGTGAAAAGCCGGGCCAGAGCGACAAGCATTGGATCAAACCTACCGATAGCGCCTGTCTATATGTAATTTGGTCAACACTCTCTGTCTTGATTTTTTTGGGGGCGAACCGGTCGGCAAAAATCATGAATATTGCACCAATGACCAGACCGATCAGCACCGTTGATGTTGAAAATAAATGCTCATCGATGTAATCCTCGAACAGAAAACCGAGGATTCCTGCAGGGATAAGTCCTACAATGACCTGCGCCAGCTTCAGCCGGCCTTCCGTCTCCACCGGAGGTTGTCCTTCCGGCACCGCCGTCAGCTCCTTGCGGCTGAATCGTTTGAGACCCAGCAGGTCGATGAACCGGTTGCGGAAAATGATGACTACCGCCAGGATCGAACCCAGCTGGATGACTACTTTGAACGTGTTCGCCGCATATTTTCCGAGAAATTCCTGGGATTTCAGCCACATATCATCCACGATTACCATATGGCCGGTCGAGGATACCGGAGCAAATTCAGTTAATCCTTCTACAATTCCCAAAATGATGGCTTTCATGATAGTCAGCAGCTCCATATTGATCCCCTCCTTTTTGTTGACCTCACCCTATGCGAGGCTTTAAATGTTCTGCGAAACCTGTGAATTTAATTAATCTGTGGTATCTACCGGTTTTCTACCGGACTGGCGTTTGCGGAAATAGAGCACACCACCCACAACAACTCCCACAGCAATCAATACGTAGACGACACTCGAGTAAGCTTCCATGTACACGCCAATATCCTCCCAGGATTCTCCCAGCGCAGCACCCAGCAGAATAAGCAGCACATTCCAGCCGAGCGTCCCAATCGTCGTAAACAGCATGAATAATCCGAATTTCATCCCCGACATTCCGGCAGGAATGGAGATCAGACTCCGCACCAGCGGAATCATCCGGCAGAATAATACCGTCCAGTAGCCGTATTTGTCGAACCAGGCATCCGCTTTGCGGATATCTTTTCCGCTTATCCGGAGCAGTCCGCCCCAGCGGTCCACAATCCGCTCCAGTCTGTTCACGTCCAGCATCCGGCCGATCCAGTACAGCACAAGCGCTCCCAGCAGCGAGCCGGCCGTTGAGGCGATCAGCACGCCGGGGATGGTCATCCCGGAAGTGGTTGTCATGAAACCGCCGAACGGAAGGATTACCTCCGAGGGAATAGGCGGAAAAATATTTTCCAGGGCCAGCATCAGAAAAATGCTCAGATAGCCGAACTGTTCCATAAAATCGGTAATCCATGTTTTCATATCGTGCTCCTCCGCGTTCAGATGAGATTTTTTTTGAGATTGCGCAAATAACGGCTGCGGATAAGGAAGAAGTATAACCCCTGCGCAGCCAGGTAGCCGATAAGCACCGCGCCCGTTTCGGCAGCGATGGACAGATAGAACAGCCGCTGCAGCGCAATAAAGGCGAACAAGCTATGCAGGATGGCTAGCCCCACCGGAACAAAGAACATCAGGGACAATTGCAGGGTCACAGTCCGGTCCAGTTCCTGGTCGGTCAGGCCCATTTTGGACAAGGTCGAATACTGCAGCCGGTCATGGTCAAGATCCATGTACAACCGGAAGTACAAAAAGCTGCCTGCGGCGATAAAAAAAACTGTGCCGACCAAAAGTGAAGCGAACAGCATCGTACTGTATAGTGTCTGCTGAATTTCGAACAGCGTGCCGCTGACCACAACGGCATAAGGGGATTTGCTCTCGTAGGACACTTTGCCTTTGTCCGCAAGTCCCGAAGCAATGCCAACCGTCTGTTGGAATGGGTCCATATAGAACCCGGTATACAAATCGCTTTGCACGGGATCAATGGCGGAGAACAAGCTGTCACTGACGACAACTCCGCTGAAATCACCGCCATCCCTCCCGTCCAGCTCCGGCAGCAGATATTCAGCAATCGGCACATGCTCCGTATATCCGATCTCCTGAATATCTACTCCCTGCTTCAGCTTATAGAGGGCATGAACCCGATCAGAGGTCAGGCTGCGGTCACGCTGGGAACCGATCATGACCAGACCTTCGTTCCCCATGAGCGGCTGCTCACGGGAGGTAAATCCGGCTTGCTGGAGCGCCTGTTTGTAATCACTGTAAGCCATCAGCGGCAAACGCTCTGTACGGTCAGGACCGGTCTGAGACTCTACTTCCGCATATTTGATTTGGATCTCCAGCGAGCGATAGGGAAGATTCAACCGCTCCAGTTCCGCTTTTATCCCGCTTAAATCCTCTTCCGCAGCGGACCCGGCCTCATTGCCCTTGGCCACATAACCGACCGCTGCCGGATAGTCCAGCTTCAGCTCTTTGGAGAGTGTATGAATAGAAGCAAATACCCCGACAGAGGTGAAGGATACCGCCGAAACAATCGTCACCATAAAAAACATCCGCCCGTTGTCTTTCCAGCGGTAGGTTAAGCCCGAGAGCGTAATAATGTTTGTCTTATGCCAATAAAACCGCCGGACTTTCCTCATTATCCTAACCACATATAGACTAAGCTGTGTATAGAACAAGTAAGTGCCGGCGACCGTAATCGCCACTACCGGAAACATCACTCTCTCCACCGATGCTGCGGTCGTGGTAGCGGCCAGAACATAGCCTCCAAGCAGCAGCAAGCCAGAAGTGAACGCCAGTAAGGCAGACACCCGCGGCTCCTTGTCTCCTTTGCGTCCGCGCTGAAACAAACCTCTCGCCGACTCGTTCCCGATAAAGGCAAAGGTACTTAACGAGATCAGCATGAACAGCAGAGCAAAGCTGCAAATCGTCAGTACCGGCGCATGCCAGGAAAGATAAAATTCCAGCGGGCCAATGCCCAGGAACCCCGCCCCAATCATCAGGAACAGCTTGCCCAGCAGCAGACCGAGCAAAGTGCCGGTGAGAATGGCGGAGCTGCCGATCATCATATTCTCCAAAAAGACCATCAGGTTCAGCTGCCGCTTCGTCATGCCGTGCATCAGCAGGATGCCGAATTCCAGCTTACGGGACTGCAGAAAAGACCCTACGGACACCAGCACGAACAGTGAACAAAATACAAAGATGATTCCCTCAGCCACCATCATGGTGTCAGCCGCCGTATCCAGGATCATATCACCCGAAATCGCCGGATGAAATATAAACAGTGCGCAGAGAAAAAAGATCATTACGGAAAATGCGCTGCTGACAAAATAAGCGGCGTATTTACGCTTATTCCGCGTTACATTTCTATAAGCGAACTGCCGAAAGGTCATGGCTTGCTCCTCCCAGCAGCGACAGCATGTCGATGATATTCTGGAAGAAAGCCGGCCTGCTGCTGCCCCGGTACATCTCGCTGTAGAAACGTCCGTCCTTGATAAAGATGACCCGGTGGCAAAAGCTCGCCGCCACTGCGTCATGGGTGACCATCAGCACCGTTGCCCCTTCCGCTTCATTCACTTCAGCCAGCAGGCTCATCACTTCGGCCGCTGTTTTGGAGTCCAGGCTGCCCGTAGGCTCATCGGCCAGAATCAGCGCCGGCCGGTGAATCATTGCCCGGGCAATCGCCACCCGCTGCATCTGCCCGCCGGAGATTTCATACGTCCGTTTATGAAGAAGCGGACCGATGGCCAGCCGCTCAGCCACCTCTTGCAGCCTGTGTTCCATTTCCGGAAGCGGCACCCCGGTGAGCGTCAGCGGCAGCACGATATTTTCTTCTACGGTAAGCGTATCAAGCAGATTGAAATGCTGAAAGACGAAACCCAGCTCCTTCCGCCGGAAGAGCGCTTTGTCCTTGCGCCCGAGCGCATTCGGATTTCCGCCGTTAATCATTACCTCGCCTGAGGTAGGCTCGTCGATCGTGGCGATCACGTTGAGCAGTGTTGTTTTCCCACTGCCTGAAGGTCCCATAATACCTACAAACTCACCCTTCTCCACGGCAAAACGAATATGGTTCAGCGCATGAATCGATACCTTGCCCTCATATATTTTGGATAAATTATGGACGTCTAATATGGGCAAGTGCTTCCGCTCCTTCGTTCACCTGATCGTTTTGGATTGACTTCATTATACAAACTGTAAACTACAGCTGCTATTTCTGAAACTTACAGTCACCTTACATTATTGTAAGCAGAATAGAGTTGACAGAATTCCGGTACGCTGCAGCCGTTTCCTCTGTATCTATCAAACCACAGGCGTATGATGCTATAATAGTTGAATATTTAATTTCATGAGTCGGTATATAGCCGGGAGAGGAATTGTGATATGCGATGAAGGATACTCTTGCCAATGAACTGATAACCAGCTGGTTGTCATTGACCCATATACAAATGAATGTAGCAAATGAGTTAGAAACCAAACTTCAGGAAAAATACCAATTGTCTCTAAAAGAATTCTATCTGCTGCTGTTTCTCTCCGAAGCCCCGGAGAAGAAGCTGAAGCTGCAGCAATTGGAGTCGATGGTCGGGTTAAGCCAGAGCGCCGTCTCCAGACTGGTCAGCCGTTTCGAAGCCAAAGGCTGCAACGCGCTCCAAAGAAAGACCTGTGATGATGACCGCAGAAGCATCTATACCTCGCTTACTGCCATAGGGCAAGACAAGCTGGACCGGGCCCGGGTGACCGTTAACGAGGTTCTGGCCCAGTCGTTCCCTGACACCAGGGTGCAGGAACTGCTGGAGCAGTTGCTGCGTCTGAAACAGCAATGATGGCGTAAGCCTGGCTTCCTGAACGACCCGCTGCCTCATCCCAGAGGCGGCGGTTTTTTTGGGGTGAAAAGAACCCATTCCGCCCGCGGCGCATACAACGTACAAAAAGGAACTGTGAGGTGCTCTCATGCTCTTTTCGCTTATGCAGCTGATCGGCGGTGTCATTCTTTCCCTCGGCTGGCTACCGCAAATCATCCAAATTCTCAAGACAAAATCGGTTGCGGACTTAAACCTGAAGTCCTACTTATTGATGCTGCTGGGGATTGGTTTAATGGAGGCTTATGCTGTCAACTTGGTGTTGACGGGCGTGGGACTTGCTTTTTTCATCACAAACACCATGTCTTTAACAGTAGTATCGGCTGTCGTTATTCTGATCCTGCGGTTTCAGCCCCGGCTCAGAAAATAATCCGCACTGCCGTACCCTTGCCCACCTCAGAGGAAATTTCCACCTCATGCCCCAGCTTGCTGCAGATCTGCTTCACCAAATAGAGGCCCATCCCCGTGGATTCCTGAAAGCTGCGGCCGTTCACACCGGTAAAATAAGCATCGAAGACACGCGGTAAATCCCCCGGCGGGATGCCGACTCCTTCGTCGCGGACTTCCAGCACCGCCCTGCCCTTCTCCTGAAGATATCCGCGAAAATGAACTACACGCCTCTCTTCTATCGTATAGCGCAAGGCATTGGTTATCAGCTGTGTCAGCACAAACGTCAGCCATTTCTCGTCAGAGGTGATGGTTATGCCGCTGTCCATCGCTATCGCCGGAAACACCCGTTTGCGGATGAACAGCCGTTTTTGTTCTGAGGTCACACCGCGCACGATGTCCGCCAGCTCCAGCTGCTCTACATAGAAATCATGCTCGAACGTATCCAGTCTTGCGGTATAGAGCACCGTATCCAGCCCTTTTTTCAGCCGGTCCAGCTCATCGCCAATGGCCGTAAACGGGGGACCGTCTTTATCCTGAATAATCAAGTGTATCACCGAGAGCGGAGTCTTCATAGCGTGCACCCACTGGTTGATGAAATGAATATGCTCCTCCAGCTTGTGGCGGTAGCTGTGCAAATCATTCTGGTAGAGCCGGAACTGCTGTGCCAGCAGCTTGCGCAGGCTTTCCGCGAGCGGAGAGCCCTGTGCGGGCCCTCCCGATTCATCCAGCGATGAAGGCAGGCTCTCCAGCCGCTCATAGAATGACCGGTTGGAGAAATAACGGTACGCCAGATAGGCCAGCAGCAAAAAGGTGCTGAGCAGCCCGGCGTACAGACTGACATTCACACCGCTTCCTCCGTCCAGCCGGTACACCAGGGTAATGATCATAAGCTGGGCAAGGTAGATCACGATTAACGGCGTCTGTTCCCGCAAAAATAGCTTCACGTCATTTCCCCCCAGTTGTCGCTTAACCGGTACCCTTGCCCGCGTACGGTCTGCAGCCCGTCCTGAATACCCATCGCCGCCAGCTTTTTGCGCACACGGGTGACATAGACATTCAGCGTATTGTCATCAACAAACGCCTGGTCATCCCAGATTTTCTCCAGCAGCCGGTCGCGGGTCACGATGGTGCCTGTTTTTTTCATCAGCTCGTCGAGAATTTTCGCTTCCGTATGGCTGAGGTCGACTTTGGCATTGCCGCGCGACAGCACCAGACGTTCCACATCCAGCGTCAACCCTGACACCGCCAGACTGCGCTCGTTCGCTCCCACAGCATAGGAGCCGTAAGCGCGGCGCAGATGGCTTTTGATTTTGGCCATGGCAATTTCATAATCAAACGGCTTCGTAATGTAATCATCCGCTCCGTTCTCCAGCGCCATCACCTGATCCATTTTGCCGTCGCGGGCGGAGATGAAAAGAATCGGACAGGTCGAGATTCCGCGGATCTGGCGGCACCAGTAATAACCGTCAAATTTAGGCAGATTAACATCCAGCAGTACGAGATGCGGCGCATACTGCTCAAACTCGGTCCGAACCGCTTCAAAATCGTTCACCGCCTGTGTTCCATAGCCGAACCTATGTAAATATTCCTGGAGCAGCGCCACCAGCCCCCGGTCATCCTCAATGATAAATATTTTGAACATATCAGGCCTCCGGTTTATGCCCTAGTGAAGCTAAGGGGTTTGCCCAATAATATATACAGTCACTGCAGGCTAGTCAAATATAGGTTATAATTTTCAGTCAAAGGAGCTGATGAGAGGCATGATAGATTATGGTCAGGATCTTTTCAAAGGATCGGCAGGTTATTACGCGAAGTATCGTCCGCTCTATCCTTCCGGGCTGGTGAGATTCCTTGTGAACCGCTTTGGGCTGGACGGGGAAGGCGAACTGCTGGATTTGGGCTGTGGAACCGGGCAGCTTGCCTTGCGTTTTGCCGATTGGGTTCAGCGCGTGACCGGACTCGACTACGAACAGGAAATGATCAATGAGGCAATGCGGATCAGCAAGGAAATGAGAGCGCTTAATACGGAATGGGTTGCGGGAAAAGCGGAAGAATATTTGGCTCTGGCCACATTTCCCGTGTACCGTCTGGTCACTATAGCCAAGGCTTTTCACTGGATGGACAGGGACCTGGTGCTCGAACTGCTCTACAACCGGGTTGCTCCGGGAGGCGGGGTCGCTATTGTGGATCAATATAAGCCTGATCAAGCGCCCCTGCCTTGGCAGAACGAAGTGGACCGGATCGTGCGCAAATGGTATGGCGAGGAGCGGAAGGCTGGCAATACGACCTATTCTCATCCGCTCAAAAGTCACACGGATATCGTAGCCGGATCCAGCTTCCGCCTTGAAACTCACCGGCTGCCAATGTATGAATATCAGTGGACTATAGAAGCCATACTGGGGAATCTGTATTCCACCTCCTTTGGTTCGAAGCGGTTTCTCGGCGACCGGGCACCTCTATTCGAGAGAGAGCTGGAAGAGAGGTTATTGCTTCTTGACCCCAAAGGAGTCTTTACTGAAGGGATACATACTAATATTATTCTGGCCGTAAAATAACACAAACAGCCGCCTTCCCGGGTAATCCGGTGAAGACGGCTGTTTCTCTAATCACGCTGTACCCGCGAAGTGGAAAAGCTGCAATTCTAATTCTTGTCTCTGGCAATCCTATCTGCCATCCAGCAGATTGCCAAGGCCCCCAAGGACGCTTCCTTCTTCCTTGCGGCCGGTGTTGCCGGCTGCCGACAGAATGCGGTCCGCCATCCGGCTGAACGGCAGCGACTGTACCCATACCTTGCCCGGCCCGCGCAGGGTAGCAAAGAACAATCCTTCCCCGCCAAACAGCGCGGTCTTAACACCTTTGACAAATTCGATATCATAATCTACAGACGAAGTCATGGCCACAAGACAGCCGGTGTCGATCTTGATTGTCTCTCCAGGCTGCAGCGTCCGTTCCAGCACATAGCCCCCGGAATGGACGAAGGAGAGTCCGTCTCCCTCCAGCTTTTGCATAATGAATCCTTCACCGCCGAAGAAGCCTGCGCCCAGCTTGCGCTGGAATTCAATTCCCACCGAAACACCCTTCGCTGCACAGAGGAACGCGTCCTTCTGGCAGATGATTTTACCATGGTATTGCTGAAGATCAAGCGGGATAATCTTGCCCGGGTATGGAGCCGCAAAGGTAACACTCTTCCGGCCATAACCCCCGCTGTGCGTGAAGATCGTCATAAACAGGCTTTCTCCGGTCAACAGGCGTTTGCCTGCACCCATCAGCTTGCCTACCAGACCATTTGTCCGTCCAGATCCTGATCCGTCGCCAAAGATCGTCTCCATCGTAACCTCCGGGTCCATCATCATGAAACTCCCAGCTTCAGCGATTACGCTCTCTCCGGGATCAAGCTGCACCTCCACACACTGTATTTCCTCGCCCATAATGACATAATCAATTTCGTGAGCACTCATCCTTGTTATCCCCCCAAAGTTTTTGTAATCCTATGTTTTTGAATGAGATATATACGCGCTCCCTCCAGCAGCGGTTTCAGCATTCTGTTAAATATTGCAGGGTATGGACAGCAGACGGTCACGCGTCTCCATATAAGCATGGTCCCAGCCCATTTTTGCGTAAAACCTCATAGCATCCAGCCCTTTAAAATAGCGGGCACCTGTTAAGCGCTCCTCAAAATGGGCAACCGGTGCTCCCAGTTCTTCATAATGCCTGTGGATAACCTGTGCCATATCCACACCGGGTATCATTGCATGCATTGAGGCCACATCAATCATGAAATCCCCGTATATGCTGTTGCTGTCGATAATTCCGGTAATCCGGCGGCCGTCTGTGAGTATGTTCCACTCATGGCAATCATTATGGACAAAATGGCGGTGCGGCGCGTTATATTTGCTGTATGCAAGCAACCGGGCGTAGCACTCGTCAAATACATCCTTTTCCAGACAACTGCTGGTGAACAGCTCATGCCAATTCTCCCAGAAGCCTTCCTGCTGCTCCTGCCCGTAAAAAGAGCGGATGAACTCCTCCCAGCTGGCATAGATGCCATTCCCTTCATTGTTCAAGAAACCATACCCTGAAGAGCTGCTGTCCAGCTTCACCCCGTTCATCCCGGTAATGACTTGAACCAGCTCGGGAAGCAGTGCAGCCCTCTGCTCTGCTTGCAGGTCTGCCAGATTATGCCCTGTCACGCACTCCGAGATACAATAGCTGTAAGCCTTATGTAGCCCCAGCCCCAATACTCTCGGAAAAGGGACTCCCTGTGAGGTGAGCAGATTTGCAATATAGGACTCGGTTTGGAAGGCATCCTCCATTGCACTGAACCTAATAACATACTCGCGTTCCTCAGCCTTGAATGAAAAGACAGTGCTGAGATTCCCGCCTTCCATCGCATTGATATTCTCGGCCTGCATTCCCCGGTCATTTCTGACAATCCTTTCGATTTCCTCTGCAGTGACGTTTGGTTTAACTCTGTTCATTACTCATCATCTCCCTTTGAATTGGTAAAATAAAGCCCAGTCTGCCTCCTCCAGGGCACAGCAAAAAGCCGTGAATGAACATTGTTCATCCACGGCTTTACGCAAACGGTGCCCGGCAATAGAGAGACCTCTATCGCGGCAATGGATACGGCAGCTTGAGACTAGACTATAGTTCATAACAAAAGAAACATGAGCTGCGGCCATGCGGAATAATCCCTCAGTACTCCGGGAATACCTGTGCCTGGTCAGTTCATGCGTTATTCAGTTAATGGATTAACCGATTTCTTTTGTCAGGAATATAGTCATCATCAAAGCGCTGATCCCACCGTTCTTTTATTTGTTTCCATTATATAACACAATTCCCCGACATCAACTTTTTTAATTGTTTTTTACCGGAAGGCGGTTAACTTCGCCACACAAACAAGAGGCCAGCCGGGTAAGTTCCCGTTGGCCTCTCATAATGATCCCCATGACATGGGGCTAACTTTGCCCTATTCACATTACCGTACCATCCTGCGGCTTCACGCGTGCAGGCTGGATCTTCGGCGCCTTGCTCAGCTTCGGTCTGCCCAAGGACGTGGTAAAGGTGATCACATAGCCGGCTACAACCACGGCCATCACCGTATACAAGGTTTCCTTGAGAGGCATATAGAAGAGTGACAACGCCAAAACAATTACATCCATCAGGATGAATACCGTACCCACTTTAATTCCTTTCCATTCACTGATCAGCAGGGACAAAATATCGTCTCCACCGCTCGCCCCGCCGCCGCGCAGGACCATTCCCGCTCCTAGACCTGTCAGTACACCGGACAACAACGCCGCAAGCGGCAAGTTATCCTGCAAGTCGATGACCCATCCGGAATAGCGTTCCATCAAACCATAGAATACCGTGAAGGCTCCTACGGAGATGAAGGTGTTCACCACGAACGATTTTCCTTTGAATATCATTGCGATTATGAGTACTGGAATGTCTAAGATTAGCGTAGATAGTGAAGGTGAAATTCCTAATACGTATTTGCCGAGCAGTGCCAGGCCTACAAACCCGCCCTCGGTCAAATGATTCTGATAATTGATGTGATAATAAGTAAATGCAAGTAACAATGTTCCGGATAAAATAATAATGAGTCGTAGCGGCAACCTCATGCCACTGTCTTGTTTCTTCATACAGGTCTCCCCTTATCGTAAATGGCGGCTTATACGTCCCGCCAGCCTCTACGAGGGGTAAAACCAGAAGAGTTCTTCCTTCGCATACAATACTCCCTTCCCACGCAGAGGCGGCTTCGTCAATTAACAACGGTTCGCGCACATTCTACAGGGAAGCTAAGTATAAGACAGATCATAACGTTTCCAAATCGTCCTTTGGGGAATCGTCCTTCGGGGACACATGGTATCCTGATCCTTTCTTTAGTTTGATATGTTCTGTTTAGATTATACCACGCAAAGGAGTCACTCTAAACAGTTTTCCAATAAAAAGCATGAATTAGCCCGGATTTCGCAGCAGACGGTTCACCGTCTCCCGCCGGACGCCGATCAATTGCCCAATTTCTTCCTGTGTCAGCAGGTCTGTCAGCTGTGCTCCATATGAGTACTCATTCAGCCAGCGGGTCAGCAGCTCCATCCGCTCCCCCGGCGATCCGACAGTAAGGTGGTCAATGCGTGTCTGCATAAAACGAACCTTCTCCTGGAGCAGCAAAGCGATTTCCATCACTTTATCCGGCTCCTCGCGCAGCTCGCGGTACCATTCCGCAGCCGGAATGACCTCCACCTCGCTTCTCATCATCGCCACCGCCGTTCCATGCGCCTCCTTTGGCGAAATGAGGGAATGATGGGGAACCGTCTCACCGGGATACAACAGGTTGAACAGCACCATGTTCCCGTTCTCATGCAGCCTTGTCACCTTAAACAGCCCGCTCTTTACCTTGTACAGATTTTGGCAGCTGTCTCCCTGGCGGAACAAAGCCTCCCCTTTGTGCAGAATCATCTCGCTCGCTCCTTTATCTTCTCGTTAAGTATATTTGTAATTATACAGAAATACGCCTGCAAAATGCAGGTCGTTCAGGCAAAAAAAACTGCGGGACTCAGAGTTGAATTCTGAATCCCGCAGTACGGATGTTGTACTGTCTTAATTAGCCTTAATCGGCTTCTTCCAAAGTCCCAGCGTCAGGCCGGAGATAACAGCTCCGATAAGAACCGCCAGAATGAACAGCAGAGCGTTGCTGGACAGAGCGGCTACAAAAATTCCGCCGTGCGGAGCCGGGACGTTGATGTTCCACAGCTGTGTAAGTCCGCCAGCTACAGCTGAACCAATAATACAGCTGGTCAGGACACGCAACGGATCGGCTGCGGCGAAGGGAATAGCTCCTTCGGTAATGAATGACAAGCCGAGCACATAATTCGTTACACCTGACTTGCGTTCCGTTTCTGTGAACTTGTTCTTAAAGAATGTGGTTGCCAGCGCAATGGCCAGCGGAGGAACCATCCCTCCCGCCATAACGGCAGCCATCATTAGTCCGTTAGTGTTGCCGCTGGACGTAAATACTCCAATGGCAAAAGTGTAAGCTGCTTTATTGAAGGGACCGCCCATATCAATCGCCATCATTCCACCGAGAATAATTCCCAAAATGATCATATTGCTGGTGCCCAGACTGTTGAGACCATTGATAAGTCCTTCATTGATCCAGCTGAATACCGGATCAAACAGGTAGAACATAATGCCGCCGGTAATGAGCAGACTGAATACCGGATAGAGCAGTATCGGCTTCAAGCCGTCCAGAGTTTTGGGCAGACCGGCGAAAACCTTGCGCAGCAGGATGACCACATACCCTGCCAGGAAACCTGCGGCAAGTCCGCCAAGGAATCCGGCATTGGAGTTCAAGGCCATATAACCGCCGACCATTCCGGGCATGAGTGCCGGGCGGTCGCCAATGCTGAGTGCGATAAATCCGGCGAGAATCGGAATCAGGAAATGGAAGGCACCATCTCCCCCGCCGATCGTCTGCAGCAGCTTCACAAGCGGATTATCTACACCTGCCACCTGCTCGAACAGGAAGGAGATCGCCAGCAGAATCCCCCCGCCGACTACGAATGGCAGCATATGTGAAATGCCGTTCATCAGGTCTTTATAGATCTTGCTACCGATGCTGGAGGAGTTCCCTGCTGGGGCATCCCCGCTGCTGCGGCCTTCACTGCGGTATATCGGCGCATCTCCATTCATTGCTTTGGTGATCAGCTCTTCGGGTTTGCGGATACCGTCGCTTACCGGTCTTTGCAGCACCGGCTTGCCGGAGAACCGGGCCATCTCCACATTTTTGTCGGCAGCGATGATAACACCGCTGGCCCGGCGGATTTCGTCCTCGGTCAGCACATTCTGTGCCCCTTCAGAACCGTTTGTCTCTACACGGATGTTGACGCCCATTTCCAGGGCCTTTTTCTTTAATGCATCCTCAGCCATAAAGGTATGGGCGATTCCTGTAGGGCACGCCGTAACCGCAACGACGAAGCTTGAAGAAGCCGGGTTGCCTGTAATTACGCGTTCAGGAGCCTGCTTTACGCTTTCGGATTCATTGTCCTTTTCCTTGGCCTTGGCCTCCTGCTCTGCCTGTTTGGCATCGAACAAAGCGGATACTTCATCCGGGGTGGAAGCTTTCATCAGCGCCTCGATGAATTCGCTTTCAATGAGCAACCTGGACAATGAAGCCAGTGTACGCAGGTGCATATTTCCAGCACCCTCCGGCGCGGCAATCATAAAGAACAGCTGTGCCGGCTCTTCATCGAGTGAGGCAAAATCAACGCCCGCTGCGCTTTTGGCAAACACTACCGTTGCCTCGTTGACGGCCCGGGTTTTGGCGTGTGGCATTGCAATGCCTCCGCCAATGCCGGTGCTGGATTGAGCTTCACGAAGTAAGATCATTTCTTTAAACTGCACGGGATCATTAATGCGCCCGCTGCCTGCAAGACTGGCGATCAGTTCGTCGATCGCCGCTTCCTTGGTCGTGGCCTTGAGGTCCATAATCATCGTTTCTTTTATCATCAAGTCTGTAATTTTCATTTATTTCAACTCCCCTTTTTTTCTTAAACTGCCCGTTTACAACTGCGAAATTTCGATCAAGGGCTTGAGCTGCTCAATAAGTTCTCTGTCCGCCAGATCATCGGAGAATGCGGTTGCGCTGCCGGAAGCTACTCCTGCACGGAATGCCTGCAATACATCTCCTGTCAAGGACAATGTGCCAACAAAACCAGCAATCATAGAGTCCCCCGCACCTACCGAATTCTTCACCTTGCCTGCCGGCGCGTTGGCGCGGAACAGGCTATTCTCTGAAATGAACAGAGCCCCCTCTCCAGCCATGGAGACCAGCACATGCTTCGCCCCGAGCTCCAGCAGCTTACGCCCGTAGGTAATAAGATCTTCCTTGCTGCTGATTTGAACCCCGAACAACTCTGCCAGCTCATGATGATTCGGCTTAACAAGCAGCGGTCCCAGAGGCAATGCCTGTTGCAATGCTTGTCCGGTCGTATCAATAACAAATTCAGCCCCGTGCTGCTTGCATACGCCTATCAGCCTGTTATAGAAATCCTCACCCAGCGAAGGAGGAATGCTTCCGGACATTATAACGATGTCACCCGCCTGCAAAGTAGCAAGCTTCTGAAGCAGCGCCTCAGCTTCGTTATCACGGATCACCGGACCCGCTCCGTTAATCTCCGTCTCCTCTCCGGCTTTGAGCTTGATGTTAATCCGGGTATCATCCGAGACGGATACGAAATCACTGGCAATGCCTTCTTCATGCAGCCAATCTTCAATATAACGGCCGGTAAAGCCCCCAAGAAAGCCAATTGCCTTGTTCTGGACGTTCAACTGGTTCAGAACACGCGAGACGTTGATCCCTTTACCGCCCGGCAGCTTCAAATCACGTTTCATCCGGTTCAGGCTGCCAAGCTTTACCTGGTCAACTTCCACGATATAGTCAATGGAAGGGTTAAGTGTCACTGTATAAATCATGATTATCCCTCATTATTGTGGTTTTCTAGTTTTCAAACTAATGTATAGTCCATATCCATCATTTCAAGCTCACGGATAAAGCTCTCCGGCGTTTCCGAGTCCAGAATGCAATGATCAATTTCCTGCAGATCCGCCACCTTGCAAAAGGATACCTGCCCGACCTTGCTATGATCGGCCAGCAGGATGACCTGCTTGGCAACGGAGATCATTTTGCGTTTGGTGGCGGCTTCCAGCATATTCGGTGTGGTAATGCCTTCATGCACATCCAGCCCGTTCGTACCGAGAAACGCCTTATCCACCCGAACCATCTCCAGTGACCGCTCCGTCATCGGTCCCACAAAAGCGAGTGTATCCGGACGAAGCATACCGCCTGTGATGGATACTTCGATATTACGGCACTCCTTCAGCTCGTTTAGCGCCATGATAGAGTTAGTAATGACCTTAAGATTAGAGAAGGATTTCAGCTCCCTGGCAATCTGCAGGGTTGTTGTTCCTCCGTCAAGCAGGATTGCATCGCCGTCCTGAATCATCTCCACCGCTTTGCGGGCGATCCGCAGCTTCTCCTCCAGGAACCGGTCTTCCTTGTCCTGAAAGACCGCTTCAAAGTTGACGCTCTGCAGGGAGACCGCCCCGCCATGCGTCCGTTTCAGCAGCCGTGCTTCCTCCAGCTCTTTAAGATCACGGCGGACCGTCGATTCGGATACGCCAAGCTGCTGGCTAAGCTCCTGCACCGAGCCCCTCGTGTGCTTCTCGACAAACTGCACGATGCTACGTTTTCTTTCCTCTTCAAACAGCATGACGGTTCACTCCTTAACGGAACAGCGTTACCTTCCGGCTTCTTTAGGATCTGAATTAACAATAATCCTTATACTCCATATTTTGATCGAATAGATTCCACTGCTCGATTTTGATTGAAATTGACTGTTTGTGATTACTTTTGCTTATTTATGATAATAACAGCGTTTTCATCATCTGTAAAGCTCCTTTTTCTTGATCATATCTGCTCAAAGCCGGCTGTCTGAAATATCCTCCCGAACGCCTATTTCATCTGCCCGGGGTGTTACATATTTTATAATACATATGGGGAAAAGCGGGTGAACAGAAAATGGCCAATAACAAAAACAACTTTGGATATCGCAACCGCATGGGTGTCAGCAATCTGAATAATAATCCCGGCGCCAGCAATCCGGTAGAATCCGCGGAGCTAAGCGCTGAAGATTATGAAATTATCGCTGCCGGTCTGACCGCTTTGGGAGAAGTATTCGCATTTTTGGCCCTCGTCAAAGCGAAGCAAGTGACCAAGGAAACCGGAGGCCAGGTAAATATCGACCCGCTTTTATTCATACAATCCAGAAAAAAAAAAGCGGCCCGACGGAAATCCCGTCCACCGCGTTAAAGCTTAATCCATGGCAATAAGTTCTTTCGCATTAGGCAGACCCAAGCGGTATGGCCTGATGCTTTTCAAATATGGCGTTTATCTCCCCGCGAGGTTCTTCATTCTTAAGTGTGACAATCACAATAATATGCTCGAGGTCAGCATGTTTGGCATAGGCCTCAGCATCCTCCTTTGGGATTCCGATGCTAATCAGGCTGACGGCAAGACCGTCGATATCCAGATCAGCTCCAGCCAGCTTCTTCGCTGCAGGCCCCGCTGCCACCGCCGTATCGGACAACATATCCAGCCCTACCCCCAGGCCTCTCGCTGTTCCGAACAAGCCTGCATTGCCTTCCCCGGCTTCGGGCTTGCCAATCCCTGTATCGTGGCTGATGACCTCCAGCGTATTTTTCTCCTTCGTCACAACCGATATCTGCTTCGCTTTGACTCCGAGCTCCTGCACCGCCTCTATCGCCAGTATCGCATCGCTCCGGTGCCCGAATATTCCTACAACCAGCATAGTCATATGACATCCCTCCTGTTTAAGCGATATTAACCGCCACCTTTGCGGCTTGAACCGGCCGGCCGGTTGTCCTGGTTCCGGATAAACTTGAATCAAACTCTCGTATATCGGTTATAAAGATAGAATCGGGTTTAGATTTACCGCGATTTTAATGTACTATTAGTATATTGGTAGATCTACCAATGATCCTGATGCTGATACATACAGGCATTATTTAGAATGAAGGGGAGGCTGCTATGCTACAAAGCAAGTATTTTCGAACATGCCTAGCCATTATCGCCTTTCTGACGATTCTGTATCTGGGCTCCAAAGTTATTTTTCTGTTCACTCCTGTGGTGGCAATCCTGAATCTGCTGCTTGTGCCGATGATGCTGTCCGGATTCATGTATTACCTGCTGCGGCCGCTGGTCTCATTCCTGGAGCGCCATAAACTGGGACGCGGATTATCCATCCTGCTGATCTATCTTGTCGCTGTGGGACTATTCATCCTGTTCTGGGTGCTGGTCTGGCCGACACTTCGTGAACAGATTCAGAACTTTATTGACAACACCCCTTACCTGGTTCAGGGAATGCAGGATCAGTTCAACAAGCTGCAGAATGATCCTTCATTGTCAAGATTCTTCAAAGGGGATACCGACGTGGCCGCCCGGCTCTCAGGATATTTGAACGATGGGATTACCTGGGTCACCAATTCGATGACCAATCTTATCGGTGTCATTTCAAGCATTGTAGTGGTCATCGCCACTTTGCCGATTATTCTTTATTACATGCTGAAGGACGGACACAAGCTGTCCCCTATTCTGCAGAGCCTGATTCCGAAAAAGTACCGCAAGGAAGGCCAGGAAATGCTGAAGGATATCGACAGCGCACTCAGCGGTTTTATCGTGACCCGGGTACTGCTCAATGTTGTGCTGGGAATTATGCTCTATATCGGCTTTCTGATTATTGGATTGCCCTATTCGCTCCTGCTCGCCGTAATTTCCATACCGCTTAATTTCATTCCTTATGTCGGTTCTCTGCTGGCGGCAATCCCGGTAGTCATTGTGGGATTCATTGATTCGCCATCCATGGCGATTTGGTCTTTGGTCATTATTGTGGTCGCCCAGCAAATTCAAGATAATGTGCTTTCTCCGATTATTTACGGCAAGTCGCTGGATGTTCACCCGCTCACGACGGTACTCCTTGTGCTGATCGGCGGAGATTTCTTCGGCATCATCGGTGTGCTGATTGCTCTTCCCGTGTATATGATTATCAAAATCATATTCCTGCGAATCTATGAGATTATCATCGCGGAACGTGTTGAAGAGGTTGAGGTCATCAAGGAAGAACAGCTATAGCAGCTGTTGGTTAGGCTAACTTCTCATATAGGCCCCTGAAACAAAACAAAAAACAGCTGCGCCATCCTTAATCGGGAGGGTGCAGCCGTTTTTTGTTTTGTCTTGCTCAGCCCCGCAGGGAGCGGACGACAAAGATGTGTGTGCCTTTCATCAGATTCTGCCCGTCCACCAGGGTAACCGAACCTTTGGTATGCGAAGCTATAGTTGTATTAAAAGCAATCAGCTGATCACCTTTCCACACGGTTACTGCTGATTTAAAATAAACTGCGTTATCGAACTGCTGGCGCTCTCTCATGACATATCCAACGGAATGAAGAACCGGGGGCAAGGCTCTCTCTTTGGGAGCCAGAGCCTTAATGAACACAATGTCACGAAAAGGTACAGCAATTTCCTGATGGCCGATCACGGCCACCGAAGCGGCTGGATCCCATTTGCGCAGAACGCCCTTCATAATGGTGTAGGGCTCTTCCCCGCAATACATAATGACCGGTCTGCCAACCCAATGCTTCATTGCTCCACCCCCTTCGCTGTGTCCGTGCTACCTATACATTCGGTATGGACCAATCTATTCCTCTAAGATCATGTGACTCCAGATACTGATTGGCTCTGGAGAAGGGGCGGCTGCCCAGAAAGCCGCGATGTGCCGAGAACGGACTCGGATGCGGTGACTGAATCACCATATGCCGGTCCCGGTCGATATAAGCCCCTTTTTGCTGAGCATGGCTTCCCCACAGAATAAATACCATCGGCTCCGTCCGTTCATTCAGCTTCTCCATGATGGCGTCAGTGAAAGTCTCCCAGCCTAGTCCCTTATGTGAATTGGGCTGGCCTTCGCGCACAGTCAGCACTGCGTTCAGCATGAGGACACCCTCTTCGGCCCAGTGCAGCAGTGAGCCGTGGTTCGGAACCGGCAGCCCGGTATCCGTATGGAGCTCCGCATAAATATTGCGCAGCGAGGGCGGAATACGCACCCCGGGCTTCACTGAGAAGCTTAACCCGTGAGCTTGTCCCGCACCATGATAAGGATCCTGTCCCAGAATAACCACCCGGGTCTTGCTGTAAGGTGTCAGCTTGAGCGCCGAGAACAACAGCTCTTTAGGCGGATAAACTGTATGTTGTTTATATTCACCCGCAAGCGTGTAGCGCAGTTCCTGAAAGTAGGACTTTGTTGTTTCCTCCTGCAATACCTCATCCCAATCGTTGCCGAACATCCCCGTTCTCCTTCCGGTCTTTCACGTAATCATTATTCATTACCTGTTATTACCCATAATATAAGGCTGGCTTACGCACTCCAGTGGCAGGGCAGCTCTAAAGCTGGGTTGCCAGGGCTATTTCCGCCCGTAATCCGCTTTGATCTCGCCCCACTCTTTGGTCTGCCATTTCAGCAGCTTGTTGTCATAAGTATTGCTCTGCAGCCACCGCTCGGCGCGGTCAATCAGTATCCAAATCTCCTCTGTAGAGGCATCTCTAGGCAGAGTCGTGGCCACCTTTTTCTGCTTGACCCATTTCATCGCGTTCACAGAATCACTGTAAACCGTCCTGCTGCTGCCCTCTTTCTTCAGCAGGGCCAGCGCATGAACAATTGCCAGAAATTCTCCCAGATTATTCGTACCTTTCTTAATGGGTCCGCAGCTGAATATAATGTCGCCGGTCTGAGTGTCCACACCCTTGTATTCTACCGGTCCCGGATTGCCCCGTGTGCCGACATCAACGGATATGCTGTCATAGTCTATCTCTGCCGAGGTTTCTACACTAGCGCTCCGTCCCCGTGAGGCAGCCGGTTTCCCCTTTGTGCTACCGGAAGCAGATGAGGATGCCCCCGTTCCCCAATTCCCCTTCCAGCCAGCTTTGTACGCTGCGTCTGCGGCAGCTCTGGATTCATAGGACTTGTATTTTGCTCCGGTGTAATGATCCGTCTGTGCTTGGCATTCTGCCCATGTACCATACACTCCCGGCTGTTTGCCTTCCCATACTACATAAAATTTCTGCTTAGCCATGGTACAGACCTTCCTTCGCGTAAAAATTCATCAGAAGAATATTGTAATCCAAACTGCGGCCATATTGAAGCCAAATTATATTCAGAGCCTGTTGCCGCTCAAAAATCTGCGGATATTTGACCCGGCACAAGCTCATACTATACGAGAAGTTTAATCGAGCACCACAAGCGTAGTATCTATAATCCCTTGTAGTTTGTCTACATCCCTGGTTGTTTTGACCATTACCCGCAGTCCTACCAGCGCGTTGTGCAGATATGCCGCCAGATCCGCCGCCGGACGGCGTCTGGAGATTTCACCGCTTGCCTGGCCATCCAGCAGCAATTTCTCAATAAGCTGCTCTGTATCCATGAACGCTTCATTCACTCTGGCTGCTGCCTCGGGATCATGATAGGACAGCTCAACCGCAGTGTTCACAAGCAGGCAGCCCTTCGGGTCCATTTCTGCCATCTGAAGAATCAGTTCAAACAGTTGACGAATTGCCCCTTTTGCTGAGGCCGCTTCCTTCACCTGTTCTTCCATCTTGGCTGAGGTATTCTGCACATACCGGTCTATAGCTTTCATATATAAAGTATGCTTGTCGCCAAAAGTATCATACATGCTGCGCTTATGAATTCCCATTCCGGTCACCAGGTCCTGCATGGAGGTTTTCTCATAGCCCTGCTGCCAGAAAACAATCATGGCTTTACCGAGTACATTGTCGATATCGAACTCTTTGCTTCTTGCCATCATCATACTCCTCTCTGGGTCGATTTTACCATTTATAGAACGATCGGTAAATATAATGTAGGAAATGTGAATTCCATCGCAATATTTCCGCACTAATCATTCTACATTAATTTTGAAAGAACATACCACAAAGTCTCACACACCATAAGGAGGTTCTTTAGATGGGAAAGATTGCAGGCCTGGCCGCAGTATTCGCTTTGACCCTACTCGTAGGATGCGGTAACTCGAACAACAATAATGCCGCAAATCCAAATACGTCCGCAAACGGCAATACCAATGTTACGGAAACCACTGACGCTGTTACCTCAGCATCCGTAGTTAACAATGGAGAGGATTTCAAAAAAGCGATCAGCAAAGACGGAACCTGGATTGCAGCAACCTTGAATGACCTTACGTTCACCGAAGACCTCGTTGTGGACGGCCAGTTCATCAACAAGGAAGAACCGGCGCGCAAAATCGCCCTCTATACCCAGGATGCGGAGCACAACATCACTAACTCGTTCATACTGACTGCTCCCAAAATCACCATTAAGAGTGAAAATGCCCGGATTCAGGGCGGTACTTTTGTCGGGGACGTTTATGTGGAGGCGGACGGCTTCAGCGTTGTGAATGCCACCATCAAGGGCAACGTCTATTTCGCGAATGCTCAATATCAATCCACCTTCGACTCATCAGATCAGGGCATTGTATCCGGCGTCACAGAAGTGAAGAAATAAACCGTGGGGAGCTTGATTGCCGGCAATCACGATATCCGCAGCCTTGCTGAATACTCTCTCTGGCGGACTGCGGAGTTATGTCGTCGGAATGGCCGGCAATATAACGGACTAATTTCCGTCCGATCGCAGGGGGTGTCCCAAAAGCCGTGAAATGGCTGCTGGGGACACCCCTCGTTTTTTGAGCAGGTAGTAGGAATATCTACTTATGGGATAGCCCTGTGTTTATTACTAATTCCGCATATCCCTTCTCCACTCAGTCATATCCGCCCACCGCTTCAGGCATCTCCAGATATTCCGCTTTTTTCTTGACGAGTTCAAAGATATAGCTTCTTATTTCCTTCAGCTTTTTGGCATCTTCGGTGACCTCGCATTTTTCCTCGGACCATTCCAGTGTTTGCTCTTCTCCATTCAGCCTTATCTGCCAATGCTCTTCATCATAGGGTGTCTGGTTGCAGTTTTGCCTCGCCGGTTCCAGCTTCAGCTCACCCATTACATCAATATCCCGCAGGCGGGTATAGATGTCCGCCATTTCGCTCCCGGTAAACGTCAGATCCGCAGTTGCCTCACCTTGGGTCACCAAATCCTTGGTTACGGTGCCTTCAAAGGTATTAATTTCATTCTTCCCGGTAATTCCGAAACGGACAGAGAAGGCAAAATCCTCCGGCATCACTTCAGGCATACGGTGGTCAGGCCTCTGCATTGGAGCTGCAGACTGTGTAGTGCTTCCGTTTCCTCCATCCGTGCTTTCACACCCTGCAAGCAGCAGAACCAGCAGCAGCGGCAGACAGGCCAGCAGCTTAAACATCTTCATTTCCTCCTTTGGCGGTTTCCCGCGCTTGCTCCATTTCTTTCTAAACGATGATAACACTCCAATATGTTGCAGATAGGCTGCCGAAAACTAGAAAAAGATACCATCCGCGTGGGATCGTATCTTTGTAAATGCTGTACTCAGAGAACACTTGCTCATTTTACGATGGAATATACATTTGTGTCATGCGGCTTGCCGTCCTGGACCATATAGTTTCTTAATAGCCCCTCTTGCTGAAACCCCTGTTTAACCAGCAGCGCTTTAGAGACTTCATTTCCAGTGAATACTACAGCGCCGATCCGGGTCAGCTCCATTCTTTCGAAGCCATAAGCTAGAACCCTGGACACCGCTTCCGCGGCATAACCTTTGCGCCAAAAATCCGGATTGAGCTCATAGCCAATTTCGGCCCGTTGGTGCTTTGGTGACCAGGCGTTAAACCCGATCGTCCCGATAAGCCCTTTGCTGCCCTTAAGCTCAATGCCCCACCGGATACCTCGCTTGTCCCGGAAGCTGTCTGCGAAGAAATCAACATATTCCCCCGCCTGTGCAAGTGTCGTAAGCGGCTCCTGCCCATAGTAGCGCATGACCTCGCTGCTGGAAAAGCAGGCGAAGATCCCCTCGGCATCCTCTGCTGTAATTTCTCTTAATCTAAGCCTGTCCGTCTCCAATACAGGAAATTCAAAATTCACTTTATCCCCCCCAATATAAATTGAACTTATAATTCTTCTATTTTGGGATTGGCCGTGACTACATGTAATTCTTAAGTTCAATCTATATAGCAGAGGGAAGCTGACGATTCCAGCACGCCCGCAATGTAACCGGACACCTCAAGATGATAAGGATGCACCAGATAAGCCTCCATGTCCGCCATTGATGCATACTGAACGATTAGCATAAGATCATACGAGCCGCTTCGGACGTCAATCTCTACTTTCAGATCGCGGATATACTCTATTCTCTCGCGCATGCCAAGCAATACCTCTCTTGTCTTGGCTATGCTGCCCGGACTGCTGTCCTTCAGCTTGATTATTAAATTGTTGATAATCACAGCCCGATATCCCCCTTCTCCTGCTTCTCCAGCTGCAGCATGGCCGTAGCAGCTTCGCGTCCGTTCACCAGCAGCGTTATCCGGTGTTCTCCCGGATAATGGCGGCGGGTCGTCAAATCACCCCAGCGGTGTGTCCGTGTGGCCTTTAAAGTACTGCCGCCGGGCACTGTTTTATCAGACAGGAGAAATAATTTGCGTGATGTCTTTCCTCCGGCTTTCACAAAATCAATGCCATATTCAATCCGGATTCGCACAGGGCCGCCTTGAGCAATATCAAGGCTGTACCGCAGTTCGCAGCTTCCCCCAATCTGCACGATAGCCGGATCGACAGAAAGCGAGGCATCGATAACAAGCGGTGTGTCCTCCGCTTCAGCCGCATATCCAAACAGTGCCATAATTTCCGGGACCGCCTTGCGGATCAGCGAACGGCAGGCATGCCGCACAATCCAGTCCGTGTACTCATTCTCACCTTTCCAGCGTTGGGCAATCCCGATGACAACATCAGGATGATCCTTCGCGATATCATTCAAATTGTTGGCCACACTCTTGCGCACATACAGCGACGGGTCAGCCTTCAGCCGTTCCAGCACCGGCAGCACCGGAGCCGGATCACGCTTGAACATCGGCAGCGCCTGCCCCCACGGCAGACGGGGCCGGCTACCCTCACTGGCCAGCCGCCGCACATGCTCGCTGGAATGGCCGGACCAGCGCAGCATCTGCGCCATCATCCGCTGCGGATCGCGCAGCAGGAAGGGACGAACGGCAAATTCCGCCGACGATCCTCTTGTGAACCGTTCCAAAGCCTCCATCGACCGCTCCCAGTGTTCCTCCGCCTGCCCGTACACCTCGACAAAGTCGGGGAAGATCAGGTACGGAAACCCTACACATTGAGCATCTATTGCATACAGAATATCCAAGGCGTCCTCATACCCCGAGGGCAAAAAAGACCCAAGCGTCTCTGTAATGCGCCGCATCCGTCCCTTAAGCTCCAGTTCCTCCCAAGGCGCCTTCATCGCCGACTGGACGAAGCCATCCAGATCGAACAGCCCGTATACGGCTTTAATCTTTCCGCCGAAGCCGCGCAGAAATTCCTCGTTGTACATTGCTTTTAATGGTTCAGCCATACGTTAGTCTCCTCCTGCTGTTTCATTCAGACTCTCTGTCAGGAAAGCGTAGCATAACGAACCAGACAGCCTTATGTCATATTCATTTTAAGTGTCAAAAGAACGCCTCTGGATACCTCAGCTCACCTTTAATGTCCCCCAGCTGGCCTTCCTGTAACTCATACACCTGGAATACCTCGTCCGGCACCTCAAATTGCTTTAGCTCCAGCCCAAATGCACGTGCTGGTGTAAAGCCGAATTTGGGATAATAGGAGGGATGGCCGATCAGCAGCACAAGCCCGTATCCCAGCGCCTTGCAGCGGCTGAGCCCCTCCTCGATGAGCCGTCCTCCCACGCCTTTTCCCTGATAATCGGGATGTACAGCTATAGGGGCAAGCGCAATAACGTTATGGGCCGCAATACCATCGGTAACCTTGGCTCCGCTTAACAAAATATGGCCGATGACCATCTCATTCTCCACAGCCACAATGGAAAGCTCAGGAATGAAGTCTGCCGACTCTCTTAATCTTTCAATCAGCCTCGATTCATCCTCGCGGTTTCCAAAAGCCCGGTAATTTAGATCAAATACTCGTTGGTAATCATCCGCTGTTTCTGTTCTTAAG
Source organism: Paenibacillus paludis (assembly GCF_042610515.1). NCBI lineage: Bacteria > Bacillati > Bacillota > Bacilli > Caryophanales > Paenibacillaceae > Paenibacillus > Paenibacillus paludis. Next base: position 336,437 of record NZ_JBGJZP010000002.1, read on the forward strand.
TGCAAATCTTCCATCCCCTTTCGATATTGCTTTGCTTGCTTTAATTGATCAGCACTTCTATCTCTTCTATGCTTTTTTTCGCTCTGCTGTTCAGCCCACGCTTATCTTTAAGTCCAAGCGACTGCAGTTCATGTCCGGGATCTATGACCAGCGGCTCTGCAATCACAGACTCAAGCAATTGAACCGCTGTGCGGCAAGCGCTGAACAAAAGATCGCGGGGAATGACCCCTTTGTTCGAGCGGATGATTCCCACCAGACTTTCGGCATACATCAGCCGGACGATGCTGTCGGCGCTGAGCAGGTTGCGGGCAGCGAAGGAAGCTGTATTTCCTACGATAACAGGAGCCTGGAACTGTCTGGAAAGTGCATCCAGTGCGGACACCGCCTCCCAATCACGGATCGACAATTGCTGCAAATAATCGGTTACCATCTCCTGAAACCATTGCAGCTCCATTTCCCTTGGGATTTCATATTTCTTGTACTGCTCCAGTACACCTTCACGGTGCATCTGCACAAAGCTGCCCAAATACCGGGCAAAACATTCTTTTGCTTGCTGTGTCAGGTCATTCATGAGGGTTCCACCTTGTTCTGTAGATTGTATTTAATAAGGATTATAAGGCTCAATATGCTTAAGACTGGACTCACGGATTCCCGACTTCCGGCCTTTAAGACTGATCTCATGGCTGAACTGCATTACTTCATTATGGGCAAAATAAGTATACTCCACCTCAGGCTCATCGCTAAAACTCACTACGGCAAAAAAAGGCGGTGCTTTGATTCCCCAAACCCCTTTTACCGAAGATATCGTTTCATCGCTGTAACCCTTCTCTTCGATCAGATAGGCCTTTACCCTATGAGAAAAGATGAATTTGTTGACTTGCACGTATATTACAGCAGTCAAAATAACTAGCAGAATCAGCACAACAAGCGCTCTGTAAGCGAATTTCCTCATAGGCCTCACTAGAAAGCCACCTGCCTCCCTGCATAACCACAGTTTTATTTTCGCAAATATTACAAATTAAATCCTATTTTCAAAAGTCACAGCCTGTCGTAAAATGATTGAAATGACTTTATGGAACGATTAAAATTCGAGCCGATAAACGGAGGGACGGGACTATGCCGCAAACACTTATTAAAAATGCCGATTTTTTTGTTGCTGCCTTGTCGCAGACCTTTGTGTCCGCGCTGCAGCTTGACCCCGATGGAATGTACTCCCAGGTAGGCTTCGGGATTGTTGAGAAATTCTCCGAAGAGTATGTACGCTTAAAAAGATTCGACGGCTCCATCTCGCACTATGACAGGGATATTACGAAGTTTCAGCATAACAAGGCCTAACGCACCGCACATAAGCTTTATTTTAATTTCCCCTTTTCAGGGCAATTCCCCTGCTTTTTCTAGTAAAACAATAACTATCCGGATTTAAAAATGACCCCAACGCAAAAAAGCGGACACTTAAATTGACCCGGTGTCCACTTTTTCATGCCCTTGCAGCGGGCTATCTTATCCCTGCATTTGCTTCAGTTCATAGAAGGCTCCCCGGCGGCTCATCTCGTAAACAATTGTTCAAAATCGGGCAGGGAATTACACTTTCCAAAAATCCGTACCGGCAAAAACCTGCTCTTTGCCCGGCGCCTCTTCCCCCATGTCCGGCAAAATAGCCCAGCCTACACGCTGTTTCCTCAAAGGGTCATCCTTCGCTAAACCATATTCGCGGTAACGGACGGTCTCTTCATTGGCCGGATCCTCCCAGTTATCCCAACCGCTTGGATGAATATGCCCGCCCATGCGGCAATTCACCATCTCTGTCTTGGCATAGCCGCGCCAGGGACGGCCCAAATACACTTCATCCACATCCGGGTCAGCTGTCAGGTAACAATCCTTGAACAGGTAGCCGTAAGGCTGGCCCGGCGGTGTGGAGCCTGCCGTGATATAGCCAGGACCATCATTGTAGTGCCGCAGGCTGCGGATTTCGCAATGCTCGAAATAAGCCGTCGCACCGCCAAAAATAAAATCTACCGTACCTTCTATGTAGCAATGGGTATACAGCTGGCGGTAATGGTTATGCCGCTCTTTGAGGGGAACACCTCCGAAAGCTCCCCCCTGTTTGTTCGCCGGAGGCAGCGGGCCAGTAAACAGGGTATCCTGGTGCCCCTTTAAGATACAGTTGCGGAAGACCGTTTCGTCGCAATGTGCATATACTGCAAGCGCTTGCCCGATTTCAGTGCCTTGCCCGGCCGTGTTGGATAGGGTCAGGTTTTCCAGCACCAGCCTGCTCCCACCCAGAAACAAGGTCGGAGTGGCAAAGGTGCCCTGTTCCTCTCCAGTCTCATCTTTCTGCCTTGCGTAACGGTTGTTGGTAATCTCTACTTGTCCGATGCCCCTGATCGTCAGGTCCGAACGATAGATCCGCACAGCCTCCTCATAAATACCAGCCAGAATATACAACGTCTCCGCTTTACCTGAAGGCAGCCGTTCAAGCGCATCAACCGCCCCCTGGATCGAATGAAAATCGCAAAAGCCCTCTTTGCCCACCAGCATTTCATTTTCCTCCTCTTCCGTCCGCATGCAAATAAATTATAGCGCCCGGCAGCGTGTTCTGCCAGTATAAATTTTAACGTGTGCATTTCATAAATCGCTTGACTTGATCCCGTTCAGGAACTACACTGGAATCGTTAACAATTCTATTTCCCGGAGAGATATTATGATTACTATCAAAGATATTGCACGTGTTGCCGGCGTTTCCCATACCACCGTTTCCAGAGCACTAAACGGCAGCCCGCTAATCAAGAAAGTAACCCGGGACAAGATCGAGAAAATCGCCGCGGAAATGAATTATGTGCCGAACTACAGCGCCAAAAGCCTGGTCACCAAACGGTCCTTTACCATCGGCCTGTTCTTCTCCAGTATTGATCAGGGAACATCGTCCAGCTTTCTGGTCGACGTCATTAAAGGGATCAGCCATGTGCTGGATGAGAACTTTAACCTGACTGTAAACGGAATTGACGGCGTTCACAATTACGCCAACATTCAGCCGCAGCGCTTTGACGGTATTCTGGTCATGAGCCAGAGCGACGAGGATAACGCTTTTATCTACCATGTCAAAACAATGGGCATCCCGCTTGTGGTGCTGAACCGCCAATTGGAGGATCCCGGCATTATGAACGTTGTAGCCAATGACCGCGAAGGTGTGAAGGAAGCGATCGATTATGCCGTAACACAAGGGCATCAGCGTTTTGCAATTATTGAAGGCAAACCCGGCTTCAAGTCCTCAACCGAACGTAAACAGGGCTTCATAGATAGCCTGATCGCCCACCAGCTTCAGCTGAATTCAAGTTATTTTGCAGCCGGTGATTACAGCATTGAAAGCGGATATGCCGCAATGACAACGCTGATTGAGTTGCCTGATCCGCCTACGGCCGTCTTTTGCTCCAATGACGATATGGCTATCGGCGCCATGAATGCCTGCTATGCCCGTAAGGTCAGCATTCCGCAACAGATTTCACTCATCGGCTTCGACGATATTATGTTCGCCCGCTACACGAATCCGGCATTGACTACGGTCCGCAAACCTATTGCCGATATCAGTGAGCTCGGCACCAAGATGCTGATTCAGCTCCTGCAGCAGCCGGAGACCAAACCCCAGCAGTTGTTCGTCAAGACTTCGCTGGTCGTACGGGACACGGTCGCTGAAATTTAGGGATGTGGAAGGATCTGCCCGCCCCTGCCCTGCCGGTCCAATGCGGTCCGGCAGAGCAAATACCGGGTCCCTGATATTGTTTAAAAAAGAGCCTCTCTTTTTTAAAATAAAATGTTAACGTGTGCATATAACTATTTGAACTCAAAGGAGATCAAACCAATGTCGACAAACCGTTTATCCCGAAGCACTCACCCCCATCTGCCCCTGCATCCTGAACGGATGATTCAGTTCGGTGAAGGCAACTTTATGCGCGCCTTCGTAGACTGGCAGCTGCAGCAAATGAACAATCAAGGATTATTTAACGGAAGTGCAGTGTTGGTTCAGCCGATCGAGCAGGGTCTTGGCGGGCTGATGGCCGCCCAGGATAACCTGTATACCGTTCTGCTAAACGGAATCATGCAGCAGCAGCCTGTGAATTCACGCGAGATCATCTCCAGCGTCAGCCGGGTGATTAATCCCTATACCGATTATGAAGCTTATCTCGCTCTGGCTGAGGACGATGGGCTGGAATTCATCACTTCTAACACCACTGAAGCCGGGATTGCCTATCATCCGGGTGACCGCGCGGACGGTACGCCGCCGAAGAGTTTCCCGGCTAAGCTGACAGCACTTCTGCACCGGCGTTTTCAACTGGGCAAAAAAGGCTTCGTCATCATCCCTTGTGAGCTGATCGACCGCAACGGCGAGAAATTGCGGCAAATTGTGCAGCAGTACGCTGCGGAATGGAACCTGGGTGAAGCCTTCCTGCAATGGCTGGAACAGGAGAATACGTTCTGCTGCAGTCTGGTAGACCGGATTGTACCAGGGTATCCCCGCGATAAAGCCGCGGAGCTGGAGGCTGAACTGGGTTATCTTGACAACCTGATGGTGACTGCTGAACCGTTTCTATTCTGGGTCATTGAAGGCCCGGCATGGCTTGCAGAGAAGCTGCCGTTGGCGGAAGCCGGGCTGAATGTCGTGGTGACTGATGATATGACGCCTTACCGTGAACGGAAGGTTCATCTGCTGAATGGCCCTCATACGGCGATGGTGCCACTGGGCATGATGGCCGGCCTTGAGACGGTTGAGGATGTGATGAATGACCAAACGTTCTCCCGGTTTGTACGGGAACTGATAGAGGAAGAACTGATCCCGATGCTGGATCTGCCGAAAGAGGAGCTTCTGCCTTATGCTGACGCTGTGCAGGAGCGGTTCAAGAACCCTTTTATCCGTCATGAGCTTACATCCATTTCCCTGAACAGTATCTCCAAATTCAAAACCCGGCTGCTCCCTGTGCTGCTAAAGTACCAGCAGGAGCGCGGCAAGCTGCCGGAGCTGATTACCCTCTCCTTTGCCGGCCTGCTGCTCAGCTACCGTGGAGACCTTGTGGCGCGTCAGGACAGTCCGGAAGTGCTGGCCATTTTTGATGAAGCGTGGAGCAATCCTGCCAACTTCGTTCAGGCGATATTGAAGGACGAGAGCCTGTGGGGCGAAGATTTGTCGCAGGTGCCGGGCCTGGGAGAGGTGCTTGCGTCCCATCTGCAGAAGCTGGAAAGCTCGGACAGCCGGGCTGCACTGGAGCAGTTTGTAAGCTGAGACTTCTACCGTTGGCAGGTTAATGAACGATAGGCGGACTAACAATCACAGCTTCTTCTAAAGGTTCCAAAGCAAGCTTTAGAGGAAGCTGATCAAGGAAGTTAATCAAGGAAGTTAATGAAATCACCATACTTTTAGGAGGGACAGCATGAAGCGTCTAATGAAAATGAATCCCCGGGATACGGTAGCTGTGGCGCTGCGCCCCATTTCCGCCGGAGAAGAGCTTGTTTTTGAAGGAATGACTCTTAAGGCAGTCCAGGACATCCCGCAGGGTCATAAAATGGCGTTGACCAGCTTTGCGGCGGATGACGTTATTACGAAATATGGTTATCCTATCGGCCACGCGATTGCTCCGATTCAAGCGGGCGAATGGATTCACACGCATAACATCAAGACGAATCTGGCGGGTGAAGAGGAATATGAATACGTACCCGATCTTCATCCGGTCACTTACCCTTCCCGGGATTTGACCTTTCAGGGCTACCGCCGGACAAACGGCAAGGTTGGTATCCGCAACGATCTGTTTATTATTCCCACAGTAGGCTGTGTGAACGGCATCGCTGAGCAAATGCTGCAGGAATTCAAGGCTGAACATCCGGATATGGGAACCTTCGACAACTTTACCGTGCTTAAGCATCCTTACGGCTGCTCCCAGCTTGGCGATGACCACCGGATGACCCGCAGCATTCTGCTGGATGCCGTGAATCATCCCAACGCCGGGGGTGTGCTCGTCTTCGGTCTCGGCTGCGAGAACAACATTGTCTCCGAGTTCCGCAGCATGCTGGGTGATTATGACGAGAAGCGGGTCAAATTCCTCGTCGCCCAGGAAGTGGGTAATGAAGTGGAAGCAGGTCTCACGCTGCTGGAGGAGCTGTATGAAGCAGCTAAGGATGATGCCCGTGAGACAGTTCCGCTCAGCGAGCTGAACATCGGGCTGAAATGCGGCGGCTCCGACGGATTCTCGGGCATTACCGCCAACCCGCTGCTGGGCGCTTTTTCCGATTTCATTATCTCCCAGGGCGGAACCTCGGTACTGACCGAAGTGCCTGAAATGTTCGGAGCGGAGAAAATGCTGATGGCCCGTGCGGAAAGCCGTGAGGTCTATGAAGATATCGTATCCCTGATCAATAACTTCAAGCAATATTTCCTCTCTTACGGGGAACCGGTCTATGAGAACCCTTCTCCCGGCAACAAAGCCGGAGGCATCAGCACGTTGGAAGACAAATCGCTGGGCTGTACCCAGAAGGCAGGAACCTCCCCTGTGGTGGATGTGCTGCAATATGGCGTAAAGCTGCGCAAAAAAGGGCTCAGCCTCCTCCAGGCACCGGGCAACGATCTGGTGGCCGCATCTGCGCTGGCCGCATCGGACTGCCAGCTGGTATTGTTCACAACCGGCAGAGGAACTCCATTTGGTAGCTTTGTGCCTACGGTTAAGGTGGCGACCAACAATGAGCTTTTTGCCAAAAAAGGCCATTGGATGGATTTCAACGCCGGTCCGCTGCTGGAGGTCCCGATGGCCGATGTGCTTGAGGAGTTTATCGGCTATATTATCGATGTTGCCAGCGGTCAAAAAACACGGAATGAGCAAAACGAAGTGCGCGAGCTGGCTATTTTCAAAACTGGAGTCACGCTATAATACCCTATTTCCATTCCAAATCCATGCAAAGGGAGCGTCATTATGTTTTTAAACGATGATTTTCTATTAACAACCGACACCGCACGGCTTCTGTTCCATCAACATGCCAAAGCTATGCCCATTATTGATTACCACTGCCATCTCGATCCAAAAGAGATTTATGAAGACCGTGCATTCAGCAACCTGACCGAGGCCTGGCTCTACGGAGATCATTACAAATGGCGGCTGATGCGTGCCAACGGGGTTCCGGAATCGCATATTACCGGAGATGCCTCGGATTATGACAAGTTTCTGGCCTGGGCCCGGACCGTACCGCAAGCCGTAGGCAACCCGCTGTACAGCTGGACTCACCTGGAGCTGCGCCGTTTTTTCGGTATCCATGAGCTGCTCAACGAAACGTCTGCTCCGGCCATCTGGGAAGAAGTCAACCGCAAGCTGGCGGAACCGGCCTTCTCGCGCCGCGGACTGATCCGCAGCTCCAGAGTCAAGACCATCTGCACTACCGATGATCCGGCTGATACGCTGGAGTACCACCGGCTCTTAAAAGATTCGGAGACGGCCTTCAAGGTATTCCCTACCTTCCGTCCCGACAAGGCGCTGAACATTGACGCCGAAGGATTCCCGGCCTGGATCAAGCGGCTGGAAGAAGCATCCGGTTTAAGCGTGGTGTCGTATGCTTCGCTGCTGGACGCACTGAGAAACCGCGTGGAATTCTTCCATGAGAACGGCTGCCGCCTGTCCGACCATGCGCTGGATGTGCTGCGCTACCGTGCAGGGGAGCCTGCTGATGCCGAAGCCATCTTCGCCAAACGGCTGGAGGGCGGAATCCTCTCGCCGGAGGAAGTCACACTCTACCGCACGGAGCTGCTGTCGGCTCTAATCGGGTTCTATCACGATAAAGGCTGGACGATGCAGCTGCATCTGCACGCCTTCCGCAACAACAATACACCAATGTTTCGAAAGCTGGGACCGGATACCGGTTATGACGGCCTGAATGACCTGCCGCTGACCGAAGCGTTGTCTAAGCTGCTCGACCGCGCAGAATGCGGGACCGGCCTGCCGAAGACGATTCTTTATTCGCTGAATCCAGGCGATTATCCCGCCCTGCTGGCCTTGATGGGCTGCTATCAAAAGGACACACCGGGCAAACTCCAGCTTGGCTCCGGCTGGTGGTACAACGACACCCGCAGCGGAATGCGCGAGCAGCTGACACTGCTTGCGGACAACAGCCTGCTGGGCAATTTTGTCGGCATGCTGACAGATTCCCGCAGCTTCCTCTCCTACACCCGCCACGAATATTTCCGCCGTGTACTGTGCGGGCTGATCGGTGAACTGGCCGCGCGCGGTGAAGCGCCGGATGACGAAGTGCTGCTGGGTCAACTGGTGGAGAATATCGCGTATAACAACGCCGCCGGATTCTTCGGTTTTCCAGCCGGAGAATAAAGAAAGCAGACGCGATCTGCTCTGCAAGAGCTGGCGCAAAAACATTAATATGTAATGAAGGAGAATACTTCATGCCGACACTATATATCGCCGGTGACTCCACCGCAGCGCAGAAAGGTGCCGATCAGAAGCCGATGACCGGCTGGGGAGAATATCTTCAGGGCTATTTCGGCCCGGAAATCACCGTGGACAACCGCGCAATTAACGGACGGAGCACCAAATCATATCTCGAGCAAGGACGGCTCGCGGATATTGAACAGGATTTCCAGCCCGGTGATTTTCTGCTGATTCAGTTTGGCCACAATGACGAGAAGCAGGAGGATCCGGCCCGCTATACCGATCCCGGCAAGGACTACCGCCTCAATCTGATCACGTTTATTGATTCGGCCCGCAGCCGCGGCGGTTTCCCTGTCCTGCTGACCTCTGTCAGCCGCCGCCGCTTCACTCCGCAGGGCGATCCCGATCCGCTGGCGGTGGGAGCTTACCCGCAGGCGATGCGTGAAGTGGCGGAGCTTACCGGCACACCGCTGCTTGATCTCTTCGCTTCTTCCCAGCAGCTCTACCGGAAGCTCGGTATCGAGGGGTCCAGGCATTTATTTATGCATCTGCCCAAGAACGGGCATCCCAATTATCCGGAAGGGATTACGGATGATACCCATTTCTCTAATGAAGGGGCTAAAAAAGTGGCAGAGCTGGTAGCAGAAGCAATCCGCCATTCTGCAGACTTGTCCGCTCTTATTCAACACATGCAACCATTGCAACAGAACCGGATTTAACTAAGAAAAGGGGATGTACCCTATGTCCGCACCGCTTAATCTTGGCATCCGCGCCCATGATTTTGCCCGGCTTCCTTTGCCGGAGCTGATCGCCAAGCTGGATCAATACCGCTTTAAGCATATTCAGTTTGCGGTACGCAAATCTTTTCCCGAAAGCGTCCCCTCTCTGGCGGCATTAAGCCCGGGAACGGCGGCATACTTTGGCGAAGCGTTCCGGCAAGCCGGGGTCCGGATTGCCGTTCTCGGCTGCTATGTGAATATCATTGATCCCGATCCCGGCAAAAGAGCGCAGGCGCTAAATGATTTCAGCACCCATCTACGCCTGGCACGTGATTTCGGAGCCAGCCTGGTAGGTACAGAAACAGGCAGCGTAGGCAAGGGCTATACAACGGATAACTTTACGGAGGAAGCCTTCCAGGAGGTAGTCGTTTCGGTCAAGGCCATGGTGGCGGAAGCGGAACGTTTCGGCGTAACGGTAGGCATTGAGGCAGGCCAGAATCATCCCCTGCACTCTGCGAAGCTGACGAGGCGGCTGCTGGATCTGATTCCCTCCAATAATCTGCAGATCATTCTGGACTGCGCGAACCTGATGTCGCCCGATAATTACCGGCAGCAGGAAGCGGTCATTACCGAAGCACTTGAGCTGCTTGGGGACAGAATCGCGGTGATCCATCTGAAGGATTTCACGGTCCAGGACGGCCAAATCATCATTGTTCCTGTCGGTCAGGGGCAGCTGCAGTTTGCCCCCATTCTACATTATATGAAATACAACCGCCCGCACATTCAGAGTCTCCTGGAGAGCACCTCCGAACCGCATCTGCGGGAAAGTGTAGATTTCCTGCAACGGTTATACAGCGAAGTCTAGCGAAACGCTGCATTTCAAACACATTTCAGGACCGATTCACCGTATCTATTATGCCGGATGATTCCAGAACATGCACTCTGAAATCATCCGGTGCTGCAGTTGAATGCCCGGGCTCTCTGGAGTTCCGGGCATTTTTATGTAACGACGCACGGTTCGATTTTAACCAATGCTGCTGTGACTCCCCGTCCCCGCCCCGCTGCGCGTAATCTATAACTCATGAAACTGCCGCTTGTTACTGATGGGGAATCATGGGTACAATTATTAGAAACGCGTTATTATAAAAAGGATAGGTGAAACCAATGCATAATTATGGATTCGCGCGGGTGGCTGCCGCTTCCCCGGAACTGCGGGTGGCTGACTGCGAGTTTAATGCAGCACAAATTATTGAGGTTATCAAGCAGGCGGACGAGGAACAGGTGGAGTACCTGGTGCTGCCCGAGCTTTGCATCACTGGTTATACCTGTGCAGATTTATTCCTGCAGCCCGCGCTGCTGGATGCGGCTCTGAAGAGCCTTCATAGCATTGCCGCTGCAAGTGCCGGACTTCACATGGTAGTCATTGCCGGGCTGCCCATTGCTATTAAGGGACGGCTGTTCAACTGTGCCGCCGTCATCCAGCAGGGAAACATTTTGGGCATTGTGCCCAAAACCTGTATTCCCGGCTACAGTGAGTTCTATGAACCGCGCTGGTTTGCAGGTGCCGAAGAGCTTGAAATCACAGAGCTGCGTCTCGGGGAAATCACCGTTCCCATCGGCAATGATCTTATTTTCGCATGTGAAGCGAACAGCAATTTATCCTTTGGCGTTGAAATCTGTGAGGACTTGTGGGTTCCCGTTCCACCGAGTAGTCTGTTAGCCCAAGCCGGCGCTGTGCTGCTGTTTAACCCTTCAGCCAGCAACGAGCTGGTAGGCAAAGCAGACTACCGCCGCCAGCTTGTCTCCAGCCAGTCCGCCTCCTGCGTGGCAGGTTATGTCTACGCCGGCTGCAATGCCGGCGAATCCACAACCGATGTCGTATTCGGCGGCCATTCCCTGATCGCCGAGAATGGTCTGACACTTGCGGAATCAGAGCGTTTTACCCATGAGAGCCGGATCATCATCGCCGATATCGACATCCCGAAAATCCAGTATTCCCGCGCGGTCATGGGTACCTTCCGTGCCGGAAAGGGCGGCCGCAATTATCGTGAGGTGCTGTATGCGGAGCCTGCCCCACGTAACAGTGAACGGAAACTCGTTCGTACCGTCGGCGTTAATCCTTTTGTTCCCGGCAATCCGCTTCAGCGCGACGAACGCTGCCGTGAGATCCTCTCCATCCAGACCTCCGGCCTGATGAAGAGAATCCGCCATATCGGCACCAAGCAGGCCGTTATCGGCATTTCCGGCGGCCTGGACAGCACGCTTGCGCTGCTGGTGGCCGTACGGGCCATGGAGCTGCTCTGCCGCCCGGCAAGCGACGTGCTCGCCGTTACGATGCCGGGCTTCGGCACCACGAACCGGACCTACGATAATGCCGTCGGCCTGATCAAAGCGCTTGGAGCTTCACTTAAGGTTGTCGATATCAAGGCTGCCTGTCTGCAGCACTTCGAGGACATCGGCCATGACAAGGATGTTCATGACTTGACCTACGAAAATGTACAAGCCAGGGAACGGACACAAATCCTGATGGATTTGGCCAACAAAAACGGCGGCATCGTCATCGGCACCGGCGACTTGTCCGAGCTGGCGCTTGGATGGTGTACCTATAATGGGGACCATATGTCCATGTACAGCGTCAACTCAGGCATTCCGAAGACACTGATCCAATACGTCGTCGCCTGGTACGCGGATCACGAAGCGGACGAGACGGTGAACAAACTGCTCTACAGCGTTATTGAAACGGGGATCAGCCCGGAGCTGCTGCCGCCTTCGAAGACAGGGGAAATTGTCCAATTGACCGAAAATATACTCGGTCCTTATGTTGTGCATGATTTTTTCCTCTATTATATGCTCCGCACCGGCGCTTCCCCCGGCAAAATCCTGTACCTCGCCCAACATGCCTTCGGCGATGGCTATACCCGGGAACAGCTGGTCGGGTGGCTGAAAGTATTCATCACCCGTTTCTTCACCCAACAGTTCAAACGCTCCTGCCTGCCGGACGGCCCGAAGGTCGGGACCGTCAGTCTTTCACCGCGCGGCGACTGGCGGATGCCAAGCGACGCTTCCGCCGCGCTCTGGCTGCGGGAAGTCGAGGAATTGTAGAGATACAGGCTTATGAACAAAAAGGAGCATCCGCTGCGCTGGCGGATGCTCCTTTTGTTCTATTGTCCGGCGAATGCTTCCTTGATCCGGTTGTATTCTTCCATTGTTATAGCCAGCACTGTGCCGTGCTTAAAACCGTACGGGAAGCTGAAGCTCTCGTCTGAGCGGATAAACCGTCCACTGTCGATTTCATCCGCTATAAAAGGAACGTAGCCCTGACCCTCCCCTTCCACACCGAAAAAGTCCAGCATCAGGCACCATTTGCCGTTGCTCAGCATAAACGCTGTAGGTGCTTCATAAGCACTGTGTCCCAGCTTGGCCATTTCTTCATCAAAGGCTTCAATTCGGGTGTACTCTCCGGTAAGAGTTCTGCCCTTCTGCAGAATAATCCCCGCCGGGTTGGCCTCGCTCTTTAAGAAGCGGTAATACATGCCGTTCTCTTCATAAATTGCTGAATCGATAATTCCGCTGCCTTCCTTCCGGCACAGCATCCGGGGTTCGCTAAAGCTGTCAAAATCCTTGGTACGTGTATAATAGATAGCCTTATCCCCATAATTGTTGGAGGCATGCGAAGAAGACCAGTGAATGACATAGTCTTCTCTGGTAATCATTTGACTGGATAAAAGTTTGATGATATATTGATTCACGGTTTATTATTTTAGTATTTAACCATTTACTTCTTAACGATTAGAATCAAAGAAAATTTCACTAGCTTGTTGTCTTGACGGGATAAAAAAATGGTGATATATTGATTCACAGCTTAATAATTTAGCATTTAACTATTTATCACTTAATCATTAAACACTAAATTAACTTGTCCGCGTTTTTCCATACAGCTTTCGGAGGTGAAGTTTTGTCCGATCACAATGATTTTTTTGAAATCTCTACCATGTTCAAAACGTTCCTGAAAGGAATGGCTCAGGGCTGGAATAAACAAGGCTTTGCCCTTAGCCTGACCCAATTCAAGGCTTTGCATTTTCTGTCCAAGGAAGGCCCGATGATGGTATCCCAGCTGGCCGCTGCGCTTAACATGACCCCAGCGGCAATCACAGGTGTTACAGACTCGCTGCTTGCTGAAGGTTACGTCGAGAAGGAACGGGCGGCTGACGATCGACGAGTGGTTAATATTACACTGACGAAGGAAGGAAAAGCTGCAATCGAGGAGGCGCATAATAAACAAAAGGAGATCATGGGCTCCTACTTCAGTATCTTGCCTGATGAGGATATCGCACATTTAAGAAGAATTTTTGGAGTATTAATCTCGGAATTAGACAAAAAATAAAAAAACGGTGGGGAAAAAATCAATGGAACATTTATCTGATAAGCGCAAGCTTACCATTATGATCGCCATTATGGCAGCTATGCTGTTTGCCGCGATCAATCAGACGATTACCAGCACGGCTATGCCGCGAATTATCGCGATACTGGACGGTATGGATTACTATACCTGGACGATCAATATTTACATGCTGACTTCAACAATCGCCACGGTGCTTGTCGGCAAGCTGTCCGACATGTTCGGCCGCAAGCCTTTTCTGCTGGCAGGGATTCTGATATTTATGGTCGGAGCTTTTCTGACCGGTACTTCGGATGATGTGTATCAGTTCATCATTTACCGCGGGATTCAAGGGGTGGGCGCCGGTATTATCCAGTCCACCGCATTCACAGCTGTAGGCGACCTGTTCCCTCCGCGTGAACGCGGCAAATGGATGGGCCTAATGACGGCTGTCTTCGGCTTCTCCAGTGTACTTGGACCGACACTCGGCGGTTATCTTGTTGACCATATGGATTGGCACTGGCTCTTCTGGATCTTCCTGCCGCTCGGCTTTGTTGCTTTTGCGCTGATCCTGGCCCTGTTCCCGAAAGCCAAACGCGGAGAGTCTACAAGCATCGACTATCTCGGCTCACTGTTCCTGACGACGACCATTGTTCCGCTGCTGCTGGCCTTCTCTTGGGCAGGTACGGAATATGACTGGGGTTCATCCCAAATTCTCGGCCTGTTAGCCGGATCCGTTGTTTCGCTGCTTGTCTTTATTTTCACCGAAACCAGAGCGAAGAATCCGATTCTGCCGCTTCATTTATTTAAAAACAGTGTAGTTACGATTTCCAACCTGATCGGGTTCATTATGAACTTCAGCATGATGGGCGCGATGATTTATCTCTCGTTCTTCGTGCAGGGTGTGCTCGGTATCTCCGCTACTTACGCCGGTTATGTCACAATGCCGATGTCGATCGTTATGGTGGTTGCCAGTACCTTTACCGGCCAGATGATCGCCAAAAAAGGAAAATACAAACGTTATGCCTTGATCGGCGTACCGGTTATGATTGCCGGCATGGCGATTATGGTATTCATGAACAATGTGCCAATGGCAGTTCTGAGTATGATCGTATTCGGTCTCGGCCTTGGTCTGGGTATGCCTGTATTCTCGCTGGCTACACAAAATGCAGTTTCCCATACGGAGCTGGGTGCAGTTACCGCTTCGTCGCAGCTGTTCCGTAACCTCGGCGGCACCATCGGTATCGCTGTGATGGGGACTGTTATGTCGAACAATCTTACGAAACATCTCAAGGAAGCCCTGCAGTCTTCCTCAGCAGCGGACTTCTCTCAGCTGGATCCGGCAGTGACCCAGCAGATGACGGCCTTCGCCAATCCGCAGGCGCTGATGAACAAGCCGCTGCTTGAGCAGACACAAGCCAGCCTGCCAGCCGATGCCCAGCCGATCTTTGTTCAGATGATTGACAGCATCCGTGACGCTCTGGGCCAGACATTGTCCACCGTGTTCCTGACAGGGACCATCGTATTGGTTGTCGCCTTTATTCTGGTCTTCTTCCTGAAGGAGCTGCCGCTCCGCACTTCGAACAAGGCTCCTGCCGAAGGGGAAGCGGAAGGCTTGAATCCTTCCAAGCTTACGGTAGAAAAAGCTTAAGTATAATGGATTAAATCATATTCTAATATTCTAAATAAAGGGCAATCCATGGTCACTATGACCCGGGATTGCCCTTTTAGTGTAATCAGTAAGGATTGTGCCGTCAGAATCCTGTTTTGGGTATCTCTGCAGGAAGTACATTATAGGGTTCAACAAGGCCGGTCCGCACCTGATACATCTGCTCATGGGCCTGCTTCGCTGCTTCTACAAAATGTTCATACGGCCGGTTGCAGACATCCACCACGCCGATCCCGTAATTCTCCCCGTCAAAACGCCCCAGCACCGGCTGATCATTCCACTGAAAATAATGCACCCCGATCAGCTGCGGAATGGCTGCAGCCTGCTCGACATAGTAGCGGTAGGCAGCGCCGCGCTCCTCCCGGGTTGCCACCGCGCGTATGCCGTAAGCCAGCATGCCGCCGTCCGCTGCGCCGAAATGATATTCTCCGATCATGACCGGCTTGCCCAGCCGCTCGCTGATATGCATGATCTGTTCCCGGTCAGGAGCGAACTGGTAGCAGTTCAGCGAGAAGACATCAAACCACTCGCAGCCCTCCAGCACATCATCGCTGCCCACCCAGGCATAACGCATGCCCAGATTGAGATGATTCGGGTCCGCCTGCTTGCATAGGCGTGCCGGAATCTCGACATACCGCCGGATCATCATCCGGTTGAATTGTGTGTAGTCCGCTTCCCTTACGGGATGATCCGAGGCTGCCGTATCATGCGGTGTGTACAGCTGTTCAAAGCTGGCGTAGCTGCTGGCCCACGCCTCATTCAGCTGCTCCACAGTCCCGTATTTTTCGCCCAGCCACTGGACGAACCGTTCCTTGCTGGCATAACGGACCGGTGATTTCAGCATCAGCTGCGTCAAATTCAGACTGTCCACGAATGCCCAATGCGGCTCATTGCGCATGAAATAGCCGATCATCCGCCGATCTCCGCGCAGCGGAACCAGTTGCTTCGCGAATTCCTCTGCATTCTGCTCATACTCCCGGCTGAACACGTCGGGGAAATCGCGGAAAATCGTCTGCTCCGTCGCCGGAAAATCAGACAGCGGATACACATAGGGAAGCTCCGAACTCTTGATAAATCCGTCATCGGACCAATTGCCGATCGTATTGAATCCCCACTGTCTCATCCGGTATTCAGTCAGCTCCGTCCAGGCGGAGCGCCACTGTGACCCGAAGGTTGTGATCAGATTGGCGATCCCGAAGCTGAATTCCTGCCCTGCCTGTGACCAGGCCTCATGATAGCTCCCTTCCCGCTCCGGCAGCTGCGGGATCAAATGCTCCATGCCGGTTACGCGCATGGGAGAAGCCGGACCGGCACAGTCCATTCCCGTACTGAACAGGGCATAGCCGTCCGGATCAGCAAACCACCAGTTGCTGCCGTCAAATTCTGTCCGGAAATAGCCGGTCGCCTGAAATGCGAGTCCCTTCCAGCCTCCGTACCGGCCGAGACCGTTCCCGCTGAAATCAGCCGCAGCTGCAAGCTGGCGTTCTAGATGCAGCCTTTCGCTCAACTCCGCCTGATTGGCTGTCTTCCCCTGCCAATCCCTGCCTTTCAGCTGGCCCAGCCCATCAATATAAGGGTGATATTCGTAGGTGAAATCCGGTTCGGCTCCGCTGAGGGACAATCCGCTAATCTCCACACTCCGGCTTGTCGTTGAAGGAATGGTCGCAATGGAGAACACTGCAATCCGCTTCCGGTCGACCTTTGCATCTCCGCGCAGCACGGTCTGCATCACACCCGGATAACGGTCAAGGAACAGCTTCTCCCCGTTAAGGTGCTTCAGCGGCAAACAGATCACCGTTCTGACGCCCGGCAAAATGCCTGTGTGATACGTGATCATACGGCTGTCCTGATCACGGAAACTGAATAGCAGCACCAGTACATCATGTGAATCGTGATACACCTCTGCATTCATAAACTCGTATTCCTGCCATACAGAACTGTCCAGACTGCCCGGCAGAAGCTCCATTCCCCCGCCCTCGGGCGTTGTGTTCAACCGGAAGCCGCCGGACAGAGCCGCGGATACTTGTGAATTATGATCAGCTTGAAACCATTCATTGGAGAATGGGATCGTAAGGTTCATAAGTAACCCTCTTTCTCAGAAATAAATGATTTCATAATTATAAGACCGGCCGTCAGCCCGTTATCTTACCGGTATCAGCTGAAACAACTGCCTATCCGGGCCAAGACGTGGATCATGAGCAGATTCCGGTTCAAGGAACACCCGGCCCGGTCCTTCCCTTGAATCTTTCACTGCCTTAAGCACTTTGCTGTCCCTGGAGCTGATAATCAGCGCCTCTTCTTCCGTCTCTGTTAGCAGCCAGCTTGATTTATCAAGGTTGTCCGGTGCAGGCTCCAGTGTCAAGGCACCGGAAGTTCCGGAGCATAATGTGAACTCCCCGTTCATGAGCTTTACAGTACCGTCATCGCTGTACTCCACGGCCCATTGCTGTTGCTTATCGCTATAAGCAAGCTTGCGGACTTCCACACTCAGCGCTTGGCCTTGTTCTCCAAGCTCACCCGCTGCGGCGAGATAAAGTTCTGTGCCCACACTCTTCAGCCGGAACAGCCCGCTGCTGGAGCTGCATTCCGCCGTCATTCTTCCCGAACCGAGATCTATAGTCAGCCGTTCTCCCCACGTAAGCTGCATCTCTCTTTCAGACGGGAACTCAAGCGGTAGAAAAACATAGGACGAGGCGTAGTAATCCGCAGGGTCCCAGCGGTCACCCACATATAAATAAGAGGTCTGACCCTGCGCGGTATCCGTTACAGGAACAATAAATGCAGGCTGAGTGTCGTAGGTCGTAAGGTCGCCAAGCGGCATCAGCGGCGACCAGCGGCCGGTCAGCTGCCCGGCCCAGGCATACGCGCCCTGGTTGGGCAGC
This sequence comes from Paenibacillus paludis, assembly GCF_042610515.1. Classification (NCBI taxonomy): domain Bacteria; kingdom Bacillati; phylum Bacillota; class Bacilli; order Caryophanales; family Paenibacillaceae; genus Paenibacillus; species Paenibacillus paludis. The sequence goes on from NZ_JBGJZP010000002.1 coordinate 354,493, forward strand.
CAGCCGGTACAAGCTGACGAGATCAGAAAGTAGATGCCTCCCCGCTTCATCAACGCAGGAGCTTCGCGCGCCTGCCCCGGCCACAATGTCTTCACCTGCTCCTCTATACTGAGATAATCCGGTGACAGCCGGTACATGATAAGGTCTGCATTCTCCCTGGCCGCAGCCAGGAAATAGGCCGTACCATCGTCATCCTGAAACAGAGTGCAGTCCCGGGACATGTTGCCTACCGGATTAAAGCTGCCGCGAAAGACGTAATCTCCGTCGATTGTCCCGCAATCGGCAATCGCACACCGCGCGTCGGAATAGTCGCACCCGTTCTCCCAATGCATCCACATGACGTATCTGCCGGTAAGCGCATTGTAAAGCACCTTCGGCCGCTCGATGACAGCCCCTTTTCCGTACCCGCGGTTCTGTGCTTCCCCGGGTTCCAGCTCCAGGGAAGTGCGGTGATAAATCGGCCGTACCGGAGAATCCAGCGTCAGTACATCATTCCGCCATTCCCAGTCCGCCAGGTTCGCGGAGCGGTAGCAGCTCACTTTACGCCGTCCTGTGCGGTTTTCTCCGAACCAGTAATAGAATCCATCCTCGAAGAGCATATGTCCGCCATGTGCATGTACGGGATTTCCATTTGAGTCCATCAGCGGAACACCGTTTTGGATGACAGCCGTGTTTAAGATATTTTCCATCATTGGCTCATTTCAGGCCCATATTGGACATTACATCGACTTTGCTGGCATTAGTGTACCAATCGTTCACTTCTTCTGTAATTTGCGTGCCGCCTTTGTCATGCCATTGCTTAACAAAGGTGTCGTAAGCTTCAAGCGGTTCTTTGCTGTAAATGATCTTTGTGAAGGTTTCCTTCTCCATGGTGTTCAGCTGTTCCCACGAAGTTTGCATCGTTTTGGTCGGCGGTCCGTTAAAGGCATTGGGAAGCAGCACATCTCTGTTCTCATAAGAAATAACATATCCGTCTTTGGCGGTAGGATCATTGGCTGCCGATCTCATCAGAACCCCATTATCCGGCTTCGCACCTTGCGCAAGATCATAGAACGATTTGCCCGGGCCATCAACGTTTGGTGTATTCTTGGTAAAGGACATCTTACCTACGCCTTGTGCAGCATCCATGGGCGTGTTGAATTTCTTGGAATCAAAGACAACTTCGCCGTTTACGGTATCATAATCATAACCTTCGGCATATCCGTACTTGAAGTCACCCGTTCCAAATGCCGCATCGTACAGCTTGTCGTAGTACAGGAAGAAAGCTTCCATATTGTTAAATTCCTTATTGAACATGAATACTCCGTCATTCTGTTGACCGGATTGATAGGTCTTATCTCCGCTGACACCGCTGATAGTGGGATAAGCACTGATTTTGGCACCTTGAACGTTGGTTTCAACATCCTTTACACTGCCATATAGCCAAGGACGGCCAATGATAATGCCTGCTTTGCCTTCGGTAAAGTCAGCCAGTGCATCCCATGCGCCCTGTGTAGCTAATTCCTTGTTCAGATACCCTTTCGAATACCAGTCGCGGAGTTTGGCAAGCGCATCCTTAGTTCCTTCGGCAACTGACCCGTAAGTGAGCTTGCCGTCCTCGCTATACCATTGGCCCGGAAGATGCTTGCCGGTATAGGCACTGAAGATCATCACGGAGTCACTGACCCAGCCTGTGTTGTAGGAATCCTTACCGGAGAAATCAAATCCGTAGGTATCCTGTTTGCCATTGCCGTCGGGATCATCATTCGTAAAGGCAGCAATCACTTTTTCAAACTCATCGATAGTTGTCGGTGCCTTTAAGTTCAGCTTATCCAGCCAGTCCTGACGGATGAGCATCACTTGGCCTTCCGTCAAATTGGGGGCAATCGGCATGCCGTACACCTTGCCGTCCTGTATGACCGGATTGAAGGCCGTCGGGTATTCCTTATAAATCTCTTTCAGCCGCTCAGGCATATATTTGCTGATGTCCTCTGTAATATCTTTGACCAGCCCGGACTGAATCAGGTCATTCTCTAGCGAGGTGTCATAGACAGGCAGAACATCCGGGAGTTTCTCGGAGCCGGTGAGCGCAAGCCGCAGCTTGGTGTTATATTGGGTCGCATCGCCGCCCAGCAGTGTGGTCTCGATCTGGATGCCGAGATGCTCTTTACCCCAGCGGGTCAGGACATTGTCATTCAGGCTTTCGCCGTTGATGTATTTGCCGGCATTTTCATCCTGCTGCTTCGCAATGCTGATCGTAATCGGAGGATCATATTTCCCGTCCTTAAGCGTTGCTTCCGCAGCGGAGCTTGATCCCTTGTTATCCGAGCCGCAGCCGGCGAGCAATCCAGTCATCAGTAAAGCGGCGGAGAGTAAAACACCTGTTTTTTTCATTGAGTAGGCTCCTTTATTGTGGGTTATTCTTTGACTGCACCTAACACGATGCCTTTCACAAAATACTTTTGCAGGAAGGGATAGACCAGAATGATCGGCAGAGTGCTGATAAAAATCTGGGCCGCCTTGATGCTCTGCTCCGACATCGCTGCCGCTTCCGATTGGCTGAGCGCCATACTCTGGGCAGAGCCTTGGACGACGACCGTCTGCAGGAACGAAGCCAGCGGGTAGTTCTCAGTATTCGACATATACAGGATGCCGTCAAACCAGGCGTTCCAGTGCCCGACCATGATGAACAATCCCACAGTGGCCAAGCCGGGAAGCGACAGCGGCAGGTAGATTTTGCGGAAAATCACGAAGAACGAAGCTCCGTCAATAAACGCCGCTTCTTCCAGCGCCTTCGGAATGGTCTTGAAGAAATTCATGATCAGAATCAAATTGTACGCGCCAAAGGCACCCGGAAGCACCAAGGACCAAATCGTATCTTTTAATCCAAGCTTCGTGACCAGGATATAGGACGGAATTAATCCCCCGGAGAACAGCATGGTGAAGATGAAGACCCACATCAAGGCATTGCGTCCGCGGAAATCTTTGGATAAGGCATAACCCGCAGTCGTAATAATAAACATGCTGATTAAGGTTCCCAGTACGGTTCTGAACACGGATACCTGCATGGAACCGGTGAAGTTGGAGTTTTTAAAGGTTTTGACATAAGCGTCCGCATTGAAATCCACCGGCCAAAAAGAGACCAGATTACCATTTATCGCTGCTTTGCTGCTAAGAGATTGCGCGAGCAGATGGAGCATAGGCAAGAAGCATGATAATGCAATCAGAATCAGAAATATATAATTGAAGAACGAAAAGATCCTATATCCCTTGGACTTATGATACACTCTCCATGCTCCTTTCTAGAATATCTTGTAGTTGGCAACCTTATAGGCAATCCGGTATGAAACGATGATCAATATAAAACTGATGCCAGATTTGAACAACCCGACGGCAGTACCGAACCCGTATTGTCCATTCAATAAGGAAGAGCGGTACACGTACGTATCGATAATATCTCCTGTGCTATAGACAAGCGGATTGTACAGGTTGAAGATTTGATCAAAACCCGCATCGAGGATATTCCCCAGGCTCAGCGTAGCAATGACGATGATCATCGGCATCATGCTCGGCAAAGTAACATGCCTGATTTGCTGCCAGCGTGAAGCGCCGTCGATCTCAGCAGCCTCGTAATAGGAAGGGTCGATCCCGGTGATGACCGCCAGGTAGACAATCATGCCGAAGCCGAAATTTTTCCACAGGTCACTGATAATAACCGTCGGCCTGAACAGGACCGGATCACCCAGGAAGAAAATCGGTTTCGATCCAAACAGATTGGACAGAAAGTGGTTAATGCCGCCGTCCAGTCCCAGAATATCAATCATAATTCCGGCAACGGTTACCCATGATAAGAAATGGGGCAAATACACCAAGGTCTGGATACTCTTCTTGACTCCCATATTTCTGATTTCACTTAAAAGGATTGCCATGAAGATCGGAACGATAATGCCGACAATAATTTTGATTACAGCAATGATGAGCGTGTTGGTAATGGCCTGTGTCGCTTCTTTATACTGGAATATTCTCGCGAAGTTGTCCCAGCCGATCCACGTTGAGCCGGTAAGTCCCAGCCAGGGCTTGTAATCCTGAAAAGCCATCACCAGGCCGACCATCGGTCCGTACGCAAAGATAAGAACGAATACGAGTGCCGGGATACAGAGCACATACAGCGGCCAGTTTTTCCTGATCTCCTTATTCCAGGGATTTTTGCTGCTTTTTTTCCTGTCATCTGTCTTTAACGTCCCCACTTGGGTATTTATAACCTGAGCTATTTGTGTTACCCCCTTTTATCATGCCAAGAAGTTTTTCTTTCAGGTTTAATGTTAGCAAAAGCGCTTTCATCCTAAAATGTCTTAATCTAAAGATCATAACCAATCCCTAAACATGTTTGATAAGCGCTTTCATTTTGCGGCTGGATTATCTTTTTCTTTTGAATTTAATGAATTATGATAGATTTATACAGAATGATACGAATCCGGCAACCGCCAGTTTTGGGGAACGAGGAAGAGAATATGATTAAAAAAGTGAATATGAAACGGTTCATCTACTTTTTCGTTTTTTTTCTGCTGCTTACGCTGGGACTGTTTTTTATCATGAATACGTTGGGTTCAAGAACGATTCAGGAAAGTCTGATCAACTCCTCCAAAAATCAGCTGGCTTATGCGGAGAGCATTATGGATGGCGTCATCTCCGAGGCAAGCATGTACGGTATCCAGTATACCGCCGACAATGATGTGCGGTTCTATCAGAGCCGGAAACAGGAATTAAGCAATTATGATGCACAGATGAATAAGAATGAAATCTCGGACCGGTTATCGGATCAGCTCTTTTCGAGTCTGGCGGTGGAATCCATCGGGATTTACTGGAAGCCGGATGGCACCTTTATTCAGACCGGCCATGATTCGCTGGCCAAGCTTCCCTTCGAACAGGTCACTGAGCGCGGCTGGCAGACCTATAATAACAGCCTGTATTATTTTTCAGTCTACCCCTACATCCATCAGCCCAAAAACCCGGCAAATATTCAATACATCGTGGGGGTGAAGCTCAAGAAGGAATATCTGGTCAGCCTGCTGGGCAAAGCGGTTAACGGCGACAGCTCCAATGCTTTTTTCCTTGTGAACGACAACCTGGTGATCAGCGGCAAACCTGTAGACAGCCGTATCGAGCAAAAAGCCAAGGAGACGATTACACCGGATACGCAGAGAATCCTGAAATTTGACTATCATACCGGCGAGGACGACTATTATGTATTGTCTAAATATATCGAGCCTATTGACACATATCTTGTGACATATACACGGATGAGTGATTTCTTGAATCCGCTGGACCGGAATCAGCAGGTATTCGTAGGCAGTATCCTGGTCATTCTGATTATTGGGCTGATCGTCATTCTGATGTTCTACCGTAATTTCTACCGGAATGTTCATTTGCTGGGCAAGAAATTTTATCAGGTGGAGCAAGGGAATTACAGCACACGGATCAGCGAGAATCCCGTTAATGAATTTTTTAATCTGTTCAAAAGCTTTAACCACATGGTGCTCAAAACCCAGAATCTGTTTGCGTCCCTGAAGATTGAAACAGAGCTGCGGAGAGATGCCGAGGTGAAGCAGCTGCAGGCGCAGATCAATCCGCATTTTCTGTATAACAGCCTGTTCTTCATTATGTCGATGGCGAAGACGTCTCCGGAGGCTGTCATGCAGATGAGCAAACATCTGGCTGAATATTACCGCTATCTGACGAAGCTGGATCGCCATGACGCCACTCTGGCCTCTGAGCTGCAGCTTGCGGATCATTTTTTATCCATCATGTCCCTATGCAAAGAGATTCATTATGAAATCAACCTGCCCCCGGAGCTGGGAGAACATCGTATTATGCCGCTCATTATCCAGCCGATCGTAGAGAACGCCATCCAGCATGGTATTGAGGAACGGCAAGGCGCCCATCGTGTATCCATAGAAATAAAAGCTCTTGATGACGGTGCACTGATCATAATTGCGGATGACGGCAAGGGGCTTATGCCGGAGCAAATCGTTCTGCTGGCCGCCAGGGTCGAAAGCGAATCCCCTCCGCCAGGCTCCAGAGGAATCGGTCTGTGGAATATACATCAGCGTCTTAAAAATGCTTACGGCGAATTAAGCGGCCTGCGTTTCTTCACCAATGACTGGGGCGGCTTGTCCGTGATGGCCTACATTGATTTCTCGCTGGATGAAGGAGGAGAACATGCGATTACTGATTGTGGATGACGGACATTACATTGTTGAATACTTAAAACATCTGCTGGATTGGAAGAAATTCGGCATACACCAGATTGTGACCTCAACCAATTCGGTTGAAGCCAAGCAACTATTGAATCAGAATCAGATTGATATTCTGATTACGGATATCCGCATGCCCGAGGTGTCCGGCATTGATTTGCTGGAGCATATTAATGAGAACATGCTTAAGACCAAAGTGGTTTTTCTCTCGGGCTACTCCCAATTTGATTATGCGCAGAAAGCGATCCGGCTGGGTGCTCTGGATTATTTGCTGAAGCCCGTAGATAAAGAGGATATGGAGAAAGCGATGAAGCAAGTACTCAAAAGCATTGATGAGCAGCAGCAGAAGCCCCAGATTAAGTGGGAGAAATTTGACGGACTGGGTTATCTGCTGTCCGTTATTGGCGGACCCTCCCCCGCAGGCACTGATTTCAGCGCTTATGACACCGTGCTGCTGAAGGAGACCTTTTGCTTCTTTCAGGTTCCAGATGCAGGGGGAGCAGATGAAATCACCTTAAGAGACAACAGCCGGGAGCTGGATCAATTGATTTGGACGACAGGCCCGGGGCTGGCAGGATTAATCATGGAATCCGACGCTCAGAAGCTCGCGCACAGCATCAGCAATATTTCTTTTTCAGAGAAATTTGAATTTACCCGGAAGAATGCCATCCGGCATATCTTCTGCCAGTTTTACTACCAGGAGGAAGTTCACGCGGGTGACTGTACCCTGTTGCAGGACTGTACTGCTCATCCTAAGTGGGAGCCGGGAGAATGGGAGCTGACCAGAAAGAACATTCTCAAGACCTTCGCCCAGCTTGGGTCCAAAAAGCAGAAAATCTTATATCTGCTCGACTTTATTCAGCGGGTGTATTTCACTGCCAGCCGGCTGCAGCAGGTTGAGGTCGCAGGTTGGATCTTCAGTCAACTGGCAGAACCGGACACTGCACTTGAGTCCATTCTGCTCTGCATCACACAACTCGAGCGAAGCGCAAAATTGTCTAACAGCCATATTGTCCAAACCATACAATCTCATATTGCCGGTCATATCGGCGATGGTTTGAGCCTGGACGATCTGGGTAAAATTGTTCATCTTCATCCTGTCTATCTGTCCAAAGTGTATAAGCAGGAGACCGGTGAGAATCTATCAAACTTCATTGCAGCCAAACGATTGGAAAAAGCCTCCCAGCTATTGATAGAGTCCAATTTGCATGTGATCGATATTTCTCATATGGTCGGTTACAAGAAGCCGCAGTATTTCATCAAGCTGTTCAAGGATCAGTATGGAATCACACCTTATCAATACCGCAGACAACAGATTCAATAATAAACAGGGCGATCCCCATCCTCTCACTTAGAGGATGGGGATCGCCCTGTCTTTAGATCACTTAACGGGAAAGCACGATGCTCTTCCTTACTTCTGCAGCTCCAGATCCTTCTGTTTCAGCAGATCTGTGTATTCCGATTTATACTGCTCCAGCTTAAGCTTCAATTCAGCATTATTGGCATCTGTCTTCAGCAGGCTGCTGGTGACCAGAATGTTATCGACAACAGTATCAATTTTTTCGTCAATTTGCTTGATTTTATTTTTGGTGACCGCCGGCAAAGGGTCAGGTGTTGTGGTCGGCCGCGGTCCCAGGACGGCATTGGTATTTTTATCATTGGCCAATGCGCCCGCTCCGCTATCTTTCTCATCCAGGTTAATATTCTTGCCAGATATCGAAACCTTATAGCCAGCCAGTTCTCCGATGGCGCGCACCGGGGCGTAGCTTTTTCCATCAATGATTATGGCCGGATCTACCAGCTTCTTGCCGTACACGTTGACTGTATATTCCGCTTGGATTTTCTTTCCTACCAGACTAGAGGTAGCCCCAAGTGCCTGCGCACTAACCATCAGTATTGCCCCGGCAAGAAATCCGGCAGCAATCTTTTTCATAAGAAATTCACTCCCCGTTAAATAATGTACTACTATCTTAGCATTTTACAGCTCCTGATAGAAATGGTTGGCCGACAATTTTCGCATTCTGCTGCGGCCGCAAAGAAAAAAGGCGTATTTCCACAAGGAAAATACACCTTAGAAGCGGTAGATTCTACGTTTTATGATTTGCTGTACATATTCTGATCCTGCAGCCGGATCAGCACCTTGCCGAAACGTCCGCCCTGCTGAACCGTTACCTTCTTCTCTTGATACTTGCTGCGTATATAATCCGTAACAATATTCCGGGAAACTTCGTGGGCAGGCAGATGATGCATCTTCAACAGTTGCAAGACCTCTTCAATTGCCGCCTCTACGGAGAGTTCGGTGCTTTTCATTTCTCGTGTCACAATGGACTCATAGGCATAGCCTTTCAAGTAAAGCAGATGGTTCAAATACGCCATATCTGAGGAATCCGGGTGCATCTCCCTCCCGGTCAGCAGCGGCATCACCTCATGAATAAGACTGTGCTGTCTGCTCCCAGCTGAAGTACTGATATAACAATATTGACGGGCACAGCTCAGCACTCTCTCCACGCTATCCCAGTCAATGATCACCGGACACATGGAGACGAATACCAGATCAAACCCTTTCTCCCAGCCCATTGCAGCTATGTCGAGGTCCTCGAATGCTTCCCGCACTAAGGTTATCTTTTCTTTTCCGGAGCTGACACGGGCTGTATTGGCCTCAAATAAATCAGCCAGCGGTACGTTGGGCTCAACAGCGGTAACCTTGGCCCCGCGCTCGGCAAAGGGTACGCTGAAGCCCCCTGAAGCCGCACCGATATCCAGTACGCTGAGTCCGGAAAAATCCACTCCCTGCCCTTCCATCCAGCCGATAATCCGCTCGCTTCTGCGTCTTCCGCCTTCACTGAATACCTCTTCATCAAACACCTTGGCCTTATGATCAAACCCATGCGTGGGATCAATGCCAGCACGCTTCATCTGGTTGGCCGTGGATGAGGGGTCCTCCTTCCACGCCTGCTCCCACAATTGAATATCAAATAAATCTGTTGCCATCTTTGCTCATCCCTTTCTTGAATATCATTTAGCCTGCATTTAATAGACTTAACAGACTTATTATATCTATAATTTAATTGCAAAAATAACGGCGGTTATAAAGCCACCGTTATCTGTGCAGCAAGCTCGGAGATTTTTTTGTTCCGCAAATACTCTTCCATCCGCCGTTCAGCTTCCACCATTTCCTGCTGAATCAGACACTCGCTGGGATGATTTAGTGTGCAATCAAACAACGAGGCCGTGCCTTCAATGGCATGAATGATGTCGAGAAATGAAATGTCTTCCTTCTTGCGCTTAAGCCGATAACCGCCATTCGCACCCGATGCCGACTCGATCAGTCCAGCTTTCACCAGCTTGGTCAAAATCTTGGACAGATACGTAGGGGAAACCTCCTGCCGCTCTGCTAACTGCTGTACGCCTACCGGCTTGTCGGACGCAGCCACCACCAAAAAGAGCATCGTATGCAGCGCATAATTTGTTGCCTTTGAATATTTCATCTTCCACCTCAATCAAAGACTTTATTAGTCTATAATAGCTTTTATTTGATCAAATAGCAAGCTGCTGTTGCCGATATGCAACACATTTGCAGAAATTCCCAAATTATAACATGCCGATAATACTAATAGGTTTCTTATTGGTGTTTGTATAAACTTCGGCTATGCCAAATCAGGCGCAGCCTTCCAGCCTCCCCTTTGCGTGATCCCGCAAAATTCATGCGGCTTGTCCGCGCCCGCTGCCCGCTTCTACGGATTTCAGGCTGATGCAATTATGATAGGATGAGGGCTCAACCTGATTAAAGGAGCACATTTATGAGAAAAATTATGCTTGTTGTTATGGCCTTCTTGATGTTCCCCCTCTCTGCATTTGCCGCCGGTCCGCCAGGCTCCCCCTCTGCAGTTACGCTCAACATGGAGGATGCGAAGCGGTTTGGCGCTGATTTTTTTAAGCAGCAAGAGATACAGGAGCAGCTGGCTGGAGCTGTTCTAGTCATCGTTAAGGATGGAAAGATTCTGCTGAACCAGGGCTATGGGTATGCCAATGTTGCTGCCAAACAGCCGGTTGATGCGGAGAAGACCTTGTTTCGTCTGGCTTCCGTATCCAAGCTGTTTACTGCAGCTGGCGTGATGCAGCTGAGCGAATCAGGCAAGGTTGATCTGGACACAGACGTGCAGAGGTATCTGCCGGGTCTGCACATTAACAACACAAGCGGATTACCGCTTACCCTCAAACATCTGATGACCCATACTACCGGTTTCGACAACGGAGATGTCCTTGAATCCGGAACCCCTTCCACACTGGAGAAATTCGTGAAGGAGAAGATGCCTACAATCGTCCGCAAGCCGGGTGAGGTCTACCGCTACGACAACTTCGGCTTCACCCTGCAAGGTTACATCATTCAACAAGTCTCCCGGATGCCCTTTGAGAATTACATGGCCGAAAAGCTATTCAAGCCACTTGGGATGAGCAACACCAGCTTCATTTTCGATGATAAGGTGATCAAGCGGATGGCCACCCCATATGATAACCAGCTGCAGCCGACCGAGCAGATTCCCAACGACCCGGTTAGCGCTCCTGAAGGCGGCATGACTTCTACCGGGAAGGATATGGCCCAGTTCATGCTTGCGATGCTGAACAGCGGGAAGAAGGGGGAGAACCGGATTCTTCAACCAGAATCCATACAGGCCATGGAGCACAGCAGTGTAGCGATTCATCCTAAGGTTCCAGGAAACGGTTATGCCTTCGAGTCTACCTATTCGCAGGACTACAACGGATATAAAGTTACTGAGAAGGGCGGCGATTTATCCGGCTTCCATTCTAATCTTTGGCTGCTGCCTGAGCAGAACACGGGAATCTTCCTCGCATTGAACAGCGATAAAGGCAATCTGCGCCAGCCCCTGTTCCATCAGTTCATGAGCCGTTATTTCCCTAAGTCAAGCAAGGCCCCCGCTTCCATTGAGCCTGCAGCTACCCAAGAGGAGCTGCAGCGTTTTGCAGGCTTGTACCGCCATCTGCGAACACCAGCCTTAACTTCGGAGATCACCGCAATAGACGGCGCACTGCTGGTTAAGGATGTGTTCGGAGAGCATAAGCTGCGGCAGAATGAGGAGCTGCTGTTTTATGATGAAGAAGACAAGCCGGCCGGCTTCAAGCTGGATGCCGACGGCAAGGTGCTGTACTTCTATTACAACCAGCCCGACAGCTGGCTTGAAAAGCTGCCTGAGCCCCAGCACTTCAGCGATGTGGGCTCTGATCATCCCTATGCCAAATACATCTATAATCTTGTTCAGTTAGGCGCCATTCCTGAAAGCACTGGACCCTTCCAGCCGGATCGCCCAGTTACACGCGGACAATTCATTGCCCAGTTGATCCCTCTTGCCGGATTTCAGTCTTCGACCCGGCCCAGCGCATTCAAAGACACCAAGGGCAGCCCATATGAGACCGCCATTCAGACTGCGCTTGATTACGGTGTCGTTCAAGGACTGCCGGGCAGTTATTTCGGCCCCGACCTGCCTCTAACACGTGAACAGGCTGCAACCTTTGTCTGGCGGATTGCCCATATTGGACTGGGAGCTGCCCCGGTGAAGGCTGCTGTGCAGAAGCCCTTCTCGGACTGGGCCGCCGAAGGTGTCCAGTATGTGGTTGGCCGCGGCCTTTATGGTCCTGACGCAGAATTGTCAGACGGGAAAGTAAATTACAGGGCACAGGATCCAATGCTGAATCAGGAGGCTGCAGCTTTAGTCTACCGGCTGCTGCAGAACCTGCTGTAACAACAGGGCAGCCGAACAGGCGATTCGAGACGAATCGCCTGTTTTATCATATACTTTTAAGAAAAAGAGTGATAAAGGATTGTGAACCATGTTCAGCTTTTTTCAACGCCCCCGTGTCAGCCGTAGGATCATCTACATCTTCATGGGGCTTGTAGTGCTCGCCACAACCTATATACAGATTCAATTATTCACCAATCCCTACTCAGGCATCAGCGTGGAACCGGATTCCAGCGGCGGATGGATGATCTCCAGAATCGATAGGGACAGCCCTGGTTCGAGAACAAACCTCAAACCAGGTGATCGTATTCTCGCTTTCGATGGGGAGCCGGAACCGGAAGTATTTATCATTGACAGAAGGCAAATGCTTACTGGAACCCATAGTCTGAAGGTTAAAAGCAAGGAAGGGCAGCCGTATACCATTCCGCTTAAAGCTGGCAGTAAAGACAAACTGGAGAATGGCTTTGCCTTCGTCATGGAAATCTTTCTGGTGGGTGTAGGCACTTATGCCCTGTGCAAGAATCCTGAATCGCTGCTGATCCGCAGATTTCTGCTGATGAATCTGTTGTTTGCATTCGTCATAGTGGCGCTGTTCTCGGATGAGCTTGTGCTCTCCGGCTACCTGTTCACTTTTTGTGCAATCTGGATGCCTTATGTGATAATTTCCTTCTATCTGCTGTTTGCCTTCCGTCCTATTTATTCAAAATTCCGTGCCTTGCTGCGGGGTTATCAGGTCTACTCGCTGATGTTCTCGGTCTTTGCCCTAGGCTTTATGCTGCAGCGTCATGTATATGACTGGGTAACCAGTGTTCTGAATATGGCCTTGCTTGCCACACTGCTGCTGATGGCTGCCATAACGGTCTGGCACTGGAGCAAATTCGACCGGATTGAGAAAAATCAGCTCTACATCCTGTTTACAGGAATAACCGTAAGTCTGCTTCCTTATGTGTGGTTGTATGCCCTGCCCTATCTGTTATGGGAACGGTATTGGATCACGGCAGAATATGCATTGGTTGGTCTGGTGCCGATTTCTGCAACGTTCACTTATCTGCTCGTCCAGCGTCAGGTTCTGGACATGAGATTCTATATTCCCAGATTGGCCGCGCACAGCCTGTACTTCAGCCTGACACTAGTGCTATTTCTATTGACAACCATCTGGGGTTCGATAGGATACGCGGTGTTATTGTTCATTCTACTGGCGCTATTGACCGGCGGCTATCGTCTGCTGCTGCGGCGGCTGCAGCATGGGGAAAAGCGCAAAAAAGACTGGCTGGAGCAACAGAAGCTGCTTCTCTCCCTACAGCTGGCCGGTAACAAGAATATCCGCGATATCCTCAAGCTGTTCGCTGAGCTTCTGCAGGATATGATTGAAGTAGAAGGTCTTACACTGGTATATTACGATGACAGTTCCCTGCCGCTTGTACATAACACAGGGATTTACGAGGGAAAAGGGACGAAGGGTCCAGCTCCGTTACGGGACACCCCTGAACCTGAATGGTCCGCCGGCAGCGAATACGCTGCCGTATTCGTGCTGGTGCATGAACTGGAGGAGCAGCGGCTGGGCGACCTGTGCCTTGGACCGAAGCGCAATCAGACCTTGTTCTCTGCCGAAGAACAGCGGATCATCCAGAAATTCCGCAGCGAAGCTGTTCAGATGCTTATGAACGCCCGCCATCTGCTCCGCTTGAGGCGCGAATATGAGGACAATCAAAAACAGATTGACCATTACGAGCGCCAGGTGCATGATTTCCGCAGCTATAGCCAGGGCTTGCTGGAGGCCAGAGAAGCAGAGAAGGTCCGCATCTCTTATTTCCTGCATGATGACTTGCTGCAGAACCTGATCTTCTTGTCCCGGGATCTGGAGGAGCTGCATGATACCGGAAGATACCAGCAGGAGCGCAATGCGAAATGGCTCAAATGTCTGGCCGATTCTCAGCGCAGCATCCGGGCGCTCAGCGATCATTTATATCCGCATATTCTGGATAAAGGCAATCTGCAGGAAGCACTGCACTGGCTGCTGCAAGACATGAACCGCCTGGAGGAGCTTAACGTGACCCTGCAGTTTGAGGCTCCATTGCCGGACGCCTTCCCTGTCTTTATCAAAGCGAATCTCTTCCGGGCAGCCCGCGAGCTGGTCGTCAACGTTTTCAAGCATGCGATGGCTTCCGAACTGAAGGTCCGTGTCTGGATAGACGGTGACAGCATCTATTGCAGTGTGACCGACAACGGCATAGGCTTCAACGGAAATATTGCCATAACGGCCCCTGCCGACGGCCGCCCCCGCTTCGGACTGCTGTCGATCCGGGAACAGATGGAGCATCTGGGTGGAACGGCTCTGATTGACTCTGTACCGGAACAGGGAACTTCCGTCACTCTCAAAATACCTCTCTATAAGGAGCCATCATCTCATGAATGACAATATAACTCTGTATATTCTTGATGATCACCCCCTTGTGCTGGACGGGCTTAAGAGCCGTCTGGACGAGGAGCCCGGCCTTGAAGTTCTGCGGACCTTCACAGATCCGGTAGAATTCCTCGCAGAGACGGCGCTGCTGCGCCCGGATGTAGTGCTGATGGATATCTCGCTGCCACAGATGGACGGCTTCCAGGTAGCCCGGCTGTTGAAGGAGAACTACGGCAATGTGCTGAAGATTATTCTGTTATCCGGCTATACCTACGAAGAGTTCTACTACAAAGCGTACCGAATCGGCGTTCATGCCTACCTCTCCAAACAAAGCTCATACAGCATCATTATCAACGCGATCAAACAAAGTGTGCTGGGCAATATTCTGGTCCCTGAGCATCTTCGGGCTTCCGCTTCTCCAGACGCGCTAACTACAACCGAACGACAAGTGCTGCGCTGGCTGGCGAAGGAGAAATCCAACAAGGAAATTGCCACAGAGCTGGCCTTAAGCCAGCGGACTGTCGAATACCATCTGGCCGCAATCAATCAGAAGCTGGGGGTGAAGACAAGAATCGGTGCTGTGGTGAAGGGGTTTGAGTGTGGTCTATTAACTTTTTGGGATGAGGATTGAGACTCTTCCGCTGAAGTAATCCACCCAGATCCCTTCCGGCAGCCAAGCCTTGAATTCAGCAACGCCTGTCTGCTTGTCTACCGGCTGTGTGACCGGACAGGCTATCAGCTCCGTGCCAAAAGTGCTATTCCTTCACGGCGCCGATCATAACCCCTTGATTAAAGTACTTCTGCACAAACGGATACACACACATAATTGGAACGGTGGCAACGATGATCACGGAATAGCGCATCATATTAGCCAAACGCAGCGCGATTTGGGCAGCTTCGCCTGTCCCCATGCCCGACTGCATCTGATTGGTGATCAGAATGTTGCGGAGAATCAGCTGCAGCGGATGCAGGTTCGGATTTTTCAAATAAATCAGCGCATTAAAATATGAATTCCAGTAGCCGACAGCAATCCATAATCCCAGCACCGCAATGATAGCTTTGGAGAGCGGCAGAACCACTTGGGCAAAATAACGCAGGTTCCCGCAGCCGTCGATCTGCGCCGCTTCCCACAAGTCTCCGGGAATGCTGGTCTGGAAAAAAGTACGTGCAACAATAATGTTATAAACGCCTACTGAAAAAGGCAGCACCATGACCAGGAAGGTATCGTACATATGAAAATCGCGGATCGTCAGAAAGGTCGGAATCAGACCGCCGTTAAAAAACATCGTAAAGATGAAGAAGAGCGACAGGAACTTTCGTCCGGCAAGATCCTTTCGGGACAATGCATAAGCCGCCGAGATATTGACCACAAGCCCAATGGCTGTGCCCGCCACCGTGTAGAGGACTGTATTCCGGTACCCGATCCAAATGTTTTCATGCCGCAGCAGCTCTCTGTAACCGTCAAATGTGAACCCTTTGGGGAACAGCCACACCTGTCCGCCCGCCACCGCAGAAGGATCACTGAACGAAGCGATAATGATAAAATACAGCGGGTACATCAGGATGATCAGAAAGACCACCGCAATGGCATACATTACATATTCCATAACCGTATCCGAGGAACGGTTGTTTTTTATTTTTCCCATGTTCTCTTTCACTACAGGTTCCAAGACTCCCATGTCTAAGTTCCTCCTTTCTACCACAAGCTGTTTTCGCTGAGTTTTTTGGAAATCTGATTGACGATAATGAGCAAGATAAAGTTAATGACCGTGTTGAACAGGTTGACCGCCGAGGAAAAGCTGTATTGGCTGCTGAGCAGACCAATTTTGTAGACATACGTTGAAAGAATTTCGCTTGAAGTGGCATTCAGATCGTTCTGCATGAGATAGACCTTTTCAAAGCCAACCCCCAACAGCCCTCCGACGCGCAGGATCAGCAGTGTAACCGCTGTCGGCATCAGCATCGGAATATCAATATAGCGGACTTTATGCCAGCGGCTTGCACCGTCTACAGTAGCGGCCTCGTACAGACTGGGGTCTACTGCAGACAGCGCGGCGATAAAGATAATACTGTCCCAGCCCACATGCTGCCACACATCCGACCAGACATAGACACTGCTGAACAAGCTGGAGGAGCCCATCAGATCAGGGGCTTCTTTGCCAAACAAACTGTACAGATTACCGACAAACCCGGTGCTTGGGGACAGCAGTATCATCATCAGCCCAACCATAACCACGGTTGAAATAAAATGCGGCATATAGGATACGGTCTGGAAAAAACGTCTAAACCGGTTTGACCGCATCTGATTGACCATCAGTGCCAGCAGAATCGGGATTGGAAACGTAAGCAGGCTGTACAAGCTGATGATCAATGTATTCTTAATCGTCGATGAAAACTGATAGGAATTAAAAAACTTCTCGAAATACTTGAATCCCGCCCATGGACTGTCACTTATACCCATCGCCGGACTATAATCCTTAAAAGCAATGAGCACCCCATACATCGGTTTGTAGGCGAATAATAATGTAAGCACCACAGCGGGAAGCAGTAACAGGTACAGTCCCCAATTTCGTTTCATTTGTCCGAATGCCCGTGCCGGACTGGCTTGACCGGATTTCATGAAATCCCCCCTAAAATTTTGTAAGCATCCGCTTCCTGATTCTGTTTATCTGTTTAATTGCTTTCAGTATATCGCCTCTGCTTCTGCGCCTACCGGACATATAAGGCGCGTTAACCGGACTTTTAGAGTTCGTTTCTGCGGCAGAATGCAGAACAGTTCCGGGATGAACGGGAAGCCATAGGGTATTCGGACTTTCCCTGCTGTTTTCCGGACTTTCACTATTCCAGCAAAAAAAACGTCCGGCACAGGGTGGTGTGCCGGACGTTTTCCATGGGATCGTTGAGTGTTGCTTATTGTTCAAGCTCCAGTATGACAGGCGCGGCAATATCCACGCCTAAATCCCGGATGCGTTCCAGATCCTTTTCTACTGCCTTGAACGTTCCCTCTTCAGCTTCTCGGCCGGCCTCGGCAGCAGAACACAGATACTGTTGGTACTTCTTAAGACCAGGTTCTGTGCGATGATATTCGGGGTATAGCCCAGCTCCTCCATGATCTCCTTGACCTTGCGGGAGGTCTCCTCCTTAACATTCGGATGGCCCGACAATACCCGGGAGACCGTGGAAGGAGAAACTCCGGCTCTACGGGCCACTTTCTTAAGTGTAACTGTCAAAACTGCCTCCTTGCGGATAGTGGACTTCATATCCCTTGTTTGCTGAGCCATGAATATAATGCGCCCCGCGCTAGTGAGCTGCGCAGGGCGGATTCGTGGAGTCAAAAAGAGTTATTTTACGCTCATATAACGTTCGTAAGCTTCAGTACGGATCTTGATCAGCTTCTCAAGTCCCATGTCATTCAGCTTCTTCACATATGCGTCCCAGCCATCATCAATTCCGCCCTTGCTGATAAATTGGGCCCGCATGGTGTTCACATAGGTATCAATATCGGTGGTCAAGGTAGGCAGCTCCTGGAATTCTTCCGCAGTGTACATTACGTTAGGGAAAGGCGTTGTTACGTATTCGCTGCCCAGCTTATCGAGCTGCAGCTTCAAGCCGTCGCCGCTTTCGCTGCTCAGCACGATGTTCTTTTCAAAAGACGGGCTTACATATTTCGGCCCGAAATCACGCAGCGATTGATCCCAGTACCAGGCATCCGCGCTGGTTCCGGCTGGCGGGTCCATGAGCGTATAGGTGCCATCATCATTCTTCTGAATAACAGTGCCGATAGCTCCCCAGAAATTCTGAATGCTTGCTTCATTGGTGTAGAACTGGTCGGCCCAGCGGGCAGCGATTTCCGGTGTTTTGCAGGAAGAGGTGATCAGCAGCTCGTTGCGCGCCAG
Source organism: Paenibacillus paludis (assembly GCF_042610515.1). NCBI lineage: Bacteria > Bacillati > Bacillota > Bacilli > Caryophanales > Paenibacillaceae > Paenibacillus > Paenibacillus paludis. The sequence goes on from NZ_JBGJZP010000002.1 coordinate 372,782, forward strand.
ATTCATCCCGATTGGATTGCCGATCGTATAACGTTTGCCATCCGGTCCGGCAATCGGCGGAATGGTTTCATACTGATCTCCCCATTTGCCAAATACGGCATCGGGAGTCCATTGGTACGAGAAGCCTACAACCGGAGCATCCGGGCTCTGGAATTTGGCCGATCTCATGGTGTCGTCTTGTGTAAACAGCTCTTTATCCAGCAAGCCTTCGTTGTAGAGTTTATTTTCCCACTTGAGGCCTTCCTTGAACGCTTCCGAAGTAGGGTAGTATACTGCTTTCCCGTCCTTGACCAGCATGTTGTTGGTATTCAGATCGGTGATCCCGAAAGGACTGATGAGGTCATTGCTCACTTCAATATAAGGAATTTCATCCGCTTTGCCATTTCCGTTCGGATCCTGCTCTTTGAATGCTTTCAATACATTGTATAAATCATCAAGGGTATCCGGCACTTCGAGACCCAGTTTGTCGAGCCAGGTTTTGTTGATTACAGGCTGGCGCGAGCTCTTTGGACGCGAGGGCAGTCTTGTGGCCAGAGAGTAGATTTTCCCGTCGGGAAAAGTGCTGATTTTCTTCATATCCGGCGTTTCTTCCATTGCCGCTTTCAGATTAGGCATATACTGATCAATATAATCATCCAGCGGACGGAAGTAGCTTAAGTTGTTGACGATGTCGGAATCGGAGAAGGTCTGATCCCCCAGTACCACATCCGGAAGGGTGCCGCTTGCTAACATAATGGATTTTTGCTCAGCCCAGTCGTTGGATGACATCACCTGCCAGTCAATCTTCACATTGGTGTTCTTCTCCAAATCCTTAAGCCACTGGTTCTGGGTAAAAGTATCGCCCATACTGCCCCAGCGGACAGTCAGAATCTTCAGGGTCACCGGCTCGCTTACAATCGGCAGACCCTCTTTATTGAACCCGCCCGTTTCGGTCGCCGCGGTATTGTTCTCCTTGTTGTTGCCGCCACAGCCGGCAAGTCCCATGACCATTACAGCTGCCAGAAGACCGGTCATCCATTTCTTTGCCGATGATTTCTTGCTCTGTTCACCCATTTCATAATCCCCCATTTCGATATATACATCCTCTTTGCAGTTCTAATCATACCTGCTTGCCGCTCAGCATTCCGGACACTTTGAACCTCTTATTCGGACTTCTGCATCCGCTTACAAAATATTGAAGCTGCAAAATTATCCGCGGCCTCATTTTAATAACAGTTTCCAGACTTTTGTTTGCGCTTTCCGGACTTTGCGCCGAAACGGCATCTTGTTCTTATGTTTTTTTCAACTAAAGGTTTTATAATGATTTTGTTACTTATAAAAACGCATTCATAGAAATGGCTGCGCAGGAAAGGATACTGGATTTGGGAACTATGACCAATACAACTTCAGGTAAAGCAGTAACCAAACTGTACCCTGTTCGTCATTATGTGAAAGTTATGCTTCTGATTTCATTCTCCGTGCTTGTTCTGGATTTGGCAATCAGCATCGCTTCTATTTTTATCGTCAAGCAGCAGTCCACAAGGTATTTGCAGGATACCGCTGACCTCTATATCAACCGGATCAATCATGATTTTGCTTACATTAATCACTATATGGGCTGGACACTGGCCAATGATGAAAGCCTCAACACGATGAACGCTTTCCGGATCAACAGCATCGAGTTCTTAAAAGCAAATGAAAACCTGCATAAACGGTTCACCGAGCTGCAGAAAAACTACGGACTGGAGTATAACTTCTTCTACTATTTAAAGAATCAGTCCTACTTTCTGAATTGCGCACCGATCAGCGTGACCTATACCGACTATCGGGAGCTCAAGAAACAGATCATTTCCTATATAGATGATAAAGAGCTGTACGAGAAGTTTTATTCCAAATGGACGCCTGTCCTCGTAAACGGCAAATATTATGTGATCAACATTGTTCCCTATTATAACCGCTATCTCATCGGTCTCATCTCGGCGGATCATCTGATCCGCCCGCTGCGCCAGATCAATCTGGGAGCCAACGGTTATGCATCCCTGGTGGATGAGAGCGGCATCAGCCTTACCAGCCCGGTCTCCAACAGCGGCAAAGTGCTTCAGAACAATGATGGCGTTTTCAATCGGCTGCAGCCCCGTACCACGATCAGCAGTGAATTCACGAGTACAACGTTCAGCGCTGAGATGGTTATTAAATTTGGAGCCTTTGAGAAAATCATGATCGCCCAACTGCTCATTATGCTGCTGTTCTTCATAGTCACCTCAACGATCTGTGTCGTTATGCTCTTTTTCAAACGAAGGGTACTTGGCCCGATCCAAAGCTTCTCCGAGAATCTGGCACGCATTAATGAAGACGGGCAGCCGGCGGATCTGAAGAGCAGCAAGCTTATTGAGCTGGAACAGGCAAATGACCAGTTCAAAGACCTGGTGGAGCAGATCAAAACATTTAAAATTGCCATGTACGAGCAGGAACTGGAGAAACAGCAAATCCAGCTGGACTATATGAAGCAGCAGATTAAACCGCATTTTTTCCTTAACTGCCTGACCAGCATTTACAGCATGGCGCAAATTCAAATGTATCAGGAGATCGAAGATATGGCGATGTCGACCTCCAAGTATTTCCGCTATTTGTTCCAGAACGGCGAGAATTTTGTTCCGCTGGAGAATGAACTTGAGCATGTGCGGATGTATCTGGAAATTCAGCGTCAACGTTACCGGGATGCCTTTATCTATCATATCGAGATGGCTGAACAGGCTGGCACCGTGATGATTCCTCCGCTCGTGCTGCAAACCTTCATTGAGAACTCCATTAAATATGCGATTTCCAGAGATTCGGAAGTGCAGATTAAGCTTACCGTCAGACGTTGCGTGAACGAGGAAGACACCGAGCTGACTATTATCCAAATTTCTGACACCGGACCGGGCTTTCCGCCGGAGGTTCTGGAGAAACTTCATTCCGGATTGCCGCTGGATCAGACGAAAGGCACACATATCGGCATCATGAACACCCTTAAGCGCCTGGAATACCTTTATGCTAAAAAAGCGGCCGTCAGCTTCTCCAATTTGCCGGAAGGCGGCGCTGTTATCACGTTGACCCTGCCGGATCAGCCGGATCTATCATCAGGAATGGAGAGAAGCTTATGAATATATTACTTGTGGATGATGACTATTACGTAATTGCCGCCTTGCAGAAGAAAATAGATTGGAAGATGCTGAATATCGAAACTGTGTATACGGCCAATAACGTGGCGCAAGCGCGGGAAATTCTGGAGAAGCATTCGGTGCAAATTCTGATATCGGACATCGAAATGCCGCAGGGGAGCGGACTGGAGCTTCTGGCGTGGATTCGTGAGCAGAATTACAGTATTCAAGCCATCCTGCTTACCAATTATGCTGATTTCAATTATGCGCAGAAGGCCATCGAATTGCAAAGTTTTGAGTATTTTCTCAAGCCAATCGAATTTGACAAGCTGATGCTAATCATTCAAAAAGCTGTCGTGCGGGCAGCGGAGCAGCAAAGCAACGAGCAGGCGATTCGGGGCGGTTACTTCTGGCAAAAGAATCAAGCGAAAAATCTTGAGCATTTCTGGCGCAAGCTGGTCAGCAGCAGCACCTCCTTCCCGCTTAAACCGGGGGACATCGCCCATGCAATTGAAGAGCAGAACCTGTCCTATCAAATGGAAGATCTCCTGCAGCCCATATTGTTCAACGTGTTTCCCCACAATGGAAGCATGGGCAAAGAAGAGAAAGGCCTGTTTGATTTTGCGCTGCTGAATGTGCTGTACGAACTGCTGAACCATCCGGGCTTCTCCATAGAAAGCATCCTGGAAGTTAAAGACTATAACTGGATCGCCATATTAAAATGGAACGACCCGCCGGAGGACGCCGGGGTGCTCAGAGCGTTCAGTGCCTCTTTTATCCAAAAAGCCAATCCCTACTTAAAATGCGATGTCTGCTGCAATATCGGCCTGCCTGGCACACTGAATAAGGTCGGTGTTATTCTCAAACAACTGCTGAATATGGATGAAGAGCTGACCAAATGCCGCAACCAGACCTTCTCCGTGGAAGAGTACTCCCGGCAAAATAAACCACTCTACCTTCCGCCGGATCTGGCACATCTGGAGGAGCTGCTTAATCAGAACAAGCTTGCCGATTTTCTTGGAGAATCCATCTCGCATCTGAACCATATGCTGAGCAACAAAGCTATCGACACCTCTGTCCTGGGCTTGTTCCGGCTGGATATTGTGCAGCTTGTGTATTCCTTCTTGAAGCTGAAGGGGATACAGGCGCATAAATTGTATACCGGCAAAACCAATGATCAGCTGCTGATGCATTCGCTGAGCTCCATTGAGGATATGGAGGAATATCTGAAGTATCTGGTCAACACCGCCATGGAATACCGCGACTTTGCCGCACAGCCCACTTCCATTGCCGAAGAGATCAAGGAGCATATCCATAAGCATTACGGGGATGATCTGACGCGCAATGACTTGGCGGAAATCGTCTATCTCAATCCGGATTATCTGGCCCGGCTGTTCAAGAGAGAGACCGGCGTCTCCCTCGGCAGCTATGTCATTCAAGTCCGGATCGCAGCCGCCAAGCACCTGCTGGAAACGACCAATATGTCCGTCTATACCATTGCCAATAAAACAGGGTACAACAACTACTCCTATTTCTCCAAGCTGTTCAAGCAAGAGGTCGGCCTCTCACCCAACGAATATAAAAAGGAACAGCAGGCGCCGCCAGCACTGCATAATTACAAAGTATAGGTGAAGCGGGGGTGTCTATTGTTTAAGCGGGAATTGTTTCTAATTTCTTATAAAAAAACAAAAAAAAAATCGCCCTTTTAGTAAAATGGAGGTACCACCCAACCACTTCAATAAAGAGCGATTTCTACTGGCGAGACTGCATCACTCACAATTATTTGCTGCTGAAGGCAAACATGATCTCCGCCTGGCAGACCAGTTCTCCGTCGACGGTGGCGGTTCCGTTGCCTTTGACAATCTGTCCCTTCACCCGGGTAACTTCGAATTCGAGCCGCAATTGGTCCCCCGGCTTTACTTGACGTTTGAAACGGCAATTGTCGATGCCCGTCAACAGTCCAATTCTATTGCTGTCTTCCTCTGAACTGGACATGGCAATGCCACTGGTCTGTGCCAAGGCCTCAACGATGAGCACCCCCGGCATAACCGGGTACTCGGGAAAATGTCCCGTGAAGAACGGCTCATTAACCGTCACATTTTTAATCGCTACCGCTCGTTTTCCCTCTTCAAGCTCGATGACTCTATCGACCAACAGAAATGGATATCGGTGCGGGATTAGCTCCTTGATTCTATTAATATCAAACATAGAACGACTCCTTCCGGTTCAAATCATTACCATTTTACCACATTATAAAAAAGAGGAAGCAGCGAGTTAAACTCTCACTGCTTCCCATTTTTATAAAAGTTATAGGCTGAAGCTCAGCTCTACCAGATGAAAATATCTTTATCCAGCAATCTCAACACAGCTTCAATGAAGAAATAGTCTCCGTAAATAATCGGAATTTCTTTGATTTCACTGTGATATGCTCCCGTACCACCGCTGACAATCGAATCCTCTTCAGGATTCCAATTGCAGTATTTACGCTCGGTCGCCTGCAGAATCTTGATGGCGGAGCGGATATACAGCGGTTTCTCGTATTCGCTGACATGCCCGGCAATCTCAAGCAGACCGCAAGCCGCACATACCCCGGCAGTAGTGTCGTAACATACCGGTTCCGCCGGAGCACGGAAATCCACGAGCGGGATGTAGCCGGTCTCAGCAACATTTGCGATAAAATAATGGGCTACCTGCTTTGCTGCATCGAGATATTCCGTTTTTCCAGTGTGTTTATAGCTCAGAGCCATCCCGTAGACCGCCCATGCCTGGCCTCTGCTCCACGAAGAACCGCTGTCAAACCCCTGACCTCCGGGATTATCGATAAACTCCCCGTTCTCGGGGTCCAACATGACAATATGATTCGAAGAACCGTCACCACGGATTGTTGTCTTCAGCACAGTGTCCGCATGATGGATGGCAACCGCTTTAAATCTGGGGTCATTGACTTCCTTGGAGGCCCAATAGAGCAGCGGAATATTCATCATGCAGTCAATAATAATCCAGCCTGTACAATCATTCCCGGAATGAGAATTCCAGGCACGGATAAATTGTCCCAGCGGGTTGTAACGGCCAGCCAGCAGCGACGCAGCGTGCAATCCGCGGATTTTCGACTTTTCATTCCCGGTGATCCGGTAGTTCGCCACGGCGGAATGAAGCCACATGAAACCTACATCATGATGCAATCCCTTGAAGCCTTCCAGAGCCTCGTCCAGCCGGGCTTCCACGCCTTCCGCAGTGGTCCGGTAAAGCTCTTCTCCGGTGGCATGATACATTTGCCATAACATTCCCGGCCAGAAGCCGTTGGTCCACCAGTAAATGTCCTGCTTGCCCATATCTATATATTTCCCGTTCTCGGCTTCGAATGGAATGTCTGTGCCGATTCTTTCACATTCCACAGCCATTTTTTTGCGGATACTTCCCCATATTCCCTCCAGCCATTGCCGGTCATCGGTTGTCAAATGATATTCCATCTTCTGATCCTCTCCCTATTTCTTAGTAGGTATTCTTGCTGCTCTTAAGAGAGCGGACGTTATCCTCCGGACAACTCAAAGCGCAGTGACAGCTTCATGTTCTGCTCCATGCGGATGACCGCAAAATCAAGGGCATAAAAGGTTACCAGGCGTCCACGATGAGCTTTATGCTGCAATTCCTGGATTTCCGGGGCCAGCAGCTTATTGTCAAAGACAATCCTTAACGCAGCTTGATCCGAAGACAGGATGACTGCGTCTTCTTCAACCCGCGGCTTCAGCGGGGTAATAAATCTTTCCGTAACAGATTGAGGCGGAGAGGCAAACCGGTAGCTGTCTTCCAGCATAAGTACAGGCTGACTTGTTTTGGTCCATGTGAACCGGCGTTTCAGCCGCAGCAAACTGTTATCCGCATAGACCTGGGCCAGGTCAAGCGAGAAGGTTTCCGTCTGCTCCCCGCTCTCCATCTGAACATCGGCTGCCCGGTGCTGCCCGCCCGGCGACTGGGCCATTCCGTTGATGATAGGAACAGAGTGTCCGAAACTTGCATTGCACAGAATATTGTAGCGTTCCGGGCCGAAATATCCGCTGGTATATTGCCCGGACCCCATATCTGCTAACAGTGTCGTCCCCTCGGCAAAAAGGATGAAATTACCGACATCGTTATGATTATGCGGCTCATCGTTGTGCCCGCCCTTGGCGGCAAATACAAACCGCCGTCCCTGCGATTCATGCCGGGAAATTAGCCACTGCGCTTCCGGCAGGTAGTAGGGAGCCGGCCTCCAGGGCTGTCCCTCCGTTTCCCCATGCTGCCAGATCAGATTGCGTAACGACGAAGCCCAGCGATAGCAATGATCCTCCATGTAAGCGGCCTCATAACTGCGCGACGGTATGTCAACCTCTTCAAACCGGGCATGCAGATAGTGGGACAAGCCCATAAACACGCCTGCCACTGTCCGGGTATCGGAGAAGCTCACGGTATGGCACCCATCAAGAAATGCTTTTTGCTGAAACATGGCAATTTGCCGGATTTTAGGTTCTGCCAGCAAATCGAGTGCTCCGCCGGTCCGCGTCTTCAGCAGATCCGCAAAATAAACATAAAATCCGAATCCGTATTGCCAATAACCATACCCCTCCGTGCACGCGCCATCAGCAGGATAGCCTGACAGAAAGCTGTCCATCGCGGGAAGTACACGGGCCAGCACGACCGCCGTATCCTCAGCATTGTCCAGGATATACAATGCTGCGGCTCCGACAGAACCTGCGCAGACGGCCGCCCAATTATGCTTGGATTCTTCCCAAAAAAAGCTGCGCTCGGTGAATGGAATCAGCACACGGTGAAGCACCTCGGAGATGACCCGTTTACGCACTAATTGCGGCAGATTATCCCCGTGCAGATGCAGTAATTCTGCAAGCGCAAAAGCGGTTTCCGCCGAGAATAGATCTATTGTGGCTGCCGGAACCTCCTTGCCCGCTGCAATCGAACCTTCGGGAAGCGCGGGATCATTCTCCGCCTCACCGGCGAGATGTGCCGGAACGCACCAGGTATACTCGTCGCAGACTGCCCATAAGGTATCGCATAGCGCATCACGGAGCACTAGGTTATCCGGCTCCAGCCATGCCAGCAGCCCAAAGGTTCTCAGCCGGTTTCTCCTATTGAAATAGGCCGTCTCATACTCCATCCGGGTGCCTCTTTCGAAATAAATCCGAAATAATGTGTAAGAAAGCTCTGGAATCGCTGTTGCCAGCAGCGCTTCAGCCTCCGCCCGGATCTCTGCCAGCATGGGCTGCAAGGCCGGCGAACCGAGCACCTTCTGCCTCAGCATCTCCGGATAATCAGCCAGATACAGCTTGGACGATTCCGTGCGCAGCAGCATTTGTTTTATTTCCTTGATTTCGAGCATTATTAACCCTCCTGATCAGTCCATCCCTTCATATCAACCAACCGAATACTGTTTGCTGTATTGAGTTATTTCCCCTCCTAGTTTACCTTTATAGTAATGCAAGTTCTTTGCGATTAATGTTTGATTTCTTGCGAATATTGCTATATGTGGAGGCCGTTAAACTTATGAAACATTCCCAGTATTATGAGAAAATTGCCGCGCCTTTGTTGGCGGGAATCGGAAATTCACCCTTATCGCCTACAAAAGATTTTCACATTCATGACCATTATGAAATTTTCCTCTTTCTGAACGGAACAGTGAACGGCTTCGTGGACCAGTATTGCTATCCGCTGCAAAGAGGGTCTGTGCTGGTATTCAATAATCAAGAAATCCATAAAATCATCAATTTGTCACCGGGGCCCTATGAGCGGGTAACCATCCATTTCAAAGCAGAGCTGGTGTATCCCTTCTGTACCGCGGAGACAAATCTCCTGGCCTGCTTCCAAAACCATCAACCGGGCAAGCAGAACATTTCCCATATGGACGAACCTCAATTGAATGAATATATGCGGCTGGCTTCCCGGCTGATTGATGCGTTAAACCACCCGCAGTATGGCAGCGATGTGCTCGCCCTGACCTATCTTGTGCAGTTGCTGGTATTCATCAATGGTCTCTATAACAAGTCACATTCCCCGGTTCCCAGCATTATTTCCGCCTTGATCGAATCGGCAATCCATTATATCGACAACCATCTGCACACCGGCCTTTCGCTGGAGCAGGTTTCCAGTGAGCTGGCTGTTGATAAATACTATTTAAGCCACCTGTTCAAACAACAAACCGGGGGCACCCTTTACCGCTATGTACTGCTAAAAAAAATAGCTCTGGCCAAGCAGCTGCTGGCTGGAGGAAAATCAGTATCCGAGACCTGCTACCTGGCCGGTTTTAATGATTATGCCAATTTCATCCGCACCTTTAAAAATATTGCCGGAGTTTCTCCCGGAAAATATAGCAAAAGCACCTGAGAAACCGGCCCATCTAGCCGGTGTCTTTGCAGCAGCAGAGCAAGTCCACTTCACCATACACCCCGCACCTTGCTTGACAAAGTTTCGATCAATACTTAGAATTAATATATCTTGATAATCTAGATAATCATTAAATAACCTTCTCGTCTATCCAACATATTTATCTGAAAGGGTGCGGACCAATGTCATTAGTCGTTTTATACGCTACAAAATCAGGAGCCACAGAGCAATGTGCCAAAATCCTATCGGAAGAGCTTTCTCACTGTACGCTTTGCAATATTGATTCCGGGAAACCAAACCTGGAGGAATTTGATAGTGTTATTCTTGGAGCTGGAGTAAGAGACGGAAAGCTGTATAAGCCGATCCGCGATTTCATCAAAAAAAATCAAACCGAACTGCTGAAAAAGCGTGTGGGTTACTACATTTGCAACGAAAAGCCCAAAAAAACTGAAGAAATCATCGAGGCGAATTTTCCTGAGGAACTAAAAAAAGCAGCGGTCTGCATTGAATCCTTTGGCGGTTATAAGGCCTATGCCGCGCCGAAGGAAGGCACAGATCAGCTGAAAGGAATTTTCGTAGATAGAATAAAAGCATTTTCCGAAAAGTTCAAAGAAGATTAAAATACAAATCTATAAACATTCCCATATAAACCTTTTTATGTTATGTTGGATATATATGGGAGGTGATCAATGCTGCAAGCCTAACTTATGCTTCTGTGAGTACCCTTCAGTTGAATTCTCCATTTCTTTCGGCAGTGCTGGCTTCCGAAGCAAGTTCAATATCCATTTGAGGAGGAACTATGAATGAAATCCGGCAAATTATTTTCGTTCCGCAGCATTAGTCTAGTGGCTCTGGCTTGCGTCCTCATCCTCTCCCTCTCACTCCCTCAGAAGCAGGCAGCAGCGGCAGGTACATCAGTCAAAGGATTTTATGTAAGCGGTTCCAATTTGTATGATGCAACCAATAGCCCTTTCGTAATGAGAGGCATTAACCATGCACATACCTGGTACAAAAACGACCTGGAAACGGCCATTCCGGCCATAGCGGCCACCGGCTCCAATGTCGTTCGCATCGTGCTTTCGAACGGAAGCAAATGGTCCCTCGACAGTGTGGCAGATGTCCAGCATATTCTGGCGCTGTGCGATGAGTACAAGCTGACCGCTATGCTTGAAGTGCATGATGCCACAGGTTCAGACAACATCTCTGATCTGAACGCTGCCGTAAATTACTGGATTAGCATAAAGGATGCGCTGATCGGCAAGGAAGACCGGGTCATCGTCAACATTGCCAACGAATGGTTTGGTTCCTGGAGTACGGCTACCTGGGCCAGCGGCTATCAATCCGCCATTCCTGCCCTCCGGGCCGCGGGAATCAGAAATACGCTGGTCGTGGATTCCGCCGGTTGGGGACAATATCCAGGTTCGATTTTCAACAGCGGCAATGCAGTGTTTAGCTCCGATCCGCTCAAAAATACGATTTTCTCCATTCATATGTATGAGTATGCCGGTGGCACAGCCACAACAGTCAAAAGCAATATCGACAGTGTTCTGGCCCTCGGTCTGCCGGTTATTATTGGAGAATTTGGGTACAAGCACACCAGCGGCGATGTTGATGAAGCGACGATCATGAGCTATTCGCAGCAAATAGGAGTAGGCTGGCTGGCCTGGTCCTGGTACGGTAATGGCGGCGGTGTCGAATATCTGGACTTGGCCAGCGGCCCGGCAGGCACGCTCTCGGAATGGGGAAATACCGTTGTGAACAGTGTGTACGGCACACAGGCAACCTCTATTCTGAACAAAATCTATACAACGCCCGGTTATGTACCTGTTCCCGACAATGGAACCACTCCAACTCCAACTCCAACTCCAACTCCAACTCCAACTCCAGCCCCAACAACGCCGTCACCAACAGCAACCGTCGCACCTACACCCACCCCAACTGCAGCCCCCACAGGACTTGCCCTCTACTACCGGGCTGCGGATACGAACATCAATGACAACCAGATCAAACCCCATTTCAATATCAAGAACAATGGGCCATCCGCAGTCAGCTTAAGTGACTTACAAATACGTTATTACTTCACCAAGGATGGGACACAATCGCTGAATGCCGTTATTGATTGGGCACAAATCGGTGCAGCCAACATCACTACCGCATTCGGCAGCTTCAGCGGCATTTCCGCTGATTCCTATGTGGAGCTCACCTTTGGTTCAAACGCGGGCAGTCTTCCTGCCGGGGGACAGACCGGAGATATCCAGCTGCGCCTGCATAAAAGCGACTGGAGCAATTTCAACGAAGCCAATGACTACTCCTTTGACCCAAGCAAAGTGGATTTCAGCACATGGGATCATGTTACCCTGCACAAGAACGGCATCCTCATATCCGGCATTCGGCCTTAAAATGTGACTTTCTATCCCCATTACTGAAGTAATCCTATAGCGGTGGCCCATTCGGCCTTTGCCTGTAAGACGGGCAGGGACCAAAGGACCGCCGCTTTTCTATTGTTAGTTGGACTGCAAACTTATTAAAGATTTATTATTCCTGCCGAATTTCATCAGCGGCTGATTTCAAATAGGCTATTAGATCAGCTACCTTATTCGCGACAGCTAATTCCGCCTGCGAAAGTCCAATTATATTAATCGTGCATGCTTCTGTTAGAGATTCACATGTATTATCGATCACGGTAAGCACATTTTGACGCAACTCGGAGCCTGCCGACTTCACGATTGGCTCTTGAACCAATTGATAGCCGCCCCGAACCGGATTGGCATAATGCCCCCCGCTATTACGCACAAGATCGCGTATTGCCCCTGTATACATACCAGTAGTAAAATTCGCACCGTTGGAAGAATGCCGTTCAACATAACTTCGCATTTCTTCAATGCCATGTATCGCACCATCTTGAAGCAATTGTTTAATATAATATCTGATTTCCTCAGCGTTTGAGCTAAATTGTTCTCCACTCATTCTGATCAACTCCTACTCTTTATAAATTTCACAATCCTATATTCGCTTTAAGTATACAAGTAAAAAAGTATGCATACAATCAAAAAAACTTCTGAACTTTAGAAGTTTCAATCAAAAAACAAAAATTAAGCTTACATTCTATAGTTCTCTATAAAAAATAAACCTTGATTTCTCAAGGTTTTCATACGTAGGCCGGGGATAAAGTGATTATTATTCTTAAAGCTTATAGCGTTCGTAGTAGTCTTCTGCTTGAATCTCAAGCGTTGCATAATCGGTAATCCCATTTTTCTTAAAGAAGTTGTCATATGCTAACTCGTCTGTAAATCTGTTTTTTGTTTTGAATTTAAAATAGCTGAAAATTTCCTCACATGATCCAGTAAGTTCTTCCCCATACTTGCGGTTCCTATTGTAGCTTTTGAGGCCTTCTATTATCTGTGTAGCCTCATTCCGGTTAAACGGCTTTCCTGTGAGATACATCTGAATCTTGGACACCGCTGTTGTGCCAGCCTGACTTCCATCGTATTTCATAATAAACAGCACCTCTCCTACCTTCGTATATTTTGCTTTCCTTCTAGCATTCAGAAGCTTCTTAATACTAACCCACAAGGAACTAATTGTCAAGAATTTCAGAAGTTCTAATGTTTAAATTAACAAACATTAATAGAATGATCATCCGAAGTACAAATATCCTCATTACACCGAAAAGGGCCACGACGAATGCTGTGGAAATTGATATATTTAAAGTTGGTGACGATGTAACAAGTGGTTAGCCAACAGGCAAGATAAAGCGTCTCGCCTATCAGGTTTTTAATTCAAATATAAATGGAGGCCTCAAATATGTACAAAGAACTAGATAACCTTTTATCGGCTGATACATCAGTAGATTCGTGGTACGATGATGGCTGTGTCATTGCAAGCGAGATGCTTTCGGAGTTTAACCCAAGTGATTGGGTTGAATTATCTAATCAAGTGCAAAATAAACCTATAGAGTGGCAGAGAAAATTAGCGTATTGTTTGGATAATGAATGCAATGTAAATGAATTCAACATTTTATTATCATTGCTCAGTACGAATGATGAGGAATTATTCGAAATATGTATTGACACACTAAGAAGTTTTACAAATCAAGAAATTAAGAAAATGATATTAGATAACCCAAATATACTCCAACGTATAAATGACTCATTACACACTGCTAGCCTACCAGTAAAGAAAATGCTCCAAGATTTCCTTTCGAAAATCCATTTGTGATTTTGTGGATTAGATGTTAATTAGGTTCTTAATGAGATAGCCACGTCTCTATCTGGACAGCTTGGATGAACATGAGGTTGAGTATCTAGAAGAGTATGTGGAACTGGTGAAGAACAAATATATAGAATTAACTCATAAAGCCCAATAATATAGAAAGACAATGATCCTTGTCGATGAAGATATTCCTAGTGAGTTTAGGCATTCAGTGGTCAGTCTACAGTAAAATAGAAAATCAAAAAGGAAAATAACTATGGCGAATATGGATCGAGGAAACAAGACAATAACTATAAATGAAATTCGTGAATTTGAAGGTAAATATGTTCTAAAGCTTCCTGAGCAGTATATTGATTTTTTGCTTAATAATAATGGTGGGTATCCTAAAGCATCTACATTTAAGATTTCTGATGAAGCGGGTGAAAGTGTCGTAAATAAATTTTACGGGATCGGTGATATGAAGGGGAATTTGGCTAAGGTATTTGAGATTTTAGATGGTGAGCTGCCTGAAGGTTTTATATCAATCGCTAGTGATCCAGGAGGAAATGAGATTTGTATTGGAATTAGTGAGAAATACTTTGGAAAAATATATTTTTGGATGCATGATATGGAGTCAGATGAAGAAATGGAAAACATGACTTTTTTAAAAAACAGTTTCAACGATTTTTTTGATAAATTATATTAGGGATTGGCTCTAATATACACCCCACACAATGCCGAGTGATTCGGGCGGCTTAGCCCAAGCAGACTTAACTCAAATAATATCAGTATAAGAATTCTTCCATTTTACTTGTACGCACAATTACGCTAGCAACTTCTCCCCCGGTCTGAGAACTGCACGGAAATCGAAATGGCCCTTTTCCTCTCCCGTAAGCTGAACCTGCCTGATCCCAAAACATATGTTTCTGACGCCCCCGCCCCCTCTTCCCTGCGCAATATCCATTTTAAAATCGGCCTGTTTGATGTAACGCTGAATCGATGGGAGGTAGTTCTAATGTATACAAATTATAGTCAAGAAAGAAATTTCCTATATACTAAACCCTATTTCGCTAAAGTGATTGTGGATACAGTTTCAAATGGATTTGACTGGTTCGGGAACGACGAGAAGGGTCAATTAGGGAGAATCATAAAGGAGAGTAACTTTACAGACCTTATATGTGAATTGGTTCATATTTTTAAGGAAGGGCTGCCAAACTACTACGAGCTTTCTTCACTTTTTAGTATGAAATATGAAATAGTACAAGGATATTTGATATCTCGTTATGGATTAGAAACTGCTCGAAAAGAGAAAGAAGAGTTTGAAAGATGGTTTGGTAAAGGTAAAGCAGGTATGGATAACGGAGACAAAATTATTTGCAGAGTCGAAAACGTTGAACGTAAAGATCAAGATATATCTAAAATAGAAATGGATATTGACATGGAGTGTTTAAAAATCAATGACCTTTATTTATTTGTCAACGAAATACCAGATCTGAATGAACTGAAAACCATCATAGAGGCAAAGTTTGATGATATTCACATTTCGGTTGGTAATAGATTAATTCTCAAAGAAAAAACTTATAGGATTATTGTTTTAGAAGATGAAAATAGGATGACCAGTGCTGAATGAACTCATCATTCAACCAGAAACACATATACCCATGTAGTAATCGGGGAGAGTACTTGGATCAGGCTTAAGGGACGAGCAAAAGAACTGGTGTTAGTTGAAAAGACATACATGAGCACATGGGCGGACGGTCCATTGTAAACGGAACAGGAGGAGATTGGTTTGGAAATGCAAAGCAATCAAGAAGTTTTAACAGAAGCTAGACTTCAAGTTTTTGAGCGAATCATTGGAGTGCAACTTCCTAACCATTATCGAGATTTTTTATTGAGATACAATGGGGGCTATCCTAAACCATACTACTTCATCATTTCTGAGGGGCAAGGTAAGGGTATGGTAAATATTTTCTATGGCATTGGAGGAATGTATGATAATTTAGACAAAAAAATAGATATTTTTGACGATATACTTAATGCAGGATTTTTACCAATTGCAGATGATTCTGGTGGAAATCAAATTTGCATAGGTCTTACTGAGAAGTGTTTCGGAAATATTTATTTTGGGATTCATGACGAAGACACTGAAGATATGGACAACATGTATTTTATTTCTGAGAATTTCAAGGTTTTTTTAGAAAATTTATATGATGATACAGAAGAGTAGTTGGATATTTTCAAATACTCTTCCATTCTACGTTACATTGAACAGGTCGAATATGGTCAGATACCACCATGATTGACCTGTTTATTATTATTTTCTCGCCGTTAGTCTTAACAACAGGTTTCTAAAATGGGTATTGCCATCAACGTCTCTCCATTTCACCCCCTCTCGCTAGATGGGGCTATTTGACGTTCCCCTTTCCTCACACTACTGGAGATTCACATGCTGCTTGCTTTTATTGACCCGGCCGCTCTTGATTTGAAATGTCATCAATGCCAGGGAGCTGACGAATAAAATCGCTATGGTCAAAATTGGAGAAGCTGCAGCAGATATCGTTACTAATAAAAAGGTTGTTAACGGTGCAAGGCCTACTAAAAGTGTATTAATGATGCCAATCGTAGTTGCCAGCTTGTTCTCTTCTACTACGGACACGATCCAGCCGGATAACTTGGGTACGATCGTTCCGACCAGGAAACAAACAGGTGCTAGCATCGGCAGAATGATCAGCATATTTTTTAGAAGTAGAGCAGGATAAAAAATAGTGGTAAACACTAAGCAGATCATCACTAATTGCTGCAAATGCATTTGCTTGAGTATTTTAGTTCCCAGCAGTCCGCCAGCAGCTAGTGAAAGAGAAATCACCGTGCTTAGTACAGCTATTGTAAATGGATAGGAATAAATAACCATCTCATTTTTAGCCGATACAATGATCATTTGAATGAGTGGTGTGAGGGACGATAGCATGGCATTAAGCACGATAATTGCAAGAATTACGCCGAAAAGCTTGTTTTCCTTTGTTAAGGCTGCAAAGCTCACCTTCAGGTTTTTGAAATAGCTGTCCCCTTTATGACCTTGCTGTACTTCGGTTACAGCCTTTGTTGCGAATTGCGGGCTTCTTCTAAAAAAACTCAGCATAATAAAGCCAGAAAAAAGAAAGGTTGCTGCATTCGTCCAGGCTAAAAAGGAGTAAGACACAACGATCAGTAAGGAGGCGGTTATGAATTGGGAAATCATGCCGACGATTTGTGAAATGCCCTGATTGAAGCCGCTGGCTTGAGGATAATCCTCTTTTCCAGTAACTTTCACAATGAGCGGCAGCCGCAATCCACTTGCGTACGATCCTGTGAAATCGGACAGGAAATTCAATATGACGATGCCTATTAACACAATCCATTTCTCAAGGGTCGAACAAAATAGCAAGCCGACGATGAAATACAAGCCAACTCTGATGAGATCAGCCCAAATTAAATTTCTGGCCACCTTGTGCGTTTGGTCTGCCCGATACCCAGTATAAGAGGAAAATAGCTGCGGAATCAATTCAGACGCTGTCACCAGGCCAATCGCTAACTGCGCGTTAGGAAGCGTACTGACAAAAGTCAGCATGGCCAGATAATACATCTTATCCCCGATCGTTGAGAAAATGTTTGCAGTAGCGATTTGCCGAAATTGTCTGTTAGAAAAATAAATGTGCATTGTCATTCTCCTTTTATCTTGATAAATCAAACATAACCTGTTTACTATCTAGGTATGGCAATGATTTCGAATTCGAAAGGAGTTTTTTTTATGGAAATTGGTTCTTTATTGAGGGAATATCGTTTGCAAAAAGAACTGACACAGAAGGAATTCATCAAGAATTGTATTTCGGAATCCTATTATTCAAAAGTGGAGAACAACCTACATAGAATATGCGCGGAGGACTTGTTCAGCTTGCTGCAAATCAATGCCATTTCAATTACGGAGTTTGTGAACAAGCTGGATATATCAGATCAAAAATCCCCGCTGACACTTCTAGAGGTACAAATGTATCAAATATTTTATGACAACAAAATTGCTGAGCTCACACAACTGGAGCGTGTTGCACGAAATCACCAGGAACTATCTGACTCTGAAAAGAAAATTTTCATTACCTTATTGGAGGTTTTAAAGGAGATTACGGATCATTCTGACAGGGAGATTTCCGAAGCAGACAGAAATTTTTTGAAGTCCAGAATTTCAAGTGATTCAGACTGGACCACTCGCTCACTTATGCTTTTTGCAAATACGCTCCACATTTTCGACTTTGAAGATACCGTTTTTTTAGTCCAGTCCTTAATCCGAAAGCGGATGGATTACTCATTTACGAAAACTGCAAATGAAAACCCGTTCCTGCTGGCGACAATTCTACTGAATTATATATCTATATGTATTAGAAAAAAAGAACTTGTCCTCACCAGAAAACCGTTTCAGCTACTAGACAAGCTTCCTAAAACTCCTGATTTCACCTTTTATCGTTTAATGAGCAAATACTATCAGATCGTCATCGAGTGTATAAATGAACTCCGAACCTTTGACCCGAATATTACGCACATTATTCATAGCTTCTATTTGATGGGAAGAGAGCCTTTTGCAGAGGCTCTAAAAGAGTTTGCAGAATTGAATATCCCGAATTTCAAATACGCAAGTTGAGTTTCGATTCGTCAATTCAAACTTTTCATTGCCCCTTTTGAATTATCTTTTATGCATAGCTAATGCAAAGGGGGGATTTTGATGACTACGTTGGGTGATGTAATTATTATTATTATCATTGCAAATTAACTTTTGTAAATGAAGCAAAAAAAAAGAGTTGAGAACTTAAAAGTTTTCCGCTCTTTTTTGTTGCTTGAAAAGCCTCATTTTATATTATCCTGCCACTTTCCCTTCAAATCTTTCATTTTTCCAAACAGTCAGGAGCCAAAGCTTGAGACATATTCATGGAGCCTTTAATAAGAAGTCTCGCTTTGTCTTGAGAGAGCAGTTGATAATATATTGTCGTCTTTTTCCTTCATAACCGTTGTTATACTGTAAGAGTAAAACGTTTAGTTGGCAATTTAGAAGACTGTAAGACCTTATACAGAAATAAAAACAATACAACCAATAACGCCACAATGCGAGATAGCCGTACGTATTTGTGTTTTTTTAGTTTTTTGCTCTTTTGTGACGGCTGATGAAATAATACCGTATAAGTATTTAGTAATTTCGCTTGTACACACAGTAATGCTTGAAAAGCATAACTTAATTAACGCTAAAGCGATACATAAAACAGGTCGATTATGGTCAGATACTACCATGATTGGTTTTCTCCTCTCCAGTGAACTGGACGTACCTAATCCCAACAAAACACATGGTCCTGATACCCGGTAACCAAGCTCGGCGACGGAAAGCTCAAGACCCAAGCGCTCCGCCTGCCAAGCAATCTGGATTCTCTCGAAGGCTTCTTGCAAAGTGTTGTCCGAAAAATGAAAATCCGCATGAAGCGGTTCTCACCCCGGAGAGACAAGGACTGATTGATGCGTTAGAATCAGGAGAGTACTTGGGTCGAGCTGGAGGCCGGATAAAGATAACCTTTTCGATAAGGATGGAAAGTATAACGGAGGAAGAAATCAAGAATTGAATTGGTCTCTTAAGGAGTGGCAAAATGGAAGAAAATATTATTAATAAGTTTGAACTACATAAAAAGTGGGTTGAGTCCATTGGTAAAGAAGGCGAACAGTTAAAATTAGATGAAGTGGATTTAAGAGGTTTTGATTTATCCGATAAATTGCTTGAACAAGCATATTTAACTGAGTGTATTTTTGATGATCTTATATTGGAAAATATCGATTTTCATGCATCATTATTATGCTCATCAACTTTTAAAAAAGCGTATTTAGATAAATGCGATTTTTATAAATCAGATCTTGGGTATACAGATTTCTCTAATTGCGTCATTAAAAACAGCAGATTTAGTAAAGGTGATTGTTGGGAAGCAATATTTAGAAATGCATATTTAGTGAATTGTAATTTGATTAATGTATTTTTCTATTTAACTGATTTTAGTAATGCAAGACTAGAAAATGTAGATATAAGTGTAGCCTCATTTGAAGAAACATTATTAAACGGAGTGACACTGAAAAATATTACAGGTATAGAAGAAGCTCATTTTAGAAGCATTAATATTGGTACCTTGGAGAACCCTATATTGTTGAAATCAGAACAAGCAAAGGAATGGGTGCTAGAAAAATGCGAAATAAGTGAATAAGTAAGTGCCGCTGCCAATGAACTTGTACGTTAGAAATTATTGATTCGTCTACTGATCTGCCTGATGGATTAAAACCTTAGAGGAGGCTAAACATGGAAAAAGAAGGAGCCGTATCTCTGTGGGTAGGCAATGTTCAATCTTCCGAGGAATTGGATAGGCTGCTTACTGTGTCTTATACGGATGAAGGATACTTTATTCCATCGATTTTTGCTAAACATTTTGGGATTCGTAGATATGATGATGCTGTAAGAGAAGCAGAATATTATGAAGAAGCAAGTAATAATCTGAATCAATTACTTGAAGGATTCTCTTATGATGATGAGATTGTTCTGAGATTTACTGCCTTACTACAAGAAGGTTTGACGGATGATTTTAATGCAGTAGTTTTACTATATAATTTTATGTATACTGAGGAACTTCTTGAAGCAACCATTCAATCGAATTATTTCAGATTTTTGGGTGCGGTAGAGTATCAATAGTGGGGGCTACCCGGTGACGAATGAATCCATCTCCTCCATGCGCTCCGCATGATGCCGCTCACCCCCGACGTAGATCAATCTGCTTACTCACAAACATTAACCC
Organism: Paenibacillus paludis; assembly: GCF_042610515.1. Taxonomy (NCBI): domain Bacteria; kingdom Bacillati; phylum Bacillota; class Bacilli; order Caryophanales; family Paenibacillaceae; genus Paenibacillus; species Paenibacillus paludis. Next base: position 393,306 of record NZ_JBGJZP010000002.1, read on the forward strand.
TTTGCAGATTAATAATGTCATTAATATGGCAATCATCAAACTTCTCCAACAACAGTGTAAAATTATTATCCCTCAGAAAGTTCATTTCCTCCAAAAAAACAGGAAATACAACTAGAAACTGAATTTCTTTATCAGGAGTTTTTAGTATGAAAAAATCAGGGTTCTCGTTTATAGGTGGTAACAGCATAAAGCCGGCAAATGGGTTTTTGTTGCTTAATAACTGCGGAGGATCTCCATTTGGAATACTGTCACCGTAACAAAACCAAGTTTGATGATCAAATGTAAACTTCCCAAGTTTCCGTAACCAGACGAAAGGCCAATACAATTCATCTTGGATGTCAGCTTGTCGTACAGGCCACTCTGAAGGTAAATACATTATTAATTCTGTGTATTTCCACTCTTCATATCCTTCCTCCACATTGGATGAATAGTTGCTCATTCCAGAAGTAACTATGGTGTGATAGTTTCTATTAGTGTTTGCCTCAAATACTATTAAATCTATATTTATGTTTTGCATAAAACCTTCCATGTTTACAAAACTAGGTTCTCCAATATTTTCACGCAAATGATTTATTAGCTCACCTGATGCAAAGTCATCATTTTTAACCATATGTACCTCCGGAGGTTAGATCCTTATATTAAAAAATTAAAACACTTCCTTCCGGCCATTTTCCTTTCCAGCCACATGGAAGATGACCTGCTTCATATACATCAAACATTTTGAAATAAAAACCTGGAGCGACGAGATCGCTGTAGGCATATTCCATCAACACGCAAAGAAGATCCCATTCAACACTCTCATATACACTATAATTGATGTTATTAGCAGAAACATAAGATTTGAGTTCGTTAAGTACACCTTTTTGGAGTACAGCTTTCGCTTCTAAAGTAATCGTATTCCATTCTCTATATTCATTTCTCCAACGTTCATGTAAAGCACCCGTTAGATTATTTCTTATTTCTAGTTTCAGATTGTCCCATTTCCCGTTTATCCCTTTCTGAGCTTTTGTCCAACTATCAACAATTATGATATTACCTTCAAAATAAGGCTCCCTTATCTCTTTACCACAATTCTCGAACCAGCGAACTTTTGCAACTCTTTCATCATAAAAATCTTTTATTGATTTCACAACTTCGCCTCTTTCTCTTTAATTTGTTATTGTTGATGAAAAGCGAGACAGTTCTTCAAGATACTGAACTTGAAGAAGGAATAGATTGGGCTATAATTGAAAAACAACCTGTTCCTAGCACTCTCCCCTGAGAGATAAAGATAGATTGATGATTTTTTCCCAGTCAGTCTCACATTTTTTTTCGTATGTTATAAAACCTTCAGTCGAAAACCTTTTTTCAAGTACCCTACTAACCTCGTATCTGCTACAATCCTTTTCCATATAAATTTCATCTTGTAAAAATAATATGAATATAGAACTGGATGCATCATTATTCGCCAAATAGAAACCCAATAATTCGTTGTATTGAGTGCTAAAAAACAAACCTACATACTCCATTTTGAGTTTAATTTTTTCCTTACATTCAATTAATCCTTCATAACTTGCAAATAAATTAAAATCATCCAAATCGTAAATTCTATTCACTGAGAATAACGGGTTCATACCTCTTATATACAAGCCTATGACATCACCACTATCTTTCTCAAGAAAAAGGACATGATCTAATCTCTCATTATCACCCTCATCATGTAAATAAATAAGATTCGCGATTTCCTTTTGCCCGAAAAAATAATCAAACTTTTTTGTAAAAGATATTATATAGTTGTTCATACTTATCCCCACTTTACAAAAGCGCCTACAGACTCGATTGTACTGTTCGATTTGAATTCAGGCCAAGGGTCGATCCATAGGCGCAATGCAATATAGTTTAAGTTTAAAATAGAGTCAATCTTAAATAGAGGCCCACTAAAGTGATAAACAATGTAGGAATCGTCAATATAATTCCGGTCTTAAAATACGTGCCCCAGGAGATTTTCACACCTTTGCCCGAGAGCACATGCAGCCACAGCAGCGTGGCCAGTGATCCGATCGGCGTAATCTTCGGGCCTAGATCTGAGCCGATGACATTGGCATATATCAAAGCTTCCTTAATGATTCCGGAGGTATGTGTGGCGTCGATAGCCAGTGCGTCAATCATGACCGTAGGCAGGTTATTCATTACCGATGAAATGACAGCGGCTATAAAGCCCATCCCCATTGTGGCAGCGAATACCCCCTGATCGGCAACAACCTGAATCAAATCCGCTAGTATATCCATTAACCCGGCATTCCGCAATCCATACACAACAACATACATCCCGACAGAAAAGAACACGATCGCCCATGGTGCGCCCTTAACTACTTCCATCGTTGAAATAGCAGAGCTTCTTCTGGCCATGAGCAGGAAAAAGATCGCAATAATCCCGGCCACCACAGAAACCGGAATGTTCAGGAATTCACTGACGAAGTATCCAACCAGCAGAATCGCAAGCACAAGCCAGGACAGTTTGAACATTTTTGGGTCTTCGATCGCCTCTTGCGGATGTTTAAGCTCTGAGCTGTCGAAGTTACGCGGGATGCTTTTACGGAAGAAGAGGTATAGCACCAGGGTACTTGCTGCCAAAGAAAACAGTGTAGGTATCAGCATATGCCCTGCATAGTCCATGAAGCTGATTCCGAAGAAGTCCGCCGATACGATATTGACCAGATTGCTTACCACCAGCGGCAATGAGGTCGTATCCGCAATAAAGCCGCTGGCGATGATGAAGGGAAAGACCTTTTTCTCATCAAAATTCAGCGCACGGACCATGGCCAGGACAATAGGTGTCAGGATAAGCGCCGCTCCGTCATTGGCAAAAAACGCAGCCACTACTGCCCCAAGAAGAGTGACATAGATGAACATCCGGGTTCCGTTCCCCCGTGCAGCTCTCGCCATATGCAGGGCAGCCCATTCAAAGATCCCAACCTTATCAAGGATTAAGGAAATCAGAATAATCGCAACAAACGCCAGTGTAGCATTCCACACGATTAAGGTAACATCAAGAACATCGTTAAAGCTGACTACACCTGCCAGCAAAGCGAGAATCGCACCTCCGCAGGCCGACCAGCCGATAGACAGGTTCCTGGGTTGCCAAATAACAAAAACCAATGTGAGCAAAAATATAAAAATTGCAAGTATTACCAAGTCTGACCCTCCCGTTTATGTATGATTCTATTTAGTCACAGCAGACAGCAACAGACACCTTGTTGAGTCCTGCCAAAATCTCTTTGGAATCCGGCGTATACTCAAGAATAGCCTGAATATGCGGCTTGTCTTTGATATTCAGGGAATAATGAACCCATTGCCCTCTTTTCTGTTCCTTGACCAGCCCTTTGCTTTTCAGTTTGCGCAAGTGCTGACTGATCGCGGGCTGTGAAATATCAAATAGTTCAACGAATTCACAGACACACCACTCCCGTTCTTTCAATAACGAAAGCATAGAGAGACGTGTTTTGTCACCCAGCAGCTTCAGATCATCCACGAGTTCATTTAGAACATCCATGCAGGTTTCTCCTTTCCAACATATAAGTCATTACTTATATTCTAAAACGCTATTTAGAATTAAGCAACCTCGGTCTAGACAGGACATCACAAATACTCCTCCGAAACACTTGAGGCTGCACAAGCGCTTCGGAGGAGTAAGAACATCTATTTGCAATTTAAGTTGATACAGGTTATTACGCGACAGCACATGGAAGTTCGAATACAAAGCAGCTTCCCTGTTCACACGAATCCTTAAGCCATACTCTCCCGTTCATCAATTCGGCAAGCTGCTTGCAGATTGAGAGTCCTAATCCCGCACCGCCAAATTTGCCCGGAGTTATTTTATCATGAATTTGCGAGAAGGAATGGAACAGACTGTTCATTTGTTCGGCCGGCAGGCCGATCCCGGTATCCCTTACCTCGAAAGTAACGATGACCCCGCCATCTGGGGCAGCTTGATTCCGGATTGACAGGCACACCTCACCCTTTTCCGTGAATTTAAGTGCATTCCCAAGCAGGTTGGTCAAAACCTGACGGATTTTATTGCTGTCTCCCAGCAGTCTGGGATTGGCCTCACTATCGAAAATGGCCGACAATTTCAAGCCCTTCTTCTCTGCTTCTGTGGAGAATAGTTGCATTACATGGTCCACGACGTCACGGACAATGAACGGGCTGTTGTCCACCGTCATTGTGCCGGCCTCCATTTTGGAATAATCCAGGATCTGATCCATCATAACGAGCAGATTACTGCCGCTCTTCTCGATAACATCGACGTATATGGACTGTTCCTCGGAGAGCTCGGTAGACTCCAGCAAGCTTGCCATGCCAATGACACCATTCATCGGTGTACGAATTTCGTGGCTGAGCACTGCAAGCAGATTATTCTTGTCCTCCAGCACCTGCGCAGCTATTTCTTCAGCCTCTCTCAGCTGTATAAGCGTTGATTCCATTTCAAGCAGCACGGTGAAAAAGGCTGACAAAGAAAGCAGCAATTCAATATCCCGTTGCTGATACTGATAGAAATCCTGATCAAAAGAGCAAAGTGAACCGTAAAACTCGCCTTTTTCATTACGGATCGGAACTCCGATAAACGAACAACCGCCTACGAATTGAGTCGCATCCATGTCTTTGGTTAACGGATGGGTAAGATTATTGTTAATAAGCAGCGGGCCCTGGGCATGCTCCGTCACCAGCGCGCAGTAAGACTCCTCATTGTCTACTACCAGTCCCTCTCCCAAGATGAGCTTGTCCCGGTTGTATGCTTTCATCACCTTTGTAGAGAGACTATCCAGATTCGCGATGCAGAAAGTATTTGCGGGGATTAACTTGCTTGCTGTATCCATAACCTTGGCAGCCGAATCATATAACTTTATGGAAATGACCGACAATACATCAATAAATTCTGTCTTTAACATAATGCCGTTCGTCCCTTCTAGTCCTGCTAATTCCAAGACCACACACATTTCACACTGCTATTAACAATATCACATTCTATACAAATGAGATACATTCCCCATATTATTCCCAGTTTCTGTTGTCATTGATTTCCTTCTTGCGATTGAAGGCGTCCTCCAGATTAATGTCCAGTTTGTTAGCTAAATCAAAGATGTTCCACACCACATCGTACATCTCATAACCGAGATTCTCTTTCTTCTCGGCATCGGGATGAAATGATACTGACAGTACCTCTTGCGATAACTCACCAACCTCAGTCATCAAGTACAACATCCGCTGCTCAATGGTACTCCTGTCAAAACCTTTCACTTCACTGAATTCTCTTACGTACTGTTGGAACTCTGCTGTGTTCATTCCCCTGCTCCTCACCTTTGTTCAAATAAAAACATTCAATTATTCCTCAAATATAATATATACCATTTATCCCGCAGAACAAAAGTTTGCAGCAAGGAACAAGGACATGACAACGTTAGCGGTTGATAGGTGATTTTAGGCATTAGACAACCTAAAATAAGCATATTTAGTTACATAAACCCTGAAGAGACGGTGATTAATCCATGACCCATAACCAAGAATTCAAAGTCTATATCATAACCTCCGGCGATATCCTGCGCTTCTTTGTCATCGAAATTATCCTCGGGACTGTAACCTATTCTATAGCGTTGAAGCTTTTCCACAATGTAATCTTGGCAAGTGCCGGAGGATGGGCCGGCACGGAAGGAATCAAGCGGCTGAACACTTTACGGAAATTCCTGTAACAGCTAAGAGCAAGCTGAAACAGTATCATGCAAAAAACCTAAAACAGCAGAAAATATCAAAATCAATTATTTCCTTTCTTGTAAAGTAAAACAGGAAAGGTAAGGTGACTATTTTGAAAAAAACCACGGCGTATTATAAAACCTTTGAAGGAGACAGTTATCAAATTGGCGTATTGCTTGGTAAATGGGCGTTGTCCAAACCGGAAATGCTCAAAGCTATGTTGCTCCCTCCAAATGTGTACCCTCAAAAGAAATTACAGGAAATCACAGAACTACTGGATCAATATTGCAGCGGTATTAATGAAGAAATACAAGGATTCGCTGATACCGTTGGTATTGAACGCGGTCAAGCATTGTTTTATGCTATGACCTATTTAGAACGCGGATGCAGCTTGTTTGCGGCAATGCCTGCCAAAACACGGGACGGACATACTATCCTTGCGAGGAATTATGAGTTCTCCGATGTGATGGAGGAGCTTTGCTTTAGCTATACTCAAACAGCTGGTAAATACAAGCATCTCGGCTCTATGATTAACCTATTTGGTCGCGGTGATGGGATGAATGAATGTGGCCTTGCCGTTGCCCAAGCCTCCTGCGGAATGCCTGTGGGTAATTTTGAGGGCGGACAGAAGGCGGAAGTAAGCGGACTGCAGTTCTGGGCTGTCATTCGCGGAATTTTGGAAAATTGCCAAAACGTTAAGGAAGCAGTTAATTATTGCATGGAGGTTCCCATCGGATACAACATGAATTTGATGCTTGCCGATAAAAGTGGTGAAATAGCCTTGTTTGAATGTATTGATGGACACAAAGCGAATAAGTTACTGGATGGCCAAACAGAAGAATCTTTTTTAAGTGCTACCAATCACGCAGTACTTACTGAGCTAAAGTCCTTTGAGAAAGTGATCCTAGAAAATTCCATGATTAGAAACGACCTTATTGTCCACTTTAGCCACGCAAGGGAAAAATTCACGAAAACAGATATAAAACAATTGCTATCTTCACCCTATCCAAATGGGTTATGCTGCCACTACTACGGAGACTTTTTCGGCACATTGCGTTCTATGATTTTTGATGTAACAGCAGGACAAGTGGAAATGACCTTTGGTTCCCCACAGCAGAATGATTGGCAGTTGTTTACTTTCGCTTCACAGAAGGATATGGAATTTTCTGTACAGCTTCCTTACGAACAGACACCAAAAAACTTTTATAATATTTTATAATTTGAGAAAGAGAGGCTGCTATGGACTATAGGATGCAATTGGAAAAAGCATTGGTTTTTATTGAAAGCAATCTAAATAACGCTATCTCCGTTACTGATGTTGCTAAAGCAGCCTCCTATTCGTATTATCATTTCCATCGTTTTTTTCAAGCAATGATGGGAGAAACCGCAGGAAGTTATATACGCTCCAGAAGACTGACACAGGCCGCGAAGGAATTGCTATATACTAATAAAAGAATTTTAGATATTGCGGTTTCTCTGCAGTTTGAATCCCATGAAGCTTTCAGCCGGGCCTTTAAATCCCAGTATCATATGACACCGAATCAATACCGCAAAAACCGTGTAGAGACCATCCTTGGCAGCCGCAGGGAAATCACTAAACCTGAAATACTGCATCGGTGTAATTCTATTACGCTGCGGCCGCAAATTGTCGATGTTGAACCCAAACAGCTCGTTGGCATACGATTTCAAACTAGTGTTGCAAACAATCAAAGCGTTAGTAAGTGGGAATATTTCCAGTCTCGGGTTCATGAAATCCATCATGCGCTTCCTGACTCCTGCCGTTATGGCATCTTTGAGTCTGCACAAGGCTGTACATTTGATTCGTTCAGTGAGCAGAGCCAAACAAGCGAATTTATCGGAATAGAAGTAAACGAACCAAGCCTTGCTCCAGATAAAATGTGTTATAAAAAATTCCCCGGAGGAAAATACGCACGATTCACACACACTGGAAAGGTACACTCATTGTTTCAAAGCTATCAGTATATCTGGGGAGCTTGGCTGTCTGCAAGCGATGTAGAACTGGCTGCCAGGGATGATTTCGAATGCTATTCTGAACGGTTTCTAGGCGCGGATAACCCCGAATCTCAGATTGATATTTATTTTCCGATTAAATAATTAATCAGTGTCCATCTATCCCGGGGATTCATCATGAATTCTGATGCGATGGCTACGACTAGATCTTTTTCTGGAATACAGCAAATGACATTGCCGCCGTCTCCCATAGCTAAGTATGCGGAAACTCCATCCTCTTGGCGTAACCACCATAGGTAGCCGTACTTATTAGGGTTCATTGCTGTGGATTCGCGGGTCCATGCACCCGAAATAACCTCATGTTCGTCCCAAATGCCACCATTCAGATATAGGAGACCAAAACGTGCCATATCACGGGGACTTAGTGTAAGTCCCCAGCCTCCTGTGGAGTTACCGTTCGGATCTGCAACCCATCCCCTCACATTTTCCCCAAATAGATCCTCAAAGCCGAACGATTTCATTTTATAATCCGGAATTTCTTTCATCCCGATGGGTTTAAATAAACATTCGTTGGCAAACTCACGGGCACTTTTCCCTGTGCTGCGGGTGAGGATGGCGGAAAGCAGATGCGCCCCTGCGGTGGAGTACTTAAAGGTTCCAATACTACCTTGTTGGCCGAGAATATCCAAAGTGTATTTTACCCAGTCAGGCTGCATGCACATCTTGTCGAGCGGTTCTTGCCAGTCCTCAAATGAATAGGGAGCCGTCATCGTGAGTAGATGGCGTATACTGACTTCTTGTTTCTGCTTATCAGCCGAACCTTGAGCATATTCAGGGAAAAAATCGAGCACCTTCTGGTCTACATTGCGAATATATCCTGCATCTATGGCAATGCCAACGAGAGCAGATATGACACTTTTCGTTACAGAGGCTACATGGTGCGTATCCTCCGGGCCATAGCCGTTATAATAGTTTTCATAAGCCATGTATCCGTTTCTCACAACAACAATACCGTTTATATTGCTGTACTCCGATTTAATGATTGGATCAAGCGCTGTAAACTTCTCAGCATCCTTCCTCAAGGTTGCCGGGTCTGGGGCTTGCAGCCATTCTGAAGTGGGCCAGTAGTTTCTTTGCATGATAGACACCTCTCTACAAGACGTTTTTAAATTTTCTTTACAGGAAAATATATCTCGGTAACGTGATCCTCAGGACCGGTACCTTGATAAGGGTCGGTTACATAAATTTCATAGGGTGATTTCACCATTACATAGCCCTCATTCTCTATCCATTCCCTCAGCTTGGCATAGACCGAAGTCAATTCCGAATATGCTCCCTTTAAAACAGACTTCGCACACAGGCCTCCAGGCAGATTACGCGTTCCGTTTACCGTTTCTTTTACCGGGATGGCAAACTCGATATCATTGCTGGCCGGATTGTATTCAGCGCTGTGATAAATTGTCATTGGTGTACCCAGCGAGGTGAGTTTTTCAGTCGCAATCCTCTCATATAACCTGCTAAAATACTTTCCGTATCCAAAAGCATAGTCATCCCTGCTCATCATCTGACGCATATAAAGCATATTCATTGGCCGGGTTTCAACAAGTTGCACTTCGATATCGTCCATATAGGACATAATCGGCAGGCCCTTCTCTACATTTAAAATATCGTTGCTTATTTGTTGCAGTGTTTGTTCAAAAGCTTTCAGCTTGTCCTCTATTTCTCTTTTCTTGCGATCCAGGGCAGAACGAAGCTTCTCATCGGATTGATCCTCTTCCCAGTCCAGAAGAGCTTTGATTTCTTCCAGTGAAAAATGATAGGATTTCAAACGGTTGATAAAGAGCATCTTTTTAAGCTGCCTGATAGAATAATACCTATAGCCATTTTCCGGATTAATCTCATCAGGTTTAATTAATCCCATTTCATCATAATATCGGAGCGTTTTTGTAGATACTTCGCATATCTTCGAGAAGTCTCCAATCGAAAGCAAGCCGTCCCCTCCATTCCTTGTATTTGTATCCACTATGCACCTTCCCCTAAGGGCAAAGTCAACTACAAAATAATAAAGGCGCAGAGACCGGAATTAACGGCTTCTGCACCTCGTCAGTCTGAAATATTGCTTGCACCAGAGGTACATGCCGGGGCTGTCTCCCTGAATCCGCAGGAATTTGCGCATCACATGAAATGCAACCTTTTAGCCACTGGGAACGTTTGGTAGGTAACCCGGAGGTGTTCCTTATGAGAAAAGCAGCCTTGCTCGTTCTGTTGTTCACTCTGTTCCTGCCCGCCCCAAGCACATCAGCCTTATCCTGTGCACAACTGCTTTCCATGGAAGCGGCCTATGATACATACGATGGAGTTGTCATTGGACATGTGGAGGATGTCGTGCAAATCAGCTCCAACAACCAAATCCATATGACGGTAGTACGCAGTTTTAAAACGATCACGGAACCTTCCCTTGTCGTTGACGAAAATATGACTTGGGGTGCGATGAACGGCCCCAGCGAAGAAGGCAGTGATTATCTTTTTTTTCTGAAGCAAAAGGACGGCAAGTGGGAAAATCCGTTATGTTCCCCTTCCGTAAAGATTTCGGACGCCTACGTAGACCTGGAGTTTCTGAAGGATAAAGAAATCAGCATTTCCCCATCACCTAGTCCTACCGTGAGTCCAGCCGCTGAAAGTCCTTCGACTGCAAGTGCCGTCAATGCCGGTGCTGAACCAGCAGCCGGACAAGCTGGAGACAGCCGGCACCTCTGGATTGCTGCGGGGATAGCAGGTGTAGGCCTCATTACCGGATTGTTTCTTCTGCGCTATTTCAAGCGGAACAGGTAGCTTTTGCAGTTCTTCGACTGTAAAATTATCATCTTTATCAGGTTAATTGAAAATAGCGGTTGGCATTATGGTAGCAAATATCCTGAACGATGCCTCCAAGGAATGCAAGATCCCGCGGGGCCTCCCCACTGGTCACCCAGCCGCCGATATGGTTGCACAGAATCCGGCGGAAATACTCATGACGTGTATAGGACAGGAAAGACCTCGAGTCTGTCAGCATCCCTACAAAGCAGCTGAGCAGCCCCAGATTGGATAAGGAAGTAATTTGCTTGATCATTCCGTCCTTCTGGTCGTTGTACCACCAGCCGGAGCCGAATTGAATCTTCCCTTTGACTCCTTCGCCTTGGAAAGACCCCGCCATCGCAGCCAGCACATCATTCTGCACTGCATTCAAATTGTAGAGAATGGTCCGGGGAAGCTCGCCGGTCCGGTCCAGCCCGTCGAGCAGCTTGTATAAGTTGTCCGCGTAGCTGCGGTCACCGATGATGTCGAAGCCCGTGTCCGGACCAAGCTCCCGGAACATCCGTGTGTTCGGATTGCGGATCGCACCGATATGCAGCTGCATCGCCCAGTCGTGGGCGGCATATTTGCGGCCCATGGCTAAGAACAACGCTGTTGCGTACTGATCGCATTCCAGTCTGCTCAAGGTCTCGCCGCTCAGCCGCTTGCTGAAGATCGTCTCCAGTACAGATGGCGGCGCCTCAGCATAAGGAAGGTGTGAGAAGCCATGGTCAGAGATCATACAGCCCTGCTGGTCAAAGTATTCAATTCGCTCCAGCAGCGCGCGTTCCATCAGTTCATAGGAGGTGATGGCATACCCTACGGTCTGCTCCAGGTTTGCTACATAACCCGGAAAGGACTCCGCTTCAATCAGCAGTGCCTTATCCGGCCGGAAGGTCGGCGTCACCCCGGTCTTGAACTCTTTGTCTCCGGCAATCTGCTCATGGTACCGCAGATCATCCACCGGATCATCCGTCGTGCAGATCCATTTCACCCTGGAACGGGTAATCAGCCCCCGGGCCGTGAAGCCGTCCTGGGCAATCAAGGTGTTGCAGTGGTCATAGATCTTCCGCCAGTTGTCCTGACTCAGCTGCTCCTCTACGCCAAAGTAAGCTTTCAGCTCCAGCGCCGACCAATGGTACAGCGGGTTGCCGACAGTATAGGGAAGCACCTCGCTCCACTTGGCAAACTTTTCTTCATCAGAGGCATTGCCGGTAATATATCTCTCTTCGATCCCGAATGTTCTCAGCGCACGCCATTTATAGTGGTCTCCACCCAGCCAGACCTCGGCAATATTATTGAAACGTTTATTGTCGGCAATGGCTTTCGGGTCCAGATGGCAATGATAGTCGATAATAGGCAGAGCTTCCGCATACTCATGATAGAGTATCCGGGCCTCCTCTGACTGCAACAGAAAATCCTCATGAATAAAAGGCTTCATCCTTATGCTCCTTTACCCTTATTTCAGGTATTTCTCCAATGTGCTCCGCACAGCTCCCGGGCCGGCCAGCATTTCAAGGAACATACCCTCAATCTTCTCCCCAAGGCCGATGTCATAGAGCCGAACACCAAAGAGCTGCCCGTCTTCAAGAATTGGCCGCACATTTACCGCGGTAGCTCCGAGTGAAACTCCCTGCAAATGTCCTTGCAGCGCCTCAAGCAGCGGGTCCGGACTCAAGGTGAAAGGTTTGCCTTCATCATCTACTCCAAGCAGATAGCGGCACCAGACGGCAATCGCCAGCGGGATAGCTGTCAGCTGCGCCGGATCAAGCTCCTCCCGGCGGATATACGATTTAATGGTTTCTCCGAACCGTATGCCCACCTTCTGTGAGGTGTCGGTCGCGATCCGCTGCGGGGTATCAGGGATAAACGGATTGGCGAAGCGTTCTGTCAATACTTCGTCCAGGAACTGCTTTGGACTGAGAATCCCCGGATCCACTACGACCGGCAATCCCTCTTTGTAGCCGATGATTTCCACGAATTTACGCAGCGTATCATCCTTCATCTCATCGGCGATCAGGGTGTATCCAAGCAGACAGCCGGATACGGCAAGCGCGGTATGCAGCGGATTGAGGCAGGTTGTTACCTTCATCGTCTCCACGTTGTTGACTGTATCGCGATCGGTAAAGATAATCCCTGCTTCCTCCAGCGCCGGACGGCCATTCGTGAACTTGTCTTCAATCACCAGATATTCGCTGATCTCCGCGTTTACGAATGGGGCTGTATAGGTGTTCTTGGAAGTGACGATGACATCCATATCGCCGATTCCCTGTTCCAGCAGCGCCGCCTGGACCGTTTCGGACGGGCGCGGCGTAATTTTGTCGATCATGGACAGCGGGAAGGCGATTAACCGCTCGTCCTCCAGATAGGTCACAAATCCTTCTTCGACAAGTCCCTTGCCGGCCCACTCTTTGGCAATGGTCACGACACCGTTCTTCAGCTTATCGCCATTGTGAGAGCAGTTGTCCATGCTCACAAAGGTCATCGGGTATTGGCCCTTCAGGTAGCGACGGTAGGCCAGGGAAGCCACGATGCTCATCGCATGCGCCGGCTGCTCCGGCCCGCCTGCGATATCCTTCTCCACGATGCCGAGGTACTGTCCGTTCGGGCCTGTCAGTGAGTAACCCTTTTCCGTAATGGTGAAGCTGGCCATCTGCAGGCTGGGATTCTCGAACACCTCAGTCAGACGGCGGTAATCCGCTTCACGGTTCTTGTCAGCTGCGATTCCCTCAACAATGCTGCTGACGATCTTTTTCTGGAAATCACCGCGTGCGTTCATCAGCACGAGCAGTGTCAAATTGTCGTATGGCTTGTAGACCTTATCAATCATCTCAAAATCGAACGTTTCCGCCGCGATGATCCCGGTGTCCGCTTTGCCGCTGTCCAGCAGCTTCTGGTGGGCATTCGCCACGAATCCGCGGAAGATGTTGCCTGCACCGAAATGAACCCATTCCGGTTTCACCTGTGTATTCTTCGCCACTTGATCAAAGTCAAAGCGCGGAAGCTCTACACCCGCAGCCTTCCAGGCTGCTTCATCAGAGATACTGCTTCGGCTTAAGCGCAGCATTTAGTTCGCCCCCTTGACATTGTCAAGACTGTCCCATACGCCAAGGAGATACATGATGCCCATGGCTCTGTCATATAGGCCGTAACCCGGACGGCAGTTCTTCTCTTCGCCCCATAGATGCCGCCCGTGGTCCGGACGCACATAACCGGTATATCCATTCTCGTGATAGGCTTTGACGACTTCAGCCACATCCACACTGCCATCACGCCCGCGGTGCGACACCTCTATAAAGTCACCGTTCTCAAACACCTTCACGTTGCGGATATGGGCAAAATGAATACGGTCATGGAACTCGCGGATCATCGCCGGCAGGTCGTTCTCCGGATTCGTGCCCAGCGATCCTGTGCAGAAGGTGAGACCGTTGTAGGGACTGTCCACCAAATCCAGGAACCTGCGGATCATTTCCCGGTTGCGGATAATGCGCGGCAGGCCAAAGATCGGCCAGGCCGGATCGTCGGGATGGATCGCCATCTTGATGTCTACTTCCTCGCATACTGGAATAATGCGTTCCAGGAAGTATTTGAGGTTCTCGAACAGTTTATCTTCGGTCACATCTGCATAGGCTGCGAACAGCTCATCCAGCTTCGCCAGCCGCTCAGGCTCCCAGCCTGGCATTGTGAATTGTCCGGCGCCTTTCAGAATCCGGTCCACCATCTCACGCGGATTATCGGTAATGGCAGCCTTTTCATAAAAGAGGGCATTGGAGCCGTCCGGCAATTCCTTGTACAGCTCCGTGCGGGTCCAGTCGAATACAGGCATGAAATTATAGCAGATGACTTTTACGCCCACTTTGGACAATTTGCGGATCGTGTCGATATAAATATCGATATATTTATCACGGGACGGAAGACCGATTTTGATATCATCATGAACGTTGACGCTCTCCACCACAGCTGTGCTGAAGCCTTTGGCAGTGATTTGATCCGCCACTTCCTGGATCCGTTCCATTTCCCACACTTCACCGGCTACTTTATCGTGCAAAGACCAGACGATACCCATAACCCCCGGAATCTGCCGGATATGGTCAAGCGTAATGTTGTCATTGCCTTCACCATACCATCTCCACGTCATGTTCATTGATAGAACCTCCTCTGATTTAACCTCTGGTATCTTGTATACAAGATTTCCTTGATCATAAAATACAGCCATTAAGTTGTCAATATATCTTTCGAAAACATTATTGTTTACTTTAATAAACCTCTACAATGATGTATACTAGGTCTTAAAAACGACAATGGAGCAGGAGTACAATGTCAATTAAAGAAGAAATTATGAATTCGCTAAAGAACGAAATTCTTACCCTGACGCTGAAACCCGGTACCATTCTAAGTGAGACCGCCTTGTCCGAACGGTTTCAGATATCAAGAACACCTTTACGCGATGTGCTGAAGCAGCTCAGCCGGGAGTCCTACATTGATGTCTATCCCAAAAAGGGCAATTTGGTCTCTTATATTGACCTGGAGTCGGTCGAACAGATTATTTACCTGCGAAGCGTTCTGGAAAAAGAGATTATCAAATATCTGTCCACTCATCTTGTACTCAAAGGCGTACATGAACTGAAAGATATTTTGCAGCAGCAGAAAGCCGCCATCCATGAAGAATCGGCCACAGAGCAGTTTCTCCGCCTGGACGATGCATTCCACGCTGCCCTGTTCAGGTTAGCCGGCCGGGAGTTCCTGTGGAATCTGATTCAGCAGTCCAATGTGCATTATGAAAGATACCGCAGACTGCACATGCTGAGAACGGAGAAGCTGGAGGAAATCTGGAATGAGCATCAGCGTATCCTTGAATACATGATGCAAAAGGAAACCGAGTCCATTGATGCGTTGATTCATCACCATCTGCGGGAGGATATCAATTCGCTATACCTGCAGGAGAACTTCTCGGAGTACATCAGAGCATAAATGAAAAAGGGCTGTCTCCACAGTAGAAACATCTACTGTGGAGACAGCCCTTTATTGTTCGTACATGGACCAAGCATAGTGAAACCTATGTATCGTGCTCCAGCCTAATCCGTAATTCCAAAATCATGAAGCAGCTGCTGCTTGTCGAGCGCAGGCAGACCCAGCGGTTCGCGAAATTTCTGCAGCTTCACCAGCAGATCCTCTTCTTTGGCATAGACATAAGGGCTCTTCCAGACCGAATCCAGTGTAATCAGCTCACTGGATGAAGGCTTCATGGATTTATAATTCAGAATCCAGTCACGGAGCTGAACTTTGTCGATATCGGTGCGGATATTCTCCCCAAGGATGTCGATGATATCCCCCAGCTGAGCGAGCCCGTTAACAGAATCCAGCTTGCCCAGAATCAGGTTCAAGACCTCCTGCTGCCGCTCATTGCGGGATATATCTGAGGATTCTGCCGTTCCCCGGTTCGACTTGCGGTAACGGACGAAATCCAGCACTTCCTTGCCGCTTAAATGCTGCATCCCTTTAGTCAGATTAATGTTCGTTCCGTCCGCATTATCCACATAGCGCATATTCATCGGCACATCGATATCCAGTCCGCCAAGCTCATCCACTATGCTGCTGAACGCCTCAAAATTAACCAGAATCATATGGTCAATGTCGACCTGCAGAATGCTGCTGTAGAACTCCTTGGTCTTGCTTAGAACCTCACCTTTGTTATGTGAGTAATAATAAGCGTAATAATAATTGGCCTTATGCGTGCCGATATCACTGCTTGTGATCTTCATGTCACGGGGGATGGACAGGATGGACAGCTTTTTGCTCACAGGCTCATAGACCACCGGCATCAGCACATCCGTATTCAGCGTCCCTCCGCTGCCACTCCGGTTGTCCACACCAGCGAGTAAGAACGTGAGCGGTTTATTCTCATCCACGGCATCCGCAGCATCAGCCTCGGCCGAAGCTCCAGGCATAGGCGATGCAGGACTTGCCGTTTCACCGGGAGTCGTTCCCGATGCCGAAATCCGGTCAAGTGCCCGTTCAGCCTTATAATACAAAGTTCCTGCATAAACAGCTCCAGCGATCAGACACGTACCCAGCACAGCGGTTACACTAAGCAGCGTTTTGCGGTTACGTGATTTGCTGCGCTGCGCTTTCCTTCTCTTGCTTCGTTCTTGCATTCCCTTCCTCCTGTTTACTTTCATTAGTATAAGGAATTATAGCATAGACCGGTGTTAATGCTCAAAAAATGGCAGAGATCAAGCTGACCGCTTGTGCCTTTCACAAAATACTCTTTACAGGCAAGTTGCTGATTAAATAGCCTTCCGGCAGACAAAAACCGCAGCCAAACCGGCTGCGGTTTCCATCATTTGTAACCTGAACTATTTGCTTATGTGTGAAAATAATTACAGCTTGACCATTTGCCCCGTTTTCTGGGATTCGAATGCAGCCAAAATAACTTTCAGGGATCTCAGACCTTCTTCCCCAGAGATCGCCGGAGGTGTATCCGTTACGATGGATTTCACGAATTCATCAATGACACCACTCGGCACTTGTTTTTCGTTGGTCGCCATAGCACCCACTTTGTAGGTCTCGACCGTACCATTCGTAAGCTCTACGATCACTTCGTCACCCTCTACAGTACCAATCTTCATCACGCCATGCTCGCACCATAACACGGTACTGTTGTCTCCGCCTCTGTATTGTGTCCAGCTGGCAACCAGTGTTCCGATGGCGCCGCTCTTCATACGCAGGATGCAGGCTGCGTTATCATCGACTTCCGTGCCTTCTTTGTGCAAAGTGCTGATAAAGCCGGCAACTTCGGATACTTCGTCGTTCAGCAAATAACGGATAAAGTCTGATTTGTGTACGCCCAGGTCGCCCATCGCGCCCATGATTGCTTCTTCTTTGCGGAAAAACCAGCTGTCTGCACCGTCTACACTCCAGCCCTCCGGACCGGGGTGCCCAAAGGACGTGCGGAATGTAAGCACTCTGCCCAGTTTGCCGGAGTCGAGAATTTCTTTGGCCTTCACATGAGGCGGCATCAGACGCTGATTATGTCCAACCATCAGGTACACTCCGTTTTTACGGGCAGCTTCGATCATCTGCTCACCTTCTTCAGCGGAACATGCCATGGGTTTTTCCACCAGAACATGTTTGCCTGCATTGGCCGCCGCAATAGCCATTGAAGCATGCAGATAGTTCGGTGTACATACGCTAACCGCATCCACTTCTTCTTTAGCCAGTAATTCCTCGTAGCTGGCATAACCTTTGCCGCCATAGGTTTCGGCCATCTTCTCAGCGCGCTCAATGATAGGATCTGCAAAAGCAACCAGCTCTACGTGTTCACTCGCTGCATACTCTGGAATATGTCTGCGCTCGGCGATGGCGCCGCAGCCGAATACAGCAACTTTGATTTTTTTCATGTTAAATAGCTCCTTTAAGCAATGGATTATTATTGGTTTAAATAGTTTTGTTTGAGCCAGCTATAGCTGTTCGATATACTTTCAAGCGGCGGGTTCTGACAGACATCCTGCTCCACGATCAGCCATTGCACCCCCGCTTTCGCTGAGGCCTCAATAACCGCAGGCAGATTAACGGAACCTTGTCCCAATTCAAGCGTTATCATCTGACCCTGCTCGTCTGTACTGAAATCCTTCAGATGGAGAAGCGGCACACGTCCGGTATATTTGTGGATATACTCGATCGGATGCTGTCCAGCGAATTGAACCCAGCACACATCCATTTCCACTTGAACCGCAGCCGGTGTGGTTTGCATAAACATGCCATCAAATGCGTTATGTTCTCCGGCCTGTCCTATAAATTCAAAATCATGGTTGTGATAACCAAAGATCAATCCCTGCTTACTGACTTCAGTTCCTATTTCCTGCAGCTCGGAGAACAGCTTGCACCACTCCTCACTGCTTTGAGGACGATCCTCAGGCATTAGAAAAGGACAGATCATATACGCTGCACCGATAGTTTTGAGGTAATCAATCTCTTTTTGCAGATCCTTACGCATGGCTTCCAGCGAAACATGACTGCTGAATCCTTGGAGACCCAGCTCATCAAGCAGCGACTTCATTTGTTCAGCGGGAATATCTCCATACCCGGCAAATTCAACGCCTTGATAACCAAGCTCTGCCACCTTCCGGAGTGTTCCTTCGAAATCCAAAGCGGTTAGATCACGGAGCGTGTACAGCTGCAACCCGATATTGATCTTGTTCATGATAACAAGCACCTCTGTCTACTTAAAATTTTATTGTTCTCTCTGGTATCATTCTAGTGGAATACAGACTAAAATGAACATATACAATATCGACAGAACATGAACTATTTGCTCTGAATTCGTTGGGAGGGTCATATTCGTGGACACGTCTCTGCTCATCTGCGATCACTCATATCACTATAAGTCGTTTAACCACAATCTAAAGGGCGGATTACAGAATTACCTGTTCCGGCTGCAGACCGAAGGCTCCTGTGAAGTGACTTCACACGGCAAAGAGTACACCCTAAGCGGTGGTGATCTGCTGCTGCTCCGGCCAGGCGACGATTACCAGCTAACAGTGAAGGAACCGGATCATAAGGGACGCCTGTCCAGCGGAGACTATTATCTGTTCTGCGAAGGCCCCTGGATTGACGCCTGGTGGAAACGGAGGAACCGTCCGGTAGCTAACCGGATTGGCCTGGATGACAAGCTGATTGGCTTATGGCGCAACCTGCTGCTGGAGAAACGGCGCGGTTCGCTTGAAGAGGATACCGAGCTGAAGGATGTGCTGCTGCGCAGCCTCTGCCTGTATATTGACAGAGCGATTACCGAAAATGTACAGGCGGACCGGAAGGGTACGGCAACCCTGAAGCTCAAGCGGTTTATTGAAGAGCATGCCACGGTCACCTTTAAGCTTGAGGAAGCTGCCGGCTATGCCGGTCTTAGCCTGTCGCGGGCAGTAAGGCTGTTCAAGGAGCATTATGGCAAAACCATGATTCAATATGCGATTGAGATCCGGCTCAAAGCGGCTGTAGAACAGATCAAATACAGTGAATTGACGCTGGAGCATATTGCCGAAACTTGCGGCTTCGCCAGCTACTCTTATTTTCACCGCGTGTTCCGGGCTCACTTCGGCGTCTCTCCGTTAGAATACCGCTTGAAATGAGATTGAGCCGCTGGTAGGCATCACGGGCAAGGACACTCTGCTGTTCTGCACATCGCCCGCCAGACAGCAAAAAGGCTCAGTTTTCACTGAGCCTCTGCAAACATCAACGGGTACTCCTGATGCGAAAGCTTTATTTCCCCATGTAAAAACGCCGGTATCTCATTACTCTTTTATACATGGATTTATCCTTAAGCTGATTAAAGATATAGGGATCGGGATTCATGTTCACTTCAATAATCCATGGCGTCAGCGACCGGTCCAAACCGACATCTACACCAATTTGCCGAATCCGGGGGTAGGTTTTCTGCATATGAGCCGCCATGCGGGCACCAAGTCTATTTAATTCCTCTATCAGCTGCGCAAGCCTGCGCTCCGAAAGATGGGTCGAGAGCAATTTCTCAATCGCCATGGGTTTGCCGCCGCTGTGGTAATTCGTCACAATTTTGCCCGGATGCCCCAGCCGCCCAATGATCCCGGTAGCTTCCCATACGCCCTTGGGGCTTAACTGTACCATCACCCGGATATCAAAGCGCCGCCGGTTATGCTTCAGCAGGTGAATCCCTTTCTGAATTAAATAGCTCCTGCCGCCAGTCTTCTTCGCCAGACTTTTGTGAAAGGCCTCAAAGCTGTCGAAATGACGGACGGTTTCTTCATACTGGTAAGAAAAGCCCTGCCGTTCCCCCCGCTCCGCGCGGATGACCCCGTTGCCATAGGTTCCCCGTTCCGGCTTGACATAGATCATTCCATAGCTGTGAATCATCTGCTCCAGATTACGTTTGCTGAATTTCCGGGTGTCCGGAATAAAGGGCCTGATCGAAGCGTTGCGCAGCAGCAATTTGGTCTTGAGCCATTTGCTCTGCGGTAAGTTAGCGTGTTTTGCCTTCACTCATGCACTCTCCTGTCTGAGATGGGATGAATTCCCTCCCTGATTTACATAGTCACTGCATCCTATGCAGAAGAGGCCACGGCTGAATTAAGCATCTATCCCGTAATGAATAGATTATCTTTACGGTGATCTATGCCCGGTCATGAAGTGAATTCGCGGCATACATTAGTGCAGACGCTCATGTCAATTTGTGCATGGAGATGAACCTATGTCAGCAACCTCAGCAGGCTTAAGTGTTAGCGGTCCCGCGATAGATGTCCTTATTCCGGCGATTGAAAAGGACCTGGCGACCCTCCCTCATGTGATCGACAGTCTTCGCCGCTATGTCCGCCACCCCATCAGCAATATCTATATTGTCTCACCGAACAGCAGCAAGATCAGAAATCTGTGCTCACGCAAAAACTGTATCTTTGTCAATGAGACCACCGTTCTGCCGTTTACTAAAAAGGACATCCGTTATTCCTCCTCCCGCTGGAACCGTTCCGGCTGGCTGTATCAGCAGCTGCTTAAAATGAACGGTGATCATATCTGCCGGGAGAGTCATTTTCTGGTCATTGATGCCGATACGGTGCTGATTCGTCCCCACCGGTTCCGTACCGGGGGAAAGAGTATCTTTTATTGCCGCAACTGGAGCCAGCCGGAATATTTCCGCACCTACCGCAAGCTGCTGGGTACTGCCGCCCCTTCACCCAAATCCTTTGTCACCCATTACATGCTGTTTGAGAAAGCAAAACTGGCCGGACTAAAAAGAAAAATCGAAGCCCGGCACGGGATGTCTTGGCATGCCGCCATTATCCGCAGTATCGACAAGAAGAAACAGTTCGGCTTTTCCGAATTTGAAACCTATGCCAATTATGTCTATAGCGGAAACAGCGCCGCTGTGATATTGAAAAATGCCAACAATAAGTCTCTAAAAACCTCAGCCGCTTCTCTGGGAAAAGCGCAGATTCGGAAGTATGCCCGTACCTACCGTTCGCTTTCCTTCCATCAGCGTAAAGGATATTCCACTCCACCTAAGCATTAAGGAGGCAGACAGCCGTGCATACCATTCTTTTATGCGGCGGTTCCGGACAGCGGCTGTGGCCGCTGTCCGGACGGATCCGTTCCAAAATGTTTCTAGAGCTGCTTCCCGCACCGGGCGGAGGCACAGAGTCCATGCTTGGACGGGTATGCCGCCAGCTCAATCACTGCGGACTGGGTGAATCGGCGTTGTTCGTGACGCATAAGGATCAAATGGCTCTGACCCGGCGGTATACCGGAAATGGATACCCGGTAATCGGGGAGCCTTATAAGCGCGGTACTTTCACCGCCGCCGCGCTTGGGGCACTCTACTTGCACTCCACCGGAAAAGCTAAACCCGAAGATACCCTCTGCGTGGCTCCGGCGGATATGTTTGCGGATGATGCGTTCTTCCGTTTATTTCATCAGTTCACGGATACATTGGCCGCTTCACAGGCAGACCTTGTTCTGCTTGGGACAAGGCCCACCCATCCCTCGGACCAGTACGGCTACATTGTCCCGGGAAAGGGGAAGACTTCCGCCTATTCGCCCGTCATTTCTTTTGAAGAAAAGCCGGTCATCTCTAGAGCCCGTGAACTGTTACAGGAACATGCGTTATGGAACTGTGGAGTTTTTGCTTTTTCACTGCGCTTTATGCTGTCGCATCTGGAACAAATGGGGCTGCCTATTGACCTCGCCGCATTTACAGACGCGTACCCCGGATTCCCGGTCCGCAGCTTTGACAAGGAAGTGGCTGAGCGCAGCAGCAAAGCCGTCGTGCTGCCGCATGAAGGCGAGTGGCGTGATCTGGGAAGCTGGGAAACACTGACTGCCCAGCTGAATCATCATGTAATTGGTGCAGGGGGCATTTGGGGAGAGTCGGGTCATACCCATATTGTCAATGAATTGAACATTCCGCTGCATGTGATTGGCGTACCCGGCATAGTTGCCGTAGGAAGTCCCGAGGGCATTCTGATTGCCGGCAAAGCAGAAGCAAATGCCATTAAAGAAATCCTCCAAGACGTTTCCGCTGCACCGAGGTATGGGGAAACTGAATGGGGGAGCTTTACCGTGCTGGACGAGGCAACCAGCGGTTCGGGGCTTGTGCTTACAATTAAATTGTCCCTGCTGCCGGATCATGCCCTGCCTGAAATGCCCTGTCTTCATTCCAGCAAGAGCTGGATGATAGTGTCCGGTCATGGAGAAGTCGTTCTGAACGGATCGGTTGCTGCGGCCCGCACAGGTGAGATATTTACAATGATTCGGGGAGATCGGCATGGAGTCAGGGCTTTCACCGCCATGAAACTGATTGAGATACGGACTCTCGAAGAACAGAATGATGATGACGATAGAATCTACGACTCGTAATCAGGGATGAAAGGGTTAGAAAACGCTATCTCATTTTGAGGAGATCATCCGTTTCGGTGAAGTCATCCAATGAATTCTTTTCCAAGTAGGCCATCGTTGCCTCGGGCAGTTTGATATAGCACATTGAAACTGCCCAGGCGACGGCCATTTTCACATAATATCCGTCATGCTTGTATAACCGGATTACATATCAACTTGACAGAGTCAAATAGTCATTATACAATATTCAACGTTGAGTAATGGAGGTGGAAAACGATTGACACGATTACTTGTACTTGGAATGCTGAATGTTCAGCCTATGTCTGGTTATGATGTACAGCAGGGGCTGCAGATGACAGATGCGGAACGCTGGGGTGGGGTGCTGATCGGTTCTATTTATCATGCACTGAAAAAAATGGAGCTGGAGGGTTATGTTGCGGTCACAAGCATTGAACAGACCGGGCATCGCCAAAAGGCGATTTACACCATTACTGAATCCGGAAAACAGTATCTGCAGGAGCTGATCAGCGATGCGCTAAAAGCTTCTTCTGTGCTATACCCTTCGAAGATGTATTCCGGTTTATCCTTTTATGAAAAACTGTCGCCGGAGGAATGCCGAAGAGCATTAGAACAGCAGCGCAGCACTCTACAGGACGAATACGACGCTGTGAAGCAAGGTTTTGAAGCCAAAGATGCAGCCATGCAGCATAACATCCCTCCAATGGTCATGTTGATCATGGATAATATGTTCGCCATTATCCGGCAGCAGCAGGATTTTGTTGAAAAGGCGCTGGCGCTTTTGGATACGCAGGAATAAACACTCTCCCTCATAACTGAGGGAGAAAAAAATGCCCCTATACTCAACGATGAATAAACAATGTGAAGTAAAGGAGAGTGGAAAGAATGAACCTCATTGAAGCCAAAGGTATCCACAAGCAATTCCGTAACCGTGAGGTAGTAAAGGGAATTGACCTGGAAATCAGGCAAGGAGAAGTTCTTGCTCTGATTGGCACAAACGGAGCCGGAAAATCAACCACCTTGGCGATGCTGTTGGGGATATTGCAGCCGGATTCCGGCGAAATCACACGCTGGAGGGACGATTACCGTGCACATATAGGTGTGCAGCTCCAATCGACTCCATTTTTTGAAGGATACACAGCTGAAGAGAATCTTGCACTTTTTGCGGCACTTTATCATGTGAAGCTAAGCAAGGCGCAAATACGAAACAAGCTGGAGGAATGCAACTTAGCAGATGCAGGAAAAACACCAGCCGCCCGTTTGTCCGGCGGACAGCAAAAGCGGCTTGCCATTGCAGTCACTGCGATACACAATCCCGATTTAATTGTTCTTGATGAACCAGCGGCTGGGCTTGACCCCCGGGCACGTCAAGAGATTAGAAGAATGATTGAGCGGCTTGCCGGGAACAAAGTGACTGTGCTGTTCTCCTCTCATGATATGGAGGAAGTATCCCGTATCGCTGACCGCTTGATTTTGATGGACAACGGACAAATCATTGCTGAGGGACAACCGGAAGACTTGTTGCAGCAATATCATGCTGAAAAACTGGAAGATCTATATCTTCAGTTGACCGATAATGCTTAGATTGGGAGGAAAATACAATGAAAACTATCTTCAAACTTACGCTTAAATCAGCAACCCGTGATCCATTTTTATTATTTTGGTCGATTGTGTTACCGATAGGCGGAACCATTGGCTTGGGAATGTTTATACAATCTCCGGATTACCCTGAGCGCATACTAACCGGCATGATGGCTGTCAGCATTTTGTTCTATTCGTTCATGACCACATCCTTCGCGGTCCTGACACAGCGCCGAAGAGGTGTATACAATCTGCTGCGTGTAACCCCTATGTCTCTCTGGAAATATATATGCAGTATTTCAGGTGCATGGACACTGACTTCTCTTGTGTGTGCAATCCTCGTATTGATATCAGGTATTTTTGTTTTTGAGCTGAATATTGCAGTACGTTCGATTGTTGCATTGATACCGGTGATAATTATCGCTACGATTGGCTATGTTTTCCTGAGCTTTTTTGCCGCCAGCCTGAGCCGGACGGAGAGCAATGTAAGTATCCTAACGAATATGATTACTATTCCGCTATTGCTTTGCAGCAGCGCATTTTACTCCTTGGATAATGCCCCGGGCTGGGTGCAGATGCTCAACCGGATTAACCCTTTTCAATGGTTTATCAACGGATTACGCAATTCTCTGGCCTTGGAGTGGTCCGGCTACTTTATAAGTATGGGGCTATTGTCACTGGTGGGGATTGCCACCTTTTTATTGGCATTAAGAACATTCAGATATGCTGATATATAAGTATCCCGCAGATCTAAACAGCGGCAGTCCAGACAGAAAAACACGCCCAAAATGCCGCTGTTTTATTGCTTTATCTTTCTCCGTCTGTTTCAAAAGTCTTGCTTTCTGCTTATTGCTTTTCGTTTGCGTCCTTTACCAAGAAACCCAGAAGTCCTTTGGCATAAGGTTCTGGTTGACCTAATACTTCTACCGGGGTACGGTCAATAACGGTTGTCATTTTAATAAATGACCCTATCTGCTCATCCATAAAATCAATGTCCAGTTTGTCTAAATATCCGTTGGGTCCTGTTGCACATAAATAGTCAGGCGCTGGAACAAGTGAGATATTCGGTATCCCGGCGTCAAATAACGGTTGCCCTTCGCCGAAATGTATATTGTTTATCGGTTTCAACGATATACTTCTCACTTTCGTTCTTCCCTTAAGCGAATCCAAATAAATTGTATTCATCATCTCATTTGCTGTATACACAAGTTCAGTTTCAAGATTTCCGGTGTCGCTGTATTGGCTATTCTCCTGATTATCTTTCCATTCCCTGCATCCCAAGTGCTCCAGTGTAAGACCTGCCACCGCCTTCTGATGGCCTCCTTCTCCGTCCCAAAGTTCAGGATGATCTTGCAGCCAGCGTGTAGTGGCTTGACCCTGTATGCCGAATTGCGGAATTTGGAAGTGGCCTGTAACGAACACAAGCACTAAGTCCCTTTGACGCTGTTCCAATGGAAGCTTTGAGAAATACTCTGCCATCGCCAGCAGGCCAACCCCTCCGTTTTCCTCACAGGCATTCGGTCCGTCTGTATGGGTATTGATCAGGATATTTTCGCTTCTATTCGTTCCCGGAAGAATGGCATAAAGCGTATCGCTATCTGCATTTTCCTCGATTTCAGCATGCAGCACTAAACGTGCTTTAGCATGCCGGAAGGCTAGCTGCTTCAATTGATCTCCTGTGTTCCCGTCTACCCATAGAGCCGGACAGTCTTTAAGTGCAGTTGTGAATGGAAGGTATTGCCCCCTAACGTTTTCTGCGGATATCTTTTTCCAGACACATATCACGCCTAACACTCCAGCTTGTTGTGCCTCTACTAAATCCGGACCTTTCATTAACGAACTAACAACAGAATTTCTTAGTCCGAAAGGAAGCTTTGCGCTTTTAGGAAACGAGGTTCTTTTTCTAAGTGCTACCGAAGAGGGAAGTTTAGAAACGGTTACTTCCACAATCGCGATTTTTCCAGCCGCCTGTTTGAAATTTCCGGGTCCTGAACCACAATAGATCAGTTCACCCACAACGCCATCCTCTGTGGTTGTTCCTGAATAGGGGTAGTAGGACGTAACGGGATATTCCTCTATGCCGCCATGTTCCGCCTGCACAGACAGACTCCATTGCTTCGCTTCCCATTTTGTGAATACATGCTTGTCCCGGTTGACTTTCAGTCCCATGTCCGTTAATTCTTGTTCGAAAAAATCAATCAGCTTTCTATGTGCCTTATTTCCAGTAAATCGCGGACCGACTCTATTCAGCTCTTCTTGCCAATACCATAGCTTATCTTTGTCAGGAAGGATGTTGCTATTCATAGTACATAGCTCCTTTTTGCTGTAGCTCAACTTAATACTTTTCTTCATCACTGATTCCATTATAAAGGTTGAAGTATACTGCAAGGTCAAGCTCCTCCTAAAATTAAAGACCCGCAGAGGGATGGGGCATCCATCCCTTCTGCGGGTCTTGTTTGTATTTCAGCATCGCTTTTACATTAGAACAAATTTTGAAAAAGCAATCCCATCAGCACAGCAGATTCTTGATTTAACAGCATATCCTTCGGCCGATATTGTACTGTTCCATTAGTCGTTGCAACATCAGGACCATACAGATGAAGGCCCACTACGAATTGTACACCTTCAGATGCCCAAGGGCTGACATCCTCGCTTAGCTCAGCCTTTACAGGTTCAACCATTAAATTTTGCTTCACCAGCCTCCATATTATAGTTGCTGCCTGCTCCCGGGTCACAGGCTCATCCGGGCGGAAGCTTCCATCCGAAAATCCCGATACGACTCCGCTTTCAACTGCAGTCTGAATAACTGCCTCATACGGATGACCCTTAGTATCGCTAAACTGGCTAGGAGTTGAAGAAAGCGGGAAATCTGTAAACTTGAACAACTGGGCAATAAATTTGCCCCTTGCCAGGGGTTCTTCCGGCTTAAATGTATCCTGATCCTGCTGAATCACACCCAATTGAACGAGTTCATAAATGTATTTTGCATAAGGATGATCCTCTGGAACATCAGAATATTTCGCAGGCTCAGGAAGCTTCTCAGACCAGCTCCCCTCCTTGTTGTAAGAGAAGTATTCCATGTTCCCGTCTTTATCCGCTTTGAAGCCGGCAGGCACTCCCTCCTCATCATAGAACAGCATATCCTTTGACTGGCGTAAGACATGCTCTCCCCGGGGATCAGACACCATCAGAGTTCCGTCACCGGCCTTAATATTGTAGGTCCAGCCAGGCATACGCAAATCCCGATATAACCCTTCGAATGGATGCAGTTGCTCTTGCGTAGGCTTCGGCGTTTTGATCACAGGACTTATCCCTTTGCCAGGGAAATAGCGGTTCATAAACTGCTCAAAGAATGGGGCCCGGAGGTTGCCTTTATCACTGTTAAACACAATGAATATTCCCGTTTTCTCTTCAGGCAGCAACCATAGATTGCTATGAAATCCCGGTAAATCGCCACCCTTCTCAACGACAGTGTATCCATTGTAAGACGACGGATAAATAGTCTCCAGGCCATAACCGCTCCCCGGAATATCAGGATGAATAGTCACACTGTTCTTCTCCATCTCCAAGACTGAGTCTTTCGTTAAGATGCGTTTAGAACCCTGTTGTCCATAGTTAACCATCGCCTGAAGGAATTTCGCCATGTCACTGCCTGTTGAGAACATGCCTCCTTCCGGACCGCTATCAGGGATATTGGGAATCTGTGCTGCAGGCTTCAGTGTTATATCATAAGGGGTAGCAATGGCCTTCTTCACCTCACTGTTGAACAGCACATTACTGTTATCCATACCTAAGGGTTCGAACAAGCCCTTTTTCATATATTCTTCAAAGGTTGAGCCACTCGTCTGTTCGATAATGTAGCCCAGCAGAGAAAATCCATAATTGTTATATCTGTAGGCTTCACCAGGTTTACGGGTAACAGTGGGTACTGTTGCTTTTACATATTCCTCCAAGCTGTAGGCTTTAGCAGGATCAGCGGACCCGCCTAAATCAAAACCCGAAGTATTGGTCATCAAATGCTTAAGAGTAAGCGGGGACCCTGTTTTATTAGGAATTTGCAGATGAGGCAAATAGCCCTGTATATCCTTATTCAAATCAACCTTGCCTGCCTCAGCCAACTGCATGATACCTACAGAGGTAAGCAGCTTGGAGACGGAAGCCAGACGAAATACGGTCTTATCTGCATCGAAAGGTTTCTTGGCGGCAACATCAGCGTAACCGTAACCTTGATTAAGCAATACCTTGCCATCTTTAACCACAACAACTGCAGCTCCTACAAGCTGTTCTTGAATTTCTTTCTGTTTAAAAAACTGATTGGTAAATTCCTTTACATCTGCCTCTTCCAACTTTGCGTCTGAGCGCTGAACGGGTTCAGCTTTCGCCAGTGCTGTTGAAGGCAGTATAAGCAAGGTGGCAAGGGCCAGCCCGAGGATTTTTTTCATCATAAATCTCCTAATCATAGAATTGGTTAGTACTCCATAAGCAAAAGGGTCTAAATAGTTTGTCCGTAGGTTTCAACTATGATGTCATCTGGTAACTCCCTCCTTTGTCTGCATCGGTATCCTATACCCTTTCTAGTTTACTCAATCAATTCTTAACAATCTTTATTTGATTCTTAACTGTTTCTTAAAAACGCAGCCAACAGCATTTCGTGGTAGTATTTAGGGTGTAGGAGGGGGTGCTCCAGTTGTGATCCTCCAAAAATTAAAGACCCGCAGAGGGATGGGGCATCCATCCCTTCTGCGGGTCTTGTTTGTATTTCAGCTTCGCTTTTACATTAGAACAAATTCTGAATAATCAATCCTATCAGCACAGCAGATTCTTGATTTAACAGTATATCCTTCGGCCGATATTGTACTGTTCCATTTGTTACTGCAACATCAGGACCATAAATATGAAGGCCCACTACGAATTGTACACCTTCAGATGCCCAAGGGCTGACATCCTCGCTTAACTCAGCCTTTACAGGTTCAACCATTAAATTTTGCTTCACCAGCCTCCATATCATAGTTGCTGCCTGCTCTCGGGTCACAAGCTCATCCGGGCGGAAGCTTCCATCCGAAAATCCCGATACGACTCCGCTTTCAACTGCAGTCTGAATAACTGCCTCATACGGATGCCCCTTAGTATCGCTAAACTGGCTAGGCCTTGTAGAAAGCGGGAAATCTGTAAACTTGAACAACCGGGCAATAAATTTGCCCCTTGTCATAGGTTCTTCCGGCTTAAATGTATCCTGATCCTGCTGAATCACACCCAATTGAACGAGCTCATAAATATATTTTGCGTAAGGGTGATCCTCTGGAACATCAGAATATTTTGCAGGCTCAGGAAGCTTCTCAGACCAGCTCCCCGCTTTGTTGTAGGAGAAGTATTCCATGTTACCGTCTTTATCCGCTTGGAAGCCGGCAGGTAATCCCTCCTCATCATAGAACAGCAGATCCTTAGACTGGCGTAAGACATGCTCTCCCAAAGGATCTGACACCAGCAGAGTTCCCTCACCGGCCTTAATATCGTAGGTCCAGCCAGGCATACTCAAATCCCGATATAACCCTTCGAACGGATGCAGTTGCTCTTGCGTAGGCTTCGGCGTTTTGATCACAGGACTTATCCCTTTGTCAGGGAAATAGCGGTTCATAAACTGCTCAAAGAATGGGGCCCGGAGGTTGCCTTTATCACTGTTAAGCACAATGAATATTCCCGTATTCTCTTCAGGCAGCAACCATAGATTGCTATGAAATCCCGGTAAATCGCCACCCTTCTCAACGACAGTGTATCCATTGTAAGACGACGGATAAATAGTCTCCAGGCCATAACCGCTCCCCGGCATATCAGGATGAATAGTCACACTGTTCTTCTCCATCTCCAAGACTGAATCTTTCGTTAAGATGCGTTTAGAACCCTGTTGTCCATAGTTAACCATCGCCTGAAGGAATTTCGCCATGTCACTGCCTGTTGAGAACATGTGTCCTTCCGGACCGCTGTCAGGGATATTGGGGAGCTGTGCTAGAGGTTTCAGTGTAATGTCATAAGGGGTAGCAATGGCCTTCTTTACCTCACTGTTGAACAGCACATTACTGTTATCCATACCTAAGGGTTCGAACAAGCCCTTTTTCATATATTCTTCAAAGGTTGAGCCGCTCACCTGTTCGATAATGTAGCCCAGCAGAGAAAATCCATAATTGTTATATCTGTAGGCTTCACCAGGTTTACGGATAACAGTAGGTACTGTTGCTTTTACAAAATCCTCCAAGCTGTAGGCTTTACCAGGCTCAAGGGAGCCCCCTAAATCAAAACCCGAAGTATGAGTCATCAAATGCTTAAGAGTAAGCGGGGACCCTGTTGGATTCGGAATTTGCAGATGAGGCAAATAGCCCTGTATATCCTTATTCAAATCAACCTTGCCTGCCTCCGCTAACTGCATGATCCCCACAGAGGTAAGCAGCTTGGAGACGGAAGCCAGACGAAATACGGTCTTATCTGCATCGAAAGGTTTCTTGGCGGCAACATCAGCGTAACCGTAACCTTGGTTAAGCAATACCTTGCCATCTTTAACCACAACAACTGCAGCTCCTACAAGCTGTTCTTGAATTTCTTTCTGTTTAAAAAACTGATTGGTGAATTCCTTTACATCTGCCTGTTCCAACTTTGCGTCTGAGCGCTGAACGGGTTCAGCTTTCGCCAGTGCTGTTGAAGGCAGTATAAGCAAGGTGGCAAGGGCCAGCCCGAGGATTTTTTTCATCATAAATCTCCTAATCATAGAATTGGTTAGCACTCCATAAGCAAAAGGGTCTAAATAGTTTGTCCGTAGGTTTCAACTATGATGTCATCTGGTAACTCCCTCCTTTGTCTGCATCGGTATCCTATACCCTTTCTAGTTTACTCAATCAATTCTTAACAATCTTTATTTGATTCTTAACCGTTTCTTAAATGTGCTGCCTGCTTCATTCTTATAGTTTGAACCTTGGAAGTCAGTTCTGTATGTATGGCTGGCTGTTATAATATTTTTCGTATGCACCGTAAATAAATATAAATTCCCGAGGTCATAAAATATAACATAGTTATAGTTATAAATCGCCACAAATTCATGATATATTCGGAGCCTTGGAATAAATTTATCATTCCCAACAAAATACAGATTCCGAATGTAAAATCATATAGTAAGGGTTTCACTATTCCTTTAAAGGCAACCTCCTTGTTGCGTAAAACTTTCATATTCCATATAGACGCAACCAATTCAAGTACAATTATTGCAATAGCAGCCCCCTTATAACCAAACCCGGGGATAGCCACTAAAAAATATTGGATGATTATTGAACATGCGATTCCGGAAAGAAGTCCAAAGAAGGGATCTTTCCTATTATCCTGAGCCCATAAAATACTGGTGGAAATCTCACGAAAACCAACGATCAGAGGGATAGGGGCTAAGGCTCTAATCACATGACTTGCGCTGTCCGTATTAAAAATGTAAAAAGACAGTTCATCTGCATACACAAATAAAAACAAACCGGTTACTCCTCCCCATAACCAGCATGTGTATAAGGCAGTATTACAGATGCTAATGAACTTTCTTTTGTCTCCCTTTTGCCACTCAGCAACAATGTGACTCGTTAAGATATGACTCAATGCTCCGGTAAACAGTGTAGGTGCATAAACTACAATGACGGCCATTCCATAAATAACTCCGTATAAAGCGGTTGCTTCAGAAGCACTGTAGCCTGCTGCAACGAGACGATTGGGAACAAGAAGAGCATCAACAAATTCTGAAAGCGGAATAAACAGACGGGTAGCGGAGATTGCCAACGAAGTTCTCACAAACCAAGAGAGTGTTATAAATGAATCTCTGCTCCTGTATGAAGATATAGTTTCTTTATTAAGTGAAATGAAAATAGTCAACATACTAAATGAGATAAATGCGCCCATGAAAGTGCCGTATAATCCATATCCAATTGCCCGCTCTACACCGAGTGACAAGAACTGACCAACAAGCAACAGCATAAAAATAAATCTGAACGACTGCTCAACAATCTCCGAGAGTGCGATTATCCCAAATTGCTTCAGCCCTTGCAGGTACCCTCGTACCAAGCCCAGAAGAGGTACTGCAAATAAAGATAAGGAAAGACTGCGAATCGCATATTCCAGTCCAGGATTACTCAGAAACCCGGCAACATCTGATGAATTCCAGAAAACCCCAAGACTAAGAAGGCCACAGGAAAGAATAAGACATAGCGATACTATTTTTAAAAATCCCCAACCCTGTTTAGGTGCTTTAGCTGTTGCAATAGCAAGTGTCGTTGGAAATCCGCTGGTAAGCATCAAGATAAATCCGTAAAAGGAATAGGAAATTTGATACAGTCCTATTCCTTCTGCGCCAATGATTCTTGTAAGGATCACCCGGCCGACGAGTCCAATCAACTTCACTACGAACATGGCGCCGGCTCTGATCACGAATTGTTTGATAAGCCGGGGTATCCTCATTTTCCCCTCCTGCATCACATAAAGGTTCTTATTTCTATGTGTATGAACAGTGAGCCCCTGATATGCTGACAAGCCTTAATTTCACTCATTTGCTCAATCTTTGATGTGAAATAACTGATATCTAGTATCTCTGTCCCATCCTAAATCAAAAGGAACCCGATAACGGTCAGCGGTGTGTGAATTAACTAACGGATAGCCATAATCATCAAATCCGACAACGATGGAGAAATGATCCGTATCATCATCATGCAATATATAACCGATGAGATCCCCAGGCTTCAGCATGGAAATCGCACCTTCAGGGTATTTATCAGAGGGGCTGGTAATTTGCAGATAATTACCCTTAGCAATAAGCTTGCCATATCCAGATCTTATAAGGAAGCGACTCAAGGAATCTGTTTGAACCCAGGTTTGGGTTCCACCTGAATTTTTAAAATAACGCCAGTTCCCTGCCACGGCTAAACCCCCGCCCTCCTCAGCATCTCCGATGACCTGGGAAGCAAAATTTGTACAGTCCCCTCCTTTACTTGTGTAATCCATATATTTGTTATTGTACCGATGCTGATTACCGGCCCCCCAAGCAGCTCCGGCATACTTGTTGGCATAACGGACAGCACGATCGCGGTTATACATTTTGTTGCTGGTATGATCGGAGGATTGTGGCTTAACGGAAGGGGCTAGCCCGTCTAATCCTTCTGTAACCTTATCCGGATTCTCATCCAAAGGATCTAAGTACCATTCCCTGGAAACTTTCCAAAGTCCGTTTCTTTTTTTCAATGTAATGAAATGCCTTGTTCCAACTCCGAAAAATTGCTCTGGCAAAATTTTGTTTGTATAGATATATCCAACTTTGTGGGATTGCACAAGTGAGACTACAGCTTGATCTCCTGCAATACTCTGACGGACAATCCGAATAGTGCTTTGAGAATGTGTCAATTGAATAGCTCTTTTATTTGACCATTTATTTAAGTATTTCATTCTGTTTTTTTCATGCTGCAGTGCAATTTGACTGGCTTTATCATCAAGGTAATAATCCTTTACTTTTTGAAGGTCTTGGCTGATTATTGCTTCAGCTCTGACCCTGTATAAGTCATCCAATGCAGATTTAATTTCATGGTCCGCCTTATTTTGTTTAGCAACTGCCGCATTTGTTGAAAATGGCAGAATGGTCATAACCAATATCATCACAACTATTTTGTATATATATTTTATGTGTGTGCCTCGTTTCATAGTTCCCCACCTAATTTAGCGAAAATAACCAATCTTTGTTCATGTTCCTTTTTCTTTCTGCTGTAACGGCCAGTACAAGTAATAAGATTCAAGCGGTAATCATCGCTTTTGCCGAATATGCGTTCTAATGGTGCTTCCTTGGGTTTGAAAATCTCTACGGACTCGACGGTGTAGGTTAATTTATTACCTTTTAAGCTGGTAACAATAATTGGATCACCTCGTTTTAGTTTTTTCAAATTAAAAAAAATTGCTGGCCCTGTGTAACTATCCACATGCCCGTCAATAATGACATTCCCCTTCTCACCAGGTAACGTACCCGGGTATAAAAGACCCGCCAATTGTGTATCTTTGGGCACATCCATCTGACCATTATCAAGCACAGCAACCTTTTTTAATTTGGCCTTGACTGAAATTGAAGGAATAGTAATGACATCAGGCATAAATTTGACAGGTAAGACATCCGTCTTCTTCATGATTTTAATTTTTGTTGGCTGCGAAGCTGCTGTTGGAGTAGGCAAAGCCTCTAGTACTACATCTTTTTTTTCATTTCCATTATTGGATTGAGATGCAAATAAACTGGCAAGCCCCAGACAAAAAATCACCAAAATATACAAGCTGATTTTTTTTTTCATATTTAGAAAAGAAAGAGGGTCAAGAATTCAACCCTCTTTCATCCTCCTATTCCATTTGTTCGCTGGCACCGCCGAAGCCGGATTTTGGCATTTCGGTTGCTTTTGTCTTAATACTCTTGGCTTTCAGACTTTTAGCTTTTAATCCTTTAGTTTCAACACTTTTTATTTTCATGCTTTTTCCTTTAACACTTTCCGCTTTTATCTTGCTTGGTTTGTGACTTTTCATGTGCAATTTCTTTTCATGCTCTTTGTGCATCTTTTCCTTATGAATCTTTTCTGAGTGGAGCATCTTTTCTTGTTTTGCGTGAGGTTCACTTGGTGCTGCTTGTACCGCAGAAGCAGCTGACAGCATTAGACATACCGACATTATTGCTACAGAAATTTTTTTCATTTTATACCCTCCTTAAATTTTTTCCCCGAATATTAATATCTCCACAATGATCTTTTTTAGAGAAGTAAATTAATCCCACCTCCTTGTTTTTATTCCACTATTTAACATAAATAAAATGACATATTTCCTTATTCTCTGAGCAAAATACGGGCATGGAGGTGATATTAATGAAAAGACTGCATATGTTAGTGCTTATGACCTTGGTAATTGTTGTCCTTTCCACGGGCTGTGGTACTAAAAACAACAACACAACAAATGGATATAAGACTCAATCAAAGGAACAACATATGATTCATAAAGCCGATTCTACTCACTCGGATAAGGTTGCCAAAGACCTTTCCAAGATTAGAGGAGTAGATAAAGCCACTGTTGTCATCCATAACAAGGAAGCAATTGTGGGGCTTGATGTAAAACAAGGTGAGAATCTTTCCATCATTGAACAGGACGCGGTACGGACTGTAAAACGTGAATTGCCTAATCATAATGTGCATGTGACAGCAGACAAAAACCTGCACATGCGTATTCAAAGTCTCCATCAGGGCATGAAACCGCTTGACGGGCATCCTGTCCGGAATTTCTCGGAGGACGTAACTACACTCATCAAAGACATCGGGCGAACCGTAACTTACCCTTTACGTTAACTTTCACTCAGCACGAAATGGGGTGTCCCAAAAGCCATGAAATGGCTTGCCCGGGACACCCCATAGGTGCTTCAATAGTTATAGCTTTCCGTGGTCAATGCGAGTTGTGGTTCAACTTCACCAAGACAATTAATAATTCACTTCCAGTGGGATCATGGATCGAGCCGAGGCTTCATACTCTTGGGGGATGAATGGTTTGGCCGAAGAATAACTCAAGTAGGTATCCACTATTTTAAAATATAAAAAGGCCACGCTGCTTTCATCTTCCGGAATCCATTTACCGTTTACTTCATCGGTAAGCTGCACTTCTTTTTCATCGCTGCCCTCTACAGCAGGCCCAATCTCTTCTTCAGATTGAGCAATAGCCATACGCAGGAATTTAAGGATTAACGTATTCTCTTTCACCTCTATACCTTCAAAAGAATCGTCCGGCCCACCGCCGATTTTAGGGATATACACTTTTTTTACTCCAGCCTTTTGAGCCGCTGCGAGAATCTCCTTCTTCTGCTGATCGGTATATATCAAAGTATTGATTTCATTTTCTGTTGCAGAAGGAGAAGGAGAAACTGTATTATTTGGATGATTAGACACGTCGCTGCATCCTCCCAGCACCAGTACTGCTAAACAGCTCACCATTAACAATTGTCTTCTTGTATATTTCATGATTAGTCCTCCAGACTTGATCATTGTTTTCTATTTCAGAAGTATAAACTCCAGCCATAATCTATAAGTTTCATAATGTTTTCAATTATAATAAATTTTTGTAAATTACTTTACATAAAAGTGAAGCACCCTCAGTACGGTGAAATACCGGCTGAAGGTGCTTCTTTTAATAAGATATGCTGCTGGTTACTTCAGGTAGGTACCCGTCACTCCAATTCCGCCGCTGCCGTTTAACACATACACTCTCGCATTTCCTTTACCGGAGCATGTCAGTGTAATTGTGCCGTTGGTTACATTTTTCGAATCGCCGGTCACCGCATCCACGTAAGTTCCGTTCGGAATTCCGGTAAAAGTGGCATTGCCCGAAATCGTAACCAATGCAAAGCTGTCAATGCCTTTGGCGTTGTCAGTATATCTTCTCTTAAACGCCAGGTTGCCCGTTACATTCTCTGTAGAATACTGACCTTTCTGCAAAGCAGGAACCGCTCTTCTGATTAGATTGAGCTGTCTGATATGTTTGGCCAGAGGGTAGTTGAGCGAGTCCGCAAGTGTGCCGGTAGCATTGGTATATCTGCCGTAATCTTGTACTGTTACATTGCCTTCAATATGGTCACCGTAGTAAGCGCGGCCTGTTGTGCTGAGCGGTGCGTTTGGACCTACATCAATAACGGACCCCTTTTTGAATTCAATTTCAGAGCCATAGAAGATGGCGGGGATTCCCCGGAAAGTGAACATCAGAGCGAGATTCTCAGCCCAAGTGTCCTGTGTACCAGCAAAGCGCTGATTTTCCGGAGCCTGGTCGGGAGCATAGTCATGAGAGTCGATGTAGGTTACATTCCAGGTTGCATCGTTATAGAATTGGTCACCGCTTTTCATACTGAATGCTTCCTGTGCTGACTTGAAGGCCCAATGCATAGGGAAATCAATCACATCCATACCCGATTTCATGGAATAATCAGGCGCATGATAGGTATTGCCGATCAGGAAAGCATTGTTTGAGGTAGGCTGTCCTGCTGTAGTCGAGTTATCTGCCCACTCCTGCTCAACCGACGCTTTATTGGAAGCGTAATCATTTGTGTTATCGCCCGGATACGATTTCGAAGATTTCCAGGTATAAAATGGTGTCGAAATTGCCGGAATCCCGCTGTTCCATACATCTCTGTAGCGGGTGGCCACTTCACCAAAGATAAAGAAGTCCGAGCCGCCTCTTGTCTTCCAGGCAGGAATAAAGTATTTATTAAAAATATACCGGCTCACGTGCTTCACTGTATCGAGACGGAAAGCATCTACACCCATATCAATATATTGGTTATAGGAGTCTATCAAATACTGGTCAACTACAGGATTTTCCGTGTTGAGGTCGACGCAGTCTCCGGCAATCTGTCCTGTCTGTACGGTGTAAGATTCCCAGGAAAGACTTTTCTCCGTATGGTAAATGTTATTATTCGTCCCCTCTGTCTTCATTAAGGCAAGTCTTGCCTGATATTGCTGATCGGGTGTCATGGAATCATAGTTTGCCGGCAGCTTATCGGTTATTTTGAGCATGTTGTTAACGGTGTCCGGCTTGGTCTCATCTTTCTTGAACATGGGGAACAGATTCTCTTCACCGAAATTACCGGTATGATTAACGACGATATCCTGAATAACCTTCAACCCTTTGGCATGGGCCGCATGGATCAGCTCCTGATAGGAAGCGCCTGCCGATTCATACCTTGGGTCTACTTTGGCAAAATTGATCGGGTGATAACCATGATAATCATAACCGCTCGCATTCTCCACAACAGGTGTAATCCAGATGGCACTGAATCCGAGAGCTTTGATGTAATCGAGCTTTTGAATCAGGCCCTTGAAATCGCCTCTCCAGGCCGGGTCCGAATCCGGATTATTCGCCTTGGCATCATCCCATGCGTGCACGTTGTTGCTCGGATCGCCATCATAGAACCGCGAAGTGATCACGAAATAAATGCTGTCTTCCCGGAAATCTCCCGACTTACCAATGTTGTAGACAAAGCTTTGTGTGGTTTGATTGCCGGCGCCGTCTATCACTAAGAACTTCAAAGTGGTGGTTTTGGAGATAAGTATGGAAGGTCCTGTCAAGCCGGTCAGTGCATTGCCTGAAATATAGGCTTTAGAACTTGCGGATGGTTCCGTACCATCATCTGTGTAGTATGCCCTCGTCGTTGCTGCCTTGTTATCTTTTATCGTGAAGGATACAGTGACCTGGGACTCAGAATGCCCAACAGGCAAATTCGCTGTGATTGTCGGGGCTTGAAAATCGGCATTTAAGTCAATCACATAAGCGAAAGAGACTACATTTCCTGCTTGACCCAATGAGTTCACAGCAAAGGCCTTGATGGTCAAAGAGGAAGCCACCTGAATTGGCGAGGTATACAAGGCCGATGCTGTCGTAGGTGTTGAGCCGTCTGTTGTATAGTAAATTTTAT
This sequence comes from Paenibacillus paludis, assembly GCF_042610515.1. Lineage (NCBI taxonomy): Bacteria > Bacillati > Bacillota > Bacilli > Caryophanales > Paenibacillaceae > Paenibacillus > Paenibacillus paludis. Next base: position 432,271 of record NZ_JBGJZP010000002.1, read on the forward strand.
CGCCGCTATTGGTACTGGAAAGTTTCACTGTCTGGGCAGAATCGTATGTCTTCGGTGCAGGAGAGACTGAAACCACTGGAATTTTGGGGATTTCCGGGTTGGCTTCATACCACACGTTATCCGTGTAATACCAGGACTCCTTCACACTGCGGGACAAATCGCCCGTCTGTTTGCCGCTGCCGTCATTAAAAATCAGACTCGCGCCCGCGGCATCAGCAATCGTATAGCTGTACCAATCGTTCCCATCCGACTTCATCAGAATTCCCGGCCATGCCCCGCTTGTTGGAACGGTTGCCGGACTCAGATTCCAATAATGAATTCGCATCGCTGAATTCCAGCTTGAAGGTTTCTTAATGTGAACCGTTACCCCGGCTGCGATAGCTGTGGGTGTCGGTGTTACGGTTGCCGTCGGTGTTGGTGTTGGTGTTGGTGTTGGTGTTGGTGTTGCGGTAGCTGTTGCTGTTGCTGTCGGTGTTGCTGTTGGTGTTGGTGTTGCTGTTGCTGTCGGTGTCGCAGTTGCTGTCGGTGTTGCAGTGGATGTAGGTGTTGCAGTGGATGTAGGTGTCGGTGTTACGGTAGGCGACGGAGTAGCTCCAGGCGAGACGGTCACATAGTCGATATTAATGTTTCCAGTGTCAGTGGAGTCGTATTTGTAAGCAACCGTATTATTTCCGGCCTGCAAGGAGAGCGTTTCTGTCTGGTCGCCCCATGTATCCCAATTGGCCAAGCTTGGCAAAGTTGTCTGTTTTACTTTTATTCCATTGACATAAATGGAGAGGTTTTTGGCGCTGCCCGTTGCATTCGCATAGCGGAGAGTGGCATTATAGGCGGCCTGACTGGACGCCTGGACGCTGAAAGTTGCAGCTGCTCCGGAGGCGGTGTATCCATCCACAAACCCGGTCCCGGAATATCCGGTGTGGTTTGTATTTACTTTTGCACCTCCAGACAAGCCTGCGTTCTCGGCTTCGTATTTCCCGGTAACCGGAATTGTGACCGTCCAGTTTTTCCCGCCATTGCTATCCCAGTAATCTGTCGGGGCCGTAATATGATAACAATAAATTAGTGTGGCACCCTCCGGCACATTGATGTTCGCCGTAAATGTGGTCCCATTCCTGGCCATTGCCGTGTCCACAGTATTCGTCCAGTTATTGGTAGTCCAGTGCAATGTCACAGCTGTCGCTGTAGAACTTGTATAGGTGACCGTATAATCGGTATCGCTGGCCGAAGCCCCTCCTGATAAGCCGAATAAGCTGAAGCAAAGCGCAAAAATAACCAACCATGAAACTAATCTCCGAGCTGTTTTTCGTGCCAAATAAACAACCTCCTGATCTAAATTTAATGGAACAGCGTGCGCAAACGTTTGCATTAAAGAGAAAAAAAAGAAAATCTTCTAATTTAACAACATTGGTCCATTGATCTCCTCCTCCGGTAGTAATTTGGAAAGATCCATCATGTGTATACGCTTACAATTAGAGTCTTCAGGAAGTATCCGCTACACCGTTACACAGAGTTTCATATCTCCAATGAATTTTCCTGTTATGATTATAGCCTCCATACTTTTCCAGGTCAATGAATCTCTTTGCCTATTAATCTGTCGCTATAGCTACAAAAATCTCTGATATATTCGTCCCGATTGTCGATTATTAAGCTACATTGTCAACAATTGTTAGGTCAGCGGTCCTCCCCTTTCCACATGCGCAAATAAAAAAACGCAAGACCACCGCCTTTGCGGGTATCTTGCGTTTTGGAGCTATATAGATTGAACTTAAGGTTTTAGAGTAAAGGATCATCGCAACTACGGTGAATATTTGGACTTCCGGCCGCTGTTGTCGTAAGAATTTCTTGATTTTAACCGCTACTAGCGGTAGAAATCCGAAGACTGCCTATGCTTTCGATGATAGCTTTCCTTCGGAAAGCTTTCAGGCGGACACTACCACTCCTCCAGTTCCAAAATCCCCCTCCATTGCTCCTTTTCCTTATCTCAGTTTTTAAGTTCAATCTATATAGCATTTATTGTCCTAATCAGCAGAAGGCCGGAACTGAAACCACCGGAAATCAAACTGGCTGCCTGGCAGGAACAAGAAGGTTACTGTCCGGCTGCCGCTTACAGGCTCGAGGATAAATTCCCGCTCTGTGTAGCCGTCTGAACCGGCAAACTCCACAAGCTGCTTGGATTCGCCCCCGGGACCGCTGAACAGCAAATGAAGCGTATTGTTCTCAAGTGCAGAGCGCCCGCAGATTACAATCCGTGTACAAACCTGCTCTCCAAAGTCCATCCCGTCAAACACGAGAGAGACATTGTTCCCGATGCCTTCGATAGCTGTCTCCGTGACGTTGAAGTTGTCGCCATAAATCCGGCTGTTCTCAAGAGCGGCGAGCCGTTCGTAGGCTTTGCGCTTGTGGACAAAGCGGAACCCTTTCAGGTGTATCTTCCGCCGCAGGACAAAGGAGAGAGAAGTGATGCCCGTCAAACGTTTGGGCAGCTTGTAGGTTTCCTCCTGATATACATTCCATTGTGACGGCTTCTGATAGGTTACGATGGACAGCAGACCAGCCCCCGGTTCTCCCGGTACGCCTTCCCAAATTTCAATCGGGAACTCTTCGCCGTCCAGGGAGAAAATAGGAAGAATGATTTCATCCGCCCCATAGTCGCCGAAATCAATCCGTTCGAAACAGATCCGGCTCTCTCCTTCCCGCGCCGTTGCAACGCCGCGATCGTTGCCGTTGGTCAGGTTAAGACTGGCACTGCTGTGATAGCCGGCGGATATAAATTCATAGGGGTCCAGATAAGCTTGGCCTAGCCCGGTGAGCTTGAATTCCATTTGCGAATAGAGCCGAATCCCCTCAGCACCGTTGGTAGTGCCACATCGGATATACACATCCCCATCTCCAAGACCGGTAATGACCGCTTCATGACCATCCGCCTCAATAGTCGCTATATTGGCATCTATCCCTCCGGCATTGGTAATACGCCACTCTACATCCTGAAAGGTAGCATTCTCCGGATGAAGCTTCACACGAACTGGAAGCGCAGGATGCTCCGCAGTAAGGACATTGCCCTCAGGACAGATCAATTCCAGCTTGCGCACAGGAATTTCCGCAGCCACGCTGCTTTGAATTTCTTCCGGTTCTTTCCTTGCCTCCAAAGGACAGTCCGCATAGAGGTATAACCCGTCTTCCGCAGCAGTTCCGGGCTCCGGTGCTGCGGACTGCAGCACAAGCCCGGCGGAAGGCATTTCCGGCGAAGAAGCTCGCAGGATGATCGTGCCCGTCTCCCGGGTGCCGGCAATCACAGCGAGCAGCTTGCCGCTGAACATCTTGCGGCTTACACCCTTGTATGGATCGTAGTCCGTGCTGTCGCCATTATCCAGACCAACCAGACGTCCGGGGCCTTCTATACTAAGGCTAACCCGGTTATTGGCGTTTGCCACCGGAAGACCTTCCTTGTCAGCTGCGGTAATCGTAACAAAGATCAAGTCCCCACCATCAGCCGTAATTTGCTGCTTATCGGGAGTCAGGACCAGAGAGGCGGCATCACCAAAGGAGGATTGCTGCTCCGTAGCGATCACATTGCCCAGATCATCATAGGCAACAGCACGGAGGACTCCCGGAGCATAAGGCAGCTGCCATTCTCCAAGCAGCTTGTGGCCATTGACATGATCGATGTCATAGGTGCCTTGGGATACATCATTGAAGAACAGCTCAATCCGCGGAGCATTCGAGCAAACCCGGACATCAATGAGCTGCCCCTCCGAGAAATCCCAGTACGGGAAAATATGGATCATCGGATGGGTTCTGTAATCCGTCCATTCCGCTTGATAAATGTAATAAGCATCCTTCGGAAATCCTGCCGTGTCCAATTGTCCAAAATAGGAGTTTTTGGTGAAGTACGGAGTCGGCTCTCCTATATAATCGAAGCCGGTCCACAGAAACTGTCCGAGAGAATAGCTGGCATCGCGGTCGGCCGTGATGCAGGCCTCCGTGCTTTTGGCCCCCCAGCTGGTTGAGCTGTTACCGAGGGAGGAGCACTGCTGATCATCGTCGGCCAGCACTGACTGGGCCAGCGGGAAATGATAGATCCCCCGGCTCTGTACGGTTGAACAGGTCTCGCTGCCATAGATGATCCAGTCCGGGTGCTCCTGATGCTGGCGGTCATAATATTTCTCCCCGTAGTTGTATCCCGCCACCTTGACAATATCGGCGCATTTCTGCGCATTCTCCCAAGGCATGTAGTTGGAGCCAATCGTTACGAAGGCGTTGCCCCGGGGATCATGGAAGAGCACCTCATCCTGCAGCAGCCTTGTGACCTCCTGGCCGCGGGCATCAGCATGGCTGTCGTAGATCTCATTGCCGATACTCCACATGATGAGACTGGGGTGGTTGCGGTCCCGCCGCACCCAGCTGGCCACATCCTTCTTCCACCACTCCGGGAAGAAACGGGCGTAGTCATAGGGAGTTTTGCTGCGCTCCCACATGTCGAAGGCTTCCGAGACGATAAGCATGCCCATTTCGTCCGCCAGTTCCATTAATTCAACCGCAGGCATATTATGCGCGGTGCGGATGGCGTTCACACCCATTTCCTGCAGCAGAACGAACTGCCGCCGCAGCGCAGCCTTGTTGACGGCAGCGCCCAGACAGCCAAGGTCATGGTGCTGGCACACACCGTAAATTTTGACGTGGTTGCCGTTCAGGAAGAAACCTCTCTCGCTGTCCAATTCCACCTGGCGGAATCCGAAGCTTTGCCGTTCTTCTTCGGTAACTTCATCCTGATCCAGCAGCTCCGTCTGGAGTGTATACAGACAGGGATTGCCGATATCCCAGAGCACCGGCCGGTCCACGGTCAGACGGCTGTGGGCATGAACGATAAGACCGCCGCCCTGCGCTGGGAGCGCAGATTCCCCATGTGCGATTGCCGTTCCGCCGTCATCCAGAATGGTGTGGCGGAGCTTCAGGCCTGATGTTTCCGCTCCTTCTTCCACCTGCAGCTCGCAGTCCACATCGACTGTCCAGGCTTCGCCGCCCGCATGCCGGGCGGCAATATAAATGCCATCGGGAGCTATGTGAGTCTTCGGATAAGTCTTCAGCCACACAGAGCGGTAGATCCCGGCACCGGAGTACCAGCGGGAATTGGGTGATTCATGAATGACACGCATATTAATCGTATTGTCTCCCTCAATCAGATAAGGGGTAATATCGAATTCAAAGGTCGAGTATCCGTATTTCCATTCGCCCGCCACATGTCCGTTCACATAAAGCGTAGAATTCATATACACTCCCTCAAAACGCAGGGACAGGCGGCTGTGGGCTGGCACTTCATCCAGGGTGAAGATTTTGCGGTACCAGCCTTCTCCGTTTTCATAGAGCCCTTGAGTGTTGTAGATCAGCCAATCATGAGGCAGCGAAACCGGCATCCAGTCCGCATCGGCGGCTACCTTCGCCAGCTCCGAATGAAGCGGCTGCTTACTGAAATGCCAGCCAGCATTCAGTTTTCTGTTGATACTCATATGGATAAGATTCCCCCCGTTTGTGGATTGCAGAGTGCAATTAATTATCCTTTCAAAGCTCCCACCATAACACCTTTAACAAAATATTTCTGCAAAAAGGGATACAGGAGCAAAATAGGTGCCGTTGTCACGATGATGGCCGCATATTTTAATGTCTCGGCAACGTCGCGGCTCTGGATCAGGGTTGTGGTCCCAAGCATGCTGGCATTGTCGTTCTCGAGAATAATGTTTCTGACCACAAGCTGTATCGGATAGAGATCCTGATCCCGCAGAAAGATCATTGCATTAAACCAGCTGTTCCAGTGGCCCACGCCATAATAGAGAATCAGTACAGCAACAACCGGCATGGACAGCGGAATGAAGATCCGGAACAGGATCGTGAAATGACCGGCTCCGTCCAGAAATGCGGACTCCTCCAGTTCCTTCGGAATGGCCATAAAATAGGTCCGCATAATGATTAAGTTAAAGGTGCTGACAGCCGTAGGCAGAATAAGCGCCCATAAGGAGTCCAACAGCCCGTAAGATTTCACAATCAGATAGAAGGGGACCAGTCCTCCCTGAAAAAACATCGTAAACACGATAAAGAACATGATCGGCTTCTGCAGCATCACCCCTTCCCGGGATAGAAAATAGGCTCCGAGAGAGGTCAGCGTCATATTAATCCCGAGCCCCACTACTAATATGAAAAGAGTGTTTTTGAAGCCTGACAGGATCGTAGGATTGCTAAGAACTGCCTTGTAGCCCTCCAGGGAAAACCCTTGCGGCCACAGCAGGATGCCATTGAACGAAATCAGCTGGTTGCCTTTACTTAAGGAAGAGAAGAGGATATAGAGCATAGGATACAGCGTCAGAATAATCAGCAGCACCATAATAATGGCATTGCAAATGTCAAAAATACGTTCACCGAGCGACGTTTTAATCATCGTTGTCCACCCCTTACCAAAGACTGTTGTTACTAGCACGTTTACTGAAAGAGTTGGCGAGCAGCAAAATGGTGAAGTTGATCACGGAGTTGAATAGTCCCACCGCCGCGCTGTAGCTGTAGCTGAATTCCAAAATCCCTTTACGGTAAACATAGGTGGATATGACATCCGCCGTCTCATAGATACTGGCACTGTATAAGAGAATGATCTTCTCGAAACCGACGTTCATGATATTCCCCAGCGCCAGAATCAGCATAATCATAATGGTCGGAAGAATACCCGGCAGCGTAACGTGGCGGATCTGCTGCAGCTTCGTCGCTCCGTCAATCTTGGCAGCCTCATACTGCTGCTGGTCAATTCCGGTGATGGCCGCCAGATAAATGATGGTTCCCCACCCGATCTGCTGCCATATTTCACTGATTATATAAATGGGGCGGAAGGATTCCGGTTGCTGCAGGAAGGAGATCCGGGCGCCGCCAAAAAAGGCAATGACATCATTAATCAGACCATCGGATAAGGTAAAATACCGGATGATTCCGGCTACAACCACCAGTGTAATAAAATGCGGCATATAAGTGATGGTCTGTGTAATCCGCCGGAAAAGCGGGCTTTTTAATTCATTCAGCAATAATGCCAGAATAATAGGTGCGGGAAACCCGAATAGCAGGTTGAAAAAACTCAGCAAAACCGTATTCTTAATTACGCGAAAAAAGTAAATGCTGGAGAAAAACTCCTCAAAATGCTTGAATCCGACCCAATCGCTGCCCAGAATCCCTTTGGCCGGAACAAATTGCTTGAAGGCAATAATGGTGCCGTATAAAGGAACATAGTGAAATAGAAAATAGTAAATTACCACCGGAAGAATCATCAGGTAGAGCCATTTATTGCGCAATAAATCTTTGCCCAATCTGGTTTTCAGCATAACTTTCTCTCCTTTGCTGCAGTACTTAAGAAGGGGGCCGCCCATTTTATCCTATTTATAGCGGCCCCTGCTGACAGGGTCTACCGTTTCATGTAACGCTCATAAGCTGCCTGCTGAATCTCCAGTGCCCGCTCAATGCCCATATCTTTCAACTGCTGAACATATTTATCGTAATTATCAACGGATTCGGTACCCAGAATAATTTTGAGCTCGATCTCTTTTACAAGCGCGTTAATGTCATTCATAATACTGCTCATTTCATCAGCTTCCTCGGCTGTTGGTGTAATCGGTGGAAGCAGATGGCTTTCATGATTGGTTTTCTTCCAGATGTCGATGGACTCTGTGGTTTGCAAATATTTAGCTGGCAGATTGTTATCCTGCTGGATCATCGGGAAATTGGTTCCGTGCGAGTATTTCATCATGACCTGATCACTGCCGAGACCTTCCGGATTTTTAACCACCAGATCGGTATATGCAGGTTTGCCGTTCTCCAGAGTATACGTAGTGCCTTCAACGCCAAACGTATTCAGCAGGCTGCCTTCCTCGGTGTAGGCGTAGTCCAGCCAGCGCATCGCCGCTTCGACATTTTTGGCAGTGGCCGATATTGCGGCTGAGCTGGTGCCCGCATAGGCATTATCCAGTTGTCCGAACTCGGGGAGCTGGCCTTTGGCAGCAGAAGGATAAGGAGCCGCCACAAAATTGGCGTTCGGATCGGTTTCCTGTGCAGCAGAGTTGTACTTCTCGATATAGAACTGCCAGCCAATCGTTGCCCCGCTTACTTTGGAGGTCATCTTCTTGTCTACCGTTGCCGAATCAATCGAAGCAAAGTCCTTGTCAATCAGCCCTTCTTTATACCACTGAGCCATCGTTGTCAGATAATCCTTATATCCGGGCTCCAGGTAGCCGTACACTACCTTTCCGTCATTGATATAAAAGTTCCCCATCAATCCATAGGCCCCGGCAAAACCGCCGGTCCGTTCGCCCAGGAACATCGTGCGGAACGTTACAGGCGCAGCTGCATTTTTCTTTTCTTTAAAAGCAGTCAGCACCGTATGCCATTCATCAATCGTTTCCGGAACAGTCAAGTTCAGCTCATCAAGCCAATCCTTGCGGATAATAGGGCCGCCATATACCCGTCCGGCCTCGGAGCGGATGAACGGGAAGGCATAATAAGTGCCGTCATCCGTTTTGATCATTTTATCGATTTCAGGATGCTCCTGGAGCGTCTTCTTCAAATTGGGTGCATATTGATCAATCAGGTCATTCAGCTTCAGAATGTACCCTTGCTCTACCGCTTTATCCGGACCGCCCGGATACTGCAGCCATGTATTCAGAAAAATATCCGGCAGCTCACCCGAGGCCAGCAGCAGGCTGAATTTCTGGTCAGTCATGGGTGTTCCGCCTAAATGCTTGATTTTAATCCCTGTACGCTTTTCGTATTCGTCATCAATAGGCAGTTTTTCCGGAGTACCTCCCAATTGTTCGTTCATAAAGGTGAGCTCCGTGCTGCCAGACATCGGATAAGCGAATTCTGCGGCAGGTGTTTCATTGGAAGGAGGGTTAGAAGCGCTTTCATTATTGCTGTTGCTTGAATTGCCGCATCCGGCTGACAGCAGAGCAAGACCCAACAGCAGGATAACCGAGTGGTGAATTTTTTTCTTTTTGAATGTTTTCATCAACATGACGACCTCCGTTTAATGTGATTTGATGACTTGTTGCCTCTACAATGTAAGCGGATTTATACGGGCAAACAATGTTCAATATGCAAAATCCATTGATCAAAACGCAAAAAGCGGATAGGCATTTTGAGTCCCTATCCTCCTTTTTAAAAATTGAAGATCCAGTTTGTTTATTGCAGATTCTTATATCGGCCAGGCGTGATGCCTTCATATTTTTTGAATACCCGGATAAACGCACTGCTGCTGGAGAAGCCGACCCGGGAGGATATTTCTTCAATAGTGACCCCCTCCTGCAGCAGCGTTTTGGCCTCGCCGGTGCGGATCTGGCTGATGTAATCATGCAGCCCTTGCCCGGTTTGTTCCTTAAATAACCTGGATACGTACTGGGGAGTAATGCCGAAATGGGCGCCGATCATAGATACGCTGAGATTGATATCCGCATAATTGTCCTTCACATACGCAGATACCTCTTCCCCAATTCCGGTATTGGACATCAGAGTCAGCTTCTCATTGGCCATGCCGCAGGCCATCCGCGTCAGCTCCATCAGCTCTTGCCGGAATTCCCCGCGTGTTGTGCAGACTAATAGACGTTTCATTGGACGCCATTCTTCCCACAGCTTGGACCGCTGGGCCTCTTGAGGAATTGCCTTCATAATCGAGCTGGTCAAATCAATCATCGCATACCTCACCAGCTCAATGGACACCTGGGAACCGAAAAACTGTGCCAGAATGGCATCCACCATAGCTGATGCTTTATCAAACTCCCCGCTTTTAATCAGGTTAATAAATACGACTTCATCATTGATGGAGAGGTAATAATCCGTTTCCTGCGGCTCAATTTCCCCATACCAAATAGACAGATTCTCTTCCAGCACCAGCCGGTATTCCTGAGCCTCCAGCGCCTGAAGATAACCCTGGTGCAGGCTGTTCAGTCCGGTGTGGCGCTCGCTTCCGGCCATAACAATCTGCAGACGGTACTTCCGGTCAATAAACTCCAGTGTATTGGTCAGTGCTTCCTCAATATCCTCTTTCCAGCTGGCCGAACGTTCGGCATTGATATTGATTACAGCTGCCAGCATGCCGTCCATTTCGGTAAAGCTTAGACTATGGTGACCGCCGGTGAAGTCCATGATGATATTAGAAACGATGAAATTGGAAAGGCTTGGTGAAGGACTGCCTTCTCCCCCGCCCTGGATATAGAACAGCAGCACCGCGAAATCCTCAGAATCCCATTTAAAATGATGCAGTCTTGCCGCTTCCTCCACCGACAATCCATCTTCAGCCTGTCCTTTAAGCAGACGGGATAAATAATAGGTTTGCAGGACACGAAGCTGCCTGAACTGCCGGTTGTTACTGTCATCTCTTTCACGGATGGTGGCCAAAGCGCTCTCCCTGATGAAGGAAAACTCATCCAGTACCCGCTGTGTCTGCACATCCTTGGCACCCGAGAACATATTCACTAATTCGCGTACAGGATTATAGTTCTTGCGGGCAAAATATGAAATCACGCCGCCTCCGACCAAAAAGCAGAGCAGCAGCCCGAACAGGTTCAGATTGCGGATTTCCCGCGCTTTTTCCCAAAACACACTTGAAGGAAAGACGCTTATATATTTCCAGTCTGTTGTGTCTGAATCGATAAAAGATACCATGTTTTCGGTCCCGGCGATATTTATGAAAGAGGTTCCAGCTTTTTTGCCGCCTTCTTCGGTGTACGGCACGTTCTGAAAGCCGGCAAGGCTGTTGTTCTGGAACAAAATTTGATTATTCTTATCTACAATATACACATCACCTTTATTGACCCAATCCACATTTTTCAGCATACTTTGAATTTTGCTGCCGTTCAGCGGAAGGATAAGCGCTCCTTTAAATGCATTTTCCGCTCCGGCGCTTGAGAAAGGCTTCATTAAAACAACCTTAGTTTCCCAACGTTTGAATTGGGTGAAAGGGGTCAATGCCTTGCCCCCGGCAGACTCACCCTTCAACAGTAACAACCACTCTTCATAAGGCATACCAATCATTTGGCGGTTCATCTCATAAAAGGTTTGACTGTCTACATAGGTCTCATCCGTCAGCACCTTGTCCAGACGGCTTGAATACAAATAAATTCCGCTCACAAAATCATTTGTCGATTTATATTTGCTTAACTCCTGACGGGTTTTGTAAATCTGAAAGGATTGACTCTTCTCTTCCTTGGTTGTCATGTTCAAGTATTTATTCACATCATTATGAATGGACAACTGCATAGCCATCTTCTCAGCCTGGTCAATTTCACTGTCGACCGTATTCTGCATCTGCTTCAGCATTGCATGGCCTGCCCGCTCAATTTCATATTCAACGATTTGTTTAGTTTGCAGATATATGATAGCGCTAACAATAAGCGGAATAAGCATAATCACAGCATAGGAGACAATCCATTTGTAGGCCACACTTTTGCTGAACATCAACTTTTTTTGCTTCATATTCCGCACTCCCTTACGGTGTCTTTGCCTTTGTCCTTGCTAGATTTCAACTATATATATAAATGACCCGGAGGGCAATCTACAAAATGAACCTGATTGATTATTTGTAAACTTCCGCTTTTGCAATAGCCTATTGCAGTGAAAACTCAAAAACCTCTTTGTCGGCAGGAGGATACAAGGAGTGAACAGGCTGTTCCTCCGTCCTTTTGCTTCAAAAGAGGCTTCGGGCTTTATACGATTTGAAACACCGGCTGGTCTTTAACAAAGTGGACCGGAAGCTGTGGAAACTGCAACGACAGCCGCTCTGCCAGATAACTCATGCCGGGCGCTTCACTCTCTGCATGGCCCAGCATAATTAAGGCTTTACTCCGCCCTTGATGGGCTGCATCCCTTATATACTCTGGAGTCTCCCACTCCGGACCTTCTCCGGCTATGATTAAATCGAGGGACTCTTGTTCAATTAAGGGGATCGCCGTGGCACCGCTGCCCCTGTAACCGACCAGTATTCCCACTCTGCGGCATGAAGTTGAGAGGCTGCCTGCTACACGCAAGTAAGGAATTTGAAGCTGCCGTTTCAGATATTCTGCAACCTCCACAACCTTCATAGCAGGAATAGTCAGAATGGATGCAGAGGGCTGATGTGACGAAACATATTTCTGCCAATCAAGCGCCCGGAGAAGGCCTTCCATGATCCCATCCGGTGTATAGCGGTGCAGGTAATCATGAAACCGGTAAATCCCCAGTCCCGAGCCTGCGATCAGATCAGCTTTTTGCTTATATACAGGGTCATGCATGAGCCATTCCCGGTGATCCTGATGACTGAAAAAAACGCCTTCGTGCGTGATGATCAAATTGGCGCCCAAGGCAATAGCCTGTTCTATGACATACTGTGAAGCGGAGAAGGCTGTAACGATTCCCTGCACCTTCGTCTCCAGGCACCCTGGCTCCAGCTTGTCTACAGTTCCGTCCGGCGTAGCAATTCCTGCCGTTAATTTATCTATAATGCATCCGAAAGTAGGTGTCATTATGCCCTCCTAATGTTTTGTGAGCATAAGCCTCATCGAGACTCTGGTCTATTCATTGGGATATACAATAACCTTCAGGCTGCCGCTTTTGTTATGAATGGCCCGTTCGAGCGCTTCGCGGGTTTCTGCCAGCGGGTAACGGTCTGTAATTAACACACCTGCGTCCACGTCTCCCGAAGCCAAAAATTCGATTCCTTTGGGGTACGTATTGGCATATCGGAAGATGCCGTAAATGTCTATTTCGTTATCCGCAATAAAGGGCACATTAAGCGGTATCTCATCCTGTGCCGGCAGACCTACGATAGCCAGCCTTCCCCCGCGCCGTATGGAATATAGTGCCGACTGCAGCGCTTTCGGATTACCGGCAGTCTCCCAGGCCACATTTACGCCCGCCCCATCCGTTAATTGCTTGATGGTCTCTACCGCGTCCTCTTTCCTGATATTGATCGCATGCGTCGCTCCAAGGCGCAGCGCCGCCTCCAGTCTGACCTCCTCCAGATCGGTCACAATGATCCGGGAGGCCCCATGGGATTTGGCTGCCGCAACCGCCATCAGCCCGACAGGCCCCATCCCCATGATCGCCACCGTCTCACCTGCCTGCAGCCGGCTTCGTTTGGCCGCGTGGATGCCTACCGAGAAGGGTTCATTTAAAGCCGCTTCTTCAAAAGACAAATGAGCGGGAATCCTGAACACCATATCCTCGCGGATCGCCAGATACTGTACGAATGCTCCGTCTACAGGAGGTGTCGCAAGGAACTGGACATCGGGGCAAAGATTGTATCTTCCAGCCTTACAGGCGCTGCAGTGTCCGCAGGTCACTCCCGGTTCAACTGCAACACGGTCACCGATGACTGCTTTGGTTACCTTTTCTCCTGCGGCAACAATAACTCCCGCACATTCATGCCCCAGAATAATCGGCTTCTCCACTACAAACCGCCCAATCCGGCCATGCTCATAGTAGTGCAGATCCGAGCCGCATACGCCAACGGCCATAACCTGGACGAGCACTTCATGATCGCCAACCTCCGGTACCGGCACTTCCTTAATTACGATGCTCCCGGGTTTGTCCATGACCGCTGCTTTCATGGTCAAGGGCAGCTTATCTTGTCTTGTGACTTGTGAATGCTTGCTCATGTCCGTTCCCCCTCAGTAAATGACCCGTTTGCTGTTATCTTCGATCCCGCTCTTCCGGTAAAAGTACGTATTGATCTGGTCGCACCATTCCTTGGCATGACCGGCCTGCTCCTTCAGGCGTTCCTCCACCTGTACGTAAAGACCTTCTGCAACCTTGTCCTTTAGACTGGTCCACATTGACAACAGCTCTGCTGCACGCTCCGCACCTTCGAAGTGGGCATCATAAATATGCTGGATCACGGTTTTCCCGGAATGAAGCACATGGGTATATGGAACATGGTGGAAGAACAGTAGCAATTCATCGGGGCATTCCTCCAGAGAATCATAGTGCTCAGCATTGCTGCCTAAATATTGGGCACTGTAGCCAGTGCCTGTCTTAACCGTCCGGTCTACGCCGATTCCCCGATGGTCGGCATAATGATAGGTGCCCCACTGCGAATATTCATAACCGTCGACATTCGGTCCATAATGATGCTCCGGATTGATCATCCAGCCTACGCCCAGCGGTGCCGTGTAGGATTCATAAATCTCCCACGAATCAAGCAAAATCCGGCTAATGACGCCTGATACTACCGGGTCTGTGCCAAAGGTCAGCGAGATCCATTCACTGGCGATTTGCTCTGCCGTCAGCTCCGGATTCCAGGCAAGACGTCCGTATCCGTACAGATTCGCCTGTGCCAGCAGATGGCCGGTCCAATTCTTGTCATTGCCCACATTGGAAACCGCTGCAATACCACTGTAACGGTTGCCCCATAGTGATCCATCCACGATATGCTTTACAGGGGAAGCCTCTCCTTTGGCATAGGTGTTGAATTCCATGATCTCTTTCCATTGGGGGACCAGATAACAGACATGGCGCTGCTGGCCGGTATATTCCTGGGCAATCTGGAATTCAATCACCTGATTGGTCCGCTCCAGCGCCCCGAACAGTGGCGATACAGGCTCTCTGACCTGGAAATCCATCGGGCCGTTCTTGATCTGCAGGATCACGTTATCGTTAAATTTGCCGTCGAGCGGTTTGAAATGGTCATAGGCTGCTCTGGCCCGGTCGGTCTTGCGGTCCCGCCAATCCTGCTTGCAGTTATAGACGAAGCAGCGCCAGATCACGATTCCGCCAAACGGTTCAAGCGCTTCGGCCAGCATGTTGGCCCCGTCGGCATGGTCCCGGCCATAGGTGAACGGACCCGGGCGGTTCTCCGAATCGGCCTTGACCACAAATCCGCCAAAATCGGGGATGGCTGCATAGATTTCGGCTGCTTTACTCTGCCACCACCTGCGTACTTCAGGGTCCAAGGGATCGGCTGTCCCTACTTCTCCCTCATGCATCGGACCGGCAAAATTAACGCTCAGGAACAGCTTGATCCCATACAGCCTGAACACATCGGCAATTCTTGAAACGTCGGGCAGGTACTTCGAAATAAACAGCGTTTCAAGAGCATGGACATTCACATTATTGATCGCAATCGCGTTGATGCCTGCCGAGGACATCAACCGCGCATAATCGCGGATACGCTCCAGGTCGTCCGTGAACCGGTTGTTTTCATACAAAAACGATCTTCCCGAATATCCCCGCTCCACACTGCCGTCAAAATTATCCCAATGGTTGATCATCCGCAGCCCGTTCACCGGATTGACTACCTCGTCCAACCCTTCAATGCTCTGCAGGCTGCCGATCAGGCGCAGCAGGTGAAATACACCATAGAGAACACCCGCCGGTGATGAAGCGCCTACTGCAATGCAGTCATTTTCTTCACTGGATCGGATCGCAAAGCCTTCGGGGCCCACCTTTGCAAGGGTATCTTCAGCAAACACACTGGAAATTAATTCATTTCCTCCCTGGAAGGTGCCGATGGCAATACACAGCCCATCCGGTTTGGATGACACCTTTATGCCCAGCATAGATTCAATACCTCTTTGCCATTCCTGAAGCGCAGCCTGAACCATATCGTCCTTTTCGGCAGCCTTCACGGCCCCGCACCATTTCACGTATTGATTATATGCGTTCCCTTGCGGCAGCACCGGATAGCTTAACCAGGCATTGTATCCACTGTCAGCAAGAGTATGTTTATTATCGTTGGATGCTTTCATATGCAGAATTCCTCCTTGTTCTGGCCTGAAGTAATTTGACTTAGCGTACAGCTTCCCGGGTCAGCGACCGGTTCGCAGCAGAATCCTCCGCTTTCTCTATATCATATCTGACGCCGGCAGCCGGGAACATTGTCAAATCGAGCATTTATTTACCCAAATCAAGCAGAACTCAGATATACTGATATAGACAAAACAGAACTCAAATAATCGGGGGGGGAGCTTCTTGTGGTTTCAGCATTTCTGCCGCCTGTACTTGGACAAAGTATCAATGAAACGATTATACCGGATGTGAAAACAACTCTTAATCTGTTCGGTATGCATCTGCGAAAGGTAAGTGGAGAGTGGGATTATCCCGTCCATGCTCACCCTCAATACGAATTTAATTATGTGCTTGAAGGAGAACAGCTGATTATCGTAAATAATCACAGCTATACTCAGCGGGCCGGAGATCTGGTCCTGCTAAGGCCCGGAGATTCACATTCCAGTCGAAGCGGCAATGGCAAGCCCTTCACCTATTTCTGCATTCATTTTGATATCGATGACAAGATCCTGATCTCCCTGCTGAGCCGCCTGAACCATGTTCTCTTTGAATCCGACAGCACCATTGCCCATAAATTAGGTCCGGTTCTCTCTAAACTGGTGGAGATTTCAAAGTCAATTGCCGGAGATATTACGATGTCCCAGCGAATGCGGCTGCAGTCCGCAGTTTTCGATCTGTTCGCCCAGCTGTGGGAGGCCTTTTCCATTGATGCTCATTTATCTTCGTCCACTACTTATGAGAAGGTAGAGCTTGCCCACCAGATCCGCAGCCGCCTGCAGGGACTGGTCTATCAGCAATTCAAGCTGGAACTGCCTTACGACAGCCATTACGGCATTGATGACATTGCTGCAGAGCTTGGGATCAGCGCCTCACATTGTTACCGTGTATTCCGGCAAGTCTTCGGCATGTCGCCCAGAGTCTTTCTGTCCGAGCAAATGCTTCATGAAGCAAAGGTACTTCTGGATGATCCCAGCTTATCCGTGAGCCAGATTTCGGGCATTCTGGGTTACCGTGATATTGCCCATTTCAGCCGGCAATTCAAACGCTGGTACGGCAAATCACCGCGCGAGTATCGGGGATCAACGGACGAATAAGCTTGGGACACCCCTGGTTGTTTGAGCAGAACAAGTTTATGCAATCTTAAAAAAACGCAAAAAAAGAAATCGCCCTTTTTGGTAAAATGGAAGTGCCACCAACCATCTCAAAAAGAAGCGATTTCTTTGTATATTCAATATAGGATGGACTCGGGAAATTCAGTCTACCTTTGCACCATAGGAGCGCATAAAAAGAACTGTCCATCAAAATGCACCCCGGCAAATTCCTGATCCTCATACTGATACATACGATAATTCCTCCGGAATAATAAAGTTCCTGATACTTAAATTTTCTTCTTCCGCGGCGCTGCTTTCTTGCGGGCTTTGCTCTTTGCTGCAAGCTTTTCCTCAGCCAGCTTATGGATTTCTTCTATACGAAGCTGCTCTTGGCGGATCTTTTCTGCTGCCACCTGCTCCCTTTTCAATTGTAAATCTGCAGCAGCTTGTTCCTGAAAAGAAGGATTGGCTGTTTTCAAATAGCGCTCAAAGGCTTCCGGATACAGAAAGCTTTTTTCACCAATGGCTTCCGAAAATAACACGCTTATCCGTCCGTCGATATGGCTGACGACAATTCCAGGGCCATACCCGGTATGATAGATTTGTTCATTTACCCAGTTCATTGCGGCAATGCTCCTTTCATCCACTCTGCACACAACTTTTATCCAGCTCTTTTTTTAAATATTGGCCTGTATAGCTCGTTTCAACAGAAGCTACCTGCTCCGGTGTGCCTGTGCATACAATCGTTCCGCCTTCCGCTCCACCTTCAGGTCCCAGATCAATGATGTAATCTGCATTTTTGATCAAATCCAGATTATGTTCAATAACGACTACGGTATTGCCCGCATCGGTTAACGAATGCAGCACATCAATCAATTGATGCACATCTGAAAAATGCAGCCCGGTCGTCGGCTCATCCATGACATAAATAGTAGACCCGGTTGCCGGCTTAAGCAGCTCTGCTGCCAGCTTTACCCGCTGCGCTTCCCCTCCGGATAATGTGGTGGACGATTGCCCGAGCTTAATATAACCGAGTCCCACGCTGCAGAGCGCTTCGATCTTTTTGCGGATTTTAGGAATATTCTCAAAAAACTGAACTGCTTCCTGAGCCGTCATTTCCAGTACATCCGCAATACTCTTGCCTTTATAGTGGACCTCAAGCGTTTCACGGCTGTATCTTCGCCCTTTGCAAATGCTGCAGGGCACATAGACATCCGGGAGAAAGTGCATTTCCACCCTAATCAATCCTTCGCCCGCACAAGCCTCACAACGGCCCCCTTTTATATTGAAGGAAAACCGTCCCGGGCCATAAGCACGAATCTTCGCTTCATTGGTGAGCGAGAACAGCGTGCGGATATTATCAAACAAACCTGTATAGGTGGCCGGATTGGATCGCGGGGTACGTCCGATCGGTTGTTGGTCGATATTGATGATCTTGTCCAGATGCTCCATTCCTTCTATGCTCAGGTGAGCTCCGGGAACGGTATGAGCCCTGTTGAGCGATGCTGCCAGCTTTTTGTACAGGATTTCGTTGACCAGACTAGACTTACCTGAGCCTGAAACCCCTGTGACACAAGTGAACGTACCGAGCGGAATCGACACATGAATCCCCTGCAAATTGTTGGCGGCTGCCCCTGTAATGGTTAGCTGTTGTCCAGTTCCGGCACGGCGCGTTTCAGGTACGGGGATCTGCTTTTGCCGGGAAAGATACTGGCCCGTAATGGAGCGGGACTCCGCCAGGATGTCTTCAAGTCCCCCCTGCACCACCACTTCACCGCCATTCGTACCGGCATAAGGACCAATGTCCACGATCCAGTCCGCCTGCCGTATGGTATCCTCATCGTGTTCCACGACGATTAAGGTGTTGCCGAGATCACGCATTTTTTTCAAAGCCAGCAGCAGGCGGTCATTGTCCCGTTGATGCAGCCCAATCGAAGGCTCGTCCAAAATATACAGTACGCCCATCAGCCCGGAACCGAGCTGCGTCGCCAGACGAATGCGCTGGCTTTCACCGCCCGATAAAGTTCCGGCAGCTCTGGAAAGCGTTAAATAGTTCAGCCCTACGTTGTTCAGGAACTGATATCTGGAATCAATCTCCTGAAGAATAGAACCGGCAATCTTGGAATGTTCCTTCGACAAGCTCAGATTTCTAATCAATTGCAGTTCCGCGTCAATGGATAAGCTGCAGAATTCCGATATATTCAACCCATTAACAGTAACTGCAAGAACAACTGGGGACAGGCGGTCACCGTGACAATCCGGACAGGGCAATACGGACATGTACTCTTCAATTTCTTTTTGCATCGCCTCAGACTGTGTCTCGCGGTAACGCCGCTCCAGATTGTTCACAATGCCTTCAAAGGATTCTTTCACATATTTTCTTAAGGCCTCACTGGGATGGTACACTTCAAGCTTCTCTCCACGGGTTCCATACAGCAGCGCATCCAGTGCTTCTTCCGTAAGCTCGCCAAGCGGAGTGTCGAAGTCAAAGCCATACCTTGCTCCGAGCGCTTCATAGTACATTTTGCAAAAGGAATTACTTTTGACATTGTTCCAGCCGTTGGCCACAATCCCGCCTGAGTTGATCGAGCGGCTTTTATCAGGAATAACCTTGCCCGGATCGACCTTCAAATGCGAACCCAAACCTGAGCAGGCCGGACAAGCACCCTCATGATTGTTGAACGAGAACATACGCGGGGATAACTCCGGCAGTGAGATCGAGCAGTAAGGGCAGGCATAGGTCTGTGAGAATAAGGTCTCTTCACCGCTGGCGGTTTGACGAATAACGACCAGATCGCCTGAGAGCGACAATGCCGTTTCCAGGGAGTCTGACAGCCTTTGAACATCTATGTCCTTCACTATCAGACGATCAATCACTATTGCGATTTGATGTTTTTTATTTTTGTCCAAGCGTATTTCACCGGATAAGTCATGAACCTCCCCATTCACCCGGACCCGGACATATCCATTTTGTTTGGCCTGTTCGAATACATGCTGATGCTCTCCTTTTTGGTCACGGACGACGGGAGCCAGTATTTCGTATTTGGTTCCGATAGGAAGACTGCTGATCTGTTCCACAATCTGATCCACAGATTGGCGTTCGACCCTTCTCCCGCACGAGGGGCAATGGGGAATTCCGATCTTGGACCACAGCAAACGCAGATAATCATAAATTTCTGTAACTGTCCCCACTGTTGAACGCGGATTGTTTGAAGTCGTCTTTTGCTCGATGGCTACGGCAGGTGAAAGTCCGTCGATAGAATCGACATCCGGCTTGCCCCTAAGCCCCAGAAATTGCCGGGCGTAGGACGAGAGCGATTCCACATAACGCATTTGTCCTTCGGCATACAACGTATCAAAAGCCAGACTCGATTTGCCCGATCCGCTTACCCCGGTAAAAACTACGAATTGGTTGCGTGGGATGTTAAGACTGACATTCTTCAGATTATTTTCCCTGGCTCCGTGAACACTTATATATTTATGCATAAGGCCTCCTAATTTGAACAAAAAAAACACTCTTAAATAAATTCTATCATATGCATGTCAAGGGTTTTTACCATATAATGTAATTTATTCAGACTTTATTTTTTTATCAAAATAGGTTTGAACTATATTTTTCAGGGAAAACGCTTTAATTTGTTCACCTTCCGCCATGCTATACTTTGGGCAAAATCAGTTCTATTGGAGGGTGCTATGAACATTAGCAAAGAGGGTTCTTATTACACGCATGAATATAGAAATCTGTTCAGAGAGATTGGCTATACGGAAGAGGAGATCCAAGCAAGGCTTGAACAGGCGTGGAACGATTTGTTCTACGGGGCTCCCGATGTGCGGATCTATTATCCGGCGGACAACGATAAAGCCTATATGCTGGATACCGGAAATTCCGATGTGCGCTCCGAAGGCATGTCCTACGGGATGATGATGGCTGTGCAAATGAATAAGAAAGATGAATTCGACCGGCTGTGGCTTTTCTCCAAGGTGTTCATGCAGCATACGGAAGGACGCTACAAGGATTATTTTGCCTGGCACTGCAAGCCGGACGGCAGCCGCCTGTCCCAAGGACCCGCACCAGACGGTGAAGAATTCTTCGCGATGGCGTTGTTCTTCGCTTCCAGCCGCTGGGGTGACGGGCCGGAGCCGTACAACTATTCTGAACAGGCGAAGACGATTCTCCGCGCCTGCGTGCATAAGGGAGAACAAGGTGAGGGAGACCCGATGTGGGACCCGGCGAACAAGCTGATCAAGTTCGTTCCCGAGTCTCCTTTCAGTGATCCTTCCTACCATCTGCCTCATTTCTACGAATTGTTTGCCCGGGAGGCAGACGAGCAGGACCGCACATTCTGGAAGGAGGCTGCGGAAGCAAGCAGAGTTTACCTGCATCAAGCCTGCCATCCGGTAACCGGCCTTTCCCCGGAATACGCAAATTTCGACGGCACACCTGCAGCTCCTCAGCCCCATGGCGATTTCCGGCATTTCTTCAGCGATGCCTACCGCGTAGCGGCCAATATTGCGCTGGACTATGAATGGTTCCGCAGCGATCCCTCGCAGATCGAGCAGTCGAACCGGATTCAGCAATTCTTCCGGGACATTGAACCTGCGGATTACCGCCGATACACCATTGACGGCCATCCGTTCGAGGAACCGGCACTACATCCGGTCGGACTCCTGGCTACGCTGGCGATGGCCTCGCTCGCTGCCGATGGACCGGATGCGGAGCCGTTCGCAAGGCTCTTCTGGAATACGCCTCTGCGCAGCGGGGTCCGCCGGTACTACGACAACTGCCTGCATTTCTTCAGTCTGCTGGCCTTAAGCGGAAATTACCGCATTTATCAGCAAGAATAAAGTAAATAAAGCATTAGACTAGCCTTCAATATAAAAACAGCGGCAGCCGTGGACGAAATAAAGTCCTGGACTGCCGCTGTTTTATTGAGCTAACGTTTTCTGTTAGCGGAACAACAAAACTCCTTGTGCTACTTGATTTTACAAATTGTTCTGGCAATGCGTTAAGAGTTCCACTTTAACTACGAAATCCATTAAAGTGCCTCAGCCTTTGGATGAAATCATGAAGCTCTGCATCTTTCCAGTCCGAAAGCCGTTCATAGTACACAGTCTCTTTTTCCTTCAGCGCATCTAAAACTTTTTGTTGCCCGTAATCGGTAAGAGATAATACAACTCCCCGTCCATCATTAGCCGACGTTTCTCGTTTTACATATCCCAAAGCTTGAAGTTGTTTGACGAGGCGACTGACCGAACTTCGATCCATTGCTGTTGATTCAGCTAAAGCGGCGGCATTAGTGGCGCCATAGGAATACAGCCAGCGAACAAGATGGAAGGCAGCAGGCTGTATGGAGGAATCGAATTTAGCAGCGGCTTTTACATTTAATGCATGTGCAGAACTAATGAGAGCATTAAGCTGTTCGCCCAATTCAATCTCAAGTCTATCCCTAGGTACGTTTATCTCGTTCATTCTTATTCACCTTTCTTTAGGTCTAAATAAAACCTTTATATAGTTGACATATATCAACTAAATCAATATAGTGGATATATGTCAACTATATTTATAGGCAGGTTATAGTGATTATCCACTTTTAAAGTGTATCATAGGAAGGAGAAATGACGATGGCTAATAAAGAAAATGTTGTCATTACAGGTGCTACCAGTGGACTTGGGCAGCTTGTCGCGCTCGAATTAGCAAAACGCGGATTTGACCTTATTTTGACTGCCCGGAGTAAAGAACGCGCTGAAATCACGAGAGAACGCATTAAGGAGCAGGCACCTTCAGCGAATATTGATTTCTTTTATGGAGACTTTTCGTCAGTTAAGGACGTTTCACGGGTTGGGAGTGAAATAGCTGCCGAATATCCTAAAATCGATGTGCTGTTGAACAATGTGGGGATTCATGCTTTTAAGCCTCGCATCACCCCCGAGGGTCTTCCTGAGATGATTACCGTCAATTATTTCGCTCCCTGGATTTTAACACAGATTCTAAAACCTTCCCTGCAAAACTCGAGCCATGCCAGAGTTGTCAATGTTGCCTCTGAAGCTTCACGCCGTCACGGTATATTGAAGCTACCAGAGGATTTAACAGATACAACTCCCTTTACCGCTCGCGGCTCATCCCCTGTCTATGGAAAAACCAAATTATTAAATATTATGTTTTCGGCTGAACTTGCGCGGAGGTGGTCAGGAACGGGTATTAGCGTAAATGCACTGAATCCTGGATTTAATGTTACCGGACTCGGACGAGAACTTTGGTTCGCCCCCGTACTCGAACGATTGTTGAAAGCCCTGCGCCTGGGAGATCCGCGAAGAGGAACCGATATTATTACCCGATTAATTGTTGATCCGGAATATCTAAATAAGACGGGTGGATACTTTAATGTCGGAACAGGACAATCCATTGAGCCAGTCTCTCCCGGAGGAGATGATGCCATGCAGCGCAGGTTGTGGGAAAGCACAGAAAAATTATTGAGAGAAAAGGGGTTTCTGTAGCAATTCAACAAAGACAGCCGATCGAAATGACTGGCTGTCTACATGTCGTGTTTGAACTATCGTGTCCCGCTATTTTGATAATCTACGGAGAAATTTAATCCACTTGGGTTCGTATGCTTCGCTAATTGGAATCCCTGTATAATATCTATTATAAGGGTCCATTTCCCATATCTTTAAGAGCCCCTCGGGAACTTCATACTTAAATATGGGAGAGCTAGGGTTTGCCCTATAATAAAATTCATTACATGCAACACAGTACAAAATCTGCGATTCACCGGAGGAATATGCATAAATACTAAGCTCAGTGCGACAGGCTTCGCATCGACGTATTCGATTGCGGTTTAGCCAATCAATAAAAAACTTCAAAGTATCATCTCCTGCCGTAAAATAAGGAATATCCAACGCATACTAGTATCCCGTTAGATTAGCCCTAACTTTTCCATAATCGAGTTTATTAAATCTGTTTTGGCATGGGAATACGTAACTTAATGCTGAATGTATCCTGGTTTAAGCCATAACACGTCATATCCCATATTACTGAGTATTTCCAGCCCATCATTAAACTCAATTCTGTTTGATCCATTCCACCCATTTTCCAAACCATATAAAACAAACTGCTTAACTATTCCTGGGTAATGTAAATTAAAACCTTCAATATCACCCGAGGTTATTTTCTTTAAGTGAACACCAACTAACAGAGGGCTTCCCGAAATCGGGTCATCCCATGTACAAAAGTGGAAGGAACATGTTATGTTCTTCAGTTCCTTTAATGATATAGAAAGAGTGATTTGACATGCACCTTGGTGGTATTTTTGCTTAATAACATAAACGTATTTTTTATCTCGAACATTGATTTCCCTTGTGCTTTTCTTCATATTATCAGCACCTATTTGAAATTTGCAGTCGTTGAACGTCCTCAGTTAGCTTCATAATCGTGTATCAATACGCTGCATTTTCTTGACAAGCAGCTATCCCGAACAGATATATCCAAAACTTGTTTTGCTTGGCATGTAGTATGGCAGCGGGCTTATCTGCAACACATCGGCTCCGATCATCATGAATAGCTTGGCGAACAGCATGCCTTCGCCGAAGAGCGATTGGAACTTACTGTGTTTCTATAGTTTGAATAGGCTGGATTAGGTTCCGTTGGAATCTATTATAGTCCTCCAATACCGCAAGATCGAATTTCAAACTTGTAAGGTAGATGTAAGGCAAATCGATAGCTCAGGCCAGCCTGGCAGGATAAGATTGGAACAAATGAAAAAAGAATTTTTAAAAAGGAGAATCGAGATGAGGCTGTTTGAACTGTTGCTTTTTTTGTCAAACATCGGCTTGTTTGCATTAACAATCCTATTAAAAAAAGGAAGGCGTAGAATTCCAGTATTCGTTGCAAGCGGGATCGCCACACTTCTACTGGTCATTCATTGGACGGTGGAAGGATACAGAGTTCAGCTATTCCCCCCATATTGCATAACGATCATTTTTTTAGCCATTTCAGGTTATAGCTATTTTAAAAAAACCGGCAAAAAAAAATCCCACGATTCATGTTGGGTTCAGCTTATACCGCTATAGCGATAATGCTGGTCGTAACAGCGGGTCTCATGTATGCTTTTCCTGTATATAGACTACCTGAACCGACAGGCGAATTTAAGGTAGGAACGCAAACTTTTCATTTCGTGGATACAAATAGGGAAGAGATTTTCGACGAAGCCAGAGATGGTAAGAGAGAATTGATGGTTCAGGTATGGTATCCGGCTCAAGCTGGCAACGGCAAGTACGCTCCCTTTATTCCCGATACCCAGATTTTACGTTATATGTCCGCGAACTATGGCCTTCCCGGGTTTACTTTTCAACACCTGAAGTACGTATCCAGTCATGCTTATTCGGGGGCCGAAGTTTCTTCGGCACAGACTTCATACCCGCTGATCCTTGCGAATCCCGGCTTCGGCTCTTCCAGGTTCCTCCACACGTCGCAAGCCGAAAATCTCGCGAGTCACGGATATATCGTGGCAGTGATCGACCACACCTACAATACATTTGCAACTGAGTTTCCGGACGGTCGAATCACGACCAGCACAACCAACGACTTATTCTCGCCCGACCATGATTACCGGACGGAAAGCGGAAATCGCGACAAGTTGGGAAAAGTTTTAACCGGCGATGTGGCGTTTGCGCTGGACCAATTCGAACTCATCCAATCGGGGCAGATTCCAAGTCATCTAAAAGGGAGGATTGATCTCGGTCATGTCGGGGTGTTCGGTCATTCCATCGGCGGAGCGACGGCCTATGACGCTTCTTACGATCCGCGAATCGAGGTTGGAATAGACTTTGATGGAGGGCTTTATCGACTGCGTGACAGAGAGGGTCTGCGAAAGCCGTTTTTGTTCATCAACTCGGAAAGCGAATTCGAAAAATTAAAAATGGTGATGGATAACCGGGTCTACACGGATGCAGAGCTTAACCGTATGGGCTCAACAAGAGAGTGGGAGGATCAAGTAACGAAAGATAAAAAGTTGGAGCTTGAACGGATGCGCGAAACGGTCAACGAAGGGGGACAAGTCCTCTATATCGACAATACGGAGCATTTGAATTTTGCCGACGTACAGTTCATTACTCCGATTTTCAAAATGCTGGGCGCTACAGGAAAGATTGCGCCCGAAAGAGCGAACTCCGTTATCAATACCTATATGCTGGATTTCTTCGATATGTATCTGAAAAATCAAAGCGGAATCTTAATGAAAGGACCGGATAGCCGCTTTCCGGAAGTGAAGTTCGTAACCTCGCTATTATAATCACGGAACAGGCTATCGATTTTGATATACTCCCCTTCAATTAGACAGGTTTAATAAATAAACCGCTACTTGAAGGGGAGTTTTCCTTTGTCTAAAAAGAACGAACACAACTCTCAGATTGGGTGAAGAAGGGGAAGCGAAAGCTATGAGCAAGGGGCGGTCTATCAATTATCAGGAACGAATAGACATTGTTCTTTACTGTCTTGCCCCTCCATCCATTTATAAGATTCTATCTTTTCATCAATCATCTTCAGGTTGTTCTTCAGTTCATTAATTTGAACAAGAACGTTTTTTTGATGGGTTTCCAACAGCTCTCGTCTTGCACTTATTGTAGCCTCTCCTTGACTTCGCAGATCAGAAAAACGCTTCATATCACTGACTTTCATTCCTGTTACCCGCAATCGGAGTAAAAAATGGATCCACGAGATATCAGTCTCTGAATACTGGCGATACCCACTTGTATCTCGATGGATCCCGTAAAGCAATCCGATTTTCTCGTAATAGCGCAATGTGTGAACAGTAAGCCCTGTCATTTCAGAGATTTGTTGAATTGTAAAAAAATTAGGTTCCATAAATATTATTATAGCACATCAAAAAAAGCCATTGCTTTAGAGTGCACTCTAAAGTGTAACATTTAATTCAAGTTACACAGAGGAGGAATAATATATGTCAAATGAACGTTATACACGTGGTTGGGAAAAACTAATGCAAATAGATGGTGAAGGAGGAAAACGTGTTATTGAGTCAATGAGGGACATTGCTCCCGACCTGGGAAAGTACGTTGTTGAATTTGCATTTGGAGAGATATACTCAAGGGAAGTGCTTGATCTCAAACAGCGTCAGCTAATAACGGTCGCATCGCTTACAACACAAGGCGGATGTGAGCCACAGCTAAACGTGCATATCAACGCAGCTCTCAATGTAGGACTTACACCCAATGAAGTAATTGAAGCGATTATGCATTGCATTCCCTATACTGGTTTTCCAAGAGTTCTTAATGCCGTTTTTGTTGCCAAAGAAATTTTTGAGGAACGGAATTTGAAAATTGTGAACTAAAACCTGATTTTGCATCTTTTCAATGTTGGAATCAGTTCCAATAAAATTAATTCAGACAAGTCATTAGCATCTTCAATTCTTGCCTTCCTTACGTTTATATCCATACACTCATCTCCAACGATTTTTTTGTCATTGAATTATTAATACGAAAAGTATGCTAAACTTAGGATCACCAAAAATCCCCTCGACCTGAGGGGATTTTTTCTATTGCAATGCATTGCGTCTCTCCTAACATTTCCTACAAACGCTAATGATAGATGAAGATGACGGAGAGAACGGCGTCTTATCCCAATCAGCATATTGATGTTCGACGCGAAAGCCGTGACGGGTTAATAAAGAATGCAGCGTATCCTGATCCGTGAACCGACAAGCAATTCGGGAAATCGTCCGCTTATCCCCCCAATCACGCATCGTGACCCAATGCATGACATGATTTCTAGCGTCGTAACATTGTGTGCCTGATACCTTGACGTTATTCCCATCCTTATCTATGAATGATCCCCATTCTGTCTCCTCTTGATCGGATAAATCCGTTCCCTCCGGATTACGGGTCTCGAATGCAAAGATTCCATGGGGTTGTAAATGTTTGTGAACGGTCGTGAGCAAATCAATTTGATCTTGATCACTTATGAATGCCTGAAATGCATTACCAGTCAAATAAATCATTGAAAATCGCTTGTCCGATTCGAAGGTACGGGCATCACCTTCCATAAAAGTAACAGTCAACCCTTCCGCCTTCAACCGCGCATATGCGAGCATCGCTGAAGAGATATCTACACCAGTCATCGTTATGCCGGCTTTCGACAGGGGTATCGTTGTTAAGCCTGTACCACAAGCAAGCTCTAATACTTCCCCAGGACTCGATCTAGCAAGCTCAAGATAGAACTGATATTTGTCAATTTCACCGTCAAATTCAAGATCGTAATTTACCGGATCTTGATATTCTTCAAGATTGCTATGTTCAATCAACGCCATTCCCCCTTTCATATTGTAAGACCTAGACAAAATAGTCACTGATGAGAAGCAGCAGCTTGGTCAGCCTTCACACAATCAATTGCGACAACGAACGCAATCATGATTGCCTCCATCTCCTCATTCAATATTTGAATCTTGTAGCTATCGCCCCAAGTGAACCACTCCTTGTTCACTTCGCCTATGACTACTCCATGCTGTAAGACCTGAAAATCCATGTCCCACCAATTACCATGTACCTCTATGTCAGCCGAATCAATCGTATAGCGTGCTTTAAAGAAAGAAAACTCCTTCTTAATCGTTAACACCTCTCGACCATTAACCTCAACAAAAAACTTCGGTAAAAAACTGAACACCTTTTTCGTAATAAGTGCGACTTCATCTCTTGTTGTGTTCATAATGGAGAACGTCTTTGGAATTTGCATAAAACTGCCCTCTACATAATAAACATCCTCCTCCTGCTGATTCTTTACCGTAAATTTTCCACTTAGACTGAATACTTTCTGCTTTATATAAAGCTGCTTCATCCCCCGCCTCCTTCTCCTCCACAATATAAACCAAGTATATCAAAGATAGGTTATTCAACTATACTGCCCGTTCGGTTAAAAAAGGCAGCCGATCGTCGTGACCGGCTGCCTCCACGTCATTATTAGGTTATCGTTCTCCGTTAGAGTTCAATGTAATTCAAATCAAAATCGTTGCCTAGATTCCCTTAAAACAAAGAATCGCCCTATTCACGGGAATCATCCTTCAAGTTAAACTTCAACCTCTATCCAAGATATGTTAACAATGTTTTTAATGGATTTCCAATTTGCACATCCATTTCACGCTCAACTTTTTCAGCAGTTTCAACCATGGATAATTGAGCGACAGAAATGGTCTTGTTGGGGTCAGAGACAAGCAAACCCTTTATATAGTTTGATACTTCATTCACATACTGCTCCTTCTTTCCTTGCATTATTAGCTCGAAGGTATTCTCAATGACTTGAACATCAATATTAATTGGTTTTGCGTGTGTGGTTGCAAATTCATTAAGCCGTTTCATGGTTCCTTCGACTGTTGCTGGATTAGTAAATAGTAGCATCTGTGGCTTTGTTATATTGCAAACGTGATGGATAAATGGCTCATCAATTTTTATTATTGGGACTGATGTCTTAAGTTGTTCTTCGTTGAGAATAGCAATGTAATTAGTACATGTAATTAGAATTGCATCAACATTCGTATTTGCTATCCATTCAATCTGCTCATTCACTTTGTTTTGGGCTTTTGTTAAATCGAAATTTTGATCTGACGCAATTCTGCTCATTAATCCAGGGTCTACAAAGTGTACTAATTCCAAATCATTTGAAGCAATAGCTTTTTGAATATACTCAATATTTGAGTAGTGGGCATGCAAACAACCAATCTTCTTCATATGATAACCACCCTACTTTATTTCCTCTTACACTACCAGTTTATTGTTTTTTTCTTCAGAAACAACTTGCTATACAATCCTGCCCTATAGTGAATAAGCGGGGGATCTTAGAGCAATTAATTCTAGCTTGCTTTTTCAGCGCTTTTGTTGAAATTAAGTGGAGAATTCATCAATAATTTCTACTACTTCGATTTCCCCATTAATCAGCAGCTCAGGAAGTTCGTTATTTACATTGCCTTTCCAATATTCTCTGGCTTGTTCGATTTTTCGGGAGAAAGCAATTCCATCTTCCTTTGGTAAAAGATTACCGTCTCCTTCAAAGATATTCCCAGTAACCCGAAGTTTAACGATCTGCAAAACATTTCGATGATAAGAATCAAAAAGTTCTTTCCATTTCAGAGCGTCTTCATAGCTCTTAGCAGCGTATAAGCAAGACAACCGTGAAGGATATTCAGGATATTCTTGCAATCTGACCATTTCAACTATTACTTCTCTAGTAGCTCTGATTGTTTGTTCCGCATATCTAATAACTACATCTGCATTCTCTTTATCCAACTTAAAGCCGTCATTTGTATAATGACGGTGTAATATTTGAATAAAGTCTTCACCTTTGGAATTCATCTGTTCCTTCTCAAAAAAGAAGTGATATAAAGTGTTTTTTTGGTTTTTGTCAAAGCTAATTATCTGCCCAATGTCCATTTTTCTTCTCGTGACAATGTGATAAACATACAATTTGCTTCTTTCCATGGACTGCCCCCCATTAATCATTGTTAGCATAAGTAAATTCGGAATTTACCAGCATTATCCTGCCTGTTAGCTTAATTATGGGTCCCGAAAGTCCATACATTTAGGAAATACGTCTCGATTCTTTAGTCCTCTAAAATTTGCACATTCTTAGCTGTCCAACGCTGAGAATCAACCATACTCGGGAACTCGAATAGGTCGAACGCAACTTTTTGACCCTCTTTAAGAAACCGAAAGCCGTTCGGTAGCCTAATAGGGTCTGGTCGTATTTCGCTAAAGTGAACAAACACATGGTTATCGTCCTGCCCGTCTAGCATTATCCGTCCGTAACCTTTATCTTCTTTGAACCATTTGACAATACCACATCTTCTTTCCGCCATTTAAGCACCTCCTCTGTCACTTTATTAAGTATCATAAAGATTGAGTTTTTTGCCCAAGCGGTGAATAAAGCAACCACTTTTTCATTAACGTTTCCTGTTAGTGCTTCGCTGTACTATACATAATGTGTTCCCATCGCATTGAGTGAGTTACCTCATTTTATTTTTTTCGGGAACCCATATACGAAAAGTATCATACCGAGGAACGTAAGGATTGGCACAAAGATATTATCGAAGAAGCCTGTAATATGAGTTTCAGGCAGGGCATCGAACATATTCGCTTCGTATAACACTACAATTTCTTGACTACGAGCTATCAAAGAGCCCACACGTTCAATAGCATAGATTACTCCAGCGGAAATTAGAAAGGATGCACCTAGTTTTCTGTATAAGTCGTTGCCCATGAAATATTTGTTGCCTCCTCTATTTTTTGTTGATTACTTGTCCCATCATTCCACTTTACCACATTGTTCCATTTACTGAAAATTAGAATAATGCTAGTGATTTAACGCTATAGAGCTACAAATTGTAACTATCCTGCGATGAGGGACTTCACTGCTTACTAGGGAATCCGTGTCTCTTCGCACTCCAAGCGATAATCAATGCAACAAGTAGCAGGATCAATAGCGCCACCGGAAAAGACTGAACTCCAACATGCTCTAGCAACGCGCCACCAACAATTCCTCCGCCAGCGATGGCCAAATTCCATACTGTGGTATTTATCGGCATTGCGATATCCACGCCTTCTTCACCGCTTGCATTAGCTTGGGCGGTTTGCAGCAACGTGGCAGCACCGCCGAAGGTCAGTCCCCATAACACAACTGCTGTATAGACAATCGGTGCTGATGTGCCGCCCACCCATAGGGCAACGGACACAAGCACAAAACCAATTAGGCTGATCAATACAAGAGGGCGTAGCATACGGTCAATTAACAGTCCGACAATCCAGATGGAGATAAGTGCGGCTATTCCGAAGACCAGCAAGACAAGATCGACACGCTCTGAGAGTCCGATTGGCTCGAGAAAGGGTGAGATATACGTATATAAGATATTGTGTGCCAACATCCAGGTAAACACCACTATAAGAATTGAACGTAAGCCGGGCATAACAAACACTTGCCTAAAGGTCATTCTTTGATTTGTAGTTTGCCCTGAATAATCCGGAACTTTCCACAGCACCCAACCAATTAAAATAAGAGTGAGAAGAGACATGAGTCCAAAAACGGCACGCCAACCAATCAGGTCACCGAGCATGGTGCCCAATGGTACTCCGAACGTAAGAGCGATTGGAGTTCCCACCATCGCAACTGCCAAAGCACGTCCTTTCAAGATCTCTGGCACCATCCGCCGTGCGTAACCGGCGATCATCCCCCATGCGGCGCCGGCAGCCATACCGGCGAAGAAACGAGCGATGAGTGTCAACACATAACTGGCCGACAGAGCGGTGACGGTGTTAAATACCAAGAATACCGCTATAATGGCGAGCAACAGCGGACGGCGCCTAAACCCGCTGGTAAACATGGCGAACGGAATTGCGGCCACTATGGAACCAATCGCATAAGAAGTTACCAGTTGACCAGCCAACCCCTTAGAAATATTTAGCCCTTCTCCTATTAGTGGGAGTAGCCCCGCCGGAATGGTTTCAGTAAGAATGCAGATGAATCCTGTCATAGCAAGCGCCAGCAGAGCAAGCCAGGGAAGCTTAACAGAAGCGTCGGCAGATTGAAGTTTACCCGCGGATGATGAACGTTGGGACAATTTTATTTCCTCCTTAAGATGCATTTGTGGATCAATCATTCCATATATTAATCATAACACATTCACTTGTCAATTATTTATGGATCGAATAGTATAGAATTAATTAAGGAGGTTATCTTATGCCACGAACGGGACGCCCCCGATCATTTAATCGAGACGAAGCGGTTGTTGCCGCAATGATACTGTTCTGGGATTATGGCTTCGAATCGACTTCACTTGCTCAGTTGCGCGCAGCAATGGGAGACATATCTGCGGCGAGTTTTTATGCAGCATTTGAATCCAAAGAAATGCTGTTCCGCGAAGTAGTGAAACATTATATCTCAACTTATGGACAGGTTTCAGAAAGTTTCAGGGATACAAGCATAACATCGAAGGAAGCTATTGAGCAGGGATTAAGGCGATCGGCACAAATGCAAACAGAGAAGTCCCACCCATTAGGCTGTCTTCTAGTTTTGTCTGATGTATCCTGTTCTCCCGAGCATAAACACATACGAGAGATGCTCT
This sequence comes from Paenibacillus paludis, assembly GCF_042610515.1. Taxonomy (NCBI): domain Bacteria; kingdom Bacillati; phylum Bacillota; class Bacilli; order Caryophanales; family Paenibacillaceae; genus Paenibacillus; species Paenibacillus paludis. The sequence continues at coordinate 465,248 of NZ_JBGJZP010000002.1, forward strand.
CCAAGGAGCGTGAGAAGGTCCGCAGTTGGCTACACGATTGTATAGACAGGGCCGTAGCAAATGGTGAGTTGCCTGATTCCACGGATGTTTCCATGCTAGTCACCTTATTTGACACCTTTCTTCGAGGAATCTCGACACAAGCCCGGGACAATGTTCCATACGAGTCAATTGACTCTGCCATTAATCAACTAATGAGCGTATGGGAAATATTATCCGTTAAGCCAAGTGCTCAGGAGACTGTTTGAGCAGCGGCCGCGTCATTTCTTGTTACCTATCTCAGTGACACTCAATGAATTGGTTGATATCATACAGTCTTCAGTAGTCCATGTGCATCTCATATTGTGCAAAACAAAGACTAACAGCCTCCTGATAAATGGGTTGCTGTTAGTCTTTGTAACTGCCTATTATTAAACTAATCTGCCAGTTAGTTTAACAAAAGCAGCCGATCACGTTGATCAGCTGCCTTCTTGTTATTATTGAGCTAACGTTTCCCGTTGCTCGGAAAGCTATCGGGAAATGCAGCGAAAAAGTTAATCATTTCATCGGTTATATTCCATCCGAACGCACTAGTTAGAGCGGGATCCCTGAAAAATGCATTTGCAACGGTATAGTTCAATTTCGCATCGTAGCACACATAACAAATATCTCCACTACTACCTGCAGGCTGCTGAAGGTTCAACGCCATTGTCGTTGCGTGCGCGGAGAAATCCACCTCACTAAGCCGAAACGTTTTCAATTCAGGATAAAGGCTCGACGTAAAATGAAGTTGCATCTGTTGCAAATCATATATCAGACTGAAAGCAGTATCTTTCCGCCGAACCGCTTGTAAAGTTTTCAGCATGAATTTGAGTCGGTCATTCTTGAAAGCAGGGAACCCACCAGTAAGATGAGCCGCCCCTTCCACAAAACGTTCCATGGAGTTGTATTCGTAATCGCTGTACGTGCCCCTCCAGCACTCATCTACGTCTTCCAAGTCTCTTATCGCCTCGGAATAGGGTGTGTTCGCCATAATTGGAAACGGCAAACTGTCGCTTTTGTATACACGCATGGTTCCGTCTATAAATTCGAATATTGCGCAATCACCAGTGCGGTCAGCTATCATATAATGCAACCGTGACATCGGCTCTACAATTCGGACCAGTGAAGCCGCTAGTTCTGCTTCTTTCACCGTGGCACAAGTATCAAGTAGCAATTGGATCCACTGTAGCTCACCGATCGCAGGTAATTCCTCGTCATTCGAATAAGTAGATTGCCATAGTGTCGTCTGTTCCACTACGAGACCTGCTTCGTTGAAACCGCAGTTAGGCATTTCTTTGCCAACTTGCGAGACGGTCAGACTTCCGTATCTAGAAATCCATTTTGCTGGCTGATTTGGCGGTTGCACTAGTGCGCTTTTGGCAACACCACGCTTATTCGTGAATATGTACACTCCTGCGTAAGGAATATCCTGATTCTTTGCAAGCAACCGGGTTCCATCCCCGCCGAAGTAAATTGCAGTACTCATGGTCGGTTCCTTCCCATTTCCAGCTTCATTTCGAGTTCTTCAACCTGTCCCGCATCAAGCTCAGCTAGTACGATATCAAATATCCAGTCGATTCGTTCGTCATTCTGCTGAAGTGCGGCAGCAATTCTTTCTAGGCGATGCTGGTCAGCCTTCTCCTTAAGAAGCTTCTGTTTTTTTTCTCTATAAGGTTCAATATCTTCTTCATCAGCCCTTTCCTCTACAAGCTGTGCCACCTTTTGCTCCACTAATAGGATATGGAGTTCGATTTTCCCCAAAGGCGTCATTGGTTTTGCGAAATTGCTGTTATCTACGAATATAGCTCCATCCACACCAAAATAATCGGCGAGCGCCTGTAGCCGTTCTTGTGGAATCGGCCGGCGTTTTTTAATCCAATCGGAAAACTGCTGCGGTGTAATCTGAAGCTGACGGCCAATGCCTGAATAGGATTGTTCGTTAATCATGACCATATATTCCAACACTGTTTTGGATTGGACCTGTTCATGCTTATTCATGCAATCACTCCTCGACGTAATTTATGTCTATACAATATCTCAAGACATATTTTATGTCAATAGAAACGACATAATTTATGTCATTTGGATGACAAGAATATCCTTTCCTATCTTATTTTATCAGCTCGGGTAGTATCTAATGGGTTGAAAAGCCAAGAATATTTAGAAAAATCTCTAAATACCACTACTCAAACAAAAGCACTAATGACTTCTGACGAAGCAGCACAATACATGGGAGTTTCATTAGAAGATTAGCCATACAATATGCTTAATAAATAATGGCTTAAGAGAGCTCCCAGCATAAATAACCGCATTTTTAGACAATGCGGTTATTTTCATGTCCAGAATCAACATTGTACTTAAACATAGCCAAAAATTTAAATAACCGTGATTCTCTATAATCGAAGCTCGATCTATACTTCTCCCCAAAATATCTCAGTTTCATAATCAAATAGAACGATACCATCCTGATTATTCCTATCAAATAGATTTCGCAGTTCCGTCATCATCGGATTGTAATTCGGATGCCCGGGTACAGGGCTGTAGGAAGATGATTGCAACCGGCCTCTCAAGCCCTCGAAATCGAACTCCTGACTCATTCTGAATCGCACTTCATGCATCGTACCTTCCTTGAAAAAAGAGAGAAGCATCGTCTGAGAAATATTTTTATGATTGACTTTTTCGTAGTCTGTTCCGTATGTATGAAGCAGTTGATCGTACTCTTCACGAAATGAAGTACCGTTTGTAAGACGGGAATTCCAGATTAGTATTACTCTCCCGCCCGGCTGTAGAATTCTACGGAACTCGGTTTGCGTTGCTAAGCGATCAAACCAGTGAAACGCTTGTGCGCAGACAATAAACTCAACCGACTGATCAGGTAATCCAGTAGATTCTGCAGAACCTGATATAGTCTGAAAGTTCGGATTGCTTTCTAACATTTGCTCGGCGGCTACCCGCATTGCCTGATTCGGCTCGACCGCGGTCACATAGCTTCCGCGTTCCAGAAGTAGCTTTGAAAAGATTCCTGTACCTGAACCGATGTCTGCTATTTTACTGTTCGAACGCAAACCGACGAAGTCGTACAAATAATCAACAGCCTCTTTCGGATAGCTCGGGCGGTACTTCAAATATGAATCGACCCGGTTCGAAAATCTTTCTCTATTGTTCATCTCTTGTCACTCTCCCAGTATTTCATTAGTTTCATAGGCAATCGTTTCCCGTTAGTTGAACGATCCACGTACTAAACGGATCTAAGCTTTATGAAAATACCCTTATTTTTTAGTGCATTTAATAATAAATGCAGCAGGTATTAATGCTGCCTTTTGATGTGTATACCACACTGCAGAATCTCCCGATTTTATTTCCTCTGTGATGACAACATCTTCAATCACTTTTTCAATTTGAAATCCAGACTGAATTAGCTCATTTATATATGTACTGAGTTTTAGTTGATTCATCATAGCTGGCAAGTCCCATGGTTCACACTGTTGAGGACCTTCCTCATGATAAGATTTTTTAATTACAAACTGCTCGCCTTCCTGTTTAATTCGATTATGTAACGGGTGCTCCCAGCTAAAAATAAAGGTCCCACCAGGTTTCAGGTAGCTGAATACTTGCTGTAATGTCATTGGCAAATCAACGGTCCAACCAATGGCGTAGATGGAATAGACGATATCAAAATACTCACTCGGAATACCAGGGTTCTTTTCCATTGGTCCTTGGAAAAGATTCAATTTTGATTTATGAGCCGAAAGCAAATCCCACGCAGTCTCGATCTGAGTATCGGATAAGTCAATTCCCCAAAGCTCTGAGGCTCCACGTGAGGCCATGAAATTTAAAGAGTGGCCACTTCCGCAACCAATTTCTAAGACTATTTTATCCTCTACATCACCAAATAAGTTTAATTCGTTTTCTGTCGGCAAGAATGGGCCGTAAACTGGAAGTGCAGTCCTTCCAAAAAATCGGGGAGCTACTTCGTCCCAACTTTTCTTATTCGATAAAATATAGTCTTCCTTTATGGATTCCAACGTGTAATTCCATCCTCCCAAGGTTAAATCTTACAACCGTCTTATATTCGATGTGTTTATTGAATTATCCTGCCCGTTAGCGTAAGGTTTACACACAACTCAATGCGTATTTCCGCTGTACTATTTGTTGAATTTCTCGACCAATTCGCTAAGTATTTTGTTACGCTCTTTCATACCTTTTACATAAGAAAAGGCAAACCAGATGATTAGAATTGGACCACCAATAGCCAAATAAAAATAATATATTATACCTAACTATGAAACGGCTGCGAATGCATCCATTGTGTCACATCCCCCTTTATGTTGAAAAGTTTATAAAAAGTACTAACACTTCAATTCCTTATCCAATCTTCAAAATTATCCGTTACAAACTCAATTTCACGTTCATAGTGCACCAGGTGTCCTTCTTCAACCATTTTTAGATAGGCAGGATTTCCATCGGCCGCACCACTTCGTAGTGTATCGCAAAGTGTAGTCAATCGCTGAATAATCCACTGTTGCAATTCTTTGGGGATGGGAGCTCCATATGATTCAAAAAACAAATGAATTCGCCGACTTCGCTCTGCTGCGTGTAAATCGGACCGATATAACATTGTTTTTCCTGAAGAATAGTTAGGTGCAAAACTAGCAAGCGGAACCGAAGTGTACAGGGTATACGCAATGTCCCATATACGAGGACCTGGACCTGCCATATCAAAATCAATCAATGCCATAGGCAGTCCTTGTTGAAATACCACATTATACAATGCTGCGTCATTATGACAGATCACTTCGTGTTGGCCTTCGTCAGTATAGCTAAGTTGCCATTGGTTTTCCGATTTGAGAGTAAATCCAGCAGTCGCATCATGAAAATTACGCAAAATTCGTGCTAATCTCACAAGTGTTTCGTCAGACCACATGTATGGTTCAAGCTCTGGGTACTTATTACCCGAAACATCACCAGGAATAAATGTTAATATTTCGTGTCCCAAATCGTCGGTTCCAAGAAACTTGGGTGCACCCTTAAAGTCCTGTTCCTCCAGATGCTGAAGTAGTTCATGAACACACGGACTCCAACTACCTGTAGGGCGGAGAACAGTGTTCTCTCTGCGAACAATACGATTCATATTACCACCTTCTAATACTTTTTCATGAGTCAATAGGATTCCCCCTTGTAATGTATGAGCTACCGAAGTCGAATTTATTCCCAATTTACTATGCCTAAAAGTATTCGATTATTAATTGAACTATCCTGCCCGTTAGCTAAATAGACAGCCAATGATTTCGGCTGCCTATTGTCATAGTGCTATCGTTCCCCGATAGTTCAATCATGTATGATTTCACTGAAGAGATTTTCAATCAGTCTAAAGTTCTCCTGTAGAGTTTTACTGCCATCTACTTCTAATACATTCAACTGTAATTCAAAGGCATTTTTTTGGACAAATTCTGAAAATAATGCATCGCGAGACATCCATTTGTTAAAAGCTACAGCGGGGTTTTCAGTGTTTTGCAATATTCCTTGTATCCATTCCCTTTTGGAATATTGTTCTCTTTGAAATTGCTCTGTCGGAATAATCCAGATAGCTTTATGATGTTCATTTAAATGTGCTGATACAAGCGAAGGTAATAATTGATTGCCTTCAACAACAACAGGTTTATCTCTTCTCTTTGCGAGGTCCTTTATGACAAACGAAAAGTCCTCAATAAAAACCTGTATATATACACTTAGCTGTTCTTGGACTTCCCTTGTATAGAAAGCTTCATTAGGGCTCATCGTAGAAACTTTATGCATCGCTGGGTACTCACTAGTTGAAACAACCTGCAAATGTCTATCAAAATATTCATCACATGAATATAGCTCCAATTCGTACTTTTCTGCATACATTTTTGCTAGTGTACTTTTACCAGCACAAGAGGAACCACCTATCCAATAAATAACTTGATTATTGAGCATTGCTTCCCACCTCCAATGTTTTAACTATTGCTGCCGCTTAGTTACTTCGCCAACTTATTCGTTAGATGATACGAATTTTCCTCTATATTTTAGAACATAGACACGACGCTAAACTGCCCGTTAGTTTAGAAAAAGCAGCCGATCACAAGAAGCCGCGGTTCTTGTAGCCGCCTGCCATCCTGGCACACCAATTTGGCCTAAACCGCGTAGAGAAGTCCGTTATCGATGAGCAGGAATGGCAATATCATAATCTGAATTACTCGGATGTCCTATTTTTACATGCAGGGTTTGGATTATTTCCCTCAAAATCGACCACAAAAAAAACAAGCCGGACAAATCTCGGCTTGTTTAGGCGATCGTTTATTCGGAGTACTGTAGGGCTTCAACATATATCCAGATCATTCATTGCTTAGGCAGTACTTTCAGGCGCTCAAACTCCTTGATGGTTTGGGCATTGCTAAGAAATATGTTTTTTCCACCAAGCTCGGAACCCATGGCCAGCTTATCCCCGGATGCTCTGTAAATGCTGACCGAATCGCCGGTAGAAAAATTTACTGACATTCCATGGAAGAACGTTACCGGAAATGTCCGAGGCAGCGTAACTTCAACGCCTTCTGCGGTGATTTTCTTTAGGATGCGGCAAACCGTACGGATCCCTTCCTGATCCTGTTTATTCGTTCCGATCAGCGGTTTATACATGAGATCCCCATCCTGAATATCTACAGACACGACCGTATCGGTAGAGCATGAGGATGCCATCTCCTGAAAGCTGCGCTCCTTGGGAAGCGCCTTTCGTTCTTCTTCATAAGACGGTCGTTCGTAGGACAGTCGTTCTGATTGGCTGTTGTTGTTTTGGAACGGACTGAGATAAGCGAAATCCAAAACGCCGTGCCCCACGTCCCCGCCAAAGCTCAACGAATCCCCAGGATATGGCGTCTGGTTGTCATGGGCATATGCCAAATCTTTTCCTGTCAGGAGCTTATCTGCCAGGACCACAGTAGAGTTGTCTTTCAGGTCGATAAGTGTCAGCAGGCCGCTGCGGTTGGGTCGGACTACCAGAAAATCGGTACCCACAGCCTGGACGCCGAACACGTCGTCCTGCTGGGTCAGCTCCGCCAGATCATACGTTGAGACGACTTTCCCTTCATCGTTATATACCAACACGATCTTGCCGTCCGTCAGCACCGTATAATCAATCCAGCCGTTTGGATCATAGACCTGATAATACGACGTATTTGGCTCATACCGTTGGTCATACGACGCATGCTTCTGCTCGACGATCCGGTTATCGCGGATCAGAAGAGTGTAGACTTCATAATGGGGATGGGGACTTGCAAATCTGTCCACTAATGTCAGCACCGTATTCTTACCTTGCATGCTAGGCTGAACAATAACCGAACCCTGCAACTGCGCATCCAACTTGCCGATAGAAAGTACATCGGACTGTTCGTCTTTGCCCATATACAGGTCATGGGTTGTATGATTCAACCATATCGCAAACGGGTTCAGCTTGAGGTAATCGTTCGGCTTCGTCATGCGTACGTTATGTGTGGCCGCCTCCCATTTAACTTCCGCTCCAACAGCCTCCAAGAAAAAGCGCAGCGGTACATACACACGCCCATCAACCATTCGGAGGGGCGTGGACAGAGCGACTGGCTGCCCATTTACGGCTGCGCTGGTCGAGCCGAAGGGAATTTTTACCGTGAGTTCCGGATACCTCATCGTCACCGTTTTGGCCTGTGTGTTCCAGGACACCAAGGTTCCGAGCAGTTCCCCGATATCCCGGACAGGCAGATAAACCGCACCTTGGTCTAGGAAAGGAGGCGTTTTCGTCTTTACCACTTTTCCGTTAATCGTGATGTTAATGTCGTTTTTAACAGATGTAGCGAGGGCTTCAGATTTGTCCGCCCATACGGGTAGCACGATGACAAATGCTGCAGCCGTGGCCAGAATCGTCGCCGGCAGAAATGAAGACCATCGTAATTTGAAGCGCATCTCGCAGGAAAACTTGGTTTTTAGGTTTTTAATCATCTGTTCATTCCTCCTTTAAGGTGGTTTTAAAAAAATAAATTCTATTGCCCATTTATCTTTGGCTTTTTATGGGTACTCAGACGGCAAATATTGTGAGTGTTGGACCGTTTCTCGAAGCCCGTCCTGCAAGCCGTTTTATTGCCCACCTAATCGTAGGTATAGCCATTCGTTTTGTTGGATGCGTATCGGTAACAAATAAGGCTTTGCAGGAATCCTCACGGCTGGCCAGGTACTTCTTTAACCATACTTTGCACTCTGTCGTAAAGTAAACTTCTCTTTGCTTCGATCCCTTGCCATTAACGATTGCTGAGCAGTTCTCCCAGTTTAGATCTTCGATGTTGATCTTTTCTACCTCCCCAATCCGGTAGCCGGTGCTGTAGAGAAACTCAAGCAGTGCTCTTTCCCTGAGTGACTGACATGAGATTTTCAAGTGTATGACGTCTTCCTCAATCAAAAACTTAGGAATGCGCTTATCTAATTTGGGTTCTCTCAACTTTAGAGAAGGATTTGAAGTCAGATACGTCTCTTCATAAGCATATCGGAAAAGAGAACGAATAAAACGAATCCGATGACCAAGGCTGTTTGGCTTCAAATGAACTGCTTGTTTTGCCAAGTACTCCTTCAGTATGGTTAACGTTACCTCTGTGACATCGAGATTACCTAGCTCCAGCACTAACATCTTGTGCTGTAAGGCGTATGCTTTTAATGTTTTTGGACTGAACCCTTGAAATGCGTTTGTCAGCCTCATACAAACTCCACAACTCATTTAAATTCATAACAAAACCTCCCTTTAGAAGCTATTAAATCTAGTTTGCTTCTAAGGAGAGGTTTTAATCTGCCCGATGTATTAAACTAACGTTTCCTGTTAGCTTAATTAACGATTATAGAAAGGACATGTACACTCCTTTTCCTGGTATTTTGTTAAATCCAAGGTTCGTATATAAAGCACGAGCAGGAGTATTATCATCATCTGTTTCAAGCTGTAAGCGAGAGGCTTTTTTCTCATTTGCTAAATCAATCGCATATTGCATCAATCTCCTACCGATCCCCTTATTCCTATACTTTGGCGATGAATATAAGCCATCTATGTGTAAGACAGGATAACCTTTTGAGATTGAAATACTCCAAGAAAGGACGATAAAGCCGACATAATCTTGATGGTACTTGGCTAAATAACAATGAGCTAAGTCATAGCTTAGAAATCGTTTTAGAATTTGCTCGCATTTTTCTAATTGCTCTAGCGAAGAGAAAGATTCGTCTACTCTATTAGACGAAGAATTTAGATAGCCAGATATCAAGGCTCTTGTTCTGGGTACAAGAAAGTCATTCAATGGCACAATTTCAACATCCACCAACACTTCATCTCCCTTCATTCTTATATATATATTCTTTATTTCAATGATATTCACCTATTCAACTATCTTGCCCGTTAGCATAATGAATCTTTTTCATCGAGAGTTATAGTGATTGTTGCGCAGTACTACGACACTGGCGGTAGACGAATACTGTGACGAAGGGAAGAAAGATTATGGAATGTAGAAACTGTGGTTCAGATCGTATGGATTGGACTCACTTAGAATGTACTGATTGCGGAGCGAATGAATCGAATGGATATGATCCATCAGCCAGTAGATTAGGGATTTGTATTGTTTGCGAAGAAGAAAAATTAATAAACACAGATGAAAGTGCCACGAAGTCAGAAAAAGTCTAATCAACAGCACAAAAGCACGTTATTACTGAAGCTTAGATGCATATTGCGACATGAAAAAAGATAAAAATGCTTATGCATCCTTATCTTTTTCAAGTAATTCTATTATTCTGTCTAATTTTTTCTCTATGCTAGTAGTTTTATCTGAAACCTTGTTTTTGGTTCCATAATCACCTTTTAACAGTAAAACCAAGGGAATTGCCAAAACAAATGCCAACGGAATTAAAAAAAAATATTGCAAGATAACACCTCATTAAAAGTTTTTATTTAATTATAACAAATTTCAAAAAAAAAGAATCTATTTGAAGTTATCAACTGCGCAGTACGAAGATATTGTGTAATAAAAGAAAGCGTGCTTATTCAACTAACGGAGAACGATAGCTCAATGACAATAGGTAGCTGAGATCATCGGCTGCCTATTCAGCTAACGGGCAGTTTTGTGGAACTTTATCATGGAATAAAAAGGTTTTTCATCAACTTAAATAGAAGTAACAAGTAGCATAGATAATATGCTCAAAATTAAATCAATGGGAGTTGTTTATATTGAATAATAACATTAGGAAGATGATTGCGGTGATATCTAATTAAAAAAAACGGGAGATGAATTGAACTTGAAAAACAGGTTTCCGCGTACGGCAACTTATGATCCTAACTGGATTAACGAAAACAATATGGGCCCTAACCCATTATGGCTTCTTGAAGACCTAGCTAAGGACATGAACCTTGAGAAAGGCATGAAAATCCTAGACATGGGCTGTGGTAAAGCTATCACCTCTGTATTTTTAGCGAGAGAATATGATGTGCAAGTTTGGGCTAATGATTTATGGGTCGATCCTACGGACAACCTAAAACGTATTAAACAATCAGGTGTGGAGGATCGAGTATTCCCCATAAAGGCTGAAGCTCATTCATTACCATATGCAATGGAATTTTTTGATGCCATCATAAGTATAGATGCTTATCACTATTTTGGAACCGAAGAACTCTACTTTTCTTGGTATTTTCAAAAGTTAGTGAAAAGCGGAGGACAAATGGGTATAGTCGTACCTGGAGTAACCAAAGATATTAACAACGAAGGCGACCTGCCTGAGAAATTGAAAAGTCTTTGGAGCAATGATCTATATACCTTCCGAACGTATCAATGGTGGGAAAATCACTGGGATAAAACAAAGCATGTGACTATTGATTTCGCTAATAATATTGTGGATAGTAAGGAGCTTTGGCTTAATTCAAATTGTGATCAGGAATTGCTTGCCGCGGACGAGGGAAATCTTCTTACTTTCGTTAAAGTAATTGCAACAAAATATTAAATAACGAAGGAAGCTGGTCAATCGACCGGCTTCCTTCTGCTTACGGGATGGATTTATCTAAATAGGATTCAACTAATGGGAAACGTTAGTGCAGAAAACACATCATAAGGCCGCCGCGGACCAATAGGCGACCTCATTAAGCTAACGAGGCAGGCTAGCGTAAATAAAATGATCAAAAGTATTAACCATACGTAGTTAATTACATTTCGGGATTAGCGCAATGATTTTCGGCAGCTTCGTTTGGTTAACGGGGGTAGTTTAAGTAAATGTAAATATTTACTTGAGAACTAGTGTTCGGTATAATAAACTTGATTCCATTACAAAAAGGAGATGTTGGATATGTATAAACACATTAAAGATTTTGCCGCAACTTGGCAGAATGAAACGGAAGCAACAATGCGGACACTGGAGATGCTGACCGACGAGTCTCTTGGCCAACAGATAACAAGCGATCATAGAACGCTTGGACGTGTTGCATGGCACCTTGTACAGACGTTGCACGAAATGCCATCTCGGACGGGACTGTCTTTCGAAGGACCGGGCGAAGATATGCCGGTGCCAGCTTCGGCAACAGACATCGCGTCAGTCTATAAGAGAACCTCACAAGCGCTCCTTGATGCTATACAGTCCAGTTGGACAGATGAGAATCTGCTTATCATGAGCGATATGTATGGTGATCAATGGCCAAACGGCTTAATGCTGGATATTCTCGTAAAGCATGAGATTCATCATCGTGGTCAGATGACAGTCCTGATGCGTCAGGCAGGCCTTCGTGTGCCGGATCTTTACGGCCCGACAAAAGAGCAGTGGGCCGAGTACGGAGCGCTACCTCCAGTAATTTAGAGTAAGATTATATCCGCTTTGGCCGTTTGGCTATAGTGGGATTTATAAGTATTTTATCATAGGATTGAAAGTGGTGGCTTGAATCATAGACAAGAGGATACCATCGGACTGAAACTGTTGATTCTATTGAACTAACGGGTAAGTTGAGCCACGTGGATTGAGGTTAAGATTTATTGAACTAACGGAGAACGTTAGTTCAATAATACACATTGATGAGCAGGAGCTACGGTATCCTGCTTTTTTCATTGAACTAACTGGCAGATTATTTGAATAAAAATTGATAGAATAAACATGGGTAATTAAGTATAATTATGTAAAAACATTCAAGGAGGAAACTTGTTGAATATTTCTTGTCGTACAGATCTGCCTAATCGAGAAGAGTATTTTAATTTGTTTCAGACTACTGGTTGGAACCAAAAAGGTGTTTGGTCTGCTTACATACTCTATGAGGCAATAAAGAACAGTTGGTACATAGTCACTCTGTATGATGATGAGAAACTTGTGGCATCAGGTCGTTTAGTTTCTGATGGATATATACAATGTTTTATCTGTGAGATGATTGTGATGCCCGAATATCAAAATAAAGGATTCGGTAAAAGAATCATGAACGAACTTTTACACCATTGTAAAACTAACGGTATTCAGTGGGTTCAATTAGCCAGTGCAAAAGGAAAAAAGGGTTTTTATGAAAAATTCGGCTTCCAAGAAAGAGCTATTGACGCACCTGGAATGAATTTGTTTCTTTGAGCTAACGGAAACGTTAGTTCAACAACACAGCGGCAGTCTATGACTTTATTTTCTCGTTCAGAGCTGCCGTCGTTTAAAACTTTGGGGGCCGATGCTTTTTTTAGTACTTTTTGCGAATATCGTTTCGTTCGCAAAGTGCTACTGTCTCCATCCTGCCCACTCTTTTTCTAAATTTGCTGACTCTCCTTTCTGCTGCGCAATATGCGTCAAATGCGACATAAAACCTCCACTTATCTTGTTCAACTAAACTGCCCGTTAACGTAACGAGAAGCAGCCGGTCCTCAAGCCCGGCTGCTTCTGTCTGTACTGAGCTATAGTTTCCCGTTAGCTTAATCACTTAGTCGAGTTTGATATACTTATCAAAGCGGTAGGAGAATTAGGCGTACTGAAGATAATACTTATACTATACGAGAATAGTAAGCTACATCGGTAACTCTGCCGCGTAAATTCGATTCAGGCAACACCGCTACCAAAGTAAATCCGAGTTTTTCAATTAACTTTTTTGACTTCATATTTTTATTATCTATAGTAGCAAATAGGCGTTTAAGGTTTAATGTGCTTTTACAATGCTCAATGACTGCGGAAACCGCTTCATACGCAAAACCGCATCCCCAATGCTCCCTCATGAAGCGATAACCAATTTCACCAAGATAACCTTCTGCTATTTCTGGAATCATTACATCACCGATGAATTCATCAGTATCTTTTAATGCGACAGTCCATTTTGTTTCATTACGATTCCTAACCATTTCTAACATTGACTGTTCATCATGAGGGGGATTACTTCCAAGAAATTCCCTTACTTCATCATTGTTAAACATTTTAAGCATATTTGGAATGTCTTTTTCCGCTCTCGGACGTAAAATCAATCGTTCTGTTTGAATTTTCGGCGCTTCTTTTTTTGCCATGATTTATTCCAGCCTTTCGTACATTTCATAGCACAAAAATATGAATTACGTGCCCTGTCCCGACGTCCCTGCCCTTCGCCACGATGACTATGAATCTTTACCGTAGCCATTACGCTCATAAAAAGCGTGTTGGGGAAGGCGTGGGGTTTTAAAGTGGTTTCTAGGATTTATGCAATTTCGTATAACTCATCCGTTCAGCTATCCTGCCCGTTAGCTGAATAGGCACTTGTGAACGATGTGACGATTTCTTCGATAAATATATCTTGCTTCCCAATGTAATAATTAGACACATCATCTTGCAAAACTTTGATTCTAGGGTCACTGATAAATGTTTCTAAAGCATCCTTAGACTCAAAATACAGATTGAATATAAATGAATACGGAGCAGAGGAGCCGTCTGCTGAAGATAAGACCTTTTTCACCTCGTACTTGGAAGCCCCCATTTCAAGAACAGTTTTCCTGGACAGATTGGGGAGATGCGAATTAAAATAATAGTTTTCAGCAAACGGGATATCTCGTTTGTAACAGAAAGTCAATACGATCATATCATCAACTCCTTTCGGATAATGATGACATGATAAACCATGACATTAGTGGTATAGTCAACTGTTGTTTTGAGCAAATCTCCCGTTAGCGTAATATGCAATTTATTTTAACTTACAACAATTTGGGTTTCTTTTGCCACAAATCCAACTCGAAAGACTGGTTATCTACTCCAGTGAGAAACGGATTACGTCTCCTTTTAAAAATACATTAACCCAAGAAGATGTAACAAACCCAATAAGCCCATTGGATATATAATTAATCTTGAGTATAAGTTCTTAAAATTATTATTTGGATGCTTCTCAAAGAATAAATGAGGGATCGAGTGAAAAATTAAAAATAGATCTATTATTACGAAGCAGAATTCCCCAACTTAAATTTCCCACCATGATGAAAAAGGAACGGAAAACTCTCCAATTAATGGAGTAGTTTCGCCGATTTTAGGAGTAATTAATTTAACTTTTGCTTCGTTTGCCTTTTTTAAGGCTCGTTCCACCGGTTCTGTCCAACCATGATAAGCAAGGGTAAAAGCTCCCCAATGAATTAACATCATATTCTTCCCATTTACATCTAAATGAGCCTGAATCGCTTCTTCAGGTGTCATATGTACCCAAGGCCATCGTTTATCATATTGACCACCTTCAATTAAGGTAATGTTAAATGGTCCGTATTTTTTCCCTATTTCCTTAAAATGTGAATCATATCCTCCATCTCCGCTGGTATAGAAACGTGTATTTTTTCCAAGAATAACCCACCCGCCCCATAAGGTAGTATCGCGATTAAACATTCCTCTACCAGAGAAATGTTTCGAGGGAGTTAAAGCAACAGTTAAACCTTGAAACACAACTTCGTCCCACCAACTGAGTTCTGTAATTTTTTCTTTTGTAACTCCCCATCGATTGAGGTGGGCACCTACTCCATGAGGAACAAAAAAATGACCGGCCTTACTTTTTAGTCTTTTAATGGATTGATAATCTAAATGGTCATAATGGTCATGTGTAATAAAAACGGCGTCCAAAAATGGCATTTCATCAATAATATGCAGCATATCTTTACCGTATCGCTTGCTGCCCGCGAAGGAAACTGGTGAAGCAACAGGTCCTAACATAGGGTCTACCAATAGCTTTTTATTATCAATACTCATTAGGAAAGCAGAGTGCCCGAACCACGTTAAACTATCTTCTTCACTTTTTATTTTATTCCAATCAATGTTTGACACCTGAATAGGACCCCTAGGTTTACGATCTTTTCTTCCAGAAATAGAATCCTTAATCATAGAGAGGACATCCATAGCACTCATGTTCATCTTTGTTGGAACCTGATTGACAAATTTCCCATTAGAAAAATTATCAAACCCACCATACACCAGTTTTTGTTTTTTAGTTGAGTTTCCGCCAAACGTTGGGTGTATACCTATAAACAATGAAACTAAAAGGACTGATACGACTAAAAAAAGGAAAACATAAAACATTATTTTTTCATCCCTTCCTGAAGATTGATAAGCATTCAGTTCACCAAATCATGTCCATCGTTAACGATGAACTTCACATTGAAGCCCTAACGCTCTGCCACAAGCAATGCTGCCCATGCTGCCAATCTAACCAACTTGTTATTGTCCAACATTAACGATCTTCCTGACCCATGCTGGCTCACTCGTAGCCGCCCGCACAAGGCAGTCGGCACAGTCTGCGAAGGACAGCGGCCGGAACGGAGCGATGCGTGCTGATGGTCCTGCTGTATAGTTCAGAGTGGCAGCCGCGTCATTCAGCCCCGCCGGTCGTACAATGACCCAATCCAGGTCACTCCGTTGCACCGCATGCTCGGCAATACCCTTATCCTTGATCGCCTTCGAGAAGATGCGGCGATTCATGCCTATCGCCCACCGATTGCCTGCGGAAAGCTCCTTCCCGTCGCTCAAACCAATGCCGCTCTGCATGACTAGGCGCTTAACTCCAGCACTTTCCTTCCAGTTCCCCCTGTTGCTCCAATAATAGCAATTTTCATTGAAATATTCCCCTCCGATTTAAATGCACATTAGTGTATTAAGAAGCAACTATGTATGTATAATTGTAAACAGAAATAAAAAGTCTACAATTCTTAAAAAGACAGGTTCCGTGCATTAGTTCACATATCCTTTATAATTGTGTATTTATTTATAAGAAAGCTGGTGATTCTCAAGTGTTAAAGATAGATAGAAGGATACGTAAATCCCAAGAAGCAATAAAAGTGGCTGTTATTGAACTGATGATTGAAAAAAAGTTTGATCAGATTACGATACAAGATATTTCCGACAGGGCAGATATTAGCCGAAGAACCATCTATCTTCACTACACGGACAAATTTGATCTTCTGGACAAGCTCATCGAAGAACATATTGACGATATTAGGGAACTCTGCGATTCGACAGACGATGACGCCGATTATGTAGATGCGGGATTGTTATGGTTCGAATATTTTGAGAGTCATTTTTTATTCTTCTCCGCGTTGCTAGCGAGTAAAGGGAGCCCTTTTTTCCGCAATCGATTCCTTGAGTTTTTTCTCCAAGAATTAGAGAACAAGGAGCCCGAAGGGAGCAATCAAGGATTAACCGACGGTGAGAATGTTGAGATTCAATTTTTAGGGGCAGCAATCGTAGGGGTAGTAGAATGGTGGTTCAAGAATGGAATGCCTCTCCCTCCATCCTTTATGGCTCAACGAGTGGGGTCATTGCTTGAACGGAATCTTGAAGTTTCTGGACAAACTGAACATTAAATAGCCCCCGCCCAGTAGTGCGGACAGGAGCTGGTAAGACGCTATAAACGGACCCTTTACGGCATGCGACAATCAGCAGGAAATATGATACGGTTCACCGCACTGTCTGTAACGGCAAGTTTTCATCAAATTCTACTCATCCTTCAACCGTCGTTGATACAAAACAACAGACACAATCGTTAATACAACCGTCCATACCAAAATAATGAGGAGGGGTTTTAATATATCTCCCGTCGTAAAGCCTGTATTGCTTATCCCTAGCAAATGCACAAGCTGACTGCTTGGCATGTAATCCAGCACTTGGAAGACCGGATAATCCTTCTCTAGTACTGCTCCCCACGGTGCACCCATAAATATGAACACCACAGGGAGTATGGATAATGAGGCTTCAAGCAAGGTCTTGGAGAATAAACCGCAGATGGTCCCGGCTGCTGTGTACAGAATAATCGAAAGAATGATCACTGCCACAAACGCCCATATATTAGCTGGCTCATAGCCAAATAATAATGTAGAAATAGCGAGAACAACAGCAGACATTACAAAGACTAAAGAGCTTTTACCGATTAGAACATCCATGGTCGTAGCCGGAGTCATCATTAATGACCGTAAAGTGTTACGCTCCTTCTCTTCCGCAATCAAGCAGGCTTGTGCGAAGCAGGTCAGCAATACAAACGAACTATTAAAAAGAAAACCGCTGGCTCCAGGCAATGACGCGCCTGCCCTCCTAAAAAGCAGAGCGATGATCATAGGAAAAATCAGCATAATGGACAGCGCATAGTTACGTGAAAACTCCTTATAATCCTTTACAAATATCGCCCGCGCACGTTTCAATGAGATACTCATAGTAGCTCACTTCCTGTCATTTTAATAAAAATATCACCCAGACTGGGCTCTTTCGTTTCTAACCGGTCAATTAGCCCCCGTCTCATCCAATCCGCAATTTGATCACCCGTTCCCTCACCGATCGGGAGCTCGTAAGTTTCCCCATTAATTAATTCAACACAAATTATGTTTTCCCGGTGCTGCCGTTTAAGTTCCTTCGGTGAACCGATGGCTTGAATTTGTCCCTGATACAGAATCGCTACACGATTGCATATCAATTCTGCTTCAGCCATATCATGCGTAGTCAGAAAAATCGTTGTACCTTTCTCATTTAAGTAGCGCAAGCCTTTATAAATATGTGCGGTGTTGACCGGGTCCAAAGCCGAAGTAGGCTCATCTAAGAATAACAATTCTGGCTCATGGATAATCGCGCAGGCCAGCATAACACGCTGACGCATTCCCTTCGATAAGAGATTGGCTTTCTTTTTGCGCTCTCCGCTTAAGTTCACAAACTGCAGTACCTTATCGACCGCAGACTTGGGAAGATCATACAACTTACGATATAGCTCCAGATTTTCCTCAATCGATAATCGCTCATATAGACCACTGTTATCCGTCAAAATGCCAAAGCGCATCTTCTGTGAAGACTGCTGCATCATCTCCGCTGGCTGATTAAATACAATAGCCTGTCCGCTTGTCGGATTTAACTGCGCCGTTAAAATCTTGATTAATGTTGTTTTTCCTGCGCCACTTGGACCTAGGAAACCAAAAATTTCCCCTTTCGGAATTGAAAAAGACACATCTGCCAACGCATCCTTATTTCCAAATCTCTTACGGATACGTTCTACTTGGATAACATCCATTAACACCACTTCCTTAGCATTGATGGCTTAAACATATACAGATTCCATGCTTCCAGCCATCAAAACCCGCCGAAATGTAGCTATTATCGCCTGAATGGTACCACCCAATGCTTGATTGGTTCGATATTTCCCCGGAAATTAAATGTTAAGAAGTGCTTTTAATTCATGCAATTTTGAACGGGATAACGGAACCACCGCATCTTGACCTGTATTTAACCGCAAGCTGTAGCTATTCTTCGTCCATGTAATAATCTCTCTTACTTTTTGCAGATTAACGATATAGGATCGATGACACCTAAAAAACCCGAAATTCAACAATCTTTGCTCCAGCTCGGTTAGCGTCAACGCACAGTCATAATTTTCCCCGCCCACATGAACAAGGATCGAACCCTCTACACTTTCTATAAAATCGATTTCAGGCGGATTAAATAAAATTATTTTGTCATTTCTTTTGGTAGAGATCTTCTGCAAGGTTATATTGGCCTCGTCTTGTTTCTGTACTTCCTGCTTATCCTCTTCGGAATCCCGAATATCCAATGGATGAAATCCGGACTCGTTCAACCGGTAAATGGCATCACAGGAAATAAGGGCATCCTCTAAATTCGAAGTTAAAATTAATACTTGCTTCTCTTTCAAAAGGTCATCTAGAATCCGCTTAAATTGACGGCGATCTTGCTCTTCTAAGTAAAAATAGGGTTCTTCCAGTACAAGTGAAGGCTGATGCGCAAAAAAGACACGCAGCAAGGTCACATACATCCTTCTTGATGAGCTTAGGTCCTTGATTTTTACCTTCCGTTCTTCTTTTAAAGCAAAATAATCGATCAACGAAGCGGCACGCTCATTCCTCTCCGTTACTCTGATTAGAAAAGTGATTAGCTCTTCCACCGTTAAACGCATATACTCGTTTTGTTGAACCCGAAATAAATAATATCGGGAATGATCAACTAATTGATCCATTAAAAGCTGCTTTCGCTTCAAGTCGGTTATAATGCCAATCGATTGGTACGTTGTCATATCTAATTCGATCTTCGGTAGAAGTAATTCCCCATCATAATACCTTGGTTGAAATTGCATGCCGTCCTCCCGGTTAGTGCTGCTATAGGATATATAAAACAATTATAAAGTTGGGCTGCTTTTTTGTCAGTTTCTATTAGAATATATAACAGCATGCCATAGGTCGGGAAAATAAGATGACAACAAAAGTACCACAACAAAGAGAACAGCCCGCAGGCTGTTCTCTTTGTTATCTGCCTTAGAAGCAGGTGAACGAGCTAATCCGATTCAAATCAATGCCGAAGTACGCCCAGAAGAAACCAGTCCATCTGAACCCTGCAATAGAATTACGCCCGACGAATACCGGAAAGAACCAGAATTGCTCGCCGTTGTTCAGCCAAATGTATGTGTTGCGGAACAGGCATCGTCTGATTCCCCCGGGGTCGATGGCAAAAGCGGTAGCCGGCATTTGCGGTACGAATTGCGGTGGAGGAGCCGTCGGCGCTTGAACGCCTCCCGGTGCACCTCCCGGAAGTCCCGGTCCTCCCGGCACGCCAGGTCCGCCAGGTCCGCCCGGGAACCCCGGAAATCCTCCGCCGGGTCCCGGTGTTGGAAAAAATCCCATATGTGATCGCTCCTTTCAATGATTAGGCATAATCATCATATGCATTCGCGGAAAGGGCGCTTGGGCGGATGCCCAACAATAAGATTTAACATAGATCGACTGTGCACAACACGGATGGTTTCGACACAGATCCAAGCTTTACAAAAAAAAGAGTCGCACCATCATCTTGTGCAACTCTTTATCCGTAATTTAGTCTTCAATTTCAGTATAAATTTGAAAAGTCACGCCGAATTTGTCCGTTACATCGCCAAACCCAGGGCTGAAAGGTTCTTCTTTAAACGGCATATTGACCTGACCTTCTTGCTGCAAGGCTTCATAAATCCGTTTTGATTCTTCTACTTCATTCGTTGTAATGCAGATGGTGACCCGTTTCCCGTTTTCACTAGTCGAACCGCCTGGAGCATCCGATAACATGAGTTCCGTTACTCCGACCTTTAACTTGGCGTGCGCTACAAGATTACTCAGATCGTCAGTGAACGTACCAGGCATGTCCGGCATTTCACCGTAAGTCACCATGGAGAGGATTTCTGCACCGATGGCTTGTTCATAAAATTGAATTGCTTCCTTTACCCGGCCCTCCAAAGTAATATAAGGGGTAAGTTTTACCGTCATAAGATTGTTCCTCCTTAAATTTTGATTTGATTCGATGTGGTTCATAAGTATAGACGATCGGGCCACCGTAAACTCATCGCTATATTGAAAAATCCTGCTTCGCGTCCAAACCTGTAGGCAATCCAAATCGAACAAATAAATCGGAGTCAATGAAATAATGGATATGAGCGATCTTACCCTGTTCTATCTCTAGAATATGAATGCTCCACGGAGCCAGCAGCCCATCCCTTCCGGTGGGTACATACTGAGCAAAAGCTGGACTATCCCCGTTAGCCCGAATCGCCAGCAATCTGGAACCCAAACAATGGCTGCGTGTTGTATTGTAGAATGACGACAGATTAGAGCTGCCACGAACCCACATCTTAAATGGCGGCATCGACAAGCTACCGTTCTCGTGGAATAATGCTAACAATGCATCGATGTCGTACTGTTCGAAAGCTTCCATATAACTTGCAAGCACTTGTTGATCTGCCTGAACATCTCCCCCTTGTAATTCTTCGGACCGAAGATTCGACCGAGCGATCGTCGAGCGAGCCCGTTGCAAAGCGCTGTTGACGGCTGCCGTGGTCATCCCCATCGCATTCGCTGCCTCATTAGCCGACCATCGGAAGACATCAAGCAGGATCAGTACGGCGCGTTGCCGGGGCGGCAATATTTGCAGGATCGCAATAAAAGATAATCGAATGGTTTCTCTGCTAACCACGATATTGGCCGGGTCACCAACGTTATCGGGGGCCGGCCAGATCCAAGAACTCCGGGGCAAGCTGTCCCTTGGTTCCATAATAATAGACGCGGGTTCTGAGAGATCCATCGGAAGTGCCCGACGCTTTGCATTCCTTAACCTATCCAAACAAACATTAGTGGCAATCCGATACATCCAAGCTTTACGGGAAGAATCCTGCCTAATCTTGTCCCAGTTCTGCCAAGCGCGAAGCAGCGTATCCTGCACCGCATCTTCCGCTTCAAAAATGGACCCCATCATCCGATAACAATATCCGATTAGTTCAGAACGCAACTCCTCGAGCATGTCTATTCCATGCTTTTGGCTCATTTTACGTTTCCTCCTTTTTGGGCGTCCAAACAGCTTATATCTTACTATTCATATTAACATTTCATAAGCGAGAAAACTTGCCTCTATTTGTGATACGGTTCACCGGAATTTATCTTCAACTATACTGCCCGCTAGCGGCAAAAATTCTGCCAGAGGACTTGTTTCCAGATAAGTGAATTTTAGAGGGTGCTGCAAAGCAGTGTAACAAAAAGGATGGGACAAGATAAATCTCTCAAGATCTCTCAGCAAGAGCCACAGCAGAATGGTCAGCTTATGCCCATTTAGTCATCGGAAGTCGGGTGCAAAATGAAGAACGGGGCATTAAAACAAGTGATACCAGCAAATCGATGAGTTTTGATGATTTTATGGGAGCAATTCAGAAGGGCGAACAATTAAATTCGTACAATGCGCGCCAGATTTCTAATAACGAAATTTTAAACAATCGTATATATGAACAGCACAATGGTGTTTCTGACGAGAGTAGGTTTCGTTTCTCCACGTTGCAAAAAGCTTATGAGCTAGGCCTTGTGGATAGCACCGGTGTGTTAACTTCTTCCTATCGCAGTAAAGCCTGATTAGAAGTCATTCTGTCATGTCCATTATATTTGAACAAAATCACCCTAACGGGTGAATAAGCTTTCTAGCCAGCGGTCATTCGTCCGCTGGCTCCTCTTTTCTAACCAAGGTTCCATTACAAGCTTTATGCGCTCTGGCTTGGTTTCTTGCGTATGCTTGTGAGTTCAAAAGCCTCTTTAGGAATCCCCAGTTCATGAGCCTTCTTCTTTTTAATCACCATGGCTTGTTGTAAGCTAGTGGCTTGGAATTCAACTTTGGTGCCAAGCGGATCCTCAAATGCATAGTAACTTTTTTTATTGGACATTAAAACTTAGCGCCTCCTCATCTTATTCTCGAATGATTTTGCCTGGCAAATCGCCCTAATATTGTGCGTCTCATCTTAGAGAACTATGCGCGAAGGCCGACCTCATAAATCAACAGCGAACTCCAACAACGATAAATAGAATGTACTTTCGTCTACCTTAGCTTCTGTTCTGACATAGTTTACAAATGCGATCCGCCAGTCGCATCGATCATTTGTCCCGTTATCCATCGGCCGTCAGGTGACGCCGTGAAGGCGACAATGTCTGCGATATCCGAAGGCTCACCTACGCGTCCAAGTGCCGACATCTCTACTGCAGACTTACGGCCATTGGGCGTGTGTAGCCACGACGCGTTTACGTCGGTATCGATTATGCCGGGCATGACAGCGTTCACTGTAATACCCCGCGGACCCAGAAGCTGAGCCAGGTGTAGGGTGAATGTATTTAGTGCGCCTTTGGTTAGGTTGTAGGTCATGATATGCGGATAGGCAATTCGTGTCACTCCAGATGAGATATTGATAATGCGACCTCCGTCTCGAAGACGTCCGATCGATTGCTGGACGAGGAAGAACGGCGCCTTGACGTTGACCGCGAACAGTCGATCAAAGTCCTCTTCACTCGTCTCTTCAAATGATGGGGATGTGCCAATGCCGGCATTGTTAACCAAGATATCAAAATGGTTGATGCCCGTTCTGCGGATAAGTTCCTCATCCAAGACCTGAAGAAGTCGATCGACTCCCTCCAGAGAATCCAACTCGGCACCGATGGCAAAAGCTGTACCTCCCGCTGCTTCGATCGCAGAAACCGTCTCTGCCGCCGCATCCCTCCGCGTGCGATAATGTACTGCGACTAGCGCACCTTCAGCGGCGAGACGCAGCGCGATCGCTCTCCCTATCCCTCGGCTGGCTCCTGTAACGACTGCGATCCGACCTTCCAAACGCTTCAAATTCATGTAGATCCACTCCTTATAATGGGTTGATACCATGATAAACCCTCCTCATAAGGGGAGAGTCAAGGAATGGACTCCAATCTTTTTTCAGACTCGTTCAACCGGCACGATCGCCTCTGCCAAACGTAGCTGACCATAAATATCTTTATCCGACGTCAGATAAATCTCCCGAACCGGTATCGCCTCGAGTGGCCGGTAGCCCGTGCCAGCAATCCAAGCCCGTAGCGTCTCGCTCGCCTTGCAATTATCCTTATACGGGTCACATTGATGAGTAAAAGAGGCAGCTTCCTTCATGCCGGGCATTTGGTGAATCTTCACCCTGCCGCTATTAGGAATCGGTTTTGAAACAGGAATAGCGACCTCGATGTCCGAAAGCTCTTCATCGCAATCGCTCCTCCGATGCCAGACGATTGTCATCTCACGGTCCGGCTCTTCTCCATGTGAGCGGACATACTGCTTCAGTTCGTCGAGCAACAGACACAGTTGGTTTTTTGGCAAAGTCTCGCGGACGTAAGCGACGAGAACCGGATCCACGCTTCGAAGCAAGAACTTCCCTTTCTCCGCAACCGCCTCATTCCGTTCAATGCGCACGAGTCGCTCATCGATCACCGTAATTTGCTGCTGAGCCTCTTGTATCTGGCGCTCCAGCTCCTTTCGTTTCTCAAGCAACGTGCGCTCCGCTTTCGTCAGAGAGGCGGTTCCGGTGAGCATCGGTCGCATCTTCTCAAGGGTTAAGCCCTGCTCTTTGAAACCCGCGATACGACGGATCGTTAGCAGTTGCTCCGCAGTATAAAAACGATATCCCGATTCTTCGTCCACATGCGCGGGCTTTAACAAGCCGAGTTCATCATAGTGGCGCAATGTCTTCACCGTCACGCCGCTCAGTTTCGCGAACGCCCCAATTTTGAACATCCTAATCCCCCCTTTTGTGAATTCTTAGTATCGGCCTGTTCCCCTATTTATTCAGAAATATAGATGTATGCTGTTTTCATTGCGGGGAAGATCTCTCTAATAATATTTAGAAATCTTTGCATGGATATATCATTGAAAAGTTGAGTTCTTGAGGCTCTTAATTCTTCTCTAAATGCTTGTTCTGTCATTGTCCCTCTAAGTTTCATGACTTGCCCTACTCTCCGATAATAAACATACATTTTTTATAACTTATTCCAGATGAGGGGTCATCGAGTGGTTTGTATATCCGTTTTTCGTCCATATATCTCATCCAATTCATTAAGCTTCAAATTATAAAATAGTTCTTAACTATTTCTGCTTTACCACCGCACTATCCTTCCCGTTCGTAGGATGAGATCAGCCAGTTTTTACTAGTTGACCTCTTTTGTTCATAGGAGATTTCATCGCATATTGATCGTTTTTGTCTTTATACACCAGGCCGCGGCTTATCATAACTCGCTGGAAAACTTTTTTTATTTCCTATAGCCAACTGAACGATAATCTGAAGCACGATGATTACAGCCAATCCATAGAATGCTTGAACGAAGCTGCCCGTTGCATCGTGGAGCCAGCCAATGGCTAGCGGCCCAAGCGCTCCGAGAATGTAGCCGCCAGATTGGGTCATTGCGGACCAGCTACTGGCTTCCTGAGCATTGCTTGTTTCATCAATGGGCAACATCAGTGCAATCGGGAACAGTCCACCCGCTCCAATACCGAGTGGAATCGCCGCGAGCCAGGGGCTAACGGATATGTTCAGCATCAGGACACCCATCAACTCCAATAACGCACACCCGACAAGCCAGAATACACGTCTTTGGTAACGGTGTACAAGCATGGGAATGAACAACGTAGAGGGCAGCGATATCAATGTAAATAAGGTTTGGATGTTGCCGGCCGCCTCTTGACTATACCCCTGGCTTTGAATTGCTGGCGCAAGCCAAGCGGTTAACGAATAGAAGATCGCTGCCATCAGCCCGAAAAATAATGTCAGCACCCAGGCACGCTTGTTGTCTACCGGAAGTGGTGCATTAAGTACACTCGAAATTGTACCGGATTGTCGATCTGTGCGCGCAGACCAGGCTAATCTCAACCAGATCGGTAATGCAATGGCTGCAAGTAATGCCCATACAGCCAACGAGCCCCTCCACGATCCACCGAGCGTATGCTGAAGCGGAACCGAAAGTCCCACACTAATGCTGGCCCCCATCACCATCGCTGTAGAGTAGATACCCACCATGGCTGCCACTCGGTCAGGGAAATACTGCTTAATGAAGCTGGACAACAGCGGCCCTGCCAATGCAATCCCTACACCGGACAGAAAAGAAGTGAACATCATCAAAGAAGATGTATCAACAAACCATCGTAATCCCG
Organism: Paenibacillus paludis; assembly: GCF_042610515.1. Classification (NCBI taxonomy): domain Bacteria; kingdom Bacillati; phylum Bacillota; class Bacilli; order Caryophanales; family Paenibacillaceae; genus Paenibacillus; species Paenibacillus paludis. Next base: position 491,180 of record NZ_JBGJZP010000002.1, read on the forward strand.
TACCTAACCCAATGAGGATTAATGCCAGAACAATTGCGCTCTCATTTCCCCACCTTCTGCTTAATCTTACGGAGAACGGAGCAAATATGCCCATGCATAATACCGGAAGTGTGGTTAACAGACTGGCGGTAATCCCGCTTATACCCAGATCATTCTGTATGGTGCTCATTAGAGGAGAAATGGATGTAATGGGTGGTCGTAAATTCAGTGAAGCCAGGATAAGCGCCAAGACGATATAAAAAAGTTTCATGCTGGATCACCTCATGGTAGTAGTATCGTTGCATTCACACATGATCCTATTTGAATGAAGATCTTTGGGTGGTGCACGATAAGTATAAAATCATTAGAATGATTGAACAATACTATTGTTTCTATTAAAATGATTACTAAAACCAATGATTAGAGGTAATTCATATGGAGATTCGTCAGATGGAAAACTTCATTGCTGTGTGTGATGAGCTTCATTTTACACGAGCAGCGGAGAAACTTGGCATATCTCAACCTACATTGAGTCAACAAATACGCGCGCTCGAGGATGAACTAGGTGTTCCCTTATTTGACCGGGTCGGCAAAAAAATTGTGATGACCCAGGCAGGAAATCTGTTTCTGGAGCACTGTGTACAGATGATTCGGCATTTACAGAATACCCAGGATGCGTTAGCTGAATTCCGCAATGATCAACGAGGTCGGTTGGTAATTGGTGTTCTCCCTTCCGATCTGGACTATCGGATCACCCCATTGCTCGTGAATTTTCATGCACGATTCCCCAAGGTGCAACTGAAGGTTATCTCTTCGATCTACGTCGTGAATCAAGTGCTGGATAATGAAGTAGACATCGGCATCGCGATCACGTCTGCTCCTGATGATCGGCTTGTACGCATTTCTTTGTGCAGTGAAGAATATGTACTCATCGTTTCCGAGAATCATGATTGGGCTGAACGAAACACGATTGGAATCCAGGAACTGCGTGATATCCAAACTGTGATGTTCCCCGAAGGATTTACAGGCAGAGAATTGGTTGATGACTATTGCCGTAAATATGGATTCCGCTTAAATACGATCATGGAGACCAGTTCGGCAACCTCCATTATTAGCTTGGTTAAAGCCAACGTAGGAGGAACATTGCTGCCTTATCCTCTGATCCAAGCGATGAATGAACCAACACTACGCTGCATCCGAATTACAGACGATCCGCCATACCGTCACTTTGAGATCATTCATCGTTCCGACCGTTTTCTGATTAAGTCGGCCAAGGCATTTATTGAGAAAACTATCGAATATTTCAAGTAAGGGTGAGTCCCGAAAAGGTGTTGAGCTGGAGATAAGAGGAGTGAGTCTGTTCATACATCCAATAGGCTATGAAAGAGTTCTACCATCTGGAACGGCGCAACGTACATAACCACCGGCAAGGCAGCTGATCACGTTGATCGGCTGCCTTCTTGTTTAAGCTATCGTTTTCCATTAACGTAATGACTTGAAAAAGCCCATATTAGTAACTTTCCTGCATTCACAAACCATCACTGGGCATAAGCTGCCCTCGTATAGTGTCTCAGATCGAACGATTGTCCTCCAAAGGTATTCACATCCCCGGGGGGCAGCTTTGGTTAAGGACGAATTGAGCTTCCGTCTACGGCCCTTGAGAAGTATGGTCAGCATAACGTGAGAGCTATTGCCGACAGCTCCTCTAGCCCTTGATACGCAATCCCGGATTACCGGAATCGATAGCGGCGACTTTTGCAAGGGTGTCCGTTCAATCTATTCTTATTCCTATATTACCGAACTGCTCCCCCTTCTGCATTCTGTGAAATGCCTGAACTGTATCTTGTAAAGGATATACTCGATCAATGATAGGACGAAGCATGTGGCGTTCCATAAATTGAAGCATAGCAGTAAACTCTTCACTACTTCCCATAGAGGTACCAATGATACTAATTTGGGGAAAAAATATGGACCGCATCGGGATCTCCATTCGATCTCCCGAGCTTGCCCCAAACGTGACAATACGGCCATTAGGTTTAATAATGTCAAAGTAATGTGGGAACGTCGCAGGTCCGATGCTGTCGAGGATGAGATCGACGGTGTCTCCATTCATACTTTCCTTCCAATCGCTATGACTGTCAAATGCGTAGTCAGCCCCATTAATGAGTGCAGCTTGTCTTTTCGTTTCACTACGTGATGTGACACTAACACGTGCACCCACCGCTGAAGCCATCTTCATGGCATAAGTCGCAACACCACCACCAATGCCAGGAATAAGGACGTGTTCACCTTGCTGTAAGCGGCCTCTCGTGAACAGAGCCCGATAGGCCGTCAAGGCGGACAGCGGTAGCACACCCGCTTCTTCCCAAGACAGGTAAGCTGGCTTGCTGATGGCATTTTGCGCAGGAATGATGATAGACTCGGCGAATGTACCATCTGAAGGACCGCCTACAATGGCTGGAACGTACGGAACATTGTCGGCGGATTCCCATCCGATACATGGATTAATGATGACATCGGCACCTACTGGATGGCTGGATACACCTTCACCTACTGCTTCAATCCTGCCCGCGCCATCAGAATCAATAACCAAAGGGACATCCTGTTCTGTTCGATCTGCCATGATGAACAAGTCCCTATGGTTCAGCCCTGCAGCCTCTATCTTTACTTTTACTTCGCCAACCCCCGGCTTTTGGTCCCTAATATCTTTATATTTCAAGCCCTTCAGGCCACTTTGTCCAGCATGTACAATTGCTTTCATCTTGATTACTCCCTTAAGTCGTTATTAATGAATCTATATTGAATTGTACATAAAGGATGTAATCCAGTAAAATGATCAAAACTGAAGGCGACTATCATAAAGAATCATACCAGGCAGGTGACATGGAAATGGAAAGTGGAGATTTGAAAATATTTCAAGCTGTTGCTCGCGAGGGCACCATAACGAAGGCCGCGCAAGTCTTAAACTATGTACAGTCCAATGTGACGAACCGGATTAAGTACCTTGAGGCTGAGTTGAAACTCCCTCTTTTTCATCGATCCAATCGGGGGATGACGTTAACGCCGGCAGGTGAGAACTTGCTGGAGTATACGGATAAAATACTTACTCTGATGGACGAGGCTGTGAAATCCACACAATACTCGGAGCATCCTGCGGGCCTTCTCCGCTTAGGTTCCATTGAAACGACAGCAGTTATTCATCTGACTCCACTTCTGACCAAGTATCACTTACGATATCCCGATGTCAAACTATCGCTACTCACTGGCGAAACGCATGGTCTCTTACAAAAGGTGCTTGACTACGAACTAGATGGAGCCTTTGTCTATGGACCCGTTGACCAGCCTGATATAGAACATGTTGTGGCTTTCAACGAGGAGTTGGTGCTGATCTCGGAACCGGGTAAGAGTGACATGCGTGAATTGCTTACGAAGCCGATGTTGTTCTTCGACGTTGGATGTACACATCGCGCAAAAGCTGAGAAATTCCTAGGAGAAAGCGGGATGAGCTCTTATCAGATTATGGAGTTTGGAACGTTAGAAGTGATTCTAAATGGGGTAGCCGCTGGATTCGGCGTGTCTATGCTGCCACAATCGTCAATTACCAAGGCGGAAGAGGCGGGTCTAATATCTTCCCATCGCCTTCCTGAAGGGTACCGGGACTTGCACGTATGGTTTGTACATCGTCAGAATTCCATTTTCTCCAGTGCATTGTCAAGATTACTCCAAATGATTCAACAGCCATAGACATGCCTAGCCTACTGAATAAGAAGTGGTGGTAGACCAGCATCAGCAACTTCCATTACATCGTTTTCAAGATCTCTATTTCATACGCTGGATGAGACTGCTGTCTCCGTGACGGGGAAGTCAATTCCACTCGTCTGGTGTAGGCCTGTTCATTGTTTCCCTAAACTTCGAACTGCTCGCTCCATGGGTCCGGCGGACTTAGCCAGTGCAGGGTTGTCTGGCTAACGTGTTATTTACAAATTTTGTAAATAACTCCATAGGTAGAGTATCCGCGAAATCATTAAGCTATCCTGCCCGTTCAATGAAACATAGTCAGTCTAACACTTTATTTTTCAGTGCAACTTTATTTTTCCGTCCCATTTCTCACGTTCGTCAGTCTAAACCCTACCGGTTAGATAGCTTTCTAGGCCTGGACAACACCTCTGTCCCGTAAGGATAGAGCAGCTCAAACTGATTCTTCGAGAACCGGATCAGCCCCTCCACCGCCATCCTCTGCAGCTCTCTGGATAGAGCGCTCCGGTCCACGGTCAAATAATCCGCCAGATCATTGCGGGAGAATGGAATGACAAACTGCGGGGCATTATTCTTCCGGGCTTGCAGGGTTAAGTAATGCAGAATCCGGGCACGCAACGATTTGTGGGAGACCAGATCCAGCTTCTGATAGATTGTACGGTTGTTCTCCAGCAGCAGTGCCAGCATATTCTCAATGATGCGTGCCCGCAGAGAGCAGGTGTGGCCGCCGGGCCGCACGATTTTATGGATCTGGATGAACAGAATTCTGCATTCCGTGCCTGCTACCGCCTCATAGCCGCTCTCTTCTCTGGCTGCACGAAGCGCCGTCTCGCCTACGATCTCCCCGCTGCCCAGCTCCGAGAAAATAAACCGCACGCCCTCCATGCTCTCCTTGCACAGCAGAACCTGCCCTTGCAGAATAATTCCCGCCGAATCCAGAATATCTCCGGGCCTGAAAATAACCTCCTTGCGCATAAACTCCCGGACAGTGCCTCCAAGACAGCTCAATGCCTGCTGAATCTCAGGTTCCTCAAACCCCCTGAACAAGATGGTGCTGCCTATCGTAGCCAAATCTTTGCGCATTCCCTTCGCCTCCTGTTGCTATGGCAACAGAGTCAATTTCATTACTCTGTTATAATTCAATCAATGAGAATAATTCTCAATTATAATTATAGCAGATTGGGCCCATCAATCAACACCAAGGAGGAAGCGTATGAGCGGAATTTCGGCCGGCCAGGTGTTCTATTTACAGGAAATGATCCAAGTTAAGCCCGGCCAGATCGCAAGCAGGAAGCTGTCACTGCCCGATATTCCTGACACGGCCCGGACCGGGCAGGAATGGGTGTTGTATGCCATGGACGAAGAGGAAACTATCAGCAGCGAAACTTCGCCCAGCACCAAGCTTATCTATGTCCTGGAGGGAACGCTGCGGATGCTGGTGGATGTTCAGGACTGCAGCCTGACAGCCGGAGGAGCTGTCATCGTCCCCAGAAATACCTGGCATGCGTATGCCGCAGGAAGCAGATGCAAATTCCTGCAGATCAGTCTATAACTATTGGAGGAATGTATCATGGAATCAGGCGGATATATCAAGAAACTGCCGCAGTCACAAGTTCTGGATTTAAGAGAAATCATCGGCATTGAGGAGCAGCAGGTCTGCAGCCTGACGCTGGTGCAACGGCCTAATCTGGCAATGACACTGTTGTCTCTCGATAAAGGGTCCTCGATTGGAGGGCACTCTTCACCCGGCGATGCGCTCGTTCATATCCTGTCCGGACAAGCCCAAATCACGATCGGCAGTGAGCAGTTCCTGCTGCAGCACAATGAGAGCATCCTCATGCCGGCCAATATCCCCCATGCCCTGCAAGCTGTTGAAGCCTTCCAGATGCTGCTGATTGTAGTCAAGCCGGAGCAGAAGGTGAGGATTGGAGGATGAAGAAGGAGGCAGGCCATAATTTCCTTGCCAAGCTAGGCAAAAAGCGTCTGCGCCCCGGCGGTGTGGTTGCCACCAACTGGCTGTTGGGCCAGGCGGAGCTGGGCAGTGAGAGCAAGGTGCTGGAGGTTGCCTGCAACATGTGCACCACCTCAATCCAGCTCGCACGGAGCTACAAATGCAAGATTACAGGCATTGATATGGACTCCCGGGCATTGGAAAAGGCAAGAGCAAATATCAGGGCGGCCAAGCTGGAAGACCACATAGAGGTTATGCAAGGTAATGCGATGAAGCTGCCTTTTGCGGATGAGAGCTTTGACGTAGTTATCAATGAAGCGATGCTCACGATGCTGAATGGGGCGGCTAAGATGAAGGCGGTGGCTGAATATTACCGGGTACTGAAGCCCGGAGGCATTCTGCTGACCCATGATATCAGCTATACGAAGGAAAATATGGCCGATGAGCTTGCAGAGCTGCGGCGGACCATCCATGTGAACGTCGAGCCGCTGCCTGCCGCCAATTGGCAGCAGTTGTTCTACTCGGCAGGCTTCTCACAGGTAGGCACCGCTACAGGTCCGATGTCTCTGATGCAGATTCAGGGGCTGATCCGCGATGAAGGCGTGTTCGGCGCTATGCGCATTATCAGGAACGGCCTCAAGAAAGAGAACCGCGAGCAGTTCAAGAAGATGTTCAGGTTCTTCAATACCACCGGAAAAGATCTGAACTATATAGCCGTTTGCAGCAAAAAACTATAAGGATTACTCCTTGGAAGCCGGTGGGACGATGCAGAATCAGTTTACTCTTCTGAACCTCCACAGCACACTTTGAAAATCACCCTGAAGACTGGATACCGGAAGTCCCGCATACATCAATTGATCCCCTCCGTACACTCTGCCGTCTTCCAACCAGAGATACCCAGCTTCCGGATCCATCCCCTTCAGCCGCAAATAATAGAGCTTGTCATTCGGCTGGGCAAGCACCCTTATATAGACCGCCATCGCCTCGGACTTATCCTCCGCAACAACCATCCAAGCTGTCTCGTTGCCTTCAAAAGGGCTAAGCAGGCGGAATTGTTCACCGAATTGCACCAGCTTCCGAAGCTCCTTGTAAAGTGCCACCTGCTCCTTCACCGCCTGCTTCTCCTCTTCGGAAAAGCGGGTCAGATCCAGCTCATAGCCGAAATTCCCCGACATGGCCACATGGCCGCGCAGCTCAAGCGAAGTGATCCGGTGCACCTGGTGATTCGGCACTGCCGACACATGGCTGCCCATCGCGCTCAGCGGGTACACGATGCTGGTTCCGTACTGGATCTTTAATCTGCTGATCGCATCGGTATTGTCGCTGGTCCAGGTCTGCGGCATATAAAAGAGCATTCCCGGGTCGAATCGTCCTCCGCCTCCCGAGCAGCTCTCAAACAATACTTCAGGAAACCGGCTGGTGATCTGCTCCAGAACACTGTAAAGACCGAGAATATAGCGGTGCGAAGTCTCCCGCTGCCTGCCGGCCGGCAGCAGGGCAGACCCGATCTCCGTCATGTTGCGGTTCATGTCCCACTTCACATAGGAGATAGGTGCACTGGATAAAACTTGGCTGATCCGCTCAGCGATTGCCGCGCAGACATCCTCCCGGGAGAAATCCAGCACCAGCTGAGTCCGGGCTTCTGTTCTGCGGCGGTTCGGCACATGAATACACCAGTCCGGGTGTTCCCGGTACAATTCACTATCCGGAGAGATCATCTCCGGTTCAAACCAGAGGCCGAACTGCATATCCAGTGCGTTCACACGTTTCGCCAGATCCTCCAGTCCCCCCGGAAGCTTCCTCTTGTCCACAAACCAGTCTCCAAGCGAGCTGCGGTCATCATCCCTGTGTCCGAACCATCCGTCATCGAGAACGAAAAGCTCCAGCCCCAGCTCACTGCCTGCCCGCGCAATATGCTCAATCTTATTGGCATTGAAGTCAAAATAAGTAGCTTCCCAATTATTCACGAGCACCGGACGGGTCCGGTCGCGGAAGTTACCGCGGCATAGCCGGGTGCGGTACAGTTTATGATAGGTACGCGACATGGCGCCAATACCGTCTGCACTGAACACCAGGACAGCCTCCGGTGTCTGAAAGGATTCTCCCGCTTCCAACAGCCAGCCGGCATCAAAAGGATTGATGCCTATAGACAGCCGGGTAGTCTGGTAAGGATCTACTTCTGCCATTGCCGCGAAGCTGCCGCTATATACGAGACTGACCCCATACACATCGCCGGTATCTTCATCTGCTCCTGGTGCAAGCAGCGCGACAAAGGGATTATGTCCGTGGCTGCTGGAGCCTCTGCGGCTCTCCACACCCTGCATTCCGGGAGCCAGTATCCTGCGCTCCATATTCCGCTCTGCTGCCCAGGTTCCCGACAAGTGAAGCAACTCATAAGCGGAGTCCCGAAAATCTACACTCATGCTAAGGCTTCTCAAAATCTTCAATTCCTCTGTTCCTTCGTTCACAAATCGTACGGAGCGGGCGATGGCATTTAGTTCACTAAAGACCGTGTAGGATAGAATGATCCGCAAACCTGCCACTGCATCCAGCAGTTCAAGCTCCAGCGTCTCAGCTTCGTCCTCCTGCTCAATGTAAGTGGCAGGCAACCCCTGCAGGGCTGCCTTTCCTTTGTAAATCCGGTGCTGATCGTAGAGTGCTTCGGATACCGTAGCGCCGTCCGGTGTCTGGATTTGATAAGCTGGATTGCGGAAATCACCCGCGCCATATGCCGGATACTCCTGCGGAAGTGTGTCGTACGAAAGCGAGTTGTCCTCCGGGAAGGGAGTCGGCGAGAAGGAGCATCGCTCCGTCCGCTGGAGCAATGCTCCCTCCGCTCCCGGACGTATCTTCCTTCCCCAATACAGATGTACCGGGATGCCGGTGTGAAGAAGCTGGATAATATAACTGGTCTTCGAGGTTTGAAGATGAAAAATTTGTTCTTCAGCGTTGTAATGAATACTCATGACTTCCTCCATTCCTCCTGTGGATTACTGATTCCACAGCTCCATGCGCGTCTTGTATTTGGTGTTTACAATCGTTTCAAGCTTTGACATTCCGATGGAATCCATTTCTTTAATCATGGAATCATATAAAGCGACGGCTTCATTTTCTGTTTTAGCCATAATAATTTTGGCAATGGAATTTTTCTTGATGTCCTCGTATTTCTGTGCGATCAGCGCTTCGGGTGTTCCTGCATCCGGACCAAGGTTCTCATACTCGGAAACATCCCATACACTGTCCGCCAGTGCTTTGGAGGCATGGACATTACGATCATCGCGACTATATTTGGATGCCATGTCAAACGGTGTACCGTCACTGCCTGCCCCGTTGTTGATGAACCAGGTGTATCTTCTGATACCTGTGGACTGCACGGTTTTATCCCATTCGCTTTGGAACTGCTTCACAATATTTCCGATCGGAGTGTGCTTGCCGTCCTTCATCTCCCAATCCTTGCCTTCCACGCCCCACATCAGCAGATACTGCCCTTCTTCACTGGCCAGGTAATCAAAGAATTTGATCGTGCGTACCGGATCGGGATTGCTTTTGGTGATACCGATGGCATCCCAGCCCAGGGAGCTTCTTCCGCCGTAGGTCGTCTGATCCGGGGCCACTCCAGGCCCAGTCACTTTATAGGCGAACAGTTGCCGGGTGGAATCCTCTGTTCCGTCGCTTTTTTTGCGGAGAATGGAATTTGGCGTATCCAGCGTCCAGTAGGAACCCTCTGTAGAGAATACATTGCCGTTCGCGATCTTCTGCTTCCAGGTCTCTTCCTTGTTGACGACAAACTCAGGGTCTACCAAACCTTCGCGGTAAAGCTTGTTCATATAAGTCAGCATTTCCTTGAATTGCGGATCGCGTACATCCTGCTTCAAAGTCCCATTGTCGTCATAATAGGTCTTCATTCCGAACATTCCCTTGTACGTGCTGAGCAGTGTCGAGTAGTCGCTGTAGTTCCAGGTGGCTCCAAAGGATGCCTTCCCGTCGATCACAGGATATTTCTCCTTAAACTTCTTTAGCAGCGTATAGTATTCTTCCGAAGTGAAAGGGGTTGACGGATCATTCGCCCGCTGCTCTTCACCCAGCTCAATTAGGATATCCTTGCGCATCTGAATGCCCTGAACCGGCTCCTTCTCCAGAGAATACCAGTTGTTCAGGTAGTACGTTTTGCCATCGGCGCTTCTGGATTTACTGATCGTGTCCCCATACATTTTTTTAATATTGGGCCCATACTTCTCGATGAGATCGTCCAGCGGAATAAGCGCTCCGGCGGCAATATATTTGTTGATGAGGTCATCCGTCCGCCCAATCAGCACGATATCGGGAAAATCATTGCTTGCCAGCATCAAATTTAATTTTTCCTCGGCATTCCCGGTTGTAGGCATCATCTCAATCGTTACATCTGTTTTCTTGGTAATTTCCTGGGCGACAGGTGTAGTGAAGGCCTGATCAAAGTTCTTGTCAAAAAACTTCAGTGTGATCGGGCCAGTGCTGGTCTCACCAGCAGAGGCGCTATTTTCTTGAGCGCTGTTCCCCCCGCAGCCTGCAAGCAGTGTACCGGTCAGGCCCAATACCGTTCCGAGTGTTACCAGCTTCTTCATTGTTGCCATTGCGAATTCCCCCATTATTTTTAAGTATATACCCTTACATTTTGACGGAACCGAGCGTCATCCCCTGCGCAAAAAACCGTTGAACCAGGGGATAAATCAGCAGGATCGGCAGCGTTGCGATTATGGTAATCGCCATACGGATGCTCTGCGGTGAAATCGTCTGCCGGATTGAGGCGTTCGCCCCGCTGGTCATTTGACTGGTATCCGCCTGATTCAGAATCTGCACCAGCTTAGCCTGCAGGGTCTTCAGTTCAATGCTGCTGGTAAAGGCATAGGAATCAAACCAGGCATTCCATTGATCAATTGCGAGGAACATCCCTACCGTCGCAAGCACAGGCAGACACAGCGGCAGATATATCTTGTAGAAAATCTGCAGATCGTTCGCCCCATCGATTTTGGCGGATTCCTCAAGCTCCTTCGGCAGTCCATCGATAAACGTGCGGACAATAATCATATAGAATACATTGACAAGGTTGGGCAGGATAAACACCCAGAAGGTATCGAGCAGGCCCAGCGATTTGAGCACCATATAGTACGGAATCAACCCGCCGGAGAAATACATCGTAAACAAAAAGATAAAGGTGAGCACTTTGCCGCCGAGGATGTCTTTGCGGGACAGCACATAGGCTAGCATCGTAATCGTGAACAAAGAAAGCGGCACACCGACTACCGTTCTGGCCACTGTAATACGGAGGGCTCCCCAGATTTGGGGATCGCCCATCACCGTCGAATAGCTCTGCAGACTGAATTGTCTGGGCCAGAAGGAAATGCCTCCCCGAACGGAATCTGTAGCATCATTTAACGAAATGGCCAGAATATTCAGAAAAGGCAGAAAGGTCACGCAGAATACCGCCGCTAAAATCAAATATACAATAGCCTTGAACGCCCGATCATCCCAACCCGCTGTTCTTCTCAAATGTCTCACTCCTTGTCTTCATCTCTAAAACAGCGCATTTTTAAATATCTTGTTAATGGAAGTCAGCAAAACGATCGAAACCACTGATTTGAACAAGCCAACTGCTGCCGCATACGAGAACATTCCCTGGCTCAGACCGTACCGGTAGGTGTAGGTATCAATTACATCGGCTGTTGCCATAATAGCTTCATTCTGCATCAGATAATATTGGTCAAATCCGGTATTCATAATGTTGGCTACGGCCAAAATAAGCAGAATGACCGCCGTTGGTTTCAGGCTGGGCAGTGTGATGAACCGTAACTGCTTCCATTTATTCGCTCCATCCATAGTGGAAGCCTCGTACTGCTCAGGATTGATGGACGATATCGCCGCCAGATAGATGATGGAGTTATACCCCATTGTCTTCCATGTGTTTGCGCTTGCAATAATTCCCCAGAAATAATTCTTTTCCTGGAAAAACAATATGCTTTGGTCGATCAAGCCGATATTTTTCAGTATCCCGTTAACTAGGCCGTCCGATGCCAGCAGCGTAACAAAGATATTGGCCGCTATAACCCAGGATACAAAATAAGGAAGATAGGCTGCAGACTGCACTGTTTTTTTGATAAACTTGTTCTTCACCTCATTCAGCGCAAGCGCAATAATGATCGGTGCCGGAAAGCTGAGCACAATCGTAATCAAGCTGGAGGATAGCGTATTGCGCATCAGATTGGCGAAATCACCGCTGCTGAAGAAGTACCTGAACCAGTCCAGGCCAATAAAATCACTGGTGAAAAATTGCGGCCAGAATGCTCCCCCCGGCTGATAATTGATAAACGCCATATACAGCCCGAACATAGGAGCATAGCAGAACGCAATTACCCAGATCAATGCCGGTATCAGCATCAGATACAAATATTTTGCCGACTTCAGACGACGCCAAATATCCTTCTTAACTTTCGGTTTGCTCCTTGCAGGTGATGAAGCCAGCTCCATTCCCATGGTGAACCCATCCTTTCTTGCTAGTTTTGCTTAGGTAACTGCCGTGTTAGCGACTGTATCCATATTATAAGAGCGCTCTCATATGGCAAGCCATAACAGGTTTGAACGATTGATACTGCAAATCATCACATTATTCTGCTGAAATATTAAAATCCAACGATACATACTACAATCCGCAGATTTTTACATCAAGCTCGTTGTTCGCCGCCCTAAGAGCGCCTACAATACAAATAGTAAGGAGGAATGATCATGCACACTTTGATGCTGGTTGAAGACGAACTTATTGAAATGGAGCTGCTGGAGCAATATGTGCCCTGGCATGAAATGGGCATCACGCTTGTCGGCTCTGCGCGGAACGGGCAGGAAGCGCTCCGGAAGCTGGACTCACTGTCTCCTGATATTGTGCTGACCGATGTCCGAATGCCCCTGATGGACGGATTGGAGTTTGCCCGGCAGATTAGGCTAATGAACAAAAACATCAAAATTATTTTTCTGAGCGGCCATAATGAATTTCAATATATTAAAGCAGCGCTAACCGTGGAGGCTGTCGGGTATCTGCTAAAGCCTATTGATATGGATGAGCTGCGGGAGCTGATCATAACGGTGAAACAAAAGTGCGAGGAGGATACCATCACACACCAGAATCTTGCGGCTGCGAAGGACCGCCTTCTCCTTAAATGGCTGACAGAGAAGGATGAGAACCTCAGCCGGCAATGGGAAGCGCAGCTGTTCCGACTGCCACTCCCCCTTCCAGAACAAGCATGTTATATCGCAGCTTATGTTACTGTTGATGGTGAATACGGACAGCAGCCGCCCGAGCTTGCTTCAGCCTCTCTGCTGGTTGCCGGGCTGCAGAAAAGGATAGAGCTCACGGCAGATCATGTAACCAGTGTGGAAACAGGGGAATACAGCTTGGGTCTTATTGTGATGTCCCATACTCCAATTCCCGAACTGGCGCACAAATCATTCTGGAGGAACTTGCTGAGCAGTATCCCAGAGCCTTACCCCTCCGCCTCCGTGACGATAGGCTTATCGGATGCAGGAGTATCTGTGCAGGAGCTGCCTCATTTATTCTGGATGGCGCAGCAGCGCAATGAGTGGAAATTTTTTCTCGGTACGGGAAAAGTAATAGATGGCGGGGATCGAATGGAGCCGGTACATACAGATCTGAAGCCTGAGGCATATGCGTCAGAACTGTGCAGAGCCCTTGCGGATACGGATGAGCGGAAGGCTGGCGGGATCATTGCTGAATACGCGGATATCCTCAGAAGCACTGGGGTAGGAAAAAACAGCGTCATTACCCAGCTGCTTGGACTATTGACAGGGGTAGAACATGAATTTGCTTCGCTGCTCGCCAGTGCCGGAGAGCTGCAGCTGTTCAGCAACCACTGGGAAAGATTATCCCAGCTTCTGACGATTGGCGATATGCAGCAGTATCTTCTCGATATTTGCGCAGAAATGATCTCCATGCTCAGAACCAGAGCCGGCAGCCCGGCACAAAAGCTTCTGACCAGGATTGATGAGCTCATTCAGGACAGGTTCTCCACCCCACTCACTGTAGAGGAAATTGCCAGAGAAGTATTTCTATCCCCCAACTATGTAAGAACTTTATATAAAGAAGCTACTGGTGAAACGATTCTCGAAGCCATCACACGCACCAGAATAGAGCATGCCACCCGGCTGCTGGGGGACAAGGCACTTAAAATTCATCAAATTTCCCGAGCAGCAGGATATGAGAGTGTGTCCTATTTCTGCTCCGTGTTCTTGAAGCATAAAGGCTGCTCACCCAATGAATACCGCAAAAAATTCATTCTGTAAGGTCGTGAAAAAGCATGCGCAGCATCTGGAAACACCTGAGTCTGATCCTCATGAATATGAATCTGCGGCGCAAACTTTTTGCCGTTTTTTTCGTGGCTTCCATTCTGCCATTGTCCCTGCTGATATATTTCTCATACCTCTCGATCCGCAATGAGCTGCGGGACCAGTCCTACGCGGCGATGATCTCAACCACGGCACAAGTCAATGCCAATCTGCAGAACAAACTGGACAACTATTTAAAAATATCGAATTCCCTGTTTCTGGACGGCACCCTGCGCAATTATTTGACCCGGACCTACATTGACAGCAGCCAGTACCTGGAGACTTATAACTATTTCGACAATCTCATAGGCTCAGTAAGAACCAGCAATCCGGAAATTTCCGCCATAACGATTTATACGGCCAACCGGTCTCTTCCCAAGGATAATGTTCTGATTAAACCGCTGGATGAAAATTCAAAGGGGGATGAGGTCCTCGAATCACTCGGCAACACTTACGGTAATGCCTTATTTCTGACTTTTCCGTCGGGTGAACAGCAAGCGCCTCGGCTGGTCCTGGCCCGGCTGCTCAACAACTACAGCCTAAACTTCCCCTATGGTATCCTTGTCATGGACATTCAAGAATCAGATATTTATTCCCTGGTTGAAAAGGAAGATGCCACTAAGAGCATCTATATCGTTGACAGTGAAGGCAATATCATCTCCAGCAAGGATAAATCCCTCCTGGGAAGGCCTTTTCAGACGCAGCTTCCGGAATCGTTTCCCCAGGAATCTTCCGGCAAATTTGACAGCACGTACAGAGGCGAGCCGGTGCTTGTGGTTTATAACACGTTGAACAATGGGTGGAAGACTGTAACTATTGTTCCTTATAGGAATTTTTCCAGTCTCGCCAAATCTGCTGCCTCTTCTCTGATGCCTATAGCGCTTATCTGCATTGCTCTCGCTATTTTGCTGATCTATACCACTGCCGGACTGTTCACGCGAAGAGTAATCTATCTGTTAAGAATTATCCGCAGGGCGGAGCGCAACGAATTCACTTCAACGATGCAAGTGATGGGAAACGATGAGATCGGACAGCTTAGCCAGGCCTTCAATATTATGTCCTCGCGGATCAACAGCCTGATTAATGAAGTATACAAAAAGGAAATTGCCCGGCAGGAGATAGAGATGAAAGTACTGCAGGCGCAAATCAATCCGCATTTCCTCTACAATACACTTGCCTCCATCTCTTCGCTTTCGATAAAATATGATGATTCGCGTATCCATAAAATGGTCGGCGAACTGGCCAAATTCTACCGGATCTCGCTGAACAAAGGCAAGCATATCATCTCTGTCAGCGAAGAGCTCAATCTGACCCGCCACTATCTGGCGATCCAGCAAATCCGCTTCAGCGGGCTGCTTCATGTGTATTACCAGATTGAAGATCGAATATTGCCGAAGCAAATCGTGAAGCTAACCTTGCAGCCGTTCATAGAGAACTGCATTAATCATGCCATTTGGGATGTGGAGGCCAGACTGAATATTATCCTCCGAGGGTATAGCCTTGGGGGGGATATTGTGCTGGAGGTTATCGATGATGGGATGGGCATGCCTCCGGGCAAAGCCGCAACCATACTGGAGGACATTTCCGATGGCAGCAGCGAATCCTTATCCGGGTACGGTATTGCCAACGTCAACCGCCGACTGAAGCTGCTGTTCGGAGACCCTTATGGCGTTACTATTTTTAGTGCTCTCGGGATTGGAACACAGGTCATTATCCGCATCCCAGCCTCGGGAATATCGCAGAATTAATGCAATAATTTCCGCAGCGCGCGTGTAACCAAATAGGGAACAGCATTGGGCAGAGCTGCCCTTTTGCTGTTCCCTTCAGGATATAACTTACTCTGTTAACGGCCCGATTGTCCGGAATCATAACCAGGGGCGATCACACCGATGTCAGGCCCAGCTTCAAAGCCCTCCGCCGTATAGAACAGCTGTTGATTTCCTTTGACGGCAACGCTGTAGGTGTTGCCTCCCCACTGAACCAGGCCTTGTGCAGGCTGAGCCATCATGCCCACCAGTACCTTCAGATTTCCTCCGCGGTCCGTCACGGCTCTTGTTCCATAAGGGAATGCGAGATGTGCATTGCCCTCCTTGTACAGCATGGCTCCTTCCCGGGTATTCACCAGCTCATACGACACCCCGTCGATGATGCGGGCATAAGCAGTCGCGCTCGCCAGCTCTTCCCCATGATCCATGGCATAAGGCACAAGTCCGGTAAACCACAGCTCGCCTTCCGGTGCCGGCAGGATGCCGCAGGTCCGCTCCACGAAATCCAGCACACAGAGAATCGCCGGGGAGTAGGTATCAGTATAACCTTCGGTTCCGGTCCACGGGCTTATAGTCTGGGAGAAATTCTTCATCCTTGCCACTGCATTCAGAATAGGGGTGATGATCCAAGTCAGCTCCACATACCGGCCATGGGCTTCAAAGGCATGCGGAGTGCGGATCAGGGTCAAGAAATTGGTTGTGCCCGCCCAGCTGTTATACGCCGATGAGGGGTCAAACCGCGGATCATCCATCGCGATGGACGTTAAAGGATATTTGGCAAAAAACTTTGCGGTATTCAGCAAATACCGCTTCAATGCCGAGTCGAACAAGGCACGCTCACCTACTTCACAAGCCAATACACGCAGCAATACATCGGATTGAACCCGCACAAAGTGGTCATTGCGGTCCAGGTCATAAAAGAATTCATCGCTTTCGTCATAGCAATATTGAAACAGACTATCGAGGCTTTTTGCCGCTTTGCGCTCCCAGACAGAGCCTTCTTCTCCCAGGATACTGGCCATACGGGCCATATACTTGCGCTGGCAGTAGCAATTGGCCGTGAGGTCTGGCGCAAGCAGCGGCAGTACTGGCGATTCAGGGCTGAAGCGGCGCGGATCATCCATGTGCGGGGTATCCGGAATATGCCAGAACCGCGGGGACAGATCGTGGCCGGTGTCAAAAGTACAGAACGCCTCCACACAGCCTGAGCCGCGTGTATTCCTGTACTGTTCCAGCCACTCGTCAAATCCGGCCATTGCCTGGTACATCTCCCGCAGGAATTCTTCATCTTGTCCGTTCAGGGAGTAATGATTCCATACGCTTCTCGCGAGCGGCGTCACCATCTGAATTTGCCTGTAGGCCGGACCGTTGTCCGTAATCTTGTAAGGGAGCAGGCCGTCCTCCCTCCGGTACTCGGCGAATAGGCGAAACGTAGCCTGCGCGACATTCGGCATAAATCGGGACAAAAGCTCTGCGTTGATCGTCCCTGTACTCTCCAGCCAGGTGCCTCGATAAGCACCTCCTTCATGAAGCACGGGTGCGCCTTCGCCGACAGAAACAATGCAGTCCAGCAGTTTCTTAACCGCGCTGTAATAGACCTTCTCCAGGCCCCCGGAAGCAGAGGCGAATTTCACACCGGAGTTCAGCCATTCCTTCAACACCTGTTCATCGGAAGGTTTCTTAAGCTCACCGATCTCGGATGCCGTGTCGATGCTTCTTAGCCGGTCAAGCAATTCCTTCATCGCTATGCACCGCCTCTGTGAACGTCATATTGGAACCACTTGAAATCTGCGTTCCCGCCTGTTACTTCACTCGTATAGCTGAACAAGCCCATACGCGCCCCCTTCCAGAACCCCGGGAGCATAAGGCAAGGACCACCGAATGGAATCCATTCCTCACCTAAGCTGAAGATAAACCGTGTCTCTCTATCCAGATCAATGAGGCTTCCCAGTCTCACCGTCTCTCCTGCCAGCTTTGGACCGTGAAACACGGTTCCGCCCGTGACTGCACGCAGATAAATTCCTTCCGGCTCCGAGACTGCCCCGATCCAGTTCTCCTCCCGGGCACACAGAAAAGCAAACCCGGCGCGCTGGCCGGTCTTCATGCCGCCGATGAACAATTCGGTGCTTGCTGCCCCTCGTTGGCCGATGATTTTTTGGGTCAGCGTGTTTCTGGCATGCAGCAGATCCCGTGCCTTGAGCGCCTGCAGCCGCAAACCGTTCTTAGTCAGTGACCAATTTCCATGGACAGGATTGTGATTCCATTGCCACTGAAGGCCCAGCTCCGGCCCGAGAAAATCATCCGATGTCGCAGGTAGCGCGGGCAAATGGCTTCCGGCGACACCCGGTTTGGCATAGATGTCAACGGGTTCTCCGTTCATGCCAATAACCGGCCAATCGTCCTCCCAGCGCACTGGCTGGAGATGGCAGACTCTCCCCAAAGCACCAGTGCTATTGAAGTGCAGAAACCAGGTTTCACCGTTTCTGAGTTCCACAATCGCACCCTGGTGCGGACCGTTAACCGCAGTAGCCCCCTGCTGCAGAACCACCTTTCGTTCGTACGGTCCATACAGGCTGCCGGAACGCAGGACGGTCTGCCATCCGGTCTCTACCCCTCCCTCGGGAATGATGAAATAATAATATCCGTTCCTTTTATAAATCTTTGTCCCTTCCGCAATTTTACCGACGTAAATGATGGTCCCTGGATCGAGCAGACGTTTCCCGTCCTTACTCATGCGGTGAAGGACGATGGGCCCTGCCCCTACGGTACTATGTCCAAGGTAGGCCTGGCCATCCTCATCCCAGAAGGGGCAAGGATCCTCCCAGCCGGATACCCGGGCCACTTCATGAAGCGGCTCCCAGGGTCCGGCAGGATGGGAAGCTGAACTCATGTAAAGACCTTCATCCGGTGTGCAGAAGTAAACATAGAAACGTCCGTCATTATAACGGATTGCAGGCGCCCAGCTTCCTTTGGCGTACCCGCGCATTTCGTCATAGGCCGGGTCGATATCCAGCCGTTCGTACACTTTCCCGGTCAAACTCCAGTTCACCAGATCCTTTGAATGAAACACCTGCATGCCCATAAAATGAAAGTCCGAGCATACCATATAGAAATCGTCGCCCACGCGAATGACATCGGGATCGGAAACATCTGCATTCAGCACAGGATTGCGATAATAGCCATTGCCCAAATCTCCCCAGCGGGGCCATTCAGCCAGGTCGTGTATATTCACAAATTTCTCTCCTTGTCGTCTAGCAGATTATCCTTTGACACTGCCCATCACTAGCCCCTTCATAAAATACTTCTGCAGAAATGGATACACGATGAGGATTGGAAATGCCGCCAGAAACACTTGCGCCGCCTTAAAGGTTCTATCCGAAATCGCAGACATATCCAGCAGATCATTTGTGGTGGCCGTGCTCGGATCTACATTGATAATGATCGTCTGCAGATAACTTTGCAGCGGGTAATTCGCGGTGGAGTTCATATAGATTAGACCGTCAAACCATGAATTCCAGTGAAATACGACAATGAACAAGGTAATCGTCGCCACGGAGGGCTTGGATAAGGGAAGGTAAATGCTCCATAATGTCCGCCAATGGCCTGCACCGTCCATATTGGCCGCTTCCTCAATCTCTTTCGGCAGCTCGCGGAAGAAGTTCATCAGCAGAATAACGTTGAAGACCGAGACGGCAGAGGGCAGGACCAAAGCCCAGAGTGTATCCAGCAGCCCCACTGTTTTTATCGTCATATAAGTCGGGATCAGCCCGCCGTGGAACAGCATGGTAACAATGAAGAACCAGGCGTAGATATTTCGCGAGCGCAGCACCTGCTTCTCTTTGGACAACGGATAAGCAATCAGAATGCTTACGCTCATGCTGATGGCATAACCCAGCCCCACCCTCTTGAGCGATACGAGAAATCCGTCGAGAAATTCATGTTTGGTCAAGGCAAACTTATAGGAAGCGATCGTGAAATCTACGGGCCACAGTTTCACATAACCTGCCGCCGCTGCACTGCTGGAGCTGAAGGAAATCGCCAGCACGTTGATCAGCGGCAGAATGCAGGCAATGGCGGTCACACTCAGTAATATATAATTCACAATCAGAAATACTCTTCTGCTGGCAGTTAACTTGTGCAATTCCTCTCCCCCTTAAAAGATTCGATATCCGGCATACCGGTTAGCCAGCTTGTTGGAGACGACAATCAGGACCAGAGAGATCACTGATTTGAACAGTCCGACGGACGTGGCAACCCCGTATTGCGCTTCCACCAAACCAAGCCTGTACACAAAGGTATCAATAATATCACCGGTGCTGTATACCATGGGGCTGTAGAGATTAAAGACCTGTTCAAAACCTGCGTTGAGCACATTCCCGAGACTCAGTACCGTCATCAGCGTAATTATGGGAAGCATGCCCGGCAGGGTGACATTCAGCATTTGCTTCCAGCGGCTCGCGCCATCCACGGTAGCAGCTTCATACAAGCTCTGGTCAATCCCCGTCAGGGCCGCTAGATAAACGATAGTGCCGTAGCCGAATCCTTTCCAGGTGTCGGTTAGAACCAGTGTAAAGGGAAACCATTGGTCATTGCCCAGGAAGAAGATCGGCTTGACCCCGAACATCCCCAGAAACTGGTTGACGATTCCGCTGGAGGGGGACAGAATATCAATGAGTATTCCACCCAGAATGACCCACGACAAAAAATAAGGGAAGTAAATAGTCGTTTGAATCGTGCGTTTGAACAGCGCTCCGGAAACCTCATTGAGCAGCAGGGCGAAGATGATCGGAATCACCAGACCGGCAATGATTTTTAGAACGGCAATAAAAATCGTATTCCACAGCACACTTGTGAAATTCGGCATATCAAGCATATAGCGGAAATTATCAAGCCCGATCCATTTCGAATGGAAGATTCCCTTGGATGGCACAAATTTCTGAAAAGCGATTACAATTCCCATGATGGGAATATAACTGAACACAAGAGTCAGAATCACTCCGGGCAGCAGCATCAGATGCAGCGGCAACGACTTCAGCTTGTTTCGGGTACCCATCTCCTCAAACCCTCCATTTCTACCGCATCCCTGCCTTCTGGGGGAAAAGCGGCCTTTCCCCCGGAAGACATGAACTGCCAGCGGCTTTATTTATTTTTCTCCGCCCATTCATTGATTTCTTTCGTAATCTGCTCTCCACCGAGCTTGGTCCAATCCTCCACAAATTTGTCGAAGGTATCAATGGACTGTCCCATCACGATCTTGGTGAATACCTCCTCCTCCATCTTCTGGAGTGTGGCATTCTTCTCGACCATGGTGGCGGTTGGAGACCCGTAGAAGGCGTCGAAGATATAATTTTCATCGTTTACATATTTGTCTATGACATCAAAGCTGCTTGGCGAACCGAAGACGCGCTCTGTTCCCCAATTGGATCTGTCTCCGCTGCGGTAGGACATAATCCGCTCGTAATACCCTTTCTCTTCCGCTGACAAACTGGAAGGATCACCTGCTTCAATTGCTTTTATTGCGTTGTTATGTGCATTCAAATTCTTCTTGGCAGGGTCAGCGGCGATCAAATTGTACAGGTACACCGGAACATTGTTCGCGCTGATGCCAAATTCCGAATTGGATTCCGCATTCTCGTCATAGCCCTGCATGCCGAAGTTCAGCAGCTTGAAGATCGCTTCCGGATGTTTGCTGTCCTTGCTGACTCCATAGTAAGTGGTAATCGGCATGATACCAATCGGCGTTGCCGGCTCATTGTCGGATGAGAGTATAGGGAGCGCTTTCCATTCAGCGTTCGGATCATTGTCCACATTTTTCTGAATGACCGACAGCGGCGCAGACATGGAGCCATAAAATAACCCTACCTTACCGGCGGCCACCGATTCGGTTACCTTCGCACGGTCCTTGACACCGAATTCCTGATCAAGCATTCCCGCCGCGTATAAATCCTGAAGCTGCTTCAACGCCGTTTTGACTCCCGGCTGAACACTGCCGTATACCAGCTGGCCGGACGAGTCCTTCACCCATTTGCCCGGGTAGACATGATACCCTGAGAAAAATCCCGAAGTTCCAAAATGCGAGTCGGTTAAAAAAGTCTTGGTGAGCGCAAGCCCAAAGGTGTCCGCTTTTCCGTTGCCGTCCGGATCCTTCTGGGTGAAGGCTTCGGCGACCGCCATCGCGTCCTGCATTGTCTTCGGCTCGGAAAGCCCAAGCTTATCCAGCCAATCAGTACGCAGATACAGGATCGGCAGACCGTCTACAGCAGAAGAAGTCCGCGGCAACGCCATCAGTCTTCCGCCAATCTTGGCCGTATTGAAGCTGGCTTCATCCTGAAGCATGATCTTCTTGGATAAAGGTGAAGCGTATTTCTCGAACAGATCGGTCAAATCATACAACATATCGTTCTCCGCTAAATCAGTAAGCTGCTTATTCTTCAGCCACATGATATCCGGCAAATCCCCGGAGGCTATCGAGACGTTCATTTTCTGGTCAAACTGTTCGACCGGCACTGTCCAGTCGTATTTGAGATTGATGCCCAGATCGCTGGCATAAGTACGTGTATAGATATTGTCTTCTATGGTATCGCCATTCTCGTATTTGTAAGTCGATTCCGTATATCTCCAGGCGGTGACGTCAACAGGCGGATCATATTTGGTGTTGATATCAATGGTGGTGCTCTCAGCGTTTGCACTGCTCTTATCGGTTTCCGCCGAGTTGCCGCCTCCGTTACTGCATGCGGCAAGCATAAGCATTCCCGCCGCGCTGAGAAGCGTCAAGCTTTTGATTTTTTGATTTGTCTTCATTTGAACCTCCCTGATGAATGTACTATTGCTGGGCCCCCGGTACTTTCAATGATAGATGTGTTACCGCTTTCATTCAATATTCATCTGTTTACTTTTGAATCCGCTGTTTACCTACTCAGCACAAGCGAACGGTATTCCTGCGGTGTCATGTTCATGCTCTTGCGGAAGGAGCGGGTGAAGTTGGTAGCTGTTCCATAGCCCACAAGCTCGGCTACCTCCTGAATTTTGATGTCAGGATTGCCCAGCAGCTGCTTGGCTTTATTCATACGCGCACTGCTGATGTATTCGGAAAGATTGATCTCGGTAACCTGCTTGAACAGCCGGGAAAGATAAGAAGGATTAAAGAATACGAGCTCCGCCAGCCGGACCAGTGAAATTTCATCGGGATCATGCAGGTGGTCCAGAATATGCTTGTGAATAATCTGGATCACCGCTGTTGCTCTTCTTTCTTCCTCCTGGCTCTGAAGACTGAACAGCAGCTCGCCAACCTGAATCAGGTATCCGAAGGCTTCCTGCCAGGACTCGTGTTCACCGGGCTGCATGAGCTTATGCATTCCCACCTTTGCCGCCACAGTGTCTACCAGATCCCACCGGTTCATGTACGTCAGAAAAACCAGGCCGATGGCATAATACACCTCCATCGCCGGGGTGTAATGCATGCTGTCGACAGCGGCGAAAGTGAAGGCGCACTCCTGCAGGGTCTTCTCAAACTCCTCGCGCTGCCCGTGCTCCAGCTGGTCGCGAAGCTGCTCCAGCCGGGAATGGCGGAATGACGGCTTCTTGGCGCCCCATTTCTCCGCCTGCCGCATCTCCTGCCGGATCAGCTGTTTGTCGAGCAGCAGCATCCCGCTGCCCTGTCCAATCCGGTAGTTCATTAGCATCTGCAGAATAGAAAACCGGTCTGCGGCTTGTTCCCAGCTCACCGGACTGTCATCCAGCACGAACGATAGCACCTCGCCCACGGACTCACGGCAGGCCAGCTGAATCAATTCCAGATTCCCCTTGATATAGGTCAGAACCTGGTCCCATCCGTCTGCCGCAGCATGACCCGGCAAGGGTTGTATTAACCAGATGAGGTCGGATTTCTCATTCACCGTCTCCACATATACGGCATGCGCGGAAATATATTGTCCGGCAATCCGCTTGATCCGGTAGAGCTGGCTGGTTCTATAAGAATACATGGATTTGTTCTGGAAGCTGTTGACCCTGCCGAGCAGAATTAGCACGGACTCATCCGCTCGCAGCGGCAACCCCAGTTCGTCCAGCTGCTGCTGATTGATTTCCCGGATATTCAGCTGCTCGTTCAATATCCCTTTCACATAATCGTTCTGCATCATTTCACGGGTTGTGTACAGCTGTTCCTGAGCCTGCTTCAGAAGCGACTCATTTTTCAGTTCCAGCTCAATTTCCTTGACGGACTGCCCGACCACTTCAATGACCTTTTCATAGCCCTCCGTTTTCAGCAGATAGCTTACACCGTCATACTGAATGGCGGAATAAATATAAGAGAACTCATTATGGCCGGTCAGGAAAATAACTTTGCAGGTCGGCCATTTCTCCCTGATCTTGTCCAGAAGCTGCAAGCCGCTGATGCCCGGCATCCGGATATCGCTAAGGACAATATCAAACCGTGTCCGGTCAAACAGACGGACCGCCTCTTCCCCCGAATAGGCTTTATACACGTCAAGCTCCAGATTCGGCAGGTTTCTCAGAACCTCATATAATCCGTCGGCAATAATCTTCTCATCGTCCACAACCAAAAGTCTGAACATGTTATGCCCCCCTCTCCGCAAGCATAATGCGGATCGTTATCTTCAGGCCGCCAAGCCCGCTCTGCTCCAGCAGCAATCTGCTGCCTTCACCAAATTTCAGCCGGATGCGCAGATGAATATTGAGCATTCCGGTAGTTTCCACATCATTGCCAGCCAAGGATTGTCTTAGGCGAATAAGCTGTTCCTCGCTTAACTCGCTGCCGTTGTCTTCCACAATCATTTGCAGCTCATCCGCCAGATGCTGAAACCGGACCCGCAGGATCCCGTTCATTGATCTTTGCTCCAAGCCATGTTTGAACGCGTTTTCAATAAGGGGCTGCAGGATTAGCCTTGGCACCATAAGCTCGCTGATGGTTGCCGGCAGCTCACCGAATTCAATTTGATTGCGGTTGGAGAAGCGGGTGGACTGGATTTCCGCGTAGACCTTCGCATGCTTCACTTCATCGGCAAGGGTCACTTCCTCCGCATGACTCCGCGTGATGAACTGAAAATAGACGCCGAGCTGGTTGGTGAATTGCTCCAGATTCTCGTTGTCTCCAAGCCGGGCCATAGTGTTGAGAATAAAAAAGCTGTTATACAAAAAATGGGGATTAATCTGGGACTGCAGCTGTTTTAGCTCCGCCCGGTGTGTCAGAATCTGCTGTTTATAGACCTGGTCAACCAGAGACTCCAGATTCTCCAGCATGCTGTTGAAGCGGGCATAAATGTAACGGAACTCATCGTCAACATCATGATCGATCCGCACAGAGAGATCCTCATGCTCCACCCTGCGGAAGGCTTTGACCAGATGTAGCAGCGGCTTGTGGATGTACTTATAAGCGTAGAGAGAGTACATTACAATAATCATCACGGATAACGCCGCGAGCAGCAGAAACCAGTTCTTGAACTTGTCCAGCGGCGCAAAGACCGCGTTTACCGGAACATATTTGCTCAGCACTGCGTCAAAAAACGGGGAATAGGCATATACCGCCAAATAGCGGGCATTCGCGAAGTTCATCGTTCTGACCAGATTCTGTTCTGAATGTTTGGACAAGATATCCGCAATCATGGGATCGGGTCTGACTCCGCCTCTTGTGGAGATCGTATATTCCGGATTGATCAGCATGAGCAGCTCGTCGGATGAGTTCACCAGCTTCTTAAGATTCTCATTCAGCTTGCTTTTGGAAAATTCAACAGACAGGATGAATTGAGGTTTTCTGCTGCCCCCCGGTGAAGTTGTGGGATAGGCTGCACTTATGAAGAGCCTGCCGTTCATATCCCGGAGCTGCGATCCCGTTGAATCCATGGCAAGCTTCAGCCCGTCCATTTCCTCCTGATTAAAGGCAGATACGGTCAAAGCCGAGATCTTTTTCTGAACCGACGGAATGTAAGCGTACACATCAATGATGTAAGTGCTGCTGTTCCGTATCGCATTGAGCCGCTGCTGCAGTCTCAGGATACTTTCCATCCGTTCAATGTTGTTCATCGATTCGGGAATGGAGCCGAGGGCATTCAGATTGTTATCGGTCAGGCAATCATACTGCAGCAGCTGGATTCTGCGGAATTCCTGCTCCAGATTGCCAAAATATTGCGATACCTGCGAACTCATGGACCTCGAAATCTCCGACTTTAACGTATGAACGCCCCAGTTATAAATAATCATGCTGAGGATAAAAAGCGGCAGCAGAATGCAAATAAATGATAATATCAGCCTTCGAAACACATTTTTCTTCCATGGAAATTTCCTTATGTTCATTTCGCCCTCCACTCTAGTGCTGTTTTTCTTCACTTTGTTTTTTAACACATCGAAGCTTCAGAAGGCAATGTAAAATAAAAAAGCCTACTAGAACGCAGGTGTTTCCTATAAGTCTATCAAGCCTTTTCTAGATACCTTTCACGAAAAAAAGCAAAGGGAGCAGCGCCTTCTATGGCGTTCCCTTTGCTTCAACCTGCTGTATAAATACAAAATGATTTACTATAAATCCGGGCTTTTTTCCCAACACTCCATGATAAGATCTGCTGATTCTTCAATAGATGTGCTCGTAACATCAATAACCGGGCAGCGCAGACTTTTCATCAAAGCCTCGGCCTCGTTATATTCCTCCAGTACCTGAAGCTCGGATACATAGCTGGCACCCGCTCCGAGTCCAAGCATACGCAGGCGTTCTGTGCGTATTTTGATCAGGGCCTCTATATCCATCGTTAGGGCAAATAGTCTGTGTTTACGGATTTGCCACAGCTCCATAGGAGGTTTGACTCCTGGAACCAGCGGCCAGTTGGCAACCTTGTACCCCTTGTAGGCCATATACATACTAAGAGGAGTCTTCGAGGTGCGGGATACTCCGATTAACACAATGTCCGCCAGCAGCAGCCCGCGCGGGTCGCGTCCGTCATCGTACTTCACCGCGAACTCGATGGCCTCAATCCGGCGGTAATAATCTGCATTCATGTCATACAGCAATCCAGGCTTCATCAAGGGTTCAAGCTTAAAGGTGCTTTTGATGGTTTCCATCATGGGACCCATGATGTCTACTACATCTACACTCCATTCGGTGCCTTCCCTTTGTATGGCTTCGCGCAGGCCCGGCTGGACGAGCGTGTAGGCGATGAATGACTGCTCTGTATGCGCCAGCTGCACCAGTTCGGCAATTTCCTGCTCAGAATTTATCCGCTTGAAGCGGCGCACAGCAGGATTGCCAAGATCAAATTGCTGCATCGCCGCCCGGACCACCCGATCCGCCGTTTCACAGGCCGAGTCGGAGCAGATAAAGATCTGCCGCTGCTTGAACCTGTCTTTCCCCTCCGTCACCGGGCTCACTCGATTGGAAGGATTGCCGCTTCCGCCTTCTTGTTCGCCGCCTCATCCCGCGCGGAAATTACCGCTTGCGCCGCTGCCATCCGGGCATACGGTATCCGGTAAGGTGAACAGCTCACATAATCAAGTCCCGTTTGCTGGCAGAAAAAGATTGAGCTTTGATCTCCGCCATGCTCTCCGCACAGCCCTGTTTTGAGAAAGGATTTTTTCTCCTTCCCTCTGGCAACGGCCCACTCAATGAGTTTCCCCACACCCTCCTGATCCAGCATCTGAAAAGGATTCCCGGATAGAATATTTCTGTCCAGATAGCTGTTCAGAAATTTGCCTTCGGCATCGTCGCGGCTGTAACCGAACGTCATCTGTGTCAAATCATTGGTGCCGAAGGAGAAGAAATCCGCATGCTCGGCAATCTTGTCGGCCATAACAGCCGCCCGTGGCACTTCAATCATTGTGCCCACCCGGTAGGAAATCGACTTGAACGCTTCTCCGAGAACCTCTGAAGCCACTTTATCCACCAGCGCCCGCAGCTCCTTTAGCTCACGCGGGTCTCCTACCAGCGGGATCATAATTTCCGGCCGTACTTCAATTCCATTGTGTGCGGTAGTTTTGGCAGCCCGAAAAACTGCCTCGAGCTGCATATCATAGATTTCCGGGAATTGGATGCCAAGCCGGCAGCCGCGCAGGCCCAGCATTGGATTTTTTTCCTGCAGGCTACGGATTTTGGCGATCATCCGCTTCAGGCTCTTCTGCTCTTCCAAACCTCCGCCCGTCAGTTGTAATCTCCGCAGCTGTTCTCCGAGCTGCTCCAGATTGGGCAAAAATTCATGGAGCGGCGGGTCCAGCAGCCGGATGGTCATCGGCAGCCCATTCATCGCCTTGAACATATCCTCGAAATCGGACTGCTGCATGGGAAGAATGCGTTCAAGCAGGCTCAGCCGCTCCTCCCGGCTGTCGGCAAGGATCATGGACTGCACTGTGGGCAGCCGGGTGCCCGTGAAGAACATATGCTCCGTCCGGCATAGCCCTATACCCTCAGCTCCCAGCTCCCGTGAGATGCGGGCATCCTGCGGGGTATCTGCATTTGCGTAAATCTTCAGTTCCCTGATCTCATCAGCCAGACCCAGCAGCTTCAGCAGCTCGGGAGTCATCTCCGGATCGCTCAGCGGCACGTCCCCGGCATATACACGGCCGGAAGTGCCGTCAATAGAGAGGACATCTCCTTCTTTCAGGATGTGATCACCCAAATAAATGATCCGCTGCTCCGCATCTATAGACAGCTGATCGCATCCGCAAACGCAGGGCTTACCCATGCCTCTTGCCACAACAGCCGCATGGCTGGTCATTCCTCCCCGGGCGGTAAGCACACCTTCGGCGGCGAGGATGCCATGAATATCCTCAGGCGATGTTTCTGCGCTGACGAGCATAACTCGGCTTCCGTTCTGCTTCCATGCCTCTGCCGTTTCCGCATCCAGCGCGATCATCCCGGATGCTCCACCAGGCGAAGCTGGAAGTCCGATAGCCAAGGGCTTCAGCTCCTCAAGCGGAGCGATGGAACGGTGCAACAGCTGGTCCAGATGGCCCGCATCAATCCTGCGGACAGCTTCTTCCTTTGTGATCTCGCCCTCTTCGTACAGATCAACGGCAATTTTCACTGCCGCCTGGGCTGTGCGCTTGCCGCTGCGGGTCTGAAGCAGGTACAGTGTCCGATTTTCAATTGTAAATTCGATATCCTGCATATCCCTGTAGTGCGCCTCCAGGCCGGATGCCAAGGCGGCAAGATGATCGTAGACCTCAGGCATGTCTTCCCGCAGCTCCGCCAGCCTGCGGGGTGTCCGGAGACCGGCCACCACATCTTCACCCTGGGCATTAATCAGATACTCGCCATACAGTTCTTTGGCTCCGGTGGACGGGTTACGCGTGAACAGAACGCCAGTCCCAGAGTCCTCTCCTTTGTTGCCAAAGACCATCGCCTGCACATTCACTGCAGTTCCCTGATCATGTGGAATGGAGTAAAGCCTGCGGTAGACTTTGGCCCGCGCATTATTCCAACTGCGGAACACCGCCCGGACAGCCATATTCAGCTGCTGGTAGACATCCTGGGGGAAGTCGA
This sequence comes from Paenibacillus paludis, assembly GCF_042610515.1. Taxonomy (NCBI): domain Bacteria; kingdom Bacillati; phylum Bacillota; class Bacilli; order Caryophanales; family Paenibacillaceae; genus Paenibacillus; species Paenibacillus paludis. The sequence goes on from NZ_JBGJZP010000002.1 coordinate 520,476, forward strand.
TTCCGCTGTGCTCCTTAACCAGCAGCTGGTAGACATCGGTTAATTGCTTCCATTCCCCGGCGGTTATCTCCCCGTCGCTCTCACGGCCTGCATGGATCTTAAGGTTCTCCAATTGCTGGCTGAACAGTAGGGAGGGGATGCCGAGCACGATCTCGCCGAACATCGCGATGAGCCGGCGGTAGCAGTCATAGGCAAAACTTTCACTTGCAGTCTGCCGGGCCAGCCCCAGAACGGTTTCATCATTCAGGCCCAAGTTCAGGATCGTGTCCATCATACCCGGCATGGATGTGACCGAACCGGAGCGGACGGATACCATAAGCGGCTGATTGGCGTCACCGAACCGACTATCCTTCACTTTTTCCAAGGTGGAAATTGCCCTTCTGATCTCGGACTGCAGTTCACCGGACAATTGCCCCCCTTGCTTGTAATAGCTTTTGCAAGCATCCGTCGTGATCGTAAATCCCGGCGGAATGGGCAGCCCCAGTGCTGTCATCTCAGCCAGGTTCCCGCCCTTTCCTCCCAAGAGTTTGACCATAGAGGCATTTCCTTCTTCAAACAGGTAGACCTGCTTCTCTGTAATTTGTTCAGCCGACATCTTTGTATTTCCTCCTCTACAGCAACTCTTATTATTGCCGGAATACGTTTCTAATCAGAAATCAGTTCACACCCGTGAGCAGATTTTTTCTGGCTGCACCGCTTTTGAACGCTGCCTGGGCAACGGCCATGCGGATTCTTTCAACCACCCGCGGATCAAAGGCATCCGGAATGATATATTTCTCATGAAGCTCGGACGGATCAATAACCGAGGAAATCGCCTCTGCTGCCGCCAGCTTCATTTCATCATTAATATCCATGGCTTCACAATCCAGCGCGCCTCTGAAAATACCGGGAAAGCACAATACATTGTTAATCTGGTTCGGATAGTCGGAGCGGCCTGTCGCCATTACTCTTACATGCGGCGCAGCGATAGCGGGATCAATTTCCGGGGTTGGATTCGCCATGGCGAACACGATCGGATCTTTGGCCATATTCAACACATCATCCAGTTTCAGCACTCCCGGTGCAGAAACCCCGATAAAGACATCCGCGCCTTTGATTACATCCGACAGCCCGCCGGTTTCGAGGCCCGGATTCGTGATTTGGGCAAAATCGCTCCAATGGGTCCGGTTATAGGTCTCAAGCCGGTTAATGGCACCCTCCCGGTCCACTCCGATCAGGTTCACGGCCCCTGCGTGCAGCAGCATTTTGGAAACGGAGATGCCTGCTGCACCTACGCCGTTCACCACGATTTTGACATCCTTGATATTTTTGCCGCATACCTTTAGCGCGTTCAGCAATCCGGCAAGCACTACGATGGCCGTACCGTGCTGGTCATCATGAAATACCGGGATATCCAGCTCATTTCTCAATCTCTCTTCGATCTCAAAGCAGCGGGGAGAGGAAATATCTTCAAGATTAATGCCTCCGAATGTAGGGGCGAGCGCCTTCACAATAGCGATTATTTCTTCCGTATCTTTAGTATCGAGGCAGATTGGCACGGCGTCGACATTCGCGAACTGCTTGAACAGTGCCGCTTTTCCTTCCATTACCGGCATGGCCGCTTTCGGCCCAATATCCCCGAGGCCCAGCACAGCGGTTCCATCAGATATGACAGCCACGGTGTTTTTCTTCGTTGTCAATTCATAGGCCTGAGCCTGATCCTGTGCAATCGCCTGACAGACCTTTGCCACACCCGGCGTGTATACTTTGGACAAGTCGTCTTTGGTCCGGATCGGATTTTTCAAGGTTGTTTCGAGCTTTCCGCCTTTGTGCAGAAGCATGATTTCTTCCAATAATTCCACAATATCTCCTCCGCTCAACTGGTTTACCGCTTTTTCAATCCACTTCTGATCCTCCGGCTGCTCTACGGAAATTACGACATCGGCAGCGGTCAGGTCCGTGTGAAGCTCCTTCAGCTCTGCATTTAGCACAGTGCCTTTATAGTTCTCGGCGATGCTCACCAGGCTCGCAAGATAATCGCTGTTGCTGCGGTACTGGACACGAAGCGTAAACACATGAGATTTTCCGCTAAGTTGATTCATACTAATCGCCTCCTGCATGATGTTTTGCCATGACTTGCGTTAATCAGCCACCCCATACCGAGATGAGCAGCGTTGCTGCAACAACCGTGATCGCTCCTCCGATACGTGTGGAAATCTGAGCGAACGGCATCAGTTCCATACGCCCGGATGCTGACAGGATCGCCACATCGCCCGTTCCGCCGAGACCGCCGCGGCATCCGGTTACTATCGCCGCTTCCACGGGGTACATATTAACCCATTTGCCGATAAAATAGCCGGTGAGAATCATCGCGGCGATAACGGTAGCGCAGACGATAATATAAGGAATCGAGATCAGGGCAGCCACATCCTCCAGCGGAATGTACAACATGCCAAGTCCCACCATGAGAGGCCAAGTTAATGTCCCGGAGACAAATTTGTAGAGCTGATAAGCGCCTTGCTCAATTTTAGCCGGCAGCAGCTTCAATACTTTCAGCAGCGCTGCTGCAAAGATCATCAGGATCGGACCCGGGATGCCGATGAATGGCGACAGCAAGTGTCCGGTAATAAATAATCCGCAGGCGAAGAGCAGTCCGGCGCCCATTAGCAGGAAGTCGGGTTTTTCACTATCATAGGTGCTTCCGCCCAGCTTCTGGCCGTCTTTCGATTTCACCAGAACGCCATTGCCGGTAATTGACGGATTTTTATCGGCCATTTTCTTGAGCAGCCCCGCTCCGATAATTGCGAACACATTGCCGATAACCGCCGCCGGAATCATTTGGGCCACATAGGAACCGGATTCGCCGCCGAGAATCTGCGAGAATGCGATGGACAGCGGGAGGATTCCTTCACCGACACCGCCGCCTATAATGGGCACGATAATGTAGAACAAGGTACGGTGCGCGCTGTAGCCGAGCAGCATGCCCACGCCCAGACCCGCGCCTACCGCAACAATGGTTCCGGCCATCATCGGGATAAAGATGCGAATGAAGCCGCTGATTAATGTAGTGCGGTTCATTCCGGTAATACTTCCAGCTACCAGAATTGAAATATACAGATAGAGAAAGTTCGACGTCTTCATCAGTGTGTTGACCGATTCGGTAACCGAAGGGTCGAGCACATTCCAGAACACTAGGAACGACGGAATCATTAGCGAAAGGATTGCAGGGCCTCCGATATTTTTCAGAACCGGAAGCTTGAAACCAAGATCACTGAGCAGTACGCCCAAGACGATAATTACCGCAAATCCGCCGATCATATCGTTTGGCAGTTCGCCGAGTACAGATGCCGCAAATATGATGAGTGCAAATACCACATACAGCGGAAGCGGAATGACACCCACCTTTAAATGCGTGACCCGCTGTGCAAAGCCTTTTTTTCCTTGCTTCAGTACATGCTGCTCATCCGGTACTGCAAGTGGCGGTTGAATTGCTTTTTGCATGTTATCCTTACCTCCTTAACTCTTTTACAAATTCATCATAGCTGCTTTGAAAGCGCTTTTGTTTTTGTGTAAATAATGAAGAGGTTTTGTAAATTATTAAAGTAAGCGCTATCAAAAAATACGGATGTGAACAAGGGGGTAAAGAAAAAGCCCCCGCTGCGATTTCGCAGCAGGAGCTTCCAATCCTGTTAAATGTATTGGGTAACCAGCGTTTTGCCATTGGGGGCGATCCTGTATTTCTGTACCGGCCTGCCCACACTACCGTAGACCAGATCCATTTCCAGCACACCCATCTCCGTCAGCCCGACCAAATACTTACCGGCAGAAACTCTGGAAATTCCTGACATCACTGAAATGTCCTCCGCAGAAAAATACTCCAAATCGCAGGTCTCTACCGCTCTCCAGATGGTCTGCAGTGTCTGACGCGTGAATCCCTTGGCCAGCTCCTGTGAAGCCGCCCGCTCCTGCTTGAATCTGGACAGCTTGTCCAGCTCAGACTGGTTCAGCCGTTCCTGTGTGCGGAACAACCGGTTCTGCTCCTTGTATCCGTTCAGCGCTGCACGGAATCTGGAGAATTCAAACGGCTTAATCAAATAGTCCACAGCTCCGTTTTGCAGAGCCTCCTGGATGCTTCCCTTGTCGCTGGCCGCCGAAATAACGATGACATCAATCCTTAAGCCTCTCCGCCGAATCTCGGACAGCAGCTCCAGCCCGTTGCTCTCTTTCATGTAAATATCCAGCAGAATCAGGTCATAGGAATTCTCCCTCAGCATGTCCAGCACCTCCTCTGCAGAGCTGGCCCAGCCTTCGGCACAGAATCCTTCAACCTGCTGCAAGTAAAATTTATTCATCTCCGAAACCATCGGATCATCTTCAACAATAAGTACCTTTATCATAGTTAGTTATCATCACTCTTCGCAATATAGGGTAACTGCACAGTAAACTCGGTTCCTTCACCTTCCCGGCTTTCCCAATGAATCGTTCCGCCCAGCTTGGCCACGCTCCGGTGCACCAGATACAACCCGATGCCCCGGTCCTTGCCTTTGGTGGAATAGCCCTGTTCATACAGGTGATCTCCGTTTTCGACGGAAATACCTGTACCATTGTCGACAACCTTGAGTGTAAGCCGGCTGTCCTCATGCCGGAATCCAATCTCTATCAGCTTGTTGCCTGCACCTTGCACAGCCTCCAGGGCATTATCCAGCAGGTTGCCGGCTATAGTGACCAGTTCCCGGGATACTTCGTGATTGGCAGACTCGGGCAGCATACCGTCGTCCAGAATGACCAAACGCACATCCGCCTCCCTGATCCGGCTGAGCTTTCCCAGCAGAAATCCGACCATAACCGGGTCTTTGACCAGTCTGACCACAGAGTCCGCCTCTGTCTGGATACTAAGCACAATATCCGTCAGATATTCTTCCAGCCGGTCGTAGCTGCGCATATTGGTCAGCCCCATGATCACGTGCAGCTTGTTCATAAATTCATGAGTCTGGGCACGCAGCGCCTCCGCATACAGAGATATCCCCGAAAGCCTCTCCATCAGAAGACTGATTTCGGTCTTGTCCCGAAAAGTGGCAATGGCTCCTTCGATGATTCCGTTCACCCTTACCGGAACCACATTCACCAGCAGCGTAATGCCGCTCTGCTCCACTTCCTTATCCTGCAAAGGCTCGCCATTATTCAGCACTTTCTCCATCCGCAGGAGGGGCCAGAATTGATCCACCTGCCTGTTGAGCGGGTCCTGGCTCATGCCGACGCTGCCCATCAGCCTTCGCGCCTCTGCATTAACCAAGGTGATGCGGGACTCTTTGTCTACTGCCAAAATCCCTTCCTTGGTGGATTGAAGCATGGCGCTCCGCTCCTCCAGCAATTTGGCGATTTCCCCTGGCTCCATACCAAACATCATCCGCTTTATTTTGCGTGCCAGCAGCACAGCCCCGGCGATGCCCATAAGTCCGCCAACCAGTATCCCCGAGTAGATGATCCACTGATTCTGCTTTACGGCTGAGTGGACGCTGCCAAGTGAAATCCCCACGGCCACTGCACCGATCAGCTTGTGATCTGGTCCGAGTATAGGTGAAAACGCTCTCACAGAATAACCCAGTGAACCTTGGGCAATGGAGATTTTCTCCTTACCGTGCAATGCATCTGTCTCATCCCCTCCCATGAAATGCTTGCCGATCAAAGCAGCATCGGGATGGGAACGGCGAATCCCCTGCATGTTCATAACAACAACAAACTGGACGTTATTAATGGCGCTGATTTCGGTTGCGTAATCCTGAATGCTGCCGGAATCCGAATTTTCCAGTAGACCGTTAATAACAACCGGTGTGCGCGAAACGGTGCGGGCAATGGTTATAGCCTTGTTCTCCAACGATTCCTGGGCTTGCCGGGAGAACTTCATGCCAAACATCACATACACAATCAGCAGGACGAGGGCGACGATCAGGCAGATCATCAGGGTGATTGTTGTCTGAAGGCGCAATCTCATTTTTCCAATTCTCACACTGTTCCACCTTCAAGAAATTTTTCTAGATTATAACGCAAAAGTTCTGAAAGCGCGATACTCCCTCTTCTTAAATCTTTTAGAATCATCTTTACTGGATGAATATTTTCAAAGAATATCCACATAAAGTGAGCTGGTTAGCTCTACTGTTCTATATACTAGAATAAAATCTGCACTTTGGGCAGAAGAACCCATAAACCACAAACGGGTTCAGCGGATTAGGCAGCGTGAGGGGCTGCAGCCGCGTAAGGATGGAGATACGAAAGACCACCGGGCAGCCCCGCTCATCCAGCAGAAAACCTGCTGAAGAGAGAGACAATTCCATGCAGAGGCTCCCTTGCAAAAGCTCGTCACGGACATCACCTATTTGCCGTTTGGTGGTAAGAGGTTGTACTTCTCCAGCATTCTGGATCTGTACAACGGAGAGATTGTGGCTTACAGTATAGCGGACAAGCAAGTCACATCTTTGATCCTTGTTACGCTGAGTCAAATTCTAAAACGGACAAGATGCTGCTTCACAGTGACCAGGGCAGCGTATATACATCAGGCCTATCACGCTGCGAGAAAGAGAAAAGGCAAACGGGATGCAGTCCCAAAAGCTTGGATCACTACGGTCATATTATTTACTTGAAGGGCTTAATCTATGGATCTGTCTTTTCACTTTACTCACATATGCTCCGATAACAACATCTTGCGAAAGATCCAATAGCCTGCCATTTATCGTTACATTCTCAAACCTCACGTTCTCTACCCTGCGGGCTTCATCATAGCCTGCTATATGGGATGGATTAGTGCAACTGCCGGAATAGCATATATTTCGGAATAGAATATTCCGGATGATCTTACCGGGAGCTGGATTGTATTTGAGGTTCTGAAGCACTCTCACGTTAAACAACTCTCCGAGTTCAAAAGGTTCAATGCGTATATCCTCGTAAGTAACATTCTGTACCGTGTTATTGTCACCCGCATTGATCGCCAGACATCCCCAATAGTCCGGCTGAGGCTCGTGATGTTCAAGGATATCGATATCGTGGAATAGAATATCTTCAATCACATCCCCATTGCCTTCATGGTTGCCGTGCGTCCCGATATTGGCCGGATGGGCTACATCCGCCCAAAGAATCGAACGGGTAACGGCAACTCTGCGGGTATCGCCCTGGTAATCGCCGCGCGAGGCATAGATGGCGATACAATCATCCGAGGTGCGGAGAAATACACTGTCGATCTTCACATCCGAGCAAGCCATCATATCTATGCCGTCAGACCAGCCGCGGGTACTGAAGGTTTTGATATTCCGGATGTCGATTCGCTCTGATTGTCCCAGCAGAACCGTATAATGGGGAGGATCAATAACCGTAATGCCTTCAATGGAGATGTTCCGGGAATAGCTGATCTCCACGCCGCGGTAATAGGTCGTCTTCTCGAAATCCGACATATACAGAACCCCTCTGCCGCGAATCTGCACATCATGGACATGACTGCAAATAAAACCGCCATAGATTACAGCGCCGCCCGCGACATAAATCAACGTATTGGAGGGTACTTCAAGCCGGGCTGGATCCAAGCGGTGAATGCCGGGTGCAAAATAAACCACCTTGGGTTTCTCCGCCGCAGGCAAACTAGCCAGGATCTCCTGGATTTCTGCTGTGACATGGGTTCCCGGTTCCAGAGTAAGCACTTCCGGACCGGCGATAGCCGGGATATTCTCATCCATTGGATTGGCGAAAATATGCAGGTTGTGGAACCGTTCCCCGTCCGCTTCCAAGGATAGCTGCCGCGGGCCATCCAGCCGGAGCAGCATCACATTCCCTTCGCATTCACAATTTATATCCGCCGATAGAGGACGGACAACAGCTTCCTTGACGATTCCGTCATTCTTCACAATCTCCAGTTCCACCGGCCCGGAACAATCAAACGAGACCATGGAGGCATTGCGCACTTCATGCATATCGACCTTCACATTGTGGCAGAACAAGGGCTGCCATTCCCCCTGCGGCCTGCGGACCTTCACCGAGAAATCCGGGTTTCCAGCGGCACCTTCCGGCACCGGATATACTACCAGCTCTGTATTTGCTTCCTGCATAATGTTAGACTCCCTCCGGCATAGTGAGGAGACCGGCTTAGAAGCAGACACGTTCTCCGTGTACCGCTTAAGCCGGTCTTCCGTTTCTCACACTATATAGATTGAACTGAGAAGTTTAGAGTAAAGGTTCAGTCGCAACTGCGGGGAATGTTTGGACTTCCGGCCGCTGTTGTCTTCGGATTTCTTGATTATGACTGCTGTACGCGGTTGAAATCCGAAGACTGCTTATGCTTTCGAAGCGAGCTTTCCTACGGAAAGCTTCCAGGCGGTCGCTATCGCTCCTCCAGTTCCAAACTTCCCCTCCGTCGCTCCGCTCCCTTTCCTCAAGTTTCAAGTTCAATCTATATAAGTTCATTTTACTTGCTGCGCTCCTCATAAATCTTTTGTGCTTCATCAAGTTCCGTCTGGCCGCCGGAATTGAGCCACTGGGACCGGAAATCATCAAAGTCTTTATCCGTATTGGATTCGCCGGAGATGGCCTTGATATAATACTGCGCCTGAAGTGTATTCAGGATGGCCTCGTACTGCGCTTTCGTTGTCATCACCGTTGACTGCATCAGATCGGTTAGGACCGTCAGTCCCTCCACATTCGTCAGTTTTTCCTTGTAAGCAAGCTTTTCCGGGGAATAGTGGTGCTTCATCATCGAATTGACCTTGCCGCCAAAAGGATTGTAGAAGCCGGTACCTAACTCACCCATCAATTCCGTTCCCGTTGCCGCTTCTGTAATTACCGCCAGATCACCTTCCAGATTATAAGAGTTTCCTTTTTCTCCAAAGGCTGTGGTCAGATAACCTTCATCATCGCTAGTGACATATTCAAGAATCTGCAAAATTCTGATCCGTTTGGCTTCATCCTTCTCAAGCTGTGCGCCGAATAACAGTGGCGGCTGCAATGCTCCGTTTGCCATGGCATATTTCTTGCCATCCGGACCGGTGAACGGGACCCCTGGAACCAGTTCAATGCCCTTATCCTTAGAGACCAGGCCAAAATAACCGTCATCATATAAATGATGCCACATTCCGGTCTCGATAAGGCCGGTGCGCAGGCTGATAAATTTGGTTTGAATTTCGCCGTTGCCGTCCGTAATAAACTCGGGATCGATAATGCCTGCTTTATACCATTTATTCAGCAGCTTCAGCGCATTGCGTGCTTCCTCCGTAACCGCACCATAGGTCACTTTGCCATCGGCGTCCAGTTTAAACTGGTAAGGAGCTACACCGTAAGCCGAGAACACTGTATTGAACAGCTGTGCCTGGGCATCCTTGCCGCGTCCTGTTAGGCCATACGTGTCTTTTTTGCCGTTGCCGTCGGGATCATTATTCGTGAATTTGGTCAGAACATCTTCAAGCTCTGTAAGATCTTTGGGCGGCTCGCTGTATCCGACGGCCTTCAGCCATTGCCCGTTGAAGGCGGGAACAAAGCCCGTTGCACCTTCGCCCCATACCTTTGGCACACCCCAGTTTTTCCCGTTGTAACTACCAGGGTCCCAGGCGTTGGGATCAACGCTCTCCACATCCGCCGTATATTTAGGCATGTATTGCTTAATCTCCTCTTTGGAAATGCTGGCAAGGATGCCCTGATCCGCCCATTGCACCATATCGCCTACAGTGCCGTCCACGGATATAATGTCGGGGATTTCACCGGAGGCCAGCATTACGTTAAATTGTTCTTTCCAGGTTGCTGTCTCAAAGGTAACATTCTTAAACTTGACATTAAATTTCTGTTCCAGAAACTTCTGGACATAATTGTTGTCCGCTTTCGGTTTGTTCCAGTTGTTGGCGAGCGTAATTTCAATCGGTGCTTCTTTGCCGGCATTTGCGGCTTCTCCCGCATTGTTTTCTTTAGCCGCCTTATTGTTCCCATTGCTGCTGCAACCGCTCACAATCAGCGATACTGACATGGCCAGCCCCAGCATACCGGTGACAAGCTTCTTTTTATTCATTTCTAATAGCCTCCCTTTTGATCGTTAGCAATTTTATAATTTCATCAAACCGCCGTGAAAGACAGCTTGAGCAAACACCGGTTAACCTTTAAGCGATCCCACCATGGTTCCTTTGACAAAATACTTTTGCAGGAACGGATAGACAATAATGATCGGCAGCGCCGTGAACATCAGGGTAGCCGCTTTAATCGGCTCTGCATAACCCAGTTCAGAGCCCTTAACATCGTTCGCAAACAGGGAGAGATTCTCTCCGGTGATAACCACCCGTCTCAGGAAAGTCTGCAGCACCTGTTTGGAGGGGTCCTGTATGTAGAGAACCGCGTCAAACCAGGCGTTCCAATGTCCTACCGCCGACCATAGCGACAATGTGGCAATGACGGGCAGCGATAACGGAAGCACAAGCTGAAACAGAATGCGCAGATCATTGGCTCCATCAATTTTAGCCGAATCCTCAAGCTCGTCGGGAATCTCCTGAAAGAAATTGCGCAGAATGAGCATGGAGAAGGTGCTGATGAGACCGGGAATAATATAGACCAGACGCGAATTCAGCAGTCCCAGGGACTTGATCAGGAAATACGAAGGAATCATCCCTCCGCTGAAAAACATCGTGAACACAATTATCATTGTGTACATATTGCGGTGCGGCAAGTATTTACGGGAGAGCGGGTAAGCACCAAATGACATGAACAGGATGGAACAAATGGTTCCAACTACGGTACGAAAAAGTGTGTTTCCGAACCCCGTCCAGATATCAGGATTGCCCAGTACTTTCTCCCAGGCGAATAATGAGACCTTCTGCGGGTACAAATGGATTCCCAGTCTCAAAGCTTCCGCCGGTGTGCTGAACGATATGGAGAGCATATGGACGAACGGATACAACATGACGATACATAAGATGATCATAAAAGTAATTAAACAGGCCTGAAAAAGGGTACTACCCCAACTATGTTTCACTGCTTTATCCTCCTATCCGGTTTTTCCGTTTAAAAGATGCCTTGCTGTCCCAGCTTTTTAGAAATAAAGTTCGTAGTCAGCACCAGAGCAAAAGCGATCACATTCTTGAACAAGCCGACCGCCGTCGTCAGGCTGAACTGGAAGTTCTGCAAGCCAACCCTGTAAACATAGGTGTCCAGAATATCTGCCACACTATAGGTCGCAGGTGAATAGAGGTTAAGAATCTGATCAAATCCGGCATCCAGCACACTGCCAATCCGCAGAATAAACATCAGGATAATGACCGGTAAAATCGTCGGTAGTGTAATACTGAGGGTCTGCCTCCAGCGGCTGGCTCCGTCCATGACGGCAGCTTCGTACATTTCGGGCTGTATTCCGGCGAGCGCGGCCAAATAAATGATCGTCCCCCAGCCCACTTCTTTCCATATCCCCGAGGTTACCAGCGTGAAGCGGAAATAATTAGGATTGCCCAGGAAATAAACCGGCTCTAGTCCCACAAGCTGCAGCAGGTAATTCACCACACCGCTCGACGGGGACAGCAAGGTGATCAGAATTCCCGAGAGAATGACCCAGGAAAAAAAGTGCGGCAGATACGTCAGCGACTGCGCAACCCTTTTGAAGGTGCTTGAGCGGATCTCGTTGATCAGCAGCGCGAGTATAATCGGTGCGGGAAAGCCGAAGGCAATATGCAGAAAACTGATCGTAACCGTATTCTTCAAAATCCGCAGAAAATCAGGGGACTGAAAGAACAGGAACTCGAAATGCTTGAGGCCGACCCACGGGCTGCCCCAGATGCCATCCATAATCCTAAAATCCTTAAAAGCCAGTTGAATACCGTACATCGGGGCGTAGGCAAACACTGCGTACCAAATCATCACCGGAGCGAGCAGCAGAAACAGGTATCTGCATTTTTTGTACTCTCTCCAGGTTGCTGCAATTCTCGACGGCCGGGCATGGTACAATTTCTTCCCTCCGTCAATTTCCGGACGATTCACCGGGTTCATGTTGACTGCTCCTTTCCAAAATCCAAAATCCCTCAAACCACATTCCCATCTTAGGGTCCTGAAAGCGCTTTTTCCATTGCAACTTCATTCGAATCCTTATAAAATCTTTCACTTCTGCCCTTAAAAGCATAAAAAAAGGCCGTTGACTGGAAAGCATAACCAAATGCTCCAACCAACAGCCCTATCATCATCCTGTTTTTCCTTATCATTCTCTTACTATTCGTTCTCTAAAAACAAGGTATCGAGGGCCGCCAGCTGCGAGTTCCGGTATTGGACGGGCGTGACACCAAAACGCGTCTTAAATTTGCTGTGAAAATACTGGGGATTACGATACCCGACCTGCGAGGCGATCGCCGACACCGAAAGACGCGGCTGGCAACGCAGCAGATCCGCAGCTTTTTCCAGACGCAGCCGGGTTACATACTCTGTAAAAGACTCCTTCGTCCCCTCGCTGAACAGTGTGGAAATATAAGCTGGAGCGAGCGATACTTCCTTTGAAAGAATCTGCAGGGATAAATCCTCGTGTAAATGGTCTTCAATGTAATTCTTCAGGGTACGGATCAGATCGGTATGCGCATGGTTGCCTGAATATTTCAGATGCTCGGTAATCTGCATGGACAGCACCCTTATCCCTTCAACCGTACCCGCGAGCGTGTCTTTCTTTAATTCATCAAAGATATTCGAGTGCGGCAGAAAGTGCTGCAGCTTAAGCTCAATCACGGATTGATACAACTGCATAATCAGCTGAAGCAAGGCCAGTTCCACCGCCTCAATCTGCAGCTTGCTTTCCTGGAGGGTCTGCAGAAAATGATCAAGGAAGCTGTTGACGCTATCCTCGTCTCCCGCCTGCAGCGCATTTTTGAAATGATCGTAAGGAAACAGATAAGGCGCCGTATTCAGCTCAACGATACTGGAATAGGCAACAATGGAATCCTTCCCGTATAAAAAATGATATCGGTCCGCCTGTTTAGCCATCTGGTAGGAATCGGCGATTTCCTCCGGGTTGTTCACTATCGTACCAATGGCTGCCCCGAAGCTTGATGCTTGCTCTGAAGACTTAGTTTGCTGCAAATCGTCCAACATAACCCTTTCCGGTTCCGGCTCAGCCCGCGGGATATAATATATAATAGCCGCTTCCTGCTCATTCAAGGCGACAACTACGCTAGGCACGGAGTGGTCCACCCGCTCATGTTGGCTTTTAAACTCTTCGCTTCCCCCTTCAAGGTTATTCAGATAAACTGTGCAATAGCTGTAATCCGGTCTGATGAATGACTCTACCTCCATTTCCAGGTTTACCCCGAGCAGCAGATTTTTCAAATCATTTTTTCTGGCCTGTGTTTCCAGATTCACTATTTTCTCTTCCAACAAATTAAAGGTGCTGCCAATAAACGCATATTCATTGCCCCATAACGTGACAGAACCCGGCGACTGCAACCCTTTAATCTGCATTACCAGTTTTTTCACCGGAATATACAATTGCTTGGAGAAAAAGAATGACATCAAAAGACCAAACAGCACGACCGCCCCGCAGCTGATGAAAAGGCTTTCCTTTAACTGTTCGGAAGAAAGTACAAAAGAATTCATCGGGCGGTACATCGCATATGTCCAGTCATGTGCCGAATGGGCCGGCTCCAGATACGAAAGGACGGCTTTGCCTTCTGACTCCTCGGTGATCTGTTCGCCGTTCCGCCGGTTTTGAATCGTTTCCTTCAGCAATCCGCCTAAAGCTTCATCATACTCCCCCGTATGAAGAACGGCCTGCCCGGAAGGGCTAAAGATATACAGCCGGTCAGCCGCAGAGCTGAGCATTTGGGCTGCCGCTGTCTGAAGATACTCCATGCCTACATCGATAAAAAAGTATCCCATGGTCGGCACACCCGGTGTCTCATAAGGCAGTTTAATCACGTAGGTCATGACCTGACTTCCATCCGCCAATGTCCGGAACAGCCATTCTTTAGGCTTCACCCTGTTCAGCTTTAAGATAAACGCCGCTTCCTCCGAATTCTCAGTCTTCATATAAAATTGACTGGAATCCACCACATAATTATTGGCCGGGAAATAAACGGTGACATTGCTGAGCCCTTCATTTTCGATCCTGTAAAAATCAAGATCTTGCCGGAAGGAAGCAATACGGCTCAAATTCCCCTCCCAGCTCTTGTTGAGTAGCAGATTCAAATTGAAATTTTCCTGGATAAACCGGATGGAGAGCGCTTTGTTTTGCAGATTATCTTCGTATTTCTTAAGTACTGTCTGTTCGATATAATCCTTGGCGGAATTCAGCCGGTTCTGATTGTCTTTAACAATCTCATCCTCCATGATTCCATTGGTTTGGGTATACCAATACCCTCCCATGATGCCGATCAGAACAACAGACAGGATCGTATAAGACATGATAAACCGTATGAAAATGGTTTTTTTATATTCGGGCATATACATCATCCCCCCCCCCTCTTTGTCTCAAGCGTCAGGCACTGCTCAGGACAAAATGATAGCGCTAACAATAATCTACAGGTATTGAACTGTTCTTACGGCTTAACCTATCAAAATCATCCTCCGAACACCAGTGTAAAATCATTAAATTCATTCCGTTTTCTTTAAAACATTAAAAAAAAGTCCCGCAGCTACGCTAATAGCCCGGGACCACCTTTAATTTTGTCTCTCGCTGATCTAAACCAGATTCCAGAACATTGCCGTATTCGCTGCAGTAATCATGGTGAACAGAATCGTGTTCAAGAAGGAGGCCAGCCACACATTGTTGGTTTTCTCAAAAATCTTCCGGGCATATACAGCAGCTATTACGAGAAGTGGCACCATAGCGAACAACAGAATACCGTTTAAGGATTGCCCTGGATAAAGCGCAACACCCGTAATGAAATCTTTGCCATATTGAGCGGCCATCCAAAGAATAAGTCCGCCCACATTCAGAATAATGGATAGCAGATATCCCCTTTTTTGCCCTCTTGTATTGGCATTTAGTGCAACAGCACTGACAAAGTAGTAAATAAAGAAAAATGGCATATACCGAAGCCCCGTGATCAAATGCTCGATTTCAAAGGTACGTACAGCAAAGGTCCAAAGACGGAAATCTGTGCCAGCTACTGCCTGCACGGCGAACAACAGCAGGTAACCGACGAACACAGCAGCAATGGCAGTGCACAAGCTGGCGATGATGGTAATAGAGTTCAGATGGATACCATAGCTGCTGAATTTCGTACCCGCCTGCTTTTTCGAGAAATAGTAGAACGCACAGGTTATAAAAGCAATAATGAGACCGGAGACAAGCGCCCAATATCCAATCTGGTTTGTTGTAGGTTCGTTAAAGTAAGAACTGGTCGAGAGAATACGACCCGATTTCTCAAAGACGATCCACATAACAAGCGAAATTACCGCCAGCAACGCACTTCCTATGCCTATGTTTTTCATTTTGGCGCGGACATCCGGGTTCGCCTTCTGGCTGTTGGCCAGAATAAAGCCTGCGGCCGCTGCGACCAAACAAATGATTAGCAGGATCATGGAAATTACACTCAGAACATTCAGTCCATCCGCTTGCTTATCCATTAACGTAGGGAACAATATGGCCGGAAACAACGTCGAGAACACAATGGCTGCCCAATAGGCGATTCTCTGCATCCCGGTTGAAGGCGCGCTTACAGTGATTGTGGAAGCCGTGACCGAACGCTTCAGGAATGGAACCTTCAGCAGCAAGCTGATCAAGGGAACCAGTAGTAGAAAGAAGCCCACTAATGCTATAGCATTGCCCGTTTCTTTCATCCACCAGATTTGATTGCCTGAACCCAGGCCGGCGTTTGTCTGGTTGGGAGAGGTCACACCTTTAAAGGCATGAGCATAAAAATCAATAAAGTTGGCGGTTGCAGTTGTGGAAAAATGGTTCCACGGGTGAGTCTGGCTAGGTGTAAATAAGATATGCTCACCGCTCTGCGCTGGACGAACGACCTTATCTTCAAGCTTCAATTCTCCAGATTCTACAGTGTAGAACTTTCCCGTCTCTGCAGCCGGATTGTCCTCGGTAAGTCCAAGGAACCCTTTGCCCGAGATCGTTGCCGCAAAATCCTTTTCCGTAACGGTCCCCTGTACTTTCTTCTCTGTCGCACTCTTTTCATCATCAGATTTATTGAAGAAGAACTCATCATATTTTCCCGCAATCATGCCTACCGTCCGGCTGCCAAAAGCAGCTTGAATCTGATCCTGAGGAGCAACCGCGGAGGCGTAAGAGAAATCGGCACCTGCAGAAATTCCGGCATAAATCATGCGCTGTCCGGTCTGTAGCGCGGTCAGTTCATCCATGTACATAGCTACTAATGAGGAGAATCCGCCCATCGAATGGCCGCTGACCGCGACATATGCGTTACCCTTATCATCTTTTTTGGTATAATCCTGTTCAAAAATGTACTTGGACGCGTCAAATTGGGAATAAACCCAGAAGGTGCCGAATAAGTCCTTCACGGGGATGGCACTTTCCCAGCGCGAATCACCATGATCATACATATCAAGCGCCAGGACGATATAACCCCGTCTGGACATTTCGATCGCCGGAGCATCCTGCATTTCTTTGGTGTTCAGATAGCCATGTGTCGTTATGATTACCGGTCTGGGATCCTCTGCACCGGCCCCATCGGGTGTATAGAGCAGCCCGGAAAGTGTGCCATGATCCGCCTTGAATTTAATTTCTTTCACGTTCACCGAGTAAAATGAAGTGTTAAACATATTGGCGATCAGACTTCCAAGAATGATTAGACTCAAGGCTAAGGCCAGCAAGCCCTGTGGTTTTTTTAATTGCGAAACCATTTTACTCATTATAGATAGCTCCTTTGTCTTGAACTTATGGGGTTATATCATCACAGCTCCTTGAATGTAAGCGTTATCATTATTCGCAATAGGTATAGCAGCGCTAAGAGATCTAACGCTGATACCTTTTGAGCATGTAATCTTTTTATTTCAATTGATCCGAAAGCTCCTTAAAAATAACCCCAAGTGCATAGGCACCCGCATCCGGGTATCCAATGCTTCTTTCGCCAACAGTGCCTGCGCGTCCCATACGTGCCACAATAGCTTCTGTCTTTTTGGCTCCTTCAATGGCTGCATCGGCACCCTTCACAAAAGCGGTTTTGAAATCATCTCCGGCCTGACTGCTCTTCGACCAGGAATCTGCACAAGGCACAAGAGCGTCGATCAAGGTTTTGTCCCCCACCACGGCTCCACGCCCGAATGAACGTTCACCGACTGTTTGTATGCCTTGTACAGCGGCCTGCATCATGTCAGCAAATTCAGAAACACTTATTTCTGTTTTCGCACCGACAGCCTTACCCGCTGAACGGAATGCAGAACCCCAGATCGGCCCGGAAGCCCCTCCGCAATATTCCATAATAACCAGTGAACAAGCATTCAGAAAACTCCCAATGTCCGCTTGGCTATGTGTCAGAATATCTTTCCACTCCCGCTTCAACTGCCGGAATCCTTTGGCAATACTCATCCCGAAATCGCCATCACCGGCATGTGAATCCAGTTCACAGAACGGAACTTCATTTCTAATAATGATTTCGCTCATCTTGTCTAACAGATAGACGAAATTATGAAGTGTAAAGGTATCGCCATTGATCTTGGCATATGCTTCAGGTGTTTCTGTCTCAAAGGATACGGATGATTCTGTGAGATTGTCCTGGGCAATATCAACATACGGAACGCTTTCCGTAGGCCCCGAAACTTTGAAGGCAGGGGTATCGCTTTCCTTGAATAAGAGCATTTTCAGTTCTTCGTCCAATTTCATAAGGGTGATGGAGGCTCCGGCCATATCAATGCTTGTCATATAGTTTCCGACGAAGGTTTTACAAATCTTAATATTTTTCTTCTCTGCTAATTCCCGGGTCACGGCGTTATTTAACAGATACAGCTCCAGCAGCGGAGTCCCCCCAAACCCGTTAACGAGTAGTGCAATCTCGGAAGAAGCTTCGCCCCCGATCTTTAAATCTGCTAAAAGTGCCTCAACCATACGTTTTGCCAGACTATCGGCAGTTGCAATTTTTTCGCGGCGGATTCCCGGCTCCCCATGAATGCCGACGCCATATTCCAGCTCATCCTCAGCAATTTCGAAGGTGGGGGTTCCCTTGGCAGGAACCGTACATGAGGTTAATCCGAAACCGATGCTGCGAACATTTGCAGCCGCTTTCTCCGCAGCGGCTTTCACCTGCGCCAGACTCCAGCCCTCTTCTGCCGCCGCGCCGGCAATTTTATGCACCAGTACAGTTCCGGCTACTCCCCGGCGTCCTACCGTATATAAACTGTCCTGTACCGAAATATCATCATCTACCCGGACATAATCTACTTCAATCCCGTCTTCTTCAGCCAAAAAGGCTGCGTTCTTGAAGTTCATCATGTCACCGCTGTAATTCTTAATAATCATCAAGGTACCCTTTTTGCTGGCGGTTGCCTGAATGGCCTGATACACCTGGATCTGGGACGGGGAGGCGAAAATATCTCCGCATACCGCTGCATCCAGCATGCCTTTCCCCACATATCCTGCATGTGCAGGCTCATGTCCGCTGCCGCCGCCACTAATCAGGCTGACCTTGTTTGCATTGATTTCTTTTTTCTTAATGATTTTATACTTCCTCACAAATTCAAGCTCCGGATGAGCCATGGCAATGCCATTGCACATTTCAATGACCGTGTTCTCCGGCTGATTGATGATCTTCTTCATGGATTAGGCCTCCCGGGCTGTTTTGTAGTTTTGGCCAATTTTGTCTGCCGCGGCAATCGCAGCTGCAACTTCCTTTACTGTGATAGGGAATGGCATCGCATGAATGGATTCTTCAGGAATGCAGGCTTTTTCAGCGACTTGAAGCAGTTCCTCAGCCGTAATATGATCTACGCCGATATCCGCCAGGCACACAGGCAGCCCTACCTCCAGACAAAAATCCAGAACCTGATGCAATTCCTCCGTCGGGGCGTTCTCCAGCACCAGTTGGGCAAGTGTGCCGAAGGCAACCTTTTCCCCGTGATAGTAGGAATGTGTTCCTTCCAGAATGGTTAAACCATCATGGATCGCGTGTGCGCCGCCCAAGCCTGCACTTTCAAAACCAAGACCCGACAACAAAATATTAGTCTCCACGATATTCTCCAGCGCCTGTGTAACCACATTACTATCACTGGCTATCTTCGCTTTCGCCCCGTCTTTAAGCAGCATTTCATAACATAGGGTTGCGAGCGCGAGCGCTGCGTTCGTGCCTACAGCAGGGGCACAGTGGCCTTCTCTTGAGCCCATAGGCAGACTGGCGTTCACTCTCGAATAAGACTTGGAAGTCGCTCTTGCTTCAAAATAGGTGGACAAAGCGTCCCCCATCCCTGCCACAAGAAAGCGTGTAGGCGCATTGGCTATCACCGTTGTATCTACCAAAACAACACTTGGACTTTGCTTGAAATAGGCATAATCATCAAAAGCACCCTCCGGTGTATACAGCACGGCTGAATGGCTGGTAGGTGCATCGGTAGCGGCAATCGTCGGGCAAATGATCAGAGCTTCCCCCTGGGCCACGCATTTGGCCGCATCAATCGCTTTGCCTCCGCCCAGGCCGATTGTGC
Source organism: Paenibacillus paludis (assembly GCF_042610515.1). Taxonomy (NCBI): domain Bacteria; kingdom Bacillati; phylum Bacillota; class Bacilli; order Caryophanales; family Paenibacillaceae; genus Paenibacillus; species Paenibacillus paludis. Next base: position 540,042 of record NZ_JBGJZP010000002.1, read on the forward strand.
AGGTACAGCCCTTTTCTGTCGCAATAGCCTGCAATCTGGCGACTTCCTGACGTGAGCACTCTCCCTTAAAACCGCTTTCAACAAAGGTGATGTTAAACTTCTTAGACGTAGCATCGAGCTTATCCTTTACCCGTTTCACATCATCCGGATGGGCAATCAACAAAGCGGAGGAACCAAATGAAGTTACAAAGTAGCCAAGATTTAATAACTCGTCTTCACCTTGAACATATTTAGTTGGACTAATGAATGCTTTTCTCATGAATCTAACGCCTCCTGTTTTTTATAACAAATTTTATTAATTAATTAGAGTATAAAGCAGGATATTGATCTTGATAGTGGAATATCATAACCAATAATTATAATTCTTAATCGTAATTATTTGCACTGTGCAGTAACAATGGTATCCTCTTGCCATAAAGAAGGTCCTTATTATACGATTTTAAATCGAGGGGTGATTTTTTTGATGCAAGAGTCCTTAAATATAAGCAAATTTTTGGATCTCAAAAAATGGAAGCGGCTTCAGGATTCCTTGGCTACCGTTACCAAGCTGGCTATTTTGACGGTTGATTACAAGGGGATCCCTGTGACCAGCCACAGCAGCTGCCAGGCTTTCTGTCAGAATGTGCGGAAGGATCCGGAGCTGCTGCCGTTTTGCCAGAAGTGTGATTCCCGCGGCGGGCTTGAAGCGGTCCGGTTAAATGCACCTTACGTTTATCTATGCCACTTTAATATTATAGATATTGCGATTCCGATCACTGTGGATGATAAATACCTGGGTGCTGTGATGGCGGGGCAGGTCAAGCTTTCCGATCCTGAGAACGGTACAGATCTGGAGCAAATTGTATCTTCGCCAAACAAATCATCACATCTGCTCAAAGGGAATCAATTGAAGGCATACTACGATGATATACCAACGATGACCTATGAAGAAGTCGTGAAAATATCCAACATGCTGTTTCTCCTCTGCAACTATATTATCGAAGAGGCACTCAACAAAAATCTGCTGGTCGAAATGTTCGAGAAGGCTGCCGGAAACGATGAAGCCCTAAACCTCTCCACTATTCTGCCCGGCTACACCATAAAAAATATTGAGTCGATCAAAAAAGAAATGACCAATGCCATCGCGGATGCCTACCTTAAAAACACATCCAGTGATATGAGTATTTGTACAAATCCGATCTTTAAACCCGCCTGGGATTATATTTACAATAACAAAAGTGAAAATATAACATTAAGTCATATGGCTGAGCTATGTCACATCAGTCCCAGCTATTTCAGCAGACTTTTTGCGAAGGAAACGGGAGAAAACTTCACTACTTATTTGGCAAGGCTTAAGGTGAAATGGGCGAAGCAGCTGCTCGAAGTGACCGATATGCCCGTTTCTCAAATCAGTGATGAGCTGGGCTTCAATGAACCGGGGTATTTTATTAAAATCTTCAAAAAATTCGAAGAGATCACACCTGCTCTTTATCGTAAAGGTTATCGGGAAAAAGCAGGATCAACGTGAGCATATCAACTACCTACTGATATTTCAAGAAAATGGGGGTTATTAGTGCATGAGTATTGAATTTAAAAAAGTGAGCGACTTTAATCGAGGAATACTCTTTGAATTATTGAAAGATACATATTCATTTGATTGCAGATATCAGCAAAGTTGTAATTCTGATTGGCAAGTTTTTGACAACTTTTTCTTTGACAATTTGCAAATTGCTGATAAATATGGGTTTATCACAACATTAAACGATGAAGCCATCGGATTTGTTTCATGGGACCCGAGAAATATGCCTGAGTATGCGGAAATTGGCCATAATTGCATTGCTTCAAAACACAAAAGCAATGGTTATGGTAAAATACAGCTTCAAGAAGCGGTCAATAGAATTACCCAAGATAATGTAAGAAAAATTATTGTAACCACAAATAATGACCTAATCCCTGCTCAACGAATGTATGAGAGTGTGGGGTTCACAATATATCAAAAAAGGGAAAATCAAAATATTGCAGATTTTGTTGGTGAACACATAGATTATGTATATTTTTGCTGAAGCAAGCCGCAATGGAGCAAAAACGAAGAGCAGCGATCCCCAATAACGGGAGAATCGCTGCTCTGTTTTTTAGAAAGAAGAAGATTGGACCTGGTCATAGAAAATCGACTTTTGGGACACCCCCATATAGAATGAACTTAATAACTAGACAAAAGGGAAAAGTGGCGGAGGGGAATTTTGGAACTGTAGGAGCGACAGCGTCCGCCTTTAGGTTTGGATTTCTACCGCGATTCGCGGTTAAATTCAGGAAATCCAAACCTAACAGCGGCCGGAAGTCCAAACATTCTCTGTAGTCACGGCCAATCCCAAAATAGAAGAATTATAAGTTCAATCTATATAGTACTTACATTCCCACAGCTGAAGATATCGCGGCAAAGACTGCAGCCACCAGCCACAAGATTGGAAACAGCTTAAGGATGACTTTGAGCCACTGCCCAAAATTGATCCGGGCGATTGCCAGACCTGCCAATAATACTCCACCTGTTGGCGAAATCAGATTGGTCAACCCATTGCCAAATTGATAAGCAGTTACGACCGCTTCACGGTTGACACCGACCAGATCGCCCAATGGGGCAAGCACGGGCATTGTTAATGCTGCCTCACCGGAGGAAGAAGGAACCAGGAACGTAATAATATTATGGACGACCAGCATGATGGTAGTGAACAAATAGTTCGGCAGACCTTTAAGCAGGTTAGCCAGCGCATTCAGGATCGTATCGATAATCATGCCGTTCTCAGCAACGACGAGAATTCCCCGGGCCAACCCGATAATGACTGCCGCATAGATGAATTCGCCACAGCCCTTTACGAAGTTCTCAGCGATTTCCTTCTGATTCATCTTGGTGACCACACCCGAGAAAATACCAAGTACGAAGAAAAGGGCACCGATCTCGGTCATATACCAGCCCTGGGTCATAATTCCCCACACAATCAACCCCAAGGTAACGATAAAGCCGCCAATGATGAGTTTATCCCGATGGGTGAAGCTCACCTCTATACCTGAGTTCTCTTTAATAAAGTGCTGGCGGTTTAAAATGTCATTCTGGAATACAGGAGATTTCTCCGGATTTTTCTTCACCCGCTGCGCATACCACATGGTAAAACCGATCGATATCGCAGTGAATACAATCCATTCAATAAATCTCAGCCATAGCTGTGGATTACCTTGCACTCCCGCTACGCCTTGGGCAATCAATACCGAAAACGGATTAACGGTGGAGCCGACATAACCGATCTGTGTTCCAAGAAATAGGATGAGGATGGCCGTGATGGAGTCAAAACCGAGTGCAAACATCAAAGGAATAAAAATGGCGTAAAGAGGTATTATTTCTTCACTCATTCCGAACGTGGAACCTCCAAGGCTGAAAATGACCATCGCTATCGGAATCAGCAATATCCCTTTTTGTTTGAGCCGTCCGGCCAAGGCCATCAGCGCCCGGTCAATCGCTCCAGTCTGCAAAATAATCCCGAAGGCTCCGCCCACAATAAGTACGAAGGCAACCACATCAGCGGCATTGATAATGCCTTCCATAGGCGCACTGGCGATTTGTGCAAGGCCCTGCCTCAAATCTCCCTCTTCACTGACTTTCGGTACAGAATGATAGGTTCCCGGGATAATAGTTGTCTTGGCAGAACCATCTACGATGACTTCCTGCCGGTCAAATTGACCGCTCGGGACAACCCAAGTCAAACCGGCAATAGCGATTATAATCAAGAAAATCAAAGTATAACTATGAGGCAGAGACCATTTTAATTTACGTTTAGAGGTTTCCATTCTATCCCTCATTCCTAGAAGCATCGTAGGTGATTTTTCCGGCAGCGATAGTTAATACGACATGTGCGTCTCTGATATCGGCAGCTGTTGTATCCAGAAGATTGCGGTCAAATACAGCAATATCGGCATATTTCCCCGCTTCTAAAGTTCCCGTGCTCTCTTCCATACCACAGTGTCTGGCCCCGTTAAGGGTCCATGCCTTTAAGACTTCAGACACTGGCATTCCCTGTTCAACATTCCAGCCTTCAGGTGGTGATCCGTCAGGAAACAACCGGAAAGTGGCCGCGTAGATCGAATCAGGAACACTAGTGAGGAACAAAGGTAAATCAGTGCCAATCGTTATGGGGATGTTCGCATCCAGCATGGACCGGTAATCATAGAACCGGCTTTCATTCGCTTTTCCAGCCACAGCCGCCATATAAGCATCTTCATAGGAGGGATTTAACAGCAGGATCTGGGCATATACCTCGGCGAAAATCCCGTTTTCCCCCATCCGTTTTAAATCATCGGGGTGAGGGTATTCCAAATCACTTATAGAATGTCTAATCGGATGATCCCCCTGGTTTTGCTGGCAGGTTTCGAGCATATCTACCGCCCTGCGAATCGCTGCATCCCCTTCAGCCGTAAGACAGCACTTGATTCCATGCCTGTCTGCTTCAAATACTGCAGCTTCAATTACGTCATAGTCAACCGGCTGCAAAGTAGTTACTCCTGGCAGATCTGCGTAAGGCTCCAGCATATCCCCTGTATGATCAGCGACAACACCGTCTATCATCAGCTTGAATCCCTGAAAGCGGAGAACCTCCCCTTGATAGCGTTCTTTATATTGAATTCCGGCGGGAATATCAATCGGCTGCAGCACAGGCTCCAGCGCAAAATGAAACCGCAGCGGCAGTTCCCCGGCAGCTTCCAGTTCTTCAAGAACCGGCAATAAACCGCTGTGCTGGTCAAAGCCTATATCTTTTATGGAGGTTACACCCCGCTTGGCAAGCATCCGGGTGAAATCCAGAAACTCTTTTTTGACTAATTCCCGATTCTGCATCATTTCATACAGTAAGCTGGCCCGCGCCTCAGCACTGCAATGATCGGGGGTGAACTGATATTTATCCTGGGCGATTTGGTTCATCCAGCAATAATTTTTCGTCCGATTCATGGCAATGACGGCCCTTTGAGGAAAAGCTTTATCTAATATACTTTGCTCTGGGAGCTTTCCCCATAACTCCCGGCTCCAACCGTAAGCGTATACATTTTGATCAGCAGGTTGTTGTTCCGCTTCTTCTATAAGCAATTGCAAGGCATCTTCTATAGAGGCTGCATTTGTCAGATCCACACCACGGTGCAAGGACATATATCCGGTGAAAAACACATGATTATCATGCACACCAGGCATAATCAACGCATCCCTCAGATGATGGACAATCGTCTTCGGTCCGATCCAGGCTTCTGCCTCTGCCGGATCACCGACCGCGGCGATCCGTTCACCTTGCAGGGCGATGAATCCAGGCGAGGCATCCTCCTCTTTTCCTGTAAACACGGCACTAGACATTAGTACTCTTTCTGCAAAACCATGTTCAGCTGCTCCCATGATCTCTCCGCCTTAGTTCAAATTTATAATACGACTTATAACGTTATACTATAGCTACTGCTTCTCCATCATTGGAAGAAACAGTAGCTTTTACATATTTGAAATTCCAGCTGACTTTCATGAATTACAAAGTGAATTGGTAACGGTCACCAATAATGTACTGCTTCCCTACATGAACCGGCTTACTATACTGGTCGTAAATAATTGTGTTCATGTAAAACAGAGGCTGGCCGATCGGAACTTCCAGTAATTTCGCCTGAGGTTCGTCCGCCAAGACAATTTGTAATATCGTCTCTCCCGGCTGGTTCGGATCAATATTGTATTCGCTGCGCAGCAGCTCATATATCGAGCCTTCAAGATTAGCCTCCATCAAGAAAGCGAACCGGTCAAACGGATAATAGTTATTTTCCAGCATCAGCGGTTGTTCGCCGGCATATCTCTGGCGCTGAATATACAGCACAGACTCACCTGGCTGGATTTGCAGCCGCTCTGCGGTATCTGAATCGGCTTTCAGCTTTTTTCTCTCCGTGACTACGCTATGCGAAGAAACTCCATTCGCTTTGCAGGCAGCCGTAAAACTGATAATATGCTCAATCTTCCGGCCGATCTTGGGCCTATTTACAAACGTGCCCTTGCCCTGCCGCTTCGTCAAATATCCTTCTCTCACCAATTCTTCTATCGCTTTGCGCACAGTAATCCGGCTCACACTATAGGTCTCGGCCAGCTCAATTTCAGTAGGTATTTTATCCCCTTGATTAAAGCTGCCGTTGGCGATTGCGGATTGAACTGCGTTTTTCAATTGAATGTATAATGGCTCAGCATTGTCTGCATTTAACATGGTTTACCCTCACTTGTTATATAACGTTATATTACTCTTTCCTTAGAGTAACAAACGATCCTCTTTTTCACAAGCAAAGATAAGTGTGCGCCTTAATAATGGGCTCCGAATCCAAATGAACCCTCTACCAGACAGCTTTTGGCAGCTAATCGTGAACCTTCCTTCATTGCGGCTTGAATATCTCCGTCCTTAAGCATGCTTAGTAAAAAGGCCGTAATATAGGAATCCCCCGCTCCCATCGTGTCCACAGCATGGATGAACTCCGGCGATTGATAATAAAAGGCTGTTCCATCATAGGCGATAGACCGGTCTCCGCCGCGTGTTGCAACTAATACCTGGCCCTCTCTCTTGCGTTTGGAACGGATGTAACTTTGGGTCGCTTCATCCGTCATATGGCTGCAGGAAAAGAAGGCAAAATCGGCATTACCGATATAACGTTCTACTTGCTCTTCCTCAAAGTCATCGGAAAAATCAAAGGAAAGAGGAATCTTCAGCTCATTCAGCTCAGCAAGCAGATGCCCGGTGTGGCTGTAAAGCCCCGTATGAATAATATCGAACCCGCGGATGTATTCCTTATCATCTTCACTAAGTTCTATGGGATGAAGTCGGGTAACCCCGCCTTCGTTGCTGCCGAGAAAGACTCTTTCCCCGTTCTCCAGCGTTACACGTGCACATCCATTTTCACCACTGTGATGTCTGCAGCGCGTAGTATCTATCTCTAGCTGTTGCAATGTATTCTCTACCAGCCTTGCCTCAGCATCATCACCGAACACGCCGAGGAAGGCCGCATCCGCACCCTCTCCTTTGGCGAAAACACTGAAATTGAGTGCATTGCCACCGGGGTACATCATACGCAGATGCACATACTTGTCGACCACATTATCGCCAATCCCTAATACTCTCATAGTTTACACTCCCGTTCAGTAGGCTACTTTCCCCATATAACGGCGGGTTTCCAGCGGATGATTTCTTACTTCGGCCAGAGCCTCGCGGTAGACGCAGATAATACTGTAGAACAATACCGGATTAAAGAACTCCACGACTTCGTCGGCAATAACACCTAAGCCAAGCTCCTTAGCATCAATCACTTCGACTTTTTCAGCATATTGATTCAGGAAGGTGCGTGCGCGTTCATCCAACTCACGGGTGCGGCCTTCATTAATCATTAAGATGAATGGAGTTTCTTTGTCGGTCACTTCGAAGGGACCATGGAAGAATTCGCCGGAGTGGATAGCCGCTGCATGAAGCCACTGCATTTCCATCAGCGAGCAGATCGCAAATCCGTAAGCATGACCATAAGAAGCTCCGCTTGTCAGGATATAATATAACTCTTCGTTGCGGTACTTTTCGGCAAATACACGGGCTCGTGGAGCAACCTGCTTTTTACCCTGGTTAATAATACCGTTAATGGTTTGCAAGCCTTTTTGAAAAGCGTCAATATGTGCATAACCTTCAGCCACATGCAACAGTTCTACAGCGAGTTCCAGAATGATAGCCATCGGATTGTTTTTGACGTCACTGTCATCTCCCCATTCATACAGGAAAGAATAATCGGAATAATTCAGCAACGCGGCCTCCTGATTATGGGTTAAGCCAATAGTATGTGCGCCATTCTCTTTGGCAGCCTGTGCAGCAGCCACCGATTCCGGCGTATTTCCGCCATGAGAACAAACAATGACTACCGATTGTTTGCCCAGACGTTTAGGCAAAGCATGAACAAACTCGTTAGCCGTATATAGACCCGCTACCAGTTTTTTCGCTTCGCTTTCAAGAAAATACTTTGAGGGATACATATCAACCAGCGAACCTCCACAGGCTACAAAATAAACCTCTGAAATCCCCTTGTTCACTTTTCCATGAATAGCTTCAACAACCTGATGTACATTCATTTGATTCTCTCCTTTAGTATAACGTTATATAACGTATTACTTACGAGATAAATATAACCGCTTTCAAAAAAGGTGTCAAGCCCCCTTTGGGCCCAATCCCAAAAAAAACTCCTCTCCAGAACTTGTGATTAGACAAGCCCTGAAAAGGAGTATTATTGTTTGATTCGCCTAATCTTCGGATTAGCGTTGATACGTCTAGGAGAAAGAAACCTTGGCACCTATAAAGTAGCCAATTGAAACAAAAAGGAGTGACCAGGTCAGCGCACATGCAACAGATATACATACATATTTTTTGAAGGGCATGGCACTGATGCCGGAAATATAACTGGCAACATGCCTGACCCCCGGAATAAAATAGGCAAAAGCAACCGTCCAAATTCCAAAGCGTATAAACCATCCCTTGACTCTGATAAACCGCTTCGGGGTAAGCCCAATCCACTTGCCGTATTTATTCACTACCGGTTGTCCCAGCCGCAAACCAATGGTGTAGCTGATCATCATTCCTGTTATGGACCCTATGCAGCCGATCAGTACCGAAAGTGTGAAATTCAGAACCATAATGGACGACAAATACCCCACAAACAACATCAACACTTCGTCAGGTACGGGAAGTCCAAGAATTCCAAGCGCCAAAAGAGCAAAAATTGCTAAATAGCCGTAATGTGAAATTAACTCCATCATCCAAGGCATCAATATTTCACTTCCTGTTGAAGTTTTTTTTGAAAGAAGGGAAGGGAATCCGGCTGATCATCATTATAGACAGCATCAACATTAATACTACTATGTATTCCGGTTTCATCCGTCCATCCAGCAAAGAGATCATCGAAAGGATCACCCCTGCAGCAGTAATCGGCATCCCTACGAAACCCTTCGAAGAAGCTGATATATTAAATCTGGCCAACCGCAGTGCGCCGCAGATCAGGAAAGCAACTGCAGCCAGGGTCCCCAGCCACTGAACATTTTCCAGCTTGTACAACAAAATCAGAAACGCAGGAGCCAATCCAAAGGATATGATATCTGCCAGTGAGTCCAATTGCTTGCCGAAATCGCTGGTACAATGCAGCCACCGGGCCAGCAAACCATCCATCACATCACACAAAGCCGCTAACAATATCATGGTTAATGCCAAACTATATCGTTCTTGAATTGTGAAGAGCAAAGAGAATGCTCCAATTCCCAAATTTGCCAGAGTAAACATTGAAGGCAGCCAATTCCATTTCACGCTGTCTTACTCCTTTCGCTACAGTACATGTATTGGTGGGATTAGCCTTCAAATCTAACCATAGATTTGACGCCTTCCTCGATATTTTCCACTGCATAACTACAGCCATGCATATCCAGTATCCGCTTTGCAATGGAAAGCCCCAGTCCCGTTCCACCTGTCAGCCGGCTCCGGGAAGGCTCAACCCTGTAGAACCGCTCCCAGATTTGCCCCAGCTGATCTTCGGGTATCGACTCACCTTTATTATGAATAGAGAATACAGTAGACTTCTCATCGCTCTGAACATTCACGGTTATGGTACTTCCATCTTCAGCATGCCTGATTGCATTGGTTAGAAAATTAAGAATAACCTGTTCGATCCAGCCCGCATCCGCGTATACCGGCAATTCATTAGCAGGAATTATCATCACTTGCAGCTGCTTTTCCTGCAGAAAGTGAATCAGCCTGTCCGCTACCTTTTCCGTCAGTTCCGTCAGCATGAAGGAGGTCTTTCTGAGTTTAGTCGTCCCCGACTCCAATCTGAACAAATCCAGCATATCATTCACAAGAAATCCCATTTTTTCAGATTCCTCTATAATGACCTTAATGTAGTAATCCTGTTTAGCAGCACTTACTCCATCTTCTAGTCCTTCGGCAAATCCTTTAATAATGCTTAGAGGCGTCTTCAATTCATGAGAGGCATTGGCAAAAAAGTCCTGCTGCATGGTCTCCATTTTTTGTTTGCGCTCCATATCTTCGACCAGCTGCTGATTGGCCTCCCGCAACTCACTCAAGGCGGAGTCTAGACTTTGTGATAAGGTGAACATGCTATTGGACAAGCTTCCAAGTTCATCCTTCTGCCGGATGGAGGGATGTCCTGTAAAGTCCAGGGAAACCATACGTTTGGCAATTTTGTTCAGCTTGATCAGTGGACGGGCTACCATTTTAGAATAGAAGTAGGACAGTATTAGAATAAATACAAAGCCTCCGATTCCGAGATATAAAAAGAACCAGCGCAGCGCATCATTCGAATCCTTAACCTCCTGTAAGGAAGTGACAGTGAATAACAGATCAATATCTCCGTTTCGTTGCTGCACAGGCAGAATCATCACAGAGTTGCGGATCCCACCCCAAGGAGCTGTCCAATCCGCTTTCTGCATTTGCAGCCCTTTGAACTGTTCCACCCGGGCCTCAGACAACGGAAACCACTCGTCCAAGGCTTCAAACAGGATGCCCTGACGCGGATTCCATATTTTCAGATTAGGTAAGACGATCTCCGTGACAATACCGGAAAATTGGGTGTCTCCTCCCTCTGATTCATCCCCAATGGCTGCGGCCCCTTGCTTTTTCATGCTAGTGGGGAATATGAGCTCCGGTGAGGAGGCATCTCCTTCAATCAGCTGATCTCCTTGAATGGTCAGAGGATCATCCAGCTTAATATTCGCTGCACTGAACTCATCTCCATACTGATTGATGAACAGGGATAAAGAAACAGCTATGATCTGGCCGTCTTCATTCATAACCTTCATATGAAACGGGTCTTCCGACTTCATCTTGCCGTCCAGCTTCATAATAACCAGCTGCGTTTTATTGCGCAGCATGAAGCGGGCAAGCTCCTGGGAAGTCCTGCTCGTATCCCACGACTCACTTGTGTAGCTTGACGCAAAGCTCTTGAGATGCTTCTCCACGCGGTTTTCCTTCTGCTGCTGATAGAAGCTGTCAAAGAAAAACAGCTGGCTCAAAATCACCATCCCGTAAAAGCAGACAAAAAACACTACTGTCATCACGAACAGCTTAAAGGTAATTCCCCATCTTTTCATGCCTCTTCCTCAAATATGTACCCTGTGCCAATCACCGTGCGAATATAGCGTGACTCATACCCCAGCTTACTTCGCAGTTTTTTGATGTGGCTGTCCACTACACGGGAATCGCCTTCGAATTCAATCCCCCATATCCGGGTAAGGATCGTGTCCCTTGAGATCACAATGCCCTTGTTTCGGATCAACAGCCATAACAGATCATATTCCTTAGGGGTAAGCTCTATTTCTGAACCAGCAACCTCAAGCCGATGGGCCAGCGTATTAAACATCGCGGAACCAAACTTCACGATGCTGGATTCCGGCAAATGGCCTCCTTCGACCCGTTTCATTAGCGCATTCGCCCGGGCTATCAGTACTTTTGGGCTAAACGGCTTCGTCACATAATCATCCGCACCCAGTTCAAAACCGTGAATTTTATCTTCATCTCCGGATTTGGCCGTCAACAATATGATGGGTATCGCTGCCTTTTTGCGAATTTCCCGGCACACTTCAAAGCCGTCCATCTTGGGGATCATAATATCCAGAATCAGCAGATCCGGTTGCAGCGAATCAAACCAGCTCAATGCATCTTTTCCATTATCCGCTTCTTGTACTTCCCAGTCGTTTTTTATGAAATAATCGGAAACAAGTTCACGAATGCGGCTTTCATCCTCAACGAGAAGAACTTTCTTTTTCAATATAGTCCCCGCCTTCAAACCATTTTTATATTTTCCAGCTTAATCGAGTGATATGTCCTTCATGTGTCCTTAGACAGAACACCCACCACTTGATTCTACAGATACAAGTCCAGATATAAAAGTGTTGATTGTGGACGCTGGTGAAACTGGGAAAGGTGGATTGAAACTAGAGTGAGGAGGATCGGCGCGAGCACTTAGTGTGGACACTCCGCGAACGGACCGTTGTTGAGCAGGATCGACGTCAGCACTTAGTATGGACTCTCCGCGAATGGACCGTTGTTCCAATCGCTGATGTCTCCAGATTTTTTTGATTCTCCTTAGCGGTGAAAATCCGGGGACAAAAGCGACCGCTGCCGCTTTTCCACGGGTCAGTCCGTCCTCTCCGCTGTTTGAGCAAAAAAAGTCGCAGCGGGTTCGTTTACTCGGACGGACTCAGGAGACGCTATGGAGAGTAAAACCCCTGTTTATTCTCTTTTGCGGACCCAGGTGACCTTATCTGCTCTGCATTCTATTTAAAAACGGCCAGCAGGGAGAAATAACTGCGCTGGAGTCCGTTTTCCTCCTGTAACAGGCTAAAAGCCCCAAATAAGTGCAACTCGGTCCGCTCGTGCTCAGAGCCAGGAATACACCTTCCTGACGCACACACACACCTTCGGAAAAAGAGCGAAGTCTTTGAAACTCCGAGGCGTAAGCCTCTACCGAAAAAACCACCTATATAGATTGAACTTAAGGTTTTAGAGTACAAGATCAGTCGCAACTACGGTGAATATTTGGACTTCCGGCCGCTGTTGTCGTAAGAATTTCTTGATTTTAACCGCTATTAGCGATAGAAATCCGAAGACTGCTTATGCTTTCGATGCTAGCTTTCCTTCGGAAAGCTTTCAGGCGGACACTTCCGCTCCTCCAGTTCCAAAATCCCCCTCCGCTGCTCCTTTCCTTTAGCTCAAGTTTTCAAGTTCAATCTATATAGTGGCGAAACGCCTTTCTCTGCGTGTGATCAGAAAATGGTACTGTACCTATGATTCCTTAGGGCATACGGCAGCAGGTGTTGGCGGGGAAGCGGTTTGAAGACACGCCCTAGACAAGCCCAAAGACAACCCTCTTAGAGAGCCGTCCAGATATTTCGCAAGGACCTTCTACCCCGCTGCCAAAATAACAGCAGTACCAAACACTGCTTCAGCAAGAAAGACCCGGACGCGACCTTCATGCGGAGCGGCCAATGACAAAAACAAAAACAGCGACCCTCCGGTAACAAGAGGATCGCTGTTTAGATAAGTTAGGTTTCTAGAATGAAGAAGGGTTGTTTTCTTTTAGCCGAGGCTGAGGCCGATTCCCACGGTCACAATTTCATGTCCGCCAACCGGCAGCTCCAGCGCAACGGCGCTGCCACAGTCCAGGACTGCCGATTTGTCCTCTAGAATATTGGATTTGTAAAATCCCCTATTCGGTATATCCGTCTCCAAATGCAATTCACACGGCTTGCTCTCCATATTAAACCAGCGGATCAGCAAGTCCCCGCTGTCCTCGTTCATTTTAAACGAGGACAAGGCAGCGGTCTTGCCGCTCCAGCGAAGTGGTGAATAAACGGCAGGAAGGGTTCCCGGCTGAAGCTCCGCCTGGGCGGTGATCCAAGGAATCTGGAACTGATAAGCCCCGGCGGCAGCGCCGGAGGACACAACGTCTCCGTCATGCGGAATGAGCAGCATTTCCGCTGTCTGTTCGCCCTGACACTGGGCTTCCGGCGTAGGGAACCAGCCCCAGTCTCCCATCTCACCGACACAGCGGAGCAGGGTTACGGCTATCGTATTACGGCCGTCGCGCAGAATTTCATATTCATTCAGTCCAAGATTGGCTACTGCAAGTCCTGCGCCTGCTTCCGCCACATCCACGAAAGACTGCTGATGTTGTGTATTGCTGGGATTCAGCCACTCCGGCGCCGGCTCGTTCGGGCGTTCGGCCAGCTCGAACATGGAATCGGCGCGGTGGGTGGACGCGGCCAGACCGGTCGGGAACAGCATCCGCAACCGGTGGTCCTTCGCCGTATTGCTGATGAAGCTTTCGATCTTCAGACCTTTGCCGCCCTGCTCCAGCCTCAGCACCGTGCGCAGCTTAAGCAGCACGGTTGCCGTGGAGCGCTGCGCCTGCCGCTCGGGATAGTAGACCAGCGAACGCTGTTCATCTTCCAGAAGGGAGCCGGCTGAAGCCGGAATTGCCCACTCATGGGTAATTTCTACGGAAGCCCGGTACGGCGTGTCTTCAATCACGCGGATACCGGCCGCTAAGCCCTGGGTAGTGAGCGGCGTTTCACCTGCCGGCTGTCTGAACATATATTCGTTGCCGATATCGCCGGTATTCTCATAAATGCCAAGATCACGGTACACCTTGCCGCTCGGCTTGTGCGTCAGCGCAAAGGAACCGTCCGCCATGATTTCTACACGCAGGTTTGCGTTTTCCAGCACCTGCTCTCCTTGGAGCAGGGAGACCTTTCCGGTAAGCGGTGAACCTTTGCCCTCTTGAAGGCGTACCCATGCGTAGCTGCGCCAACCCAGCGCCGGAACGTCCGCAGCCTCAAAGGTCAGCTTTACCTTGCGGCACATGTACGGCTGCCGGAACCTGTCGTCCGGCAGATCATAGCCAAACGACAGGCCAAGATCCTCGACGGTACAGGGAATTTCTGTCCCCTGTTCATTGATCAGCACCCGTCCGTCCAGATCTGCCGCTTTCATCCGGCTGGCCGTTACTTCCAGCGGCAGACCTTCCCGCAAATACAGGCGGGCAACGTCCAGCTCCACGCTCACAGTGCCCGTGCGGCTCCAGCCGCTTGTATTGACCGCTACAAGCGGCAGGGCGTCTTCGCCAAACCCGGAGAACAGGGAAGTGTCAACCGCTTGGGTGATGGTTTGCATGCTGCCCTCCACAATGCCTTCGGCGATGTGGCGGCTTTTATCAAAGCGGGTCACCATCTCGCGGTGCACTTCATCCACGCTGCAGCCGCAGATGGAATCATGCGGATGGTTCTGCAGCAGTGTCTTCCAGGCGTAAGTAAACAGATGATGCGGATACTCCCCGCCATGCAGCCTGGCGATGGAAGCTAGCGGCTCCGCCACCTTCTCAAGCAGCGCCTGGCCGCGCTGGTTCATCTGCTTCAGGTACACCCGGGCCGAAGCGGTATTGACCAGCGTCCCCCAGCCATCGGTGCGCTGGCTCCGCAGCTCGCCCTTGACCGTAGAGAGGCCGCGGTCCAGGGCTGCGGCTGCCACAGCCCCGACATAGTCCGCAAAGTTGGAATGGACAAAATCCGTCTGCGGATACAGCCTCTGCGCTGTACGGATCGCCTCCGGCAAATCGGTTTGCAGCGGCTGATGATCGCAGCCGTTCATGAACAGCAGTTGATCCGTAGCCGCGAATCGTTCGGCGTCGGACAGCTTCCGGTCCCAGAATACCTTCGCCTCCGCCGGATCGACCGGAATCTCATTGCCGTTCGAATACCAGTTGGCGAACAGGATGCCCAGCACCTTCGAGCCGTCCGGCCCTTCCCAGAGCAACTCGGAGAAGGAGGATTCATAACCGTCGTCGGAAACGGTGTTATTGAATCCCGTCGGCTTGACCCCGCGCCCGAAGAATGCGTTAGTAATTCCGGCCTGCGCCATGAGCTGGGGAATTTGTCCGGTCAGGCCAAAGGTGTCGGGAAAATAACCAATCCGCGAAACTTCGCCATACACGCGGGCGTCCTTATGGCCGATCTGCAGATTGCGCACATTGGCTTCCGGGCTGGTCAGAAAGGCATCCTGGAGAATGTACCAGGGCCCGATAAAAATCCTTCCCTCACGGATATGCCGTTCCAGGCGCTCCCGGTTGCCCGGGCGGACCTGAAGATAGTCCTCGATAATGATTGTCTGACCGTCAAAGAAAAAGCTTTTGAAGTCCGGGTCCTGCTCCAGTTTGTTCAGCAGGCTGTCCACAAGCTGGACAAGACGGATATGATGCCGCTCATAAGGCAAATACCATTCCCGGTCCCAGTGGGTATGCGAAATGATATGCGCCGTTTGTTGTTTGTTCAAGTGTGCTACACCTCAGCCTTCAAAGGGAATTCCTCCATATACTCAAGCAGCTCATCCACGGTGGTAAAGGCGAGTCCGGTCACGGTGTCGGCACAGCCGTAATAGATGGCGATCCGCCCCGTGGCCGAATCCGTCAACGCTGCGCAAGGGAAGGTTACATTCGGCACATCGCCCACACATTCATACAAGGTTTCCGGGCCGAGAATATAGTTGCGCGAACGTGCCTTTACCTTCCAAGGTTCGTCCAGATCCAGAAGCGCGCAGCCCATGCGGTAGACAAACCCGTTGCAGGTATTGATCACGCCGTGGTAGATCAGCAGCCAGCCCTTGTCGGTCTCAATCGGAATGGGGCCCGGGCCGATTTTTTTGGACTGCCAGGCGGAAGCATCCCCATTAACAGTGCCCATTACATAGCGGTGCTTGCCCCAGAAGGTGAGATCAGGGCTTTCACTGTAGAAAATATCTCCGAAAGGCGTGTGTCCCGTATCACTCGGACGGCTGAGCATGGCATAATGGCTGCCGATCTTTCGCGGAAACAATACGCCGTTGCGGTTATAGGGCAGGAAGGCATTTTCCAGCTGGTGAAAGGTTTGAAAATCAAAGGTATAGGCAAGCCCGATGGTTGGCCCGTGATAGCCGTTGCACCAGGAGATGTAATAACGGTCATCAATCTTGCAAACCCGGGGATCGTAACGGTATTCCCGCGTAATTATTTCGGGGTCTCCTTGGAACACGATGGGTTCATGATTGATCTTCCAGTTCACACCATCTTCGCTGAAGCCGGCGAAAATATCCATGCTGACGGATTTGGAATCGCAGCGGAATACGCCGGCAAACCCGTCCTTAAAGGGAATGACGGCCGAATTAAATACACTGTTGGAACTCGGTATGGCATTGCGCTCAATGATCGGATTGGCGTTATACCGCCATACGGGCGCATTTATGCCTGCCGGCTTATCCTGCCAAGGGATATTTGACAATTTGTCTCCAATAATTGTAGTCATGATCATGTCTCCTTTTCAGTTACAAGATTTCTTCTCTCAACGCCTGCCAGACCAATTGCGAGAACAGGCTGTTTGACCAGGCGAACCACTTGCGGGTAAAGATATGCGGGTCATCTGCCAGGAACCCTTCATGCATGTACCCGGTATCGGCGTCGGTTGCTTCCAGCATGTCGATCATCGCCAGCTTCTCTTCCTTGTTGTCCGCCGTTAATCCCTGCATCGACAGCGCCATGTGCCAGATATAGCCCGGCGGTGTATGCGGACTGCCGATGCCTTTGGCAACTTTGCCTTCGAAATAGAAAGGGTTCTCCTTGCTGAGCGCGAAACGTCTCGTATTCTGGTATACCGGGTCGTCGTTCTTCACATAGCCAAGGTAAGGAATGGAGATCAGGCCCGGCGTTCCGGCATCGTCCATCAGGCTGTAGTTGCCGTAGCCGTCCGTTTCGTATGCATAAATCGGCCCAAATTCCGGATGGCGGTAGATGCCGTACAGCTTAATGCCATGGTCGACCTCCTGTTCCAGCGCCTTAAGCTCCGCCAGGAAATCCAGATCGCGGAAGACCCATTCGGCGAAATCCTGCATCTGCCGCAAGGCCACAACCGCGAACATATTGCCCGGAATGTTGTAATGGAAATCACAGGCATCGTCGCTGGAACGGAAGCCGGACCAGATCATCCCGGTATAATTGACCGGCATGCCCAGTCCGCCGTTGCGGATCGAATCCTCGGGAATCCCGTTATTGCGGGTGAAGCGGTACGGGGATTGCTCGAAGTGATGCTGTTCCCGCTTGAACAGATCGGTAATGAGCCGCAGCGCTTTTTTGAAATCCGCCGTGAAGAAGTCGGTCCGTTTCGTCTCTTCCCAATACGCATGGGCCAGCCGGATCACGAAACACAGCGAGTCGATTTCGAATTTGCGCTCCCAGACCCATGGCGACATCTCCGTCACATCTCCGGCATTCCAATGCCAATCATTCGCCGTTTCATTAAACGCATTGGCGTAGGGGTCGATCAGAACGTATTGAATATGGCGCTTGATCAGCCCGCTGATGATACGCTGGAGCTCGGGATCATTGCCCGCAAATGGCACATAATGAATGACCTGCTCGACCGAGTCACGCAGCCAGCTTGCCGGAATATCGCCCGTAATGACGAAGGTGGTCCCGTCCTCCAGCAGCTTGGTTGTTGTTTCCAGGGTGTTGGGAAAACAGTTGCGGAACAGCTGCCGCAGCTTCGGCCGGTGTGCCAGCTTCTGATCGGTTTCCGCCAGTACCGCCGCAATCGACGGAGGCAGCGGCAGCTCCGGCATCACAATATGAGGAAGTCTGAATTGTTCCAATATGAATCTCTCCTTCTGCCTAGTCTAGGAATGAATGATTTTGATCGTCTTGATTTCGAAAGGAGCAAATTCCAGTTGGAGACTCCCTGCTTGTTCATGAAGTACCTCTGTTTCTTCCTCCAGCGCATTAGACAGGCATACCTTCGCATGCGGCAGCGGCCAGCTGATCTCCACCGTTTCACGGCCACCCGCCGACTCATACAGCCGCAGAATGCTGCCGCTCCCGTCTTCCGACAATTTGACCGTATCCAGCACTACGTGATTCCCGTTGAAGCCGATCAAGGAACCCGAAGCCGGCAGCTTGCCTTCTTCTGGTGTACATGCAGCCGCATGTGCCGGAAGATTCAGCTCGGCAGCCTTGCGCAGGGTATGGGCTTCGCGCCAATCTCCCGCATGCGGATAAAGTGAATAGGTGAACTCGTGGGTGCCGAGATCCGCCGCCTTATCCGGCCATCTCGGCGCGCGCAGCAGCGACAGCCGAATCGTGCTGCCCTGTACGTCATACCCGTATTTGCAGTCGTTCAGCAGACTGACGCCGTAGTCATGCTCCGCCACATCCACAAAACGATGCCCGCACACCTCATATTGCGCCTGTTCCCAGCTTGTATTGCGGTGTGTCACCCGTTCCAGCGCACCGAATGGGATTTCATAGGTCGCCTTGGTAGCCATTACATCGATCGGGAAACCAACCTTCAGCAATTTATGGGCTTCGTTCCAGACCACTTTGGTCTTGAAATCAATCCGCGGATCTTGATGGTACAGAACCAGTTCCTGCTCGATTTCGGATTGGCCGATACTCCAGCGGAAGCCCAGCACATCACTGACCTCCCCTGAGGAGATCAGCTTCTTCTCCAGCAGAACGGCCTCTCCGGCAGGCTGCTGTTCGTAGCGGCTGTCAATGTCCCAGGCGTCCCATAGAATAGGACGGTCATGGAAGAAGTGAAAGCGGTTGGCCTGCTCTCCCGGTTTGACAATCTCACGCCCGCCTTGTTTATCGTATAAACTGGCGATCTCCCCCCGTTCATTGAACTTCAGACGATAAAATGCGGTTTCCCAGCTATCTTCAAAGGAAGCCGCGCAGTTCCGGTCCATCTCCGCTGGCGGGTCAACTTCTCTCAACCAGACCGTCTTGTACCCAAACGGGGGAACTTCAGGCACACGGATGCGAAGGATGGTTTTAGCATCAATGACGAGGGTCTCCGATTCCAGCTTGGTTCCATCCTCCTGATAGGCGGACAAGAAGCTGGCTTCCTTGATCCCAGTCTGTATGTCAACAATCATGTCCCGCTGCCAGCCCAGACTGTTCAGCACCGCATACGGGATGCCCTCCCCGCGTGTATTGATACCGGCAATCACCGCTTCCATAGCCAACTCCAGGCTGCCTTCGCCTAGGCTGAAAATGCTGCGGTACTCCTTCTCCGAGGTCTGATAGACCTCTGGAATGGATGACCCCGGGATAATATCGTGAAACTGGTTCAGCAATATCAGCTTCCAGCCCTTATGCAGCGCACGTCCCACTTCTCCGGACTGGTCCGGCTCAAGGAGGCTGCCTGCCAGTGTCTGCCACAATTCCGCTTCCCGGTACAGAATTTCAGCTTTGCGGTTATTGCGCTTATTCCGGGAGTGTGTAGTATACGTTCCACGGTGCAGCTCCAAATACAGGTCTCCCTGCCAAGAAGGCAGCTCCGGCCGGGCTTGCTCAATTCCCGCGAAGAATCCGGCCGCGGTGCTATAAGCTGAAGCTGGCTGACCTACCATCAGCTCGGAACGGTCAATATATTCCAGCATCTCTCTAGTAACCCCGCCGCCTCCGTCGCCATGCCCGTACAGCAGCATTTGCTCGCTGTGGGCTGACTTTTCACGGTAAGACTGCCAGTGGTCATGGATATCCTTAGGCAGGGTGTTCTCATTCACACCATGGTTCATATAAGAGAGCATCGAGGTGCCGTCAATACCGACCCAATGGAACAAATCGTAAGGGAACAGGTTCGTATCATTCCAGCCGAGCTTGGTCGTCATGAAATAACGCACTTTGCCGTGTTTCAATATTTGCGGCAGCGAAGCGCAATAACCGAAGGTGTCCGGCAGCCATTCAATCTCGGAGTGTTGTCCGAACTCCTCCTGGTAGAAACTCTGGCCGTAGAGCATTTGACGCATCAGGGATTCGCCGCTGGGAATGTTCAAATCCGGCTCCACCCACATGCCCCCTACCAGTTCCCAGCGTCCTTCCCGAATCCGCTCCTTCACTTTGCTGTACAGTTCAGGATCATTCTCTTTCAGATAAGCAAAAAGCTGGGGCTGGCTCTGGGCATAGCGGTAATGCGGATATTCCTCCATCAGCGAATGCACGGTCGAGAAGGTCCGGCTGGCCTTGCGGACGGTTTCCCGCTTTGGCCACAGCCAGGCGATATCAATGTGCGACTGCCCTACCATATGAATCAAGCCTTCACTGTTGCCGCCGATTTTCCGGACACTTTCGATCAGCGCTTGTTCGATGCCGCCGATCAGGCTGCCGTCCTTTACCTCTTCAAGGTGCAACAGGATAAATGAATCCATGGCCCGGTTCAGCGCCTCCATTAAGCGGGCACGCCGGAAATCCTGCTCCGGCAGCAGCAGCGCTGAATCACGGATTACGGTCGCAGTATACATTAAGGACTGCACAGGCCGGTTAACCCTCACCAGCGCGGTGGTGATGGAACGGATCGGCGGCTGTATTACCGCCTGCTTGTTCAGCGGATCGTCGGGCTCCGGAATGGGATCATACAATTCAATCTCCAGCTTCGGACTTCTTCCGGCCACCTCCGGATTCAATGTTGCGAAGGTATGGTTGCGGTCCAATCCCTGCCAGGACCTTCCGTTAAGGCGCAGCAGGCCTTCTCCGCCGGATTGGAAGATGAGTCCGATTCCCTTTGCGGGCCATTCCGGAGGGATTTCCAAGGTGGTGCGGAGAATATAAGTCGTCCCCTGCACACTGGGAAACAATCCAAAGGATTCACTGCCCGGGAACACCTGCAGCGTGTCATAATCTCCCGGCTGCCGATATTCCGTTGAGTACACCTGCCAATCCTCAATGGCCTTGTATTCAAGCCATTGCCGCTCGGCCAATTCGCGGATAAACCGATTGATTCGTTCCATGTCTATTCCTCCACCACCGCAAGTTCAATATTGAGCGTATCGTTGACATTTCTGCCAACTCCAATTCTGAATATTCCCGGTTCAACCACTGGTGTGTACTCCGGTCCGATATAGCTCAAGTGCTCTCCGTTGACCGTAAAAGCAACCACTTGCTTTTCACCCGGCTCCAGCCGGATTTTGCGGAAGCCTTTCAATTGCTTGGCCGGTCGGGTTACCCTGCTGACAAGATCGGAAATATACAGCTGAACCACTTCCGCTCCGCTGCAGCGGCCGGTATTTTCCACTTCCACCGTCACTTCGGCAGTCCCGTCCGCGTGAATAACAGCGGGCTCTGCCCGCAAATTCGTATAACTGAATTCGGTGTAGCTTAGCCCGAAGCCGAACGGATATTGCGGCTGCGAATCTGCCTCCAGATAACGTTTGCCGCGGGACCGTTTGCCCAGATAGTGAACGGGAAGCTGCCCTGCATCCTTCGGGACGGATACAGTCAGCCGCCCCGAAGGGTTCACATCGCCGAATAGAATATCCGCGATAGCATGGCCGCCTTCCTGTCCCGGATACCAGGCTTCAAGAATCGCATCCGCCTGCTCATCTATCCACGGCTCGGCGATGGGCCGGCCATTGATATAGACGACCACTATAGGTTTGCCGAGAGATTTCAGCCGCTTCACAAGTTCCCGTTGAACACCGGACAGTTGAAGCGACATCCGGTCAATGCCTTCCCCGCAGTCCATGTCGCTGAGTACATTGTGCGTAACCTTAGAGGCTCCGGTTCTTAAATCAATACTTCCTTCGCCAAAGTCCCGGGCACTGGACCCGCCCAGTGCGAGGATGATCGTATCTGCCCCGGCCGCCGCCTCCACTGCAAAGTCAAAACCTTCGGTGGAATGGTCTTTGATGCGGCAGCCCGGCGCATATCTTACCCGCTCCGGCTCTGCCGAGAGCTTATGCCGGATGCCATCCAGAACAGTTGCCACTTTGGATGGAGGCTGCGGCGAGGTATAATCGCCGAGCTGATTATAGCCGGCATCGGCGTTGGGCCCGATGACAGCGACCGTGCCTCCGCGTCTGGACAGCGGAAGGACACCGTTATTTTTCAGCAGCACAATACCTTCTGCGGCGATTGTACGCGCCAAACCGGCATGCTCTGGACTGCCAATGACCCGCTCCGCCCGATCAGGATCGGCGAACGGCTGTTCAAACAGGCCCAGCCGGAATTTCAGGTCCAGCACACGGGCAGCGGCTTCGTCCAGCAGCGACTCTTCCAGACGGCCGGAAGTGACAGCCTGCAGCAGATAACGGCCAAACATCTCGCCAGACATCTCCATATCAATACCGGCCCGAATGGCCTGCACAGCAGCCTCTTCACCGTCCGCTGCCGTATCATGGCCGGAAGCCAGCATGTCAATGGCACCGCAATCGGTGATGATCATGCCGTCGAACCCCCACGCTCCACGCAGCACGTCCCGCAGCAGCTCAGTATTGCTGGTGCAAGGCACTCCATCAATTTCGTTGTAGGCAGGCATGATTGACACGGCACCGGCTGCGACTGCCTTGCGGAAGGGATACATATCCACTTCCAGAAGCTCTCTCTTCCCCATATGCACGGGACCTGCATTCCTGCCGCCCTCCGAGCTGCCATAGGCAACAAAATGCTTCAGCGTAGCGCCAACACTGGATTCGCTATCCAGTGCATCGCCCTGCAGCCCTTCAACGGAAGCGGCGGCGAACTCGCCGATGAGATAAGGGTCCTCTCCAAAACATTCCTCGGTACGGCCCCAGCGGGGATCACGCACCACATCAAGCACCGGCGAATACGTAACCGTCCCGCCTTGGGCGCGGGTCTCCAGCGCGGTTGCCCGGCACATCTCCCTGTAAATATCCACATTCCAAGTGCTGCCGAGAAGCAGCGGAACGGGAAATACGGTTGCGCCAATAGCCATATGTCCATGGGAACACTCTTCCCCGATCAGCATAGGAATTCCAAGCCGGGAATGCTCCAGCACATAGCTCTGAATGGCATTTACCGCCTCGGCCCCGGCACGCGGGCTCAGTCCTGTCTCCAGCGTAACGCCGGTCCAGGGGTCGGCCCGCAGGGTTCCGTACAAGGAGCCGATGCCGCCTTCCCGGACTTGACGTTTAAAGCTTTCGCCCAGCTCTACTCTGCCTTCTGTATATTCATAGGTCTGCCAGCCGAAAAGCTGAATCAGCTGGCCCACCTTCTCCTCCAGCGTCATCAGCCCCAGCAGGTGCGCTGTCCGCTCCTTAATCGGCTTCGTACGGTCTTTGTAAATCATTTTGTCCCCACACCCGCTCTCCTGTTCTGTCTTATTCTTTAACTGCACCTACGGTAAGTCCTTGGATGAAATAACGCTGGAAGAATGGATATGCAAAAATGATCGGACCTGTGGCAAGCACCACCATGGCCATACGCGATGTATCCTGAGGCATAGACCGCAGCGCCTCCAGACTAAGCGAACTGTTTTGCGAGTTTTGCAGGATAAATTGCATGCTGGTCTCAATCCGCATCAGCATCGATTGCAGCGGCACCAAATCGGGATTATCAATATAAAGCAAGGCGTTGAACCAGTCGTTCCAGTACCCGAGCGTGCTGAACAGTGCAATCGTAGCCAAGCCGGGCAGCGACAGCGGCAGAACAAGGGTAAGGAAAACCCGGAATTCGCCGGCCCCGTCGATTTTCCCGGACTCAATAATGGCATCCGGCACGCTGGTGCTGTAGAAGGTGCGCAGAATCATAATATAAAAGGCATTGACGGCCAGCGGCAGAATCAAAGCCCAAATGCTGTCCTTCAATCCAAGAAACTGGGTCACGACAATATAGGTCGGCACCAGCCCCCCGTTAAACAGCATCGTGAAGAAGGCGAAGAAGGCGAAGAAGTTGCGGTATTTAAAGCTTTTACGTGAAATGGCATAGGCGTACAGCGCAATAAACAGCAGGCTGACAATGGTGCCGATCACCGTTACAAAGATAGTCACCCCGTATGAACGGAGTAAAGTGTCACCTGAATCAAAGATATATTGATAGGCACCAATGCTCCATTTAGAGGGGATTAGCTTGTAGCCCTCCCGGGCAAGCGCTCCTTCATCGGTGAACGAGATGATCACCACAAACAGAAACGGAAAAATACAAAGAAAAGCAAAAGCGCCGGCAATGCAATTAAAAATGATGTTCCATCCTTTAGACAGCTGATGGAAGTTGCGCGCTTTAGCAGGATTTGCAGACATAGGATTCCCTCACTTTCCTTCATTGACCTTTCATTGACCTAGAATAAGGCACTGTCCTTATCGAATCTCCGCACGATGTAATTGGAGGTAATGACCAGAACAAAACCAACCACTGATTGATACAAGCCCGCAGCTGTGCTCATGCCGATCTCACCGGTCGTCTTGAGTCCGCGGTACACATACGTATCGATAACATTGGTCACGCTGTAGAGCGTCCCCGAATCTCTTGGCACTTGATAGAACAGTCCGAAATCCGCATAAAAAATCTTCCCGATCGCAAGCAAGGTCATAATGGTGATAATCGGACTGAGTAGCGGAAGCGTAATGTTGCGGATCTGCTGAAATTTGCTTGCTCCGTCGATCATCGCCGCTTCGTACAGCGACTTGTCAATGCCCATGATCGCGGCCAGATAGACTACGCTGTTATATCCTACTGCCTTCCACAAGTACACGAAGATAAGAATGAAAGGCCAGTATTTTGATTCTGAATACCATGAAATGTGGCTTCCGAATATTTCGTTCAGCAATCCCCGCTCCGAGCTGAGGAAGCTGAAAGCAAAATAGCCCACGACCACCCAGGACAGAAAATACGGCAGGAACATCCCCGTCTGATACAGCTTGGCCAGCTTTTTATTGGCAATCTCAGAGAGCACTACCGCCAGCAGCACCGATAAGATCAGTCCCACCACGATAAAAGCCATGTTATACAACAGTGTATTGCGTGTAATCAGATACGCATCGTTCGTGGTGAATAAGAACTTGAAGTTATCCCAGCCAACCCACTTGCTGTTTACGATGCTGGCCAAAAACCCGTCCCGGCTGAAACGGTATTCTTTAAAGGCAATGACCGTCCCGATCATTGGCAGATAGGAGAAAAATAAAAACCATAACGTACCCGGAAGAACCATGAACAGCAGTACTTTATTTCTCACAACATCTCGGGTTGTATTTCGAATTTTACCCATAATACTTATTCCTCCTATCCCGCAAAGATCAATGTCTTCATAATCAAAAGACCGGGCAAAGTCTAATCACCCGCCCGATCTTGAATAAGTTTCTACTTATTGTTCGCTGCTTTCCAGGCATCAAGCTGTGATTGAGCTTCAGTGATAATTTTATCCAGTCCGGCAGCCTTGAACTTTTCATTGGCTTTGGCCAGATATTCTTCCGGATCTACTGCTCCCGTCATGAGCGGGGCCCAGAATTCCTCTTTAACATTTTGTACCGCCGCGATTTCATTGGTTATTTTCGACGTATCGAAGTTGAACCCGAGCAGCGGCGCGTTAATGCCGGCATCGTTAAATTTCTTGAACTCTTCCCATTTGTTCTCAGGGTCGCCCTCGTTCAAATAGTTGATCATGATGTTGCCGAGTGAAAAAGTAGGTATATCATAGTTCTTCGCATCCGGCAGATTCTTGACCATGTTGTCGCCGACCTTCTCGTAATGCACGCCTTCAATACCGGAATCAATCATATTGCGCAGTACAGGGTCTGTGTTCAACAGATTAAGGAATTCCATCGCTTTCTCAGGATGTTCGGAGTTGGCGGAGATGGCCTGCATGGAGCCCATGACGGACCAGTTATAGATGTAAGGCTGACCGGCTGGAGTGGAGACCACCGGATAACCGTAGCTTGCGGACCACAGATTGTCGGCCAACGGCTGGGTAGCCGCCCGGTCCGTGAACCATTTGCCTGATTTGTACAAGTCATCAACTGATGAGGTGGTTGCTACTTCTGGAGAGATATAGCCTGCCTTATAGAATTTGCGGACCGTTTTGAGGGCTTCTTTAATTTCAGGAGATTCCAGGATATTTACAACCTTGTAGTCCTTGGTGTCCATATATACGGCCATAGGCATTTTCTCGATAATGTAATCGAAAGGCAGAACCGGCATAAAGTCCTTGACCATTGCGTATGGAGTCACTTCCGGTTCATTTTCTTTGATCGTTTTCAGCAGAGGCTCCAGACCTTCCATAGTTTTCACGTTGGTGATATCCAGCTTATATTTGTCCAGCAATTCTTTATTGAAGCGGAATACCTCTTGTGCCGGGAGCTCTTTATTCGCCGGAACAGCGTAATTATGGCCGTCGACTTTGGAGCCTTCAAGGAAGGCGGGATCAATCGTATCCTTAATACCTTTTCCTTGTTTATCCAGCAGTTCATCCAGCTGCATAAACGCACCTTTACGTGCATTCTGCACATAATCAAAAGCCCAGGAACAAGTAAACAGAATATCCATAGGCTCGCCTGAGGCGACCATGACTTGCATTTTTTGCGTGTAATCCCCGAAATCAATCATTTTCATATCAATTGTTGCATTGATTTTTTCGAGCGTGTATTTGTTAACTTCCTCAAGTACTTTGTCTAAATCCTTCTGCGGTGCTCCAATGGTATACCAGGTCAACTCTACGGGTTTCTCAGAACTTCCCGTTTCTGTCGCGGTGTTGTTGCCCGCCTTGTTCTCCCCATTGGTGTCAGTTGTTTTGTTGTTGTTATTGCCTCCGCAAGCGCTTAACGTTAGAGAAAGCGCTAACAACGATGTCAGCAATAAGGAGAAGCTTTTCTTTTTCTTGCTCATCTGCTGTACCTCCCTTTTTATTAGCTTGGGAATCCAGACCTGCCTGTTATCACCGGCAACCTGTTTCCTTAAGCTCTGTCTCCATTTTATTGAATGAAAGCATTTTCAAATAGAAGATAAACTATATAAACTGATGTATAAAATAAAGAAAATAAAGGGCAACCGTTAGAGCAGCCCTTTGAATTCAGTCGGAGAAATGCCTACATACTTTTTAAATTGCTTGTAAAAATAGCCCATCTCCCAATAACCAACATTTTTCGCGATTTCATGAACCTTGCAATTCGTCGTGCGAAGCTGTTCCTTGGCTTTCTCAATCCGGTAACGGTTCAGATATTCCGCAAAAGATTCACCGACTGCTTTATTAAATAGCTGCCCTAAATACACCGGATGAATATTGAACGAATAACCCAGCTTTTTCAGGGACAGATCCTCGCCATAGGATTTCTCAATGTAGTTCAGCACCTGATTGACCACCGGGCTTTTCACCTCGCGCTCCAGCAGCTCAATGACTTTTTTGGCCGTATTCTTCAAAGCCACAGACAGCGCCGGGAGGGAATTTGCCGTTCTGATGGAGGTCAATACATCCGCAATGAGTTCCCGCTCCATCTCGCTTCGGATATCCTTGATTAGCATGCGGAAATACAGAATCCAGTCCAGTGCGATCTCCTGAAGCAGGTCAGGCGTGATCCCTTCCATCCGTTCCTCTGACAGATACGAGTCGATTCTCTCCATTAACGCTGGCGTATCCTTGGAGATGATTAACTTCGTATATTCGTTCCAGTCCTCCGGCAGGCTATCTTTTAAATTTTTCTTGCGCTCCTTCAATTGTTCATAATAGATTAGCTTGCGCTCCGGATGGATTGTCAGAAATTCCAGCGCCTGTTTTGCTGATTCATAGCTTAGGTGAGCAGCGGTCTCCGTTTCCTCTATCGCTCCAACAGCAGCGCGAATCCGCAGATCAGCAGGACAGGTGCCGATCATTCTCTTTAGAATGGCATCCATTTCCGCAGGCCCGGCGTCTTTGTCCTCAAAATTATGTACGAGTACAAAATCATTATCGGCGTCCCAGAAGGTGAAGAACCAAGCGCTGCTCTCAGCCAGCGCAGCGGTATTCACCTGAAATGATTCCGTTTCCATCTCTGTCTGAATCAAGGCTACTTGAATAAACCGCTTATTGATCGGCAAGCCAAGCAGCTGCAGCCGCTCCGACAGTTCGTTCCGGTCAATCTGATTCCGCATCCAGCGCAGCAGCATATTATCCTTGAGCACGGATGCCGTATACTGTGACCACTCCATATCTACTCTGGAGACATTCAGCTTCTCGACGACAGTTTCCAGGGTACTCTGGAATTCCGCCAGGTTGATCGGCTTAAGCAGATAGTTCTCAATTCCCAGAGACAAGCCCTCTTTGACGTACATGAATTCATCATATCCGCTGAGCACAATCACTTTTATTTCCGGGCGGAATTTCGTTACGGCACGAATACACTCCAGTCCTGACATGACAGGCATGGAGATATCGGTAATCAGAATATCAGCAGGCACTTCCCTAAGCATATCCAACGCTTCCTGTCCGTTCTCGGCTTGGCCGACAATCTCCAGCCCGAGCAGCTCCCAGTCCAATATGTCGCGCAAGCCTGTAAGTATGAACGGCTCATCATCCACAATAAATACCTTATACATGGTTCATTTCCTCCTCGCCGGGATAGGGATAAGTAATGATGACTGTTGTACCCGCTCCCGCTCCTTCTTCACTCATAAGCTCGATGCCATAAGGCTTTCCGTACATTAGCTTGAGGCGGTCATGAATGCTCCGCAGACCAAATGACTCGGATTCGGACAGCCCGTCGTCTTGCTCCAGATCCAGCCGAAGCCGGCTCAGTTTCTCCTCCGCGATGCCCCGGCCATTGTCACTAACGACGGCACGGATTACTCCTTCCTGTGGATAGACGCTGATGTTAATCCAGTTATCCTTCTGCCCGGTCCGCATTCCGTGCAAAATATAATTTTCGATGACCGGCTGAAGCGTCATCTTCAGCACCGGCAAATTCTCCAGCTCCTTCTCGCATTCGATGGTATACGCAAAGCGGTCTGTGTAGCGGATCCGGAACAATTCCAGGTACATCTTGCATGCCTCCAGTTCATCCTTGAACGTATATCTGGCTTTGGGCCGGACATAGGATTTGAACAAGACGGACAGGCTGTAGATCATATCGCCCACGTCTTTGGCACCGCTGGAAACGGCACGCATGCGGATGACTTCCAAGGTGTTATAGAGAAAATGCGGATTCACCCGCGCTTCAAGCGTAGCGATTTCGGTACGTTTTTGTTTGATTTCAGCTTTAAACACCTTATCAATATACTGGTTCAATTCGTCCAGCATGTCGTTGAAGCTTTTGGCGATCTGTCCCAGTTCATCTTCCCGGCTATCCGAGATTCGCGCATTGAGATCCCCGTTCTTCACCTTGCGGGTAAAGCGGATAATGCGATGTGTCCTTTTGGCGAAACTGGAGATGAACATAGCCGGCAATAATACCGCGAACAAAATGCATACGGCAGCTATGGTAATGATCGTATTGCGGGCACTGCTGTACGTTTCCTCAAGCTCTTGCTTGGAGATAAGGCTGACTACCGAATAACCGCCTTGGCTCTGGGTCAGGCGGGTAGCCACCATACCGTCAAGGGATATATCCTCATCGGAAGTCATTTCTTGCAGCTCCAGATATTTTTTACCGTATTCTTTGCCGGAGGTATCAAACAACACATCATTTTGAGCGGAAAGCACAAGAATGGTGCCTTTGAAATCCTGCTGATAATTCTTCATGCTCTGCCAAATGGAAGCGGAATCAAAATACACGAGCATCTGGCCAATATTACGCAGCGATGCCTTATTGCTGATGGGAACACGCACCGAGAACATCGGCGACCGCTGCATACCGAGGCTCTTAAGCACCCAGATATTCGGAATAGAAACATTGCTGGCCTCATCCAGATACATCGTATCCGGGACAAACGAATGGGCGGCATTGGTTGACACCATATCAAACTGCCTGCGGTTGCTGTAAAAATACATTACCTGCTGGTTGGCGCTGTACAGCATCAAGCTTCTGATATCCGGGTCATCGTCGATTTTATTCTGAAAATATTGCACAACATCGGAATTCGACTCGTTCGAGATAAAAAAACGGTCCAGGCGGTGCTCGACATATTCGCCGAAAGGATTTTCCAGCAGAAAGGTGGTGTTGCTGGCCAGATCCCCATCCCGGTATACATCCCGTATGATGTCCTGGACGGATTGGTACTTGTGCTCGACATAGTTGCTGACGCTCTCCATCGTCTTTCGTTGAATATCCATCTGCCTCTGCACCGCAGATTGTGATATCAGCATCAACATGAGGTAGGAAAAAACTATAATGCTGGCAACGAATATGCAGGACACAATCAGAATAAAACGCAAAAACAAATTATCTTTAAAATACCTGCGATACAGGGTTTCTCTCCGCATAAGCAACCCTCCTTGATCTATTGTCTATTGTCGAAATCAAGTATATCATGTCGTTTTTTCTGGAACACAGGAGAAATATACCTTTCTTTGATACTGAATAGGCGCCCGCCTCCCCTTATTGAAGCCAGGGGGGCAAGCGCCTTGATGATTGCTTCATTTCAGAAAATCCATTCCCGTCAACGGCAAGGTTCTATTTGCCTCGGAGATATAGCGGCTCTGAACGGTTGCCGCTGTAATCTTCCATAACCGCCGTTACCACACGCGCGGTCGAGGTAAAGGAAAGACTTGCTTTGGTCGTTCTTCCCCGGATAATCATCGGCTTATCACCTGAACTGTAGGTGGTGGGGAAGGATTTGGCTACACCGTCCTCATAAATGTAAAGGTAGCGCCAATCCCTGCTGTTTGGCATCGGCAGGTTCAGTGTATTTCCTGTCCATGACCAGCTCCCGGCATAGGGTTCGGAAATTGTATCGGTAAACCTGCCGTTATAAGTAACTGTATTCGTTTGACCCGCCTTCAGAGTAACCGTAAACTCATCACCGTTAACCGGCATTTGCCCGAAAGATGCGGACGTGCTGCCCTCCGGCAATACCTTTTGCGCGGTTACAGGCTGCGGAGTCGTAATCTGGTTAATGGAATTCACAGTCACTGTAATACTGCCGGAAGACGGCTGCGGGTTCGTCCATTTGACAACGAATTTACCGTCAGCACCGACCTCTGTTCCGATGCCCGAGACTGCTGAATTCAGGTCAAAGGATACCGTTGCGGCTTCACCTTCCAGTCCGTCCGCTCCAACCGCGGCCACCTTAACCACTCCGGATTTGGCAGGCAGCTTTTTAATATAAAAGGTCTCGTCGTACTTTCCGCCCACATAGACATCATTCACATATACATTGTATTGCTTAACCTTCGAATAATCGGAAATGAGGCTCCAGTTCACGTACATCTCATTCGTGTTAGGAAGCAGTCGGGTAATCTCCAGACCGGCCGGAGGGGCAGGCTTGACTGCCGAACCGTCATAAATCCGGATCTGGCCAAGGTTCACCTGATAGTTGGATATAGTTTTCTGACCCGGTGTGAAGACCAGTCCGAAAGCGGCGATTTTTTTGCCGGCATATGCGCTTAAATCCAGCTCCTTGGTCACCCAGCCCGCAGTTTTCTTCCCGCTGTCCGGAAGGGGAGCTTTTACCACAACCGCCGGCTGATCCTCGAAGATGATGCCTGCTTGCATAACAGACTGATCATCGGCAGAAGGTTTATTGTACGTGACCGACATTTTGGAGCCGGAGTTCACGCTCAGGTCGCTTTTGTATAAACGCAAGAAGTTTTCCTTGGAAAGATTACCGTTCACAGCCAAGGAGCTCCCCCCGTTATAGCCTCCCAGCTGTTGATAGTTCAGGCGGTTTGTTCCCGAAATATCATATTCGGTACCGTAGTCGTAATCAACCGTTAACCGGTTGCCTTTGGTGTCCTGCCACCACTGCCAGGTTACCGGCACATCCTGCAGACTCATGTTGGACCATTCATCAGGATTCGAGATCTTTCCGTCCACATAATAGGACAGCCCGTGCCCGGTGTTGAAATTGGTGTAGAAATTGGAATTCTTAAGCACAGAACGTTCCGAGATCACTGAAGCAATCCCCGGCCAGTATCTGTTATCCGCGTAAACATCCGCAACGGTGTTTGTTGCCGATTTCGCCGTGTTTTTCGGGTCCACATTCGGACCGGACCACCAGAGCTGCTCCCGAAGGTTGGTCATCCATTGATAATTGTTCTCCGACCGGTGCGAAACCGGCCAGGATAGTCCCATATCCTCATCCAGACCGGCATGGACGAAATCCGCCCCCAGTGTGGCAAGACTTAGGCGGGGAAGGCCGTTGTTCAGCTTATTATTGAGCGCCGTCCCTTGAACACTTTTAAACCGGTCTCTGCCTGCTTCCAGACCGGCAAAACCGACATCGGACAAGTTGAAGTTAGTTCCGGCCGAACTATTCAGTTTATTTAAGTACGCAGCCGCACTGTTAATCTGTGTATTTCCGACGCCATAATCAAAGAAATAGGAATCTGCAACGTTCTCACCGGCTGCTTTGTCGTACAGAAAGGAGATGTTGTTGTCATTGATCGTTCGGGCAAATTCATTTCTGCCTGTGGATGAATTGAGGGAATCGTACCATTGAATATACAGTCCGTTTTTTTGTAACGTCTTCACAAAAGCGATGTAATCCGAAATGTCTGCTGGCGCTACATTGTTAGGGCTGATTTCCTCCTGATTGATGAAATAACCGTCATAGCCGAAGTAATGCGCCATTTCGATTAATTTCTCAGCCACCGGAAATTTCCCGGTTTGATCCTTTACAAGCATTTGCTTGTAAGTCTGCTGTCCCCGGTCATTGTCAGAGAAAAATATCCCGGCCAGGGACATCACCCCGTTTTTGTGCGCCGCATCGGTATAGGCCGGGTTGGGAATATTCAATATTCCGAACTCAAACCATTTCTGCTGCCAGTCTTTCTGCGCCAGCTCGTCGTAATATTCTGGCGGTGTATAGGCAGTCGCCGTGCCATGCCAGTAGGAATAATAATCAATATATTGCCAGTAGTTGAAGTGATACTGGGCAAACTTGTTGGTATAAGGGGCATTCTCGATAAAGGCATTGCCATAGTCCCCGGCGACTGTAATCATTTGCACCTTAGGATCAAGTCTGGGATTAGCCTGTGTAGCGGCAAATGGAGCAATACGCTGCTGCAGGGGCACCCGGGATCTGAGAAGCGCTGCATAAGGATCTGTTTCAGGACTCCAGTCCGCGATTTGATTGCTGGTATAGCCGTGAACACTCGGTTGATTCTTGCCATGAGCGCTTTCATTCTTGAACGGCCATGTATCTCCCGCCAAGGCAGTTTGCGGCAGCAAAGTAACCAGAAGCGCTGTGCCTACAACCGCCGAAGTCAGTTTTTTAAGCTTTTTTGTTCGGGCATAAGATACCATTGTCCACTCTCCTCATTTTGGTTTAATCCTTGGATCACCTAATTCAGCAATGGTGGAATTGCAAGCGCATTCACAATAGCCTGAACCTTATCACCTCTTTTTTAGATTTGATGCACATCTAATATAACGAATATAATGTTGAACCCCATAGGAGATAAATTAAAGATGTACTAGACAAATTAAAGGAAAATAATCTCTTGGGGACACCTTGTAATATCCAAATCATAAAAAAAACAGCCCAACCATTCACTTTCATCACGAATGATTGGACTGCAGCTATAATTATTAACCCGGTAAATTTAAAACATGATTTTCAGTTTCCGCCTCACGCACCAATACCCACATATAATACAGGGACTTGGCGGCTTTCCCGCGCGTAAGCGGAATCTTACTCCAGGTAGACTTTAATGGCTATCGCGATACCCCTCTACTTCCAGGGAAGCCAGTAAAAACGGCGCCACTCCCATAGCTGCATCAGACACCATAGCCTCGGAAACATAGTAATCGTAGGAGCCGTTGCGGTCCTTGCTCAAACCCGCTCCATGGCAGATCTTGTGCAAATGAACACCCTGTTCATCCTCTGAGGTCAGATGGGCCAGGATGCCTTCATAACCTTGGAGCATGACGTCTTTAAAAGAGGGCTCCAGATAGCGCAGCCTCAGCCCCTTGGCCATCGCATACACAAACATGCAGGAGCCGGAGGCTTCGAGATAATTGCCCTTTCGTCCCGCCTGATCCAGCACCTGGTACCAGAGGCCGGTCTTTGAGTCTTGAACCTCTGCTAGTGCGCCGCACATCCGCTGGAAGATCCCGATGATCGTTCCCCGCTGCGGATGGGTAACCGGGAAATGCTCCAGGCAGTCCACCACAGCCATCGCATACCAGCCCATCGCCCGGCTCCAGAAATGGGAGGACAAGCCGGTGGACGAGTCGGCCCATTCCTGCTCCCGGGATTCATCCCAGCCATGATAGAGCAGACCGGTACGGGGATCGCGGGTTCTGCGCTCCACCAGCAGCAGCTGATGGGCCGCCTCATCAATCAATTCAGGGCGCTGAAAAACTTTGCCGTATTCCGCAAGGAAGGGGGATGCCATATAAAGCCCGTCCAGCCACATCTGGAAAGGATACACCTTCTTATGCCAGAATCCGCCTTCGGAGGTGCGCGGATGCCCGATAAGCTGCGCAGCCAGCAGGTGCGCTGCTTCG
This sequence comes from Paenibacillus paludis, assembly GCF_042610515.1. Classification (NCBI taxonomy): domain Bacteria; kingdom Bacillati; phylum Bacillota; class Bacilli; order Caryophanales; family Paenibacillaceae; genus Paenibacillus; species Paenibacillus paludis. The sequence goes on from NZ_JBGJZP010000002.1 coordinate 574,925, forward strand.
GCGTAACGCGTCTCTCCGGTTTGCTGATACAGCCGGAACAGATTTTTGCCCTGGTTGATCTGGTCCAGGTTGTATTCCTCCAGCGTATAGGAACGGATCGAGCCGTCCTCCCCGATGAAGCTATCCATATGGCGCGTCATAAACGAGAGATATTCAGGCTCTGCGAGCTGGACTCCGGCACGTGCCATAGCCATCAGCAGCATGCCTGGGACATAGGCCCAGCGTTCCAGCACGTATTCGTTCTCCCCTTGCCCGTTGCAGGCTCCGAGAATTGTATCCGCGATTTTACGGGACCAACGTCCGGTTGTTGCTTCAGTTATACTCATCGCTATTCCTCCTGTCGCTTGTGTATCTATATAGATTGAACTTGTGGTTTTAGAGCACAGGAGCAGTCGCAACTACGGTGAATATTTGGACTTCCGGCCGCTGTTGTCCTCAGATTTCTTGATTATAACCGCTAATTAGCGGTAGAAATCTGAAGACAAAGGCGGTCACTACCGTTCCTCCAGTTCCAAAATCCCCCTCCGTTGCTCCTTTCCTTTATCTCAAGTTTTTAAGTTCAATCTATCTAGCTAAGTTTGACTTTCAGTACCGGCAAGCTGCTTCAGCAGCCAGGCAAATGCCGGTTCACCGTGAATCTCATGCCCTCCTGCAAAAAAGTCCGCCTCGACCTGACCGCCCCTGCCCGAGGCAGTGTAAATCTGCTGCAGTCTGGCCAAAGCCCGCTTTGCTCCGTCCGGGCCAAACAGATGATCAGCGTCTCCCGATTCCAGGAATAAGCCGCGCGGTGCAATCAGGCCCAGCAGATCCGGCATTTCTGCCTCCAGCAGAATACCGGGAATATAATTGTCCAGGCAGTGATTCCGCGTCAGAATGCTGTCCGCGAACGTATTGGCATACCCGCTTACAACTGCACAGGCAATCCGTTCGTCAAGCGCAGCGGTGAAACCTGCTACCAATCCGCCGCCGGAAATGCCCATAATTCCGATTCGTTCGCTCCTAACCTCTTCCCTTGTCTGTAAATAATCCAGTGCCCTCATGGTTTCGTAGATACGGTAGCCAGCCATTGTCTGACCCGCCATCAGCAGTGCCGAGGACAGGCGGAAGCAGGAATTGCGCCCGGGCTCACCGCTGGTGAGGTCCTCCACAAGACGCCTGTCGCCAAATCCCAGCAGCTCGGGTGCGGCGACTACGAACCCCCGTTTCACCAGTGAAACGGCAAAATCTTTATGCAGCCCCGGATCCCCTTCGCGATCCGAGCCATCCGGCTGCAGGCCGGTGATCTCCCGGCTGCCGTAGCCATGACCATGAATGGCAAGAACTGCGGGCGCGGGTGAAGACAGCGGCTGCTCCGGGATCAGAAGATAGAGCGGCATACGCAGCCCTTCATAGGTAGTGATCTCGATCCGTTCCCTTGTATACCGGTTACAGATCGTCCGTTCCATAAGAATGGGCTGAAGCTGGGCGGGCCTCTCCGGGAACCCGCCCAGCTGTCTGGTGAGGCCTGCCGCCAGCCCGGCCCGCCATTGCCCGTAGGGAATGTCCGTACGGAAAGCGGAGCTGCGCGGTGCGGAACCGGTCAGCTGTTTCATGTATTGTTCCAGTTGTTCCATCCGAAGTTATCCTCCTCATCCAATCCGCAGTGCGCGGATAGCTTAATAACCTTCGGGATGCCAGCCGTCCAGCACGGACAGCACCCTATACTCCGCAGCTTCCTCTGCAGTCAGTTGCCGGGACCACGGCGCTCTCGCTGCCGCATTCGCCCCTGTTCCGCTGCTGCTGAATTCTTCATACCGGCTGCTCTTCTCCCGGTCCGGCTGCCCCCAATTATGCCAGCCTTCCCCGATGACCGAACCATCCATGACCGTGCGGATGAAGGCAACATGCGCAAAAGGCCGCCAAGGGCGTCCAAGATACACTTCGCTTACCCCTTCGCCGCCGGTAATTTGACAGTCCAGGAACACATAACCGAACGGGGCCTCCTCCGGTGTGGAAGCAGCAGTAATATAACCTCTGGAGCGCTTATTGTGCAGATGGCAGTGATCAAATAAAGCCGTGGCGGCACCAAAAATATAATCCACATCGCCTTCGATATAACATTCGTTATAATATTGTCTGCCCTGTCCGGTATAGAGCGTATCCTGATCGCCCAGCAGACGCACCCGCCGGAACACCGCCTGCCCGGCATCGACGAAAGCCGCCACCGCTTGCCCGGTACCCGGGCCAGAAGCATTGCGGATGGTCAGATTCTCGGCGGTGAAGCCTTCGGCGAACACATTCAGGGTGCCGGTCCGGAAGGTGCCCAGCGGCTCTCCGTCCGGGCCCAGCGTATGGGCATTGTCAGACCAGGTGATGACGGTGGAATGGGGATCTTCCCCCAGCAGCAGAATCGGCGGCGCAGCCTTATCCACTGTTATTTTCTCCTCGTAAATGCCCGGTTTGATCCGGATCGTTACCTCCGAAGGATGTCCCTGTGGAATGGAATCCAGCGCTTCCTGCAGACTGGTGTACCCTTCATTGCCATTCTTCGATACTGTAATTAACATTTGCGGCTCCTTTCCTATCAGCCTGTGTTTATTCTATAATAACCGTAACGGTTCGAGAGAGATGAGGAAATTCATGAACAGCGTGAGCAGCCCCAATCCCAAATATCATATTGAAGAAGGCCGGTTCAGTATTCAGCACATGAAACGCAAGGGCATCACTGCCATGCCGCGCCCCCACAGCCATGAGCTGACCGAGCTGTACTACCTGACGGAGGGGGAACGGGTGTACTTTGTGGACGAACGGGTAGTTACGGTGCACAAGGGTGAGCTTATTCTCATTCAAGGCCGGGAGCTCCATGCCACCGCAAGCTCCGAAATTGCCGAGTTTGAGCGGGTACTGATTAATTACGACCCGGAGCTGCTGCCGGAGCTGCTGCGGAAGGAATCCAAATGGTTCCATAACCGCAGATACCGCCTGTTCCGGCTGACCCTGCGCGAGCAGGATGAGGTGCAGAGCCTGCTGAACCGGATGCTGGATGAATGCCGGCTCCAGAGGGCGTATTACGAAATCTCGGTAGTCACACTGTTCGCCGAGCTGATGATTCTGCTGCAGCGTTCAGAGAGTACATCGCAGACCGGCGGGACGAAACATCCGCTTCATCATCTGGTGACGGATGTCGCCACTTACATCCGCGAGCACTACCGTGAGGCGCTGACTCTGGAAGAGACGGCGGGGCATTTTTTCATTAGCCCTTCTTACTTGAGCCGGGTGTTCCATCGGCTGACGGGGTTTCACTTTCGTGAATACATCGTCCATATACGCATCCGGGAAGCTGAACGCCTGCTTGCGGGATCTGCAGGTAAAATTCAGGAAATCGCCTCTGCCGTCGGATTCGAGCATCTCTCCCACTTCAATAAGACATTCAAAAAATCGACCGGGCTGACCCCGCTGCAGTATCGGAAAGAAGTTAAATCGCAGCCTTCGTCCCCATTCAAGGGATAACCATCATTCCACCATTTCCAGATCTTCTGATCGGAGAAGCGATACATTGCTGCATTGATGCATTTGCAGCTTAGGCAGCTTAGCCGTCTGTAGCTGGATACGGTCCAGCGAGAGACTGTCGGCATGCCTAAGAACAATTCCCCGCTCACTCACCGCATGGAAATTCTCGACGCTCAGTCCGGCGAGCGGCATCTCCGGCAGGCCATTCACGAGCAGTGCGGTTGCCGCTCCATGGCAGACGATGTTCTTCAAGGCAATATTCCGGAACTGCGGGGTCGCCTCGGTAACCGGGAAATGCTGCTCATTGTATCCTTCCGACCCTTCAACACCCTCATAGAACATGTGGAAAGACACGGCTTCATGGAGAATGCCGCTCATGCGGATGTTCTCCATGACAATATCCTCCACTACGCCGCCTCTTCCCCGGGTACTTTTGAACCGCAGGCCGATGTCCGTGCCGATGAACACACAGTCGCTGACTCTGACTGCATGCACACCGCCGGACATCTCGCTGCCAATTACCACTCCGCCATGCCCGTGATAGACCGTACAGTGACGGATCGTAATATACCGGCAGGGCATCCCCAACCTGCGGCCTTCTTCGTCTTTTCCCGACTTCAGGCAAATCGCGTCATCGCCCACATCGAAACTGCAGTGCTCGACAAGAGCGTGCGTGCATGATTCCAGATCGAGGCCGTCCCCGTTCTGCGAATACCACGGATTGCGCACCCGGATATTCCTCACGGTAATGTGCTCGCAGCCCAAGGGATGAAGACACCATGCCGGAGAATTCTGGAAGGTCGGCCCTTCCAACAGCACCCGCCGGGAATTCCGCAGGCTGAGCAGCGCCGGACGGAGATACGCGCGGGCAGGCAGATAAGCCTCCATACCCGTCTCCCCGCTCTTCCGCAGCATTTGGCAGAGCGCCTCTCCCTGCATGGCTTCACGGGAAGGCCACCAGATTTCACTCTTGTAATCAAGCGCTCCCCCGGAAGCGGTCAGACTGTTCCACTGCAGTTCCGTCATCTTGAACCGCTTCACCGGACGCCAGCCCTCACCGCTGCCGTCGAAGATTCCTTCCCCTGTAACGGCCACATCACTCAGGCCCTCTCCGTCCAGCGGAGCCTGGCAGCGCCAGCCGGACTTTCCCTCGAAATGGGAAGAGAGCAACGGATATAGAGCGGGATCGGGGTCAAACAGCACTAGCGCGCCCCGCTCGGCACAGAGATTAATCCGGCTGCGCAGAGTAAGCGGCCCTGTACGCCAAAGGCCGGGAGGAATCACCACCTTGCCGCCTCCGGCAGCTGCGCAGGCATCCAGTGCAGCCTGAATGGCGGAGGTGCACAGCGAAAGTCCGCCGTCTTCCGCCCCATAATCTGTAATCGTGAAGGTCCGTGCCGGAATCTGCGGAAGCTCGGGCAGGGCATAATCGACATTGTTGCGATTGCCACTCATTGAACTGTACCTCCCAATCTATTCGAGTCCTTCATAGCTGAACCAGCCAAAATCGGCGTAATTGGCGCTTTCCGCGCCTTGGGAACTGGCATACATGCCGAGATAGGCCCCTGTAAAACCGCCCGCCAGATCTGTGCTGAGCACTGTTCCGTCCGCTTTCCCGCATAGTCCTGTCCACTTGTCGCTTTCGGAGCTTCTATAATAGAAGCTGTAGTCCTGCCCCTTGGCTTCCACCTTCAACTGCACCTTGTCTCCCGGATAAGGCACCGAAGCAAGCAGCTGTTCACTGCCGCCGCGGCGTTCGATCAATTGCAATGCCGGCTCCCCGGCCTCCAGCCCCAATTCACACCGGAAGTGGTAGTCCGCATTCTGGAGCAGCACAAGTCCGGCAACTTCACTTTCGGCGGCGGGTTGGAACGTCATATCCACCGCCGCCCTGAAGCTGAGATGCTGCTGGCGTCTTCCGACATAAGAGGGATTGCCGATTTCCGAGAGACGCTCCGGCTTCAGGCGCAGCCGCAGGAAGCCCGGATGATCACTCAGGCTCCAGAATTCACCGCGCGGCGTGCGCAGGAAGTTCCAGACCGGTGCCAGCTCTGCTCCTTCAAAATCATCGCACGCAGGCAGCTGCGGCCATGTCGTTTCCGGCAGGTCCGGAGCTGGCGATTCAAACTCCAGCACCCCTTTGCCGGGGTTCACCACAGGCCATTCATTCTCCCAGGCCACCGGTGTCAGGAACGTTTCACGTCCGAGATTGCGGTAATAGCCGCCGCTGGTCCGTGAAGCTAGGCAGAACATCCACCAGTCTCCATGCTGCGTCTCGATCAGCTCCCCATGGCCGACATTGACGATCGGATAGGCTCTGCCGAGATGGCGGTGCGTCAGAATCGGGTTGGCTTTGTGGCCTTCATAGGGGCCGTTCACGCTCCGGCTTCTGGCAATCGTAATCGCATGGGTATGTCCGGTCCCGCCTTCGGCAATCAGGACATAATACCAGCCGCCGATTTTGTAGATATGGGGTCCCTCCTGCGCGTGGGCCACCTTGAGTGCGCCTTGCCAAATGCTATGCTTCGGTCCGACCAGCCTGCCTTGGCCCAGGTCAATCTCCTGCAGCCAAATATCCATATGCTTCGGATAATCCTGCCCTTCGGGCGGAACACGGTTGCCGGTGTAGTACACTTTGCCGTCTTCATCGAAGAACAGGGACGAGTCGATGCCGGGAGCATCCTCCAGCCAGACGGGGTCTGACCAGTCTCCGGCCGGATCCGTTGCTGTCACATAGAAATTATGCTGATTCTTATCATTGTCGACATACGTCGTGATCATATAGAAGATACCCTCATGAAAACGGATTGTCGGTGCCCAGATTCCCATGGACGGAAGGGTTTGATCCAGATTAAGCTGGGACGGGCGGTCCAGCACATGACCCAGCTGGCGCCAGTTGACCATATCCTTGCTGTGGAAGATCGGAACACCAGGGAAAAACTCAAAGCTGGACGTCACAAGGTAATAATCTTCTCCCACACGGATGGCCGAGGGGTCAGGGTAAAATCCCGGCAGCACCGGATTACGGAATGTTCTCAACACAGAAGTCCTCCTTCAAACGAACGAATTGTAAGCACCACCAATTATAGTTCGTACAAGTTCAACTTTCTTGCATTTTCTATGTTCTATTTCTTCATTTTTATACTTTCATGCTCAATTCTCAATCTTTTACCGCTTGTCAATGAAACGGTTGTCCCTCTAGAATGGGGATACTAGGATTTACTTAAAGGGGCGATCATCTTGGGAAAGAAAAAGAAGCTGTATACCCGCTTTTTTATGAGCCTGACCCTGATTTCGGTAGGCTGCATTCTTGTTCTGGCCGTCGTGATCTTCTACCTGTACCGGAATATATCCATAGATAATGTCAACAAGGCGAACCAAAATGTGCTGCTGAATACTGAAACCGTTTATATGAACTATAAAGAGATTGTCCAGAACTACACCATGGACTTCTATGCGAATCCCAACATCAACGCGCTGATGATGAACGGGGATACGAGCTGGAGCGACCAGCTCTACAGTGCCCTTAGCCAGATCCGTGGCGCACTGGTGGTCAACCAGTATTTGGAGAATGCTTACATCTTCGGCATGAATGAACCTGTCGCGATGTTCGAGAACTTGCCGCTTAGCCCCGAATCCAAGCTGGAGCTGTTTCAGCGGATACAGACCAGCCGGATCGTCGAATCTCCGTTTCTGTGGAAGGCCACTTTGAACAATGGAACCCCCGTAACCCTGCTGACCGTCTTCTATAATGACCGTGCTTTTGCCAGCAGTGAGTATTACGGCGCAGTAGCACTGACCGTTAATCTGGGCAAGCTGCAGAACAATCTCTTCACGCAAAAAGAAGGCGAAGTCACGCGTTACGCTGTGCTTGACGGAAATGCCGATGTGCTGATGCACAGCGCACTCTCCGGCAGCCCCTTAAAGGCGGACATGCTGAAGCAGGTCGTTGCCTCCACCTCTGAGAGAGGCTCCTTTGTCTACAGGGGTACCGGAGAAGCGCAGCTGATTACCTATATTTATTCCGCTAAGGACAAGCTATGGTTTATTTCGGAGACATCCTATAAGGACAGCATCCGCGACATTTCAAATGCCCGCAATCTGATGATCAGCCTGTGCCTGGCTCTCATGCTGGCTGCGGCGGTAAGCGCCAACCTGATCTCCCGGCAGATCTACAAACCCATCGGGCGGCTGTTCGGCAATATTGTTCACCTCTCCGGCAATGAAGAAGCGCTGAAGACAGGCGGTGATTTCGACGCCGCAAGCCTCGAACTGGAGCAGATCGGTGTCAAACTGGTGCAGCTAAAAAAAGAAAGCGACGACAGTGCCTTGATGCGCTGGCTGCTCTCTCCCCGTGAAGCCTCTGACAATGGCGATACGCCAGTGATGAGCATCGGTGATCCCGGAGGGGCCTACTGTGTATGCGTGCTGGCCATAGTGGAACCTGGACCGGCAGCAGACACCTTAGAGTCCGGCGGAGAGGGCATTGAGGTGATTCGCACCGCATTCAGCGGGCTGGCGGCGGTGCAAGCCTTCCGGCCGCATGAGGGAACCGCCGTACTCGTTCTCAGTGAACTTCACAGCGGCAGCTTCGGAGATTATGCCTTGTACCGCGGCAAATGGGAAGAGATTGCGGCCTCTCTTCCTGAAATCGGTGTCCGCTGCGCGATCGGGATCAGCGGGTTCTCGAATGATATGGGCCTGTTGAGAAGCAAATATAATGAAGCAACAGAGGGTCTGCAATATATTAAATTTCATGAGCGGCAGAACATTATATTTGCCGATGATACCATCCATCTGAACAGCAGTCCGCTGCCTGACAGTGCCCTTGAACCGGTGCTGCTGGCCGTCAGGCAGAGTGATCAGGCGGCCCACATCCCGCAGGCAGTGGAACGGCTGCTGGCCGTGGCCTGCAGCTACCGTGCGGAATCTGCCAATATCGCTTTATCGAGGCTTGCCTTTGAGCTGAGCCGCACAGCCGAACTGAGTGCTAACACCCGGCACTCCGGCTTTCTGGACGATTACCAGCGGATCCGGCACATCCAGAGCTATGACAAGCTGCGAAGCTGGATTGAGGAGTGCTGTTACACCGCCCTTGAGCGGATTGCCAGCATGAGTGCTGTACAGACCCGGAATATTGCCACTGAAGCTATTAGCTATATCAGGGAGCATTATACGGATCCCGGGCTGTCCCTGAATGCCCTTGCCGAGAAGCTGTCGCTCAGTCCCGCTTATCTCAGCAGGCTGATTGCCGAAGAGGTAGACAGCAGCTTCCCCGATTTCATCAACCAGCTGCGTCTTGAGCGGGCGCAATCACTGCTGGTTACGGACCTGGAGATGGATATCCGGCAAATTGCGGAGAAGGTAGGGTATAACAGCAGCACCTATTTTACAACCCAATTCAAAAAACGTTATGGAGTTACACCCTCCAAATGGAGAATGAATCATATTCTGCAATCCAAGTAATCCGAAGGGGATGTCTCCGGCTGCCATAGAGCAGCCGGGGGCATCCCCTTTTGGTGTAGACCGCCTGCATCACTCGGGCCTCCACAGTACGGATTTCACCCTCAAATGGGGCTATTCCTAGCCTAAAAAGCAAAAAAGTGCTGCTTTTTTGCTTTTTTTAAGCCTACACATTCCGTTTTTTTAATTTTTTTTCGTTTATTATGATAGCGTTTACATTGATTTCGGCTTTATGCTTTGCCTTGTAGAACATGCTCCTGGAACACGGGACAGAAATGATAATGCTACTTTAAAGGAGTGGACGATTAATGAGCCAAGAGGCTATACCGGAGACCACGGGGCGGCACAGTCTGAAGACCCGGACGGCCAGAAGCCGAAGTTTCCGCAAATCTCTAAGGAAGGACAGCTCGCTGTATCTGCTCGCACTGCCGGGCATCGTCGTGTTGATACTTTTTGCGTACCTGCCGATGAGCGGACTGATTCTCGTCTTCAAAAACTACAACTTTAACGACGGGATCTTCGGCAGCCCCTGGGCAGGATTCTCCAACTTTGAGTTTTTCTTCTCCAGTATGGAGGATGCCCTCAGGGCGACACGCAACACGGTAATGTTGAATGCGCTTTATATGCTGACGGGCACGTTTTTTTCGGTGGCGATCGCTATCATCTTGAACGAGCTGCGCAGCAAATGGTTTATCAAGGTAACGCAGAGCGTGATGTTTTTCCCCTATTTTATTTCGTGGATTATTATCGGAGCGATTCTCTTCTCCCTGCTGGATTATGACAAGGGTATTCTCAACCAGCTCTTCCATTCGCTTGGACTTGCCCAAGTCGACTGGTATTCCAGCCCCTGGCTGTTCGTTATCATCCTGGTGCTGGCGAATATCTGGAAAAGCGCAGGCTACGGAGCGATTATCTATTATGCGGTGCTGCAGGGAATAGATCCCTCCTATTATGAAGCAGCGCGGATCGATGGCGCCTCAAGATGGCAGATCATTACCAAAATCACGCTGCCGATGCTGATTCCGTCCATCATTTTGATGACACTGCTCGGGATTGGCGGCATGCTGAAAGGCGATCTTAGCATGATTATGGGGGTAACCTTCCTGAATCCGCTGTTACTGCCCACCACCGATATTATTGATGTGTATGTATACCGTACAGCCATTCGTTCCGGCGAATTCGGCTTCGCTTCAGCCATTACCCTCTATCAATCCGTCTTTGGTTTCCTTCTGGTGCTTGTGGCCAACAAGCTGGCCGGCTGGTATGACAAAGACAGCAAACTATTTTAGGAGGCCGCAAGATGCCAACTACCGACAGCAAAGGGCTGCTCATTTTCTTTTATTTCTGTATTGCCATATTCTCGGTCATTTGTCTCGTGCCGTTTGTTCTGGCTGTATCCGGCTCATTATCCACCGAAGCGCGAATCGCTGCGGAAGGCTACTCCTTCTGGCCCCGGGGCTTCACTTTTGAAACCTATGAATTTCTGTTCGGCTCCAAGGCGCAGCAGATTCTGAAGGCGTATTCCATGTCGGTGATCGTTACAGTGCTGGGTACTCTTTCCGCAGTGCTGGTTACCACTGCCTATGCCTACGTTATTTCTGTCAAAAGCTTCCGGCTCAAAAATGTCTTCGCCTTCTTCGCTTACTTCACCATGCTCTTCAGCGGAGGCACCCTGCCGTGGTATTTACTGAGCACCAAATATTATCATCTCGGCGACACCCTGCTCGGCTTGTTCGTGCCTTATCTGCTGAGCGTGTTCCTGATGTTCCTGATGGCCAACTATTTCCGCAGCATTCCGCATGAAATTGTTGAATCGGCGGAAATTGACGGTGCCGGTCACCTGCGGATCTTCTTTAGTATTATGGTTCCTCTAGGCCGGGTCGGACTGGTCACCATCTCCCTGTTCTACGCGCTGCAGTTCTGGAACGATTTCTATCTGCCGCTGATGCTGGTGTCTAATCAGGATCTCTATACGATCCAATATTTGATGTACAACATGATGGCGAACATCCAGTTCCTGGCTTCCGGCAACGCCGCACAGGTCGGGGGCGCAATTATTGCTCCGCCGCTGGAGACGGCCAAAATGGCGATGACCTGCCTGACCGTCCTGCCGATCGCCATATTGTATCCTTTTCTCCAGCGCTTTTTCGTCAAAGGTATTGTCGTGGGTTCGGTCAAAGGCTGATTCCCCGCCAGACTTTGCCCTAAATTGGATTGCACCAGGCTAATGCTCCCCTGCTTCAACTTGTTGTACAATGGGACGTAAGGGAGCACTGCCATTGCAATATAGCTTCAAGCATATTGATTCTATTTCAGGAGGGTTCATCATGAAAAAGAAAAAAGGTTGGTTAAGTTTGCTCCTGTCCGTTGTATTCTTGTTAAGCGCCTGCTCCCAGGGCAACAATGAAAGCGCTAACTCCACTGCAGGAACCGGAAGTGAAGGTACAAGCCCCTCTGCGGGCAGCGATAACAAAGCAGGCAACGACCTGGCTCCCGCCAAGCTGAAAATTGTGCTGTACGGGGATGAGTCGAACCGGATGAAAGCATTGGGCAAGTCGGAATTCCATGATGTGATCAAGAAAGAAATCAATGCCGAGGTGGAATTCCAGTTTCTGCCCTGGACCGAATACGGCGGAGGCAAAACTGACCTGATGTTGTCCACGGGAGAGGATTTCGCCACTTATACCGATAGCAATTATATGGTCAAATCAGTCGCCAAAGGGCTGTATACCGATCTTACCCCTTATGTGGATGCCGCACCTGACCTAAGTAAAAATGTTGACGAGGCTTCCTTTAGCGCCTTCCAGCTGGACGGCAAGCAATATGCAATCCCTGTCGGCAACAAGCCGAATTCCGCAGAATTCTACAGCGTGCTGGTCAGACAGGATCTGCTGGAGGAGGCCAACATGACCAAGGTCACCTCGCTGGCAGAGCTGGAGCAGTTCTATGACAAGGTCCATGCCATTCATCCGGAGCTGATCGGTTATGCCTCCACAGATGCCCGCAGAATGCTGCAATATGATTACACGGACAAGAATCTGTACTGGCAAAATGATTTCATTGCGCTTGATGAGTCTGCTAAGGACGATCAAATCATCAGCTGGTTTGAAAGCAAAGAATTCAAGAGCTATGCCAAGCTGATGCACGGCTGGTATGAGAAAGGGATCATCCCGAAATATGCCGCCACCAATGTCCCGCAGCTGCAATCCGACTGGAACTCCGGCAAAGCAATGTTCTGGGCCGGTACGGCAGCGCGTCCTTTCGAGGGTGCGGCTACGATCTCGCAAGCGGTGCCTGAAGCCAAGCTGGTTAACTATTTCCTTGGCAGCGGCCGTCCGAAGATCAGCCGTGGCACCTACAGCAGCGCCTTTTTCGTCTCCGCCGCAGCGAAGGACCCGGAACGCTACGTGATGTTCTTCAACCTGCTGCAAAAAAATCAGGAGCTGTATGACCTGTTCGCCTACGGCATTGAGGGAACCGACTTCTCTCTGGATGACAAAGGGCGGCTCACGAAAATAACCACCGATCCGCTGATTCCCGACTGGCTGCTGATGAACAAAAATTTCATCCGCTTCGACAACACGGTGCCGGATGATTTTATCGCCGGATATAAAGCCTGGGATGACGGGGCAATCATCTCCAAAGGTGCAGGCTTCAACTTCGACAATACGCCGGTCAAGAATGAAGAAACGAAGCTGAACGGAGTATTTACCGAATACCTCGCGCCAATCGGCAGCGGCTTCAGCGACTATGAGTCCGCCTACCCTAAAGCGCTGGAAAGACTGAAGGCAGCGGGAATTGACAAATATATTGCCGAATATCAAAAACAGTTCTCGGAATGGTACGCCAAGCAGCAGTAAATAGCCTAGCTAACACCGGAAAATAGTGATGGCTTGCAAAGCAAAACCAGCGTGCCCCCTATCATACGGGAGGCACGCTGGTTTTCTGTATTCCGCTAGTTAGTTAAAGTCACGTTCGCATTTTTGCTATTTAATGCTCTTACCAGTGAACAGCGATGTTCTCGCTTTTACCAGGTCGGTATATTGTTTCTCCATCTTCTCTGCACCGGCTTTGTTCAGCTCTTCGATAAATACATCGTAGATTGTATCAAATTCGGCTGTTTTGGCAAGAACCGCTTCCGGAATCCGCTTGCGAACAATATCCTGCGTTTTTTGATAGATGACTTGATAGTCTCCATCCGTTGGGACCTGCATGTTGTATAGTGCTCCCCATTCTTTGACCGGGAATTCATCTTCCCCGGGAAAGAGGTCTTTCCAGGTTTTCGCATTGTAAGCGGCCAAAGTCTCCTTCTCCGCATCCGAGTAACTGGCAACAATTTGTTCCGGGAAGTTTGTAGTATAGTAGTTGCCTGTAGAATCCTTAACGCCATCTCCGTAACGGACTCCAAAGATGGAATACAATCCGATACCTGATTGCATGGTGAAATTCGCCGCGTCATTGACCTTTTGTTTGAGAATAGCGTCAGGTATGACACGTTTCCCATTCTCAACTTGATATTGTTTACCTTCTACCCCCCAGTTTCTCAGCACTTGACCTTCTTCAGAGGACAGCCAGTCAATGAACTTGATAGCGCGGACCGGATCTTTACAGGCGGTTGTGATACTGATTCCATATCCGTCAACCCCGATGGACTGCATGGCGTGATCCTTATACTGCTCACCCATCGTAACCGGGAAATGCGCGTAGGTATAATCATCTTTGCCTGCGGCTTTCAACGCATTCTCCGCGTCCTGATATTCCCATTCGACAGAGGTGAGGCCCAGTACCCGGCCGCTGGAGATTTTGGCTTTATACTGGTCGTCTTGTTGAACAAAGGAATCTTTGTCGAGCAGTCCTTCATTATACATATGATTCAACCAGCGGAAGTACTCTTTTTCTTCCGGACGTTTATAGTGAAGAATCGCTTCATAGGTGTCCGGGTCCACATAATATTCACCGTCATTTGCTCCTCCTGTTGTGGCGGCAGCCTGATTAGTTACAGTAATCATAATCTTCCAGTCGTCTGCATTCAGCGTTAGCGGAAGGGTCGGCTGTCCGTCCGTTGTCGGATGCTTGACCGTATATTCTTTGAGTACGTTTTCAAAATCCTGGACCGTTTTGATCTGCGGATAGCCCAGCTCCTTCAATACCCGATGTTGAACCTGAAAACCGCTGTCTGCATCGAAATACTGCTGGTCCACACCGACATTGGTTGGAATGGCATAAATGGCCTGATCATCATTACTGTATCTCATCCGGTTCGTATTTTCGCTCATAACCTTTTTAATATTTGGAGCGTATTTATCAATCAGATCGGTTAGATCAATGATCGCTTCGGCATCCACCAGTTTACCGAGTTCACCTTTGGCGTAAATCAGATCCGGATATTCACCACTGGCCGCCATCAAAGAGATTTTGTCTTGTCCCCCACCGCTGCCCACATCAAACTCCGCATTCAGAGTAACACCCGTATTAGCGGTAATTTCTTTCCCGACATCATCCTGCATTTTGTTCCAGTTCGGGCTGGCATCAGCGCCAAAGAACGTCAGAGTTACCGGGCTCGTATCATCACTGCTGTTCACCTTCTCAGTATTCTCAGAGTTGCTTCCAGAACTGCTGCAGCCTGCCGAAAGGAGCAGCGTGCTTGCCAGAAGCACCGTTCCTAATTTTTTCGGATAGTTTCCGTTCATCTTTCTTGTGTCCCCCTTATACATGATATTTACATCACCTGTTGATTTTCCTGAGCTTCGATTACATTTTATCGTCCATTATGGCTGAAAACCTTGACATTCAGGTCATGCAATAGCATTATTTAGACATTAATTACATATTCTTAGGTGGGAATGGTTTGAGTAATGTATATTTAAGCTGGTTTACAACGGATAAGTATTTTCCCTTTTATATTCAATATGGCGGGCATGAAGAAGACACATCCTTCCACAAACATGTGGATTTTTCCGAGCTCGTAATCGTGCTGAATGGACATGCTACGCATGTTGTCAACCATGAAGAATCCTTTATTAAAAAAGGAAATGTGTTCGTCATTAACGGTGGTACCCCCCATGCCTATAAAGACCCGTACGATTTCAAAATCTGCAACATCATGTATAAGGCCGAAATGCTTAAGTTAGCCGGTCCGGATCTAAGAACCTTGAATGGGTACCAGGCACTTTTTGTTCTGGAACCGTTCTACCGCAGTATTAACTCTTATAAAAGCAAACTGAACATGTCCATTGTTAGCCTGGAGTATGTCTCATCGCTTATCACGGCCATGATCAAGGAATATGATGAGAAACTTCATGGATATCAAACCATGCTTGCCTCCAAGTTCATGGAGCTGGTCGTATATCTGTCCAGACATTATGACAACCAGGAGAAAGGCGTGGACAGCCTGATGCACCTGGCAAATGCCATCTCTTACATTGAAGACCACTATCGTGAACAGGTTACGCTGGAAGAAATTGCGGCTAGATCGGATATTTCCGTCAGGCATTTAAACCGGATTTTCCGGGCCTACTATCTGACAACGCCAATCGCTTATATTCAGCGCCTTCGTTTGGAACAGGCCTGCACGCTGTTAAAACAAACAAATCGTTCCATTACAGAAATTTCCTACGAATGCGGATTTAATGACAGTAATTACCTGACGCGTCAATTCAAAAAAATGTACGGCATGTCCCCCAAAGCTTTTCGAAAACAGAACGTGAGGTGAAGAAATCGTGACATACAAAAAAATCATAGTACAGTTTATGATGGTGACATTTTGCATAGCCTATCTTATGTCAGGTGCTTTGATTGCTCTTGGGCAATTCGGATTTTCGGTTCAATCTTCGATTCAATCTTCGGTTCAATCGTTACAGTACTTTTTGACGAATATTCTTTTTGCAATCTATATTTTGTCGCCCGCTATTGCTTCATATATCGTTCTGAAGAAAAATAACAAAATAGCAGATTTTAAGGAATGGTTGAAAACTGTTTTTTACGCCAAAAATAACATATCTCTCTATTTGTTTGTTGTTGCAGGGCTTGCACTGTATTTTTTGATACATCTTGCAGTTTCAGGCCGCACGGAAATGGCGCTTCCATTTTACATGTTCTTCCTTAACCTGCCTGGTAATCTTTTTATCGGTGGCTTGGAGGAAGCTGGCTGGATGTACATATTGCAGCCTGAGATTGACAAAAAATATGGCTTTGTTTTATCTTCTGTTTCTGTTGGAATCATTTGGGTTTTATGGCATCTCCCTCTCTTCTTCATTCCGGGGACGAGTCACTACGAGGGACTTATTGACTTTTGGATGTTTGCAGTTCAAATCATTGCGTTTCGGTTTTTCTACGGGGCAATCTACAAAATATCAGGAAAAGGCCGTGTGTTTATGTGCGTAATATTCCACACCATGTTCAATGCAGCATCCAACGTCTTTAGCATCCTGCCTATGACTTGGGCGGGAACCATTGCCGCAAATGCTGTGATTGTTCTTGTTTCAATTGTAACCGTTATGATATACGACAAGAAGAACAGGCGAATAGTATAAGCATAATCTTAAGCAATTAAATTCCAATTTAAGAACAGGTCAATAGGACACCAGATATCATAAATTATCTGGTGTCTTGTATTTTTATACAATAACTGAATAAAACAACTATAGAAATGTAGTTTGTCTACAGTCTGAGAGCATCACAATTGATGCTCTTTAATACGTTATTCCTAATAATTCTTTAAGTTCTTTGAGCAATTTAAGATGTTGTTCTTTTGATAGATATACGAGTTCTGTTTTTTTAGGATGTTGTACATTAACATAGCCATACAAAAAAAGCAGCCGGCCTGAATTAGCCGCTGCTCCAATCATTTCTTTGATTTTCAATTTAACCAATGGGTTCATAATCGAACCAATCGAACGACGCCGGGGTTGATTGTCCCGTTGTGGAGGTTGCATACATTGCAATAAATACACCGGTAAACCCTCCTGCAACTTCTGTGCTGAGCAGATGGGTTTCCCCCCACCCCATTTCAATTCTCCCGGATTGCGCTGATTGAAACGACACTGTAAACTTCTCAGGCAGCGCTTGAATTCGCAGTACAACAGGCCCTTCAGGACACTCTTTAGTTTCCTCCACCTTCAATGAACCGACGGTCCGGCGGAAAACGACTGTTTTGCGTCCCTGTATGGATCTTACGGCAAGATCGTAATGATGTTTTTCATCCATATAAATGGTTAACCCTGCTTCTTCTCCGTCATCCTGCGGCTCATATTCCAGTTCAGTTTCTATGTTGGCAGAGAAATGACATAGTCGGCGGCCTACAAATGCGGGAGAGGCTGCTTCATCCAGCAGAGCTTGACGTCCGTGCAGAACCAGATACCCCGGTCGTTCCTGTAACGACCAGCTCCCCTCTACCGGGTTGCGCAAAAAAGACCACTCTAAGCTGAGAAGCGAATCATTGAAATGATCTCTGACGGGCTTCTCCGGCCACAGGACTTCCGGCAGTTCCGGTGCCTCCATGATCGGCTCAATATGCGTATCCTTTCCGATAACCGGCCAACCTTCTGCCGTCCAGGTCACCGGGGCCAGAAACACCTCTCTGCCCAAGTGATGGCCCATAGGATAAGAGGCCGGTCTAATTCCCAGGCAAACAGCCCACCAGCTGCCGTCTTGCGCTTCGATCAGATCCGCATGCCCCGTTGCATGTATCTTGCTGTTCATGCTTCTGTTGGAGAGAATAGGATTATTCGGACAAGGCTCATAAGGTCCATACGGCAGATTGCTTCTGGCGATCGTTTCCATATGACCATACTCAGTACCGCCTTCAGCAATCATCAAAAAATATATACCTTTAATATTGTATAGATGAGGAGCTTCGGGATAAGCGCCGCCTGTCCCCTTC
This sequence comes from Paenibacillus paludis, assembly GCF_042610515.1. Taxonomy (NCBI): domain Bacteria; kingdom Bacillati; phylum Bacillota; class Bacilli; order Caryophanales; family Paenibacillaceae; genus Paenibacillus; species Paenibacillus paludis. The sequence continues at coordinate 592,758 of NZ_JBGJZP010000002.1, forward strand.
CAGATCAATCGGCTCTCCGTCAGCATCTTCCCGGTTTCAATATCGATTTCGCACTGGTATATCCCGTCCCCTTGGTCGCCGGTCCGGGAAGACTGAAAGTATACGCGGTTGTCATCATCGAACAAAAGGGATGGATCTATGCCGTTTTGGGCAACAGGTATCGGTTCTGACCATGCCCCTTCCGGATTCTTCGTTTTGACGAAGAAATTGCCAATCCCGCTTACATTAGTGGTCACCATATAAAACCAGCCATTATGGTAACGGATCGTCGGCGCAAAGATTCCTCCCGAGCTCCAGGCATTCGCCAGAGGCAGCTGTTCAGCCGTTGTAAGGCAATGCCCGATCTGACGCCAATGAACAAGATCTTTGCTGTGAAAAATAGGCACTCCCGGAAAATATTCAAACGAACTTGTTACTAAATAATAATCGTCACCCGCCCGGCATATACTGGGATCGGGATGAAAGCCGGGTATAACGGGATTGGTATATTCCATCAAGCCGCACTCCTATCCATTTTATCGTTTGCTGCAATTTCCGCATATCCATATTATATTTGCTAACAACCGTACCAAACCTTAATTTTAAAGTCACAGCTTTAGCATGATCTAGACATAACATCCGCTATTTAAGAAACAAAGCCTCCAATTTGAGCTTGGAGGCTTTGTTTTTTTGCTGCACCTTAAATTGAACATATGTTGGTGATGTACCGGACAAATTCGCAGGTGCGGTCAGCGCCAATACTGTGCTTAGCTTCGAAGTTGCTTTAATTCCGTTTGGACCGTTAACGATGGCGTTCCCTTGCTCAGTATAACTGGTTCCTGCCCAATCATGTGACATATCCAGATACTCCAGCCCGGTACCATTTCCTTTCCACGACCATCCGATATAGCCGACACCCTTTTGCTGGGAATAACTCATAATCGTCGCTTCATCAACATCTCCGTTAGTATGTTTTATTCCGAATTCACCGATAACAAGAGCCAAGTTTTTATTCAATACATTGTCTATATTGCTCTTAACCGTCGCAGCATTTCCTCCGGCGTATTCATACATATGGATCGAGAACATCGTATTTTTCAACGGATCCGCATTAAACACCTGTGTTCCATAATCTACTATGGATTGCGGATATTGCCCCCATCCCGCTCCGTCAACCATGATGGTATTTTTGATTCCGGCATTTCTAAGCTTTGGTATTACAGAAATATACCCTTTGGCCCAGTTTGCGCCATCCCATGTGCCGTACCACTCATTCGCTATGTTGAGGATGACGGTTTTTTCTTTTCCGATGAGTGCACTTTTCATTTCAATCCAGTAATTCGCTATATTATCAAGTATTGCTTCACTATCCGAGCCAGTTCCATCATGGACTTCGACGACTACCACCAATTTATTCTGTTCGCACAGGGTGATGAGATTTTGTAGGGCTGCCAGACTGTCTTTCGACCATTGCTGCCCGTCTGAAAGGACAATTCTAACAGTATTTGCACCTGTCTGGGCAATTGCAGGAATGGCAACGGACTCCTGACCTTTGTACCAAGTGTAAGCATGGTTAATCCCTCTCATAACAAATGGCTTTCCGTTTGCATCATATAAAGTTGTTTTAAATTGGCATTAAAATACAAAAAACACTCTCCTCCTTCCTCGTTATCACAAATTGAAAGCGCTCTCTTATTTAAAAAGAGCTCTAGACGCAATATGATCTAATGGTTCCCACAACATATTTGGCATACCACTAAATCAGTGGTTATGAGTACAGAATATTACTTCGTTAGCATAACCGTCAATGGTTTCAATAACACAATTTAAAATACTATTTTAAGCGATTTTACGACAAAACAGCGTAGAAGCAAAGCTTCCACGCTGTTTTATTTGAATTTCATAGAATCAACTTTCGTATATTATTTACTCAATTCTTTCAGAGCTTGCACGCTCAGGGCAGCAAAATATTCTGCTGCAGGAAGCAGCAAGGTCTCATCGGGCGCAAACTTTGGATGATGAAGATTATACGATGCTCCTGATCCGATCATAACAAAGGCTCCAGGAATCGTTTGCAGGTAAAAAGAGAAATCCTCTCCGCCCATCTGCGGGCCTATCTCAAGCACCCGATACCCTTGCTCTTCAGCCACCACGCTCATGAATTCAGACCATCTGGAATCATTTATCGTTGCAGGCGGCCCAGGATACCAGTGCAACTGCGCTTCGGCCCCGGCTGCAGCAGCCAACCCCTGAAGAATCTGATCCATTCTGCGGGGGATTTCCTGCTGAACCGATGTATTTAAAGTCCGAACCGTCCCTTCAAGCACCACGCTTTCCGGAAGCACATTCCATGTATTTCCCCCGCTAATCCGCGTTATGCTCACTACTACAGATTCAAGTGCACTAATAGACCGGCTGCTGATGGTCTGCAAAGCCAGCACAATTTGTGAGGCCAGTACAATTGAATCTGTCCCTTTCTCCGGTGACGCAGCATGAGCTCCCGTTCCCTTGATCGTGATTTCAAACCGGTCTACACCTGCAGTAATTGCGCCAGCCCTCGTTCCCAATTCGCCTACCGCAAGTTCAGGCCAGTTGTGCAAGCCGAAGATTGCCTCAACACCTTCGAGACCTCCTGATTCTATGATCTGCTTGGCCCCATGCCCGGTCTCTTCCGCAGGCTGAAAGAGGATGCGTACAGTTCCAGACAACTCTTCCTCCCGCTCTTTGAGACTATAAGCGGCTCCCAGAATTACTGCTGTATGTACATCATGTCCACAAGCATGCATTTTGCCAGCCACTTGGGAGCTATAGGACAGCCCCGTCTCTTCCTGTATCGGCAGAGCGTCAATGTCTGCACGGATAGCAATGATAGGTGCTTGTCCCGTGCCGATCTGCGCGACAAGTCCTGTTCGCAGTAGAGGCGTATCCAGGACATGGATTCCCGCCTCTTCCAACCAATTCTTCAGCTTGCCTGTTGTCGAATATTCTTCATTGGATAACTCCGGATTTTCATGCAAATCATGACGGATTCCCTGCAATTTCTGCTCCAAATTCTTCAATGCAATCCCTCCTAATGTCTACAGCATAGCCTTATTCCAGATAACGTCCCATTTCTTCCGTATACATATGGATGAACCTAAGGATGATTTTCTGCTCTTCAGGAGAGTAATTGTCAAATTCTTTATCGATATCCGAACTTCTCGTCTCATGTAACTTATAGTGGCCTTCAAAGGCGCCTTGTCCCAGTTCAGTCAGCCTGAAATACACTTCCTTCTTGTTGCCTTCAACCTGATACTTCGAAACAAGACCTTTGGCTTCCAGCTTGGTCAATAATTTGGAAGTAGTTCCTTTGGTAATATTAAGCACATTTGAGATTTCAGTTAATTTACAATCTGGATGGTGACCAATGGCTTCAATCATATGAATTTCGGATAAATACAAGACGACTCCGGGACTATACTCTCTCGGCCTCTTGTTCAGTGTATTATAGACTTCGAACATACGGACCAAGGAGCGGTCCAGCTCAACATGAAATTTCTCCAATCTTTAACGCTCCTCTTGAAATTTTGTTTTCTTACGAAACAATTTCATACTATACGTACTCCACAGGATTCGTCAAACAAAAATTCCAATCTCATGTTGATAGCTGGATCGCGGTATTCTTTATCCTTTCGTAGGCTCAGTAAGTGTCACCCAGCATAGGACGAATACTGATCTCTTCGACGACTGCCTGCGGGCTGAGCTCAAGCATCGTTTCGACGAGCTTGGCTATATCTTCCGAGGCAAGGAATCTGTCCTCCGCAATACCTTCTCCCGGCACTCTTCTTTCAGTAAATGTCGCTCCAGGATGAATGAGAGTCACCCCTACGCCAGACACTTTCAGTTCTTCTCTCAGGCCACGGGCGTAATTGCTCAAGGCTGCTTTGGATATAGCATAGAAAGAGCTGTCCGAACGGAGAGCCGCTGTTGATCCTATGAAAAATATACGCGGGTAGCTTCCTGCCTTAACTGCTGGAAGAAAAGCCTTGACCAAAGCTACATTCGCCAGCAGATTTACCCGCAATATACGATCCAGCTCTTCCACATCAGGCTCAATCAGCGAACGGCTTGCATCATAGAATGCCGCAGCATTAAGCACCAGCACATCCGGCGAGAATGCTTGTTCTTTGGCATATTGGACCAGTTGGCTGATCGAGGACAGGTCCCCGGCATCTGCAGCCAAATACAACGCATCCTCAGGGAGCAGTGCTGCCGCAGATTCGAGATGGCCTTCGTCACGCCCGGATAGGAGCAGCCGATGCCCGCCTGCGCCAAGCCTCCGGCTGATTGCAAGTCCAATTCCTCGGCTTCCCCCGGTAATCAATATATTCATCCTGTCACCTCCTTGGCTATTTGTTGAGATGTGATCTGCTAAATGAAATACTCGGTCTGATCCGCGGGGGGATTATTGATACTGATATAGATCTTTTCCACAATGTTCAGAATCTCGGCATCGTTTCTGTTGCGCGGTCTTTCAAAGGGAACATCGAAGATCTGATGGATGCGTCCTGGACGAGGGCTGAGCAGGACGATGCGTGTAGCCAAATATACGGCTTCAGCCACATCATGAGTAATGAAGAACACCGTCTTCTTCTCCTGTTGCCAGATCCGTATAATCTCATCCTGCAGTGTTAACCGTGTCAGGTGATCGACAGCACTGAAGGGTTCATCCATCAAAATCACTTGCGGATCAGCTACCAGCGTCCGGGCTAAGCCGGCCCGCTGGCGCATACCTCCGGATAATTGATGAGGATATTTATCCGCAAAGCCGCCTAGCCCTACAAGATCAATCGTACGTTCTGCCCGCCCGCGCCGCTCTGAACGGGGAACCCCTGCAATCTCCAGCCCGAATTCGATATTTCGGCGGATAGTGCGCCAAGGAAATAGAGCGGAATCCTGAAATACAACTCCGATATCTCTGCTCGTTCCAGCCTGCACCTTGCCATCCAAAATGATCTCACCGCTGGATTGATTAAGCAGGCCCGCCACGATTTCGAGCAGCGTGCTCTTCCCGCAACCGCTTGGCCCAAGCACGCAGACGAACTCGCCATCACTCACCTTAAGATTTATATTTTTGAGCGCTAAAGTCTGCTCATCATCCACACTGGAGTATTCCTTGTTGATGTTACGGAGTTCAATAGTAGGCATAAGCGCTCCTCCCTGCGTGCTTATTGTTTTGCATATTTTCCAAGCAGCAGTGTCTTCGCAACCTTCTCGGCGAATGAATTGTCTACAACACCGTCAACAGAGATCGCTTCACGCTGCATGCCATATTTGGTTAGCAGATCTTCTGTAACCTGAAGACGCTTCGTGTCGACGATCGGGTTATTTTCCCACAATATGATCTCGGAATTAATGGCCTTCTTAATCGTTTCTTCATCCAGATTCAGATATTCAGCCGCCCAAGGATAGAATTCATCCAGATGAGTCTTGGCATATTCATTCGCATAAAAGTAGACTTCAAGCAGGCGTTCAACGACCTCTGGCTGTTCATCAATCAACTTCTGGCTGGCTACAAGCACGCCTGTCTGATATTCGGGAACAAACTCCCAGGTTTTCGCAAGAACGTGTCCAGTCCCTTCTTGTTCAGCCAGCGTGGCGAACGGCTGGTGGATGATCGTCGCGTCAACCTCGCCCTTCACAAAGGATGCGTAGGCTTCCTGATAAAAGCTGTTCGCCGCATATTCTACATCCTTTTTGTAATCAATGCCGTTCTGGCTAAGAACCTCCTTGAGCGTCAAAGGCATACCGCCTGTGGCTTGACCGGTTCCGATGGTCTTGCCTTTCAGATCTGCCCAAGTCTTGATCTCCGGTTTGGCAATAATCCAGTAGGCCCCCCGGCTTCTCCACATATTGCTGACGATTTTCATCTTAACGCCATTAGCAATGGCAGGAATATAAGTACCGGGGTCACCATCGGCAATGTCCACCTCGCCCGCGCCGAATGCCGCTACAGGATTGGGAATATCCACAATATCAAGATCTATGCCGGCATCAGAATACCAGCCTTTCGCTATTGCAAATTGATTGGCTATCCCGGTCATCCCTTTGGCGAAGCCGGCATTGATTTTGACACGCTCATTGTCGCGGCCCTGCCAGGGAGGTACTCCGTCGGCTGGACTCAAGGACACAGTCTCCTTATTGCCTGTATTCGATGAGGAATCTGCAGAGGTATTACTGGAGGTATTACTGGAATTATTAGTAGATTTATTGCTTGTAGTATTGGATGCAGAGTTAGAACCGCACGCTGCCAAGAGGAGCGATAGGATAAGAATAATGGATAAAAGGCTGAATGTTTTATTAGGCTTCTTCATATGGTTCGCACCTACTCTATTTAGATTGATGTGGGCTCGTAATCCAGCGGCGGCAAGTGATCCGCTCGACAAGATTGACGATGTTCACGAATAAGACGGATAAGATCGTTACGATGATAATAACAAGGTAAAGCCTGGGAGTATTAAGTACGGCTTGAGACTCATTCAACATAAATCCTAATCCGCCCTTGGAGGCAGCCATCTCTGCAAAGACAACGCCGGTAATCGCTGTGGCCGCCGTGATCCGCAGCCCGTTGAAAATGCTTGGCAGTGCCGATGGCAGAAGCACCTTGAATACCGTCTGAGCTCTGCTTGCCTTGAAGACCCTGGCTAGTTTGATATGATCGTTCCGGGTCTGTTTGGCACCTGTAACGGTGTTGTAGAGAATATTGAAAAAACAGAAGAGAATGACCAGCACAACCTTGCTCGTAAACCCGATCCCAAACCAGACGATAAGCAGCGGCATAATCGCTGTCTTCGGGATAGCCATTACTGAGGCTACCAGCGGATCTATCAGCTTCTCCAATGTCGGGAACGACACGAAGAGCACACCAAGTCCGATTCCGGCAACGACAGATATCGAGTAACCTACTGTAACCTCCTTCAGGCTAAGGATCAGATGCGGCCACAGTGTATTTTCTTGAATCGTATAGACAAGCTCATTCCAAATTTGGGTTGGTGAAGCCAGGAAAACTCGACTCACCCAGCCTTTGGATACTGCAAGCTCCATCCACCCCAGCAGCAGTATTACAAATGCGACCTGTACAATAATAATCCAAAGAGGTTTTTGCCCCGTTCGGCCTTTCCTCTCTTTGGCCATACAGTAACCTCCCCTTCTATGCCTGTTTTGTCAGTTGATGTTTGACAGGCAGCCTTAGTTCAAGTGATATAGTGAACCCAGAATCTTCACATATTGCTCCTGACTTCCGGGTTCTCCGGAACTCAATCTTACAAGGAACGGCCGCTGTCCACGGGACTTTAAGGCTTCTGAGGCCGGACCTTCTTCCACCGGCTCCACAAAGCTGAGTAAAGTTCCGTGCAGATCCAGAGTCTGCCGATTGCCCCGCAATATAGGATCATAGGTAACTTCACCCGCGTGAACGCGGAACCATTTCGCCCATTTTTCAACGGTCTCCTGCAGACGTCTCACAGTAAATCCGACCTCTCTAAGCTGGAGAAGTCCACGTTCATGCGGAAGGATTACTCCGGCCTCCTGCAGTTCCAGCTTCCGCTCCGGGTCTTCTCCTTCCCACTGGATGAAGAAGGGAAGCGGAAGTCCGTCTTCAGTGCCGGCTTCTCCTGCGAATAACAGCTTCCACTTTACCAGCGTACCGTCCGGTCTTCTGCGGCTGCATGCCTCCGGCCCGAATACCTCTAGACCTTGACTGCGCAGATGCGCTGCAAGACCTTCAATATCATGGGTACGAAGTGCGATCCTGCTCAGCCCTTCCTGGAATCCATCTTCGGCCAACGTCTCAATCAGACCATAACGGCTTGTCCGTTCTCCAAGCGGAAGCAGACTGTGATCGAATACACCGATCCACTCGATATAGCTTAGATCGAAATAGCTGAGTGCATTATATGTCCCAATTTGTTCATGTCTTCCGCCATGTATGGCATTGATGCCGTAAGGTTTCAACTCTTCAAATACCTGCTCCGGCTGATTTACATAATGAACAATATGATCAAACTTCAATGTGAATCCGATAATGTCCGCCTCCCTTATGCCTTATGGCTTGATAATGATTTTCCCGAAGAATTCACGTTCTTCAATGATGCGGTGAGCTTCCCTGATTTCCTCCAGCGGCAACACTCTGTCAATAATCGGCTTCAGCTTGCGGCTTTGCACAAGCTCAAGCAGAGTGATCAGATCGCCCGCTTCCCAGCCATTGGAACCGATAATTGTAATTTCACGCACCCATATATATCTCAGATCCGTCACTGCTTCATAGCCAGTCGTTGCACCGCAAGTTAGAATTCTTCCCTTGACGGCAGTCGCCTTGATGCTCTGCGGCCAGGTTGCCTTACCGGTATAGTCAACGACGACATCCGCTCCTTTTTTGCCGGTGTAGTTCCAGACTTCTTTCGAGAAATCCGTTGTATTGTAGTTAATGACCAGATCCGCTCCAAGCTCCTTAAGCTTCTCCAGCTTGTCGTCCGATCCGGCAGCAGCTATGACCTTGGCACCGGCCAGCTTAGCGATAAGCACGGCCGCATTCCCTACGCCGCCGCTAGCACCGAGAATCAGGATCGTCTCATTGGCTTGCAGCTTGCCGCGGGTGATCAGCATTCTCCAGGCTGTTCCGTAAGCAATCGGAAGAGCCGCGGCATCCTCGAAGGAGATCTCATCCGGCAGCGGAATCAGATTCTGCGCCGGAACCTTTACGTACTCGGCAAGTCCGCCTGTCAGATCTTCCCCCAGTGCTCCATGGCCCGGGATGGATGGATCAATGAGAACCCGGTCACCAGGCTTGGCATTTAGAACTCCTTCTCCTACCTGTTCCACAATTCCTGAGATGTCCCCGCCAGAGATATGCGGCAGAGGGAGCTTTCTCCCCGGAATTCCCCGCCGTACGAAAATATCAAGATGGTTCAGGGAGACAGCTTCAACCTTAACGACAACTTCCTTCGGCCCGGCTTCAGGCTTCGGATACTCTCCCACAACAACATTATTTCGATCTCCGTGTTCAAGAATAAGTGCAGCTCTCATTGGATATCTTCTCCTCTTAAATTATATTTTGCGTGACTTGCTCTTTTATTCGCGTTCGGTCAAGCTTGCCAGGTCCGGTAAGCGGCAAGGCATCCACGAAGATGACTTTGCGGGGATGCGCATAAGCGGGACCGTTATGGATAAAGAACTGCTTCACTTCATCCTCCTTTAACTCACCGCCCTTGCCTGTCACAATGACGGCTACAGGAACCTCACCCTTCACTTCATGAGGAATAGGCAGGACACAGACATCCTCAATCAAAGGATGCTTCAGGAGAATGTTCTCCACCTCTTTGGGATAGACGTTCTCTCCTCCTACATTCATCATGTCGTCCTTACGACCAACAATATAAATGAATCCATCTTCATCCCTGCAAGCTGCATCGCCTGTCTTCAACCAGCCGTCCGGCGTAATCCTGCGGGCAGTGATCTCCGGGAGATTCCAATACCCGTCAGCTACGCCCGGGTTGTTCACCCAAAGCTCACCGGTTATATTCGGACCGACCTCGTTCTCTTGTTCATCCACAATTCGAATCTTACAGCCCGGCACAGGAATACCTGCAGAGCCTATCCGCTGAATACCTTCCCGGGATTCCAGCACGACGGGCCCCCCTTCGGTAAGCCCATATCCTTCATACATTGGAATTCCTAAGAGCTGCTGTACCTCTTCCAACAGTTCACTAGGCGTATCGGAGGAACCGCATATGCCAAAACGCAAGGATGTAAGATCGAACCCCGGATGTTCTTTCAGATAACTTACTATCATTCGATATAAAGCGGGTACACCCGTCATATATGTACAGCGGTGAGTCTCAATGGCTTTCACGATCTGCTCTGGATCCGCTTTTGGGAGTACGACGGCTGATGCCCCGAGATAGAAAATGGTCTTCATCGTCGTCATCGCATTTTTGTGGTAGAGAGGCAGAGAGATGATCACCCGCGTCTCATCCGTTAAACCTCTTAGCTTCGAGGTAGACTGAACGTTCCATAGCTGCCCCCGGTGAGTTAGCCTGCATCCTTTGGGATTCCCGGTTGAACCGGATGTATAGGGGAGAAAGCAGATCGCCCTCTCCTCTGACGGGTACAGCTCCAGACTTACGGACTGCTGAGGAAGCAACTCATCGTAGGACAGTGCAACGGGAGTTGCTTGTTCATTCACGCTAGCACAGCGTACAAGTATAGAAGCTTCACTGATCTGCTGCACAGCCTGTGCCTTCTCATTCAGTTCATCGTGAAAAATTAGAACCCGGCTTCCGCTGTTGCGGTACACATAAGCTAACGTCTCCGCACCCAGCTTGGCATTCATCGGCACCGGAATAGCTCCGATCGACATCAACCCGAAGCAAATTTCCAGGAACCGGTAATCATTAGTGAACAATATGCTGACACGGTCTTGCGGATGAACACCCAGGTTTAGAAAGAGGTTCCCCGCTTGATTCACACGCCGGGCCAGCTCTGAATAATTCAATGTAATCTGGGGCGTGATCAAGGCAATCTTTGAAGGATAACGTGCAGCAGATTCTTGAATGATGCTCGCAAAATTATACGTACTCATAACTCCTCCCTTTCTAGAGCTGACCTCCAAATATATACGGTTACTGCTTCGAGCTAAACAATCCCCGGCCGACAGCAACTTCCTTGCCTGTATGGTCTGTTACCGAAATATCTGCCAGACTAACCGTTCTCCCTAATTTGACCAGATTGGCCTTGGCACGCAGAACACCAGGCGCTGCCGGCCTCAAATAGTCAATCCGCAAATCAATAGTAGGCGTAGGCAGATTCACCTTGCGATGTACCGCAAAGTATCCGGCGATGTCGATCAGCGTTGCAATGATCCCGCCGTGAATATATTCAGCGTCCCCTGTAACAAACAGATCGTTGTCAGGCAGTAAAATCGTAATGGACTCTTCATTTAGTTCTTCAACTTGAACATCCAAAAAGCGGTGATATGCCGAGCTTCTAAGCAAGGTTTCAATCTGCTCCCGGTTGATTAAATCCTTCATGCTGTGTCACCCCCTTTTTGTTTGCCAACGAAACATTTTTAATCATACTAAACCGCTATGATTAATTTGTCAACACAATTGTGAATAAACAATTTTAAATTAAAAACGTTGACACTACCGCATTTCTCGATTATAGTTCAAACTAATTTTTATAATTCCGATAAACCGGATTAATTTAAAAGGAGATACTAATGAATCCTTTAGAGCTGCGCATACACAAAGTGAGGTTGCCTCTGCCCCTGCGTCTCAATCATGTGAATAGTTATCTTATAGAAGATGAAGAAGGATGGAGCGTGATCGATCCTGGTTTAGCTACAGACAATACCCTAACGGTCTGGACTGAAGCTTTGCAGCGTTATGATCTGACTTTCGGGGACATCAGAAGGATTATCGTGACTCATTACCACCCGGACCATTACGGTCTTGCGGGGATGTTTCAGCAGTGGACGGATGCCGCTGTTTACAGCAGCAAGGAGACTTTTGACTGGGCAGACCGCACCTATAGCGAATCTATCAGGAAATCCGCCCAATTCAGCCGAAAATGCGGTGTTCCTGCTTCGCTCGTTGCCCAAATGACTGAACACAATGAAGAACTGTTTACTTGGGTGAAGCCGATCGAGGGAGCCAAAGTGCTCTTGGAGCCAGAGGAGGACATTCAACTAGGTGGAGAGCGATTTCAAGTAAAGTTTGGTAATGGTCATGCTGAAGGGAGTGTTGGCTTTCTCCACCAGGCCAGCGGATTGTTCATAGGCGGTGACCTTCTGCTTGAGAAAATCACACCTAATATTACGTATGATTACAGTACCGGCTCAGACCCCTTGCAGGATTATTTTGATACCCTAAAAAAGCTGCAAACCTTACATATACAAACTGTCCTTCCCGGGCACGGCGAAGCATTTCAGTTGTCCGAATCGTTCATCGACCGCGTAATTGAGCATCATCTTGAACGTCTTCAGGAGATCCGGTCCATATGGAAACATTCCAACGCCGGAGAACTCACCCCTTATGAGATCAGCACCCGTTTATTCCCCAAGGTGGCCGATCCTGCCTCCGTAAGTTTTGCGCTTGGGGAGACAGTTGCGCACTTACGGTATTTACAGAAGAGGAATGAGCTTGTCCTTAGAGAGCGGGACGAATCTTTGTTTTGTGCCTTGCTTTGAAAGTGTTCTTTCTGTAAGTGGTATTCTGAACTTAAAAAAGATCGCATGACCCTCATTACTTCATGAGAGCCTTGCGATCTTCCTTGTTCTTTCGTTACTCTTCCAACACACTTATATTTTTGAACTCACCATTTTTATCGACCTCAAAACGAACGTTACTATTCCTGCGATCCATTCCTTGAGAAACTCCCTTATCATGAACCTCTATAGTATGTACAGAGATACCATAAAGTCCTTCAGTGAGAACATGACTTTTTTCAAAATCGTTTACAATATCCTCTGCTTGAGGAACTTCTTTGTCTTGTTTATAGGTGTTAAAATCAAAATTAAAATTAATTACGCCCCGATAACGGTTACCCTCTTTACTTAATGGCTCAGACATGTCGGGCAGAGAATTTAGGGTATCTATTTTTTGAGTCCCTCTGAAAGTATCTATAAGTTCATCCGCCTGTTTTGTATTCAGATTAACATTAAGATAGTAGTAGTAATTCCCTTTCATTTTATCGTACTCGCTTGCCGATTTCTTCATTAAATCATATTTGTCAATCAGTTGTTCGGTTACTTTCATTACCTCTGGATGCTGTTCGATATAGGCACCTTTATATAATTCAAAAAATACATTATCACTTCTTTCCTCTGCAATTTTGTAAGTATCCCGTTCGAGCATAATATACGCAGTCGCATGATAGGGTTTGCCGATTTCAATAGCTGTCTGATGATCAATACCTTCAAACCAATTATCATCCCATGTCAGAAATTTAAACGGCTCCTTGAAGCCATATCGCTCATCCAAATAATTTTCAACCGGTTTTTTCAGGTCTGCTTCTTTTACACTTCCACACCCGCTTAATGAAATTACAGAGATAACCATGGTTAAAACAAACAATAAATACTTTCTACGCATTGTCAAAGTACTCCCATCCTTCTTACAGTTAAATATGCTGAATTTTATTAATATCAGGCAACGAATGAATCGACGTTACTCCAGGAGGCGTCTCTTTGTTTTCCCGATTTAAAAACAACGGTTGAATTCCAACCTTAGCAGCACCCGTGACATCACCGCTTAATGAATCGCCAATATGTATCACTTCGTCTGCACTCACCCCGGATACCTCCAAGGCCAGTTCGAAAATTTCCTTGCGGGGCTTATAAGCTTTTGCCAGCTCGCTTGTAATCAGTCCATTTGGTTGTAAACCCATGTTGAGCAATGCTGTTTCCACAAAAATAGTATCGCAATTCGTCACAATGTATATCGGCAACCGGTTGGCTGAGAGAAAAGCCTCGACATCCTTGTAGACAGGAGGATTGCTCCAATGTTCTGCAAGCCTGTCAGCAAGCTTTTTGGCGTCCGCTGTGGAAGAATAATGTTGAATGGTTGTCTCAAACGCCTGGACAGCCAGTTCATACTGTGGCAGAAACGTCTCTCCAAATGAAGCGGCACGCAGCTCTGCAAAAGATCTCCACCAGAACCTGGCAGCTTCCATCTTGTCCTTTGCATTTCCAGTGTTAAAAACTTGGTCGATTACCTCCATCGTAATTTCACTGTTTTCATATACCAGCGTACCGTAAAAATCAAGAAAAATTGCTTTCGCCATGTCTTGTTCATCTCCAATGTTGTTTATTTACAATATCAATGCAAATTAAGATTCCAATTCTTTAATGCTCTCATCACACCAACTTATTAAACTACGAAACTGACTTTTCCCATAATTAATTGTGATAAGCCAATATTTAAAGTTTCTATCCTTTGGCTCATCATTGCGAAGCCATGCTTCAAGTTCCTGAAACATCTGTAAGGCTTCCTCCAGCTTTCCTTTATGTTCCTGTATATGTTGAATAATGGTTTCAGGCGGGGCGTTACTGCCAAAAAACACTCTTAACAACAGCTCGTTCTTCTTCAGCATCACCTCATGCACCATTGGCTGAGATAACCAGTCAGATAATGTTTGTTTCCCTTGATCTGTAATACTGTACACTTTTTTATCCGGTTTTCCTTGTTGCCTTTTTACATCCACGGCAACATCCTTACGTTCCAGAAGTTCGGCAAGGCTGGGATATATCTGGCCATAATTTTCATTCCAAAAGTAACTGGTACTCTTCTCCATATGTTGCTTAATATCGTAACCTGTATGGGGGCCAATCGTAAGAATACCTAATATTGCAAACATAGTGTTGGTCTTTCCGGACTGCTTCGCCATTTTGTTCACCTTCCAAAATAAAATATATAGTGAGGGATACATCCCATTCATTATGAACCAGACAAATATCATTATAAAACATTTCATCTCTGTAAACATCTTGAATCAATATATTAATTAAATATATATTATAATAATAATGAGTGTTGACAATGGTTTTTATCGAATATATAGTATGTTTATTAATAAAAGTATTTTGGATCGCCAAATTTCAAATCAAGAATTTGCGATATCCTAACTAATCAAAAGGGGAGTAACAAACATGACTATTATCTCAGTAAATTATTCAGAAAACCGTCTGACAAATGAACACCGTCGTCTTTTAGCAGAATCTTTGACAGATGCTGTGCTTGTTCCAGAAGTAGGGCAATTTTGTCCTCCGGCACGTGAAGGTTTTCAAGTCCACTTTACAGAGCGTTCTGCAGATCGAATGGCTATTGGTGGAAAATTGCTATCCGACATGCCTGAGCGTGACATAATTACCGTTAATCTAATTGTGATGGACGGGGATTGGCCAAATGAGGTCCGAAAACAGGTCATTGAGAATATTTTTGTCAGTTTAACCACAGTTCTTGAAGTTCCCGAGCCCTCTCCTACATGGTGGGTATCCTTTCAAGTCATTGAAGAAGGAAGTTGGGGCTCGCGTGGCGGTGTGCTTTCGATTTTAGACTTGTTGGATTCGGGAGTTTTTACAGAGGAAAAAATAAAAGCAATCCGGAAAAACATTCAACCCTAAGGCAGGGTTTCAGGCTGGAACATAAAAAATAAGAATGACTATGTATGATACTCCGCATAGCCATTCTTATTTTTTTATTGTCTATTTATTTTATTTTTCCCAATCTCCTTTTCAACAAGTTCCACTAACTCTGATGCCTTCATATTCAAAGCTCCTGCAATAGAGAGCAAAGAATTTAATGTAGGCTGATGGATAACCTGCCCAACTAAAAAGTTTAGAAAGGATGGAGAGAAATGAGAAGCCTTTTATGGTTGAGGTGCTAACTGGAAAAGATGAGCTTGCCCGCTAGCTCAGTAACTTTCCTGACAGAACTACGTTGTAGGAATTTCATGCGGAACGCTGTAAACGTTTCTTTGCCGCTATCATTTTTTTTAGAACAGACAGCTCAAAAAATGATATGTTGCAGAAATCCTGTAAAATCGATGCATACAAGCCCGATTCTCAAACCATCACCGAACAAAATAAACACCAGCTAACTTCGTCTTACGTTCTGCACACTTTCATACGCACTCATAATATTAGATACATATCGCTGATGTTCAGAAAATGATCAGAGGTTTGGGGTTTAATAAGAGAGTATTTTGATAATCTGGCCCTCTAGCCCCTCTAAAGGAGGATAAAATGGATCGAGAAAAAGTCATAGTTGAATTAACCAAGCATTTGATTGAACAGTCCCCCGGAAAACATGATGTGAGGTTCCGCCGGGCTGCAGCTCTTAGCCGGATAGAAACCATCGTCGAAAGTGACCGTTCACCCTTTGCCAAGGTGCGAGATATCAAGATTGTACTGGCAGCACTAAATAAAGTAGACGACACCACCTGATGTGCGCTATAAGCATTGGACCGACGGCGAGGATGAATGAACTTCGAATACGAAAGGAAGGGCACCAACATTATGAAATGGAATGAGTTAAATCCGGTGCTAACCGTGCAGATCGTAGAAGGTCATGATAGTGGGTTTGGCGGACGGTGCGGTGAAATTATATCCATCGGAACCTTCTAATCCTATATAATCTTTTTTTCATAAACAGTTACCTTTCTGACATTGTTCATCGGCTCTCCGCTTTTGTGTCTGTCTTTGAATTAATGACCAGCTTGCCAAACCAATCAGCTTAGGGCCGCCTTATTTCAACTTTCTTCATTATGTTTTAGGCCCTTCAGCGTAAAGGCAGAAAGGCAGCCGCAAAGCAGTAAGCTAATGCAACTAAGGATTACTTGACTTGTTGATGCGTCATAGTATCCAGAAATAGTAAACACAGCAGTAATGGGATAAAAGGCTTTTAAGAAATTTGACATACTCATAAATAGTCCGGCAAAAGAATAAATTACAGCAAATAATAACGCAAGCCAATATCCTTTTCTCATACGCGATATAAAAGCAATAATCGGTGA
This sequence comes from Paenibacillus paludis, assembly GCF_042610515.1. Classification (NCBI taxonomy): domain Bacteria; kingdom Bacillati; phylum Bacillota; class Bacilli; order Caryophanales; family Paenibacillaceae; genus Paenibacillus; species Paenibacillus paludis. Next base: position 609,288 of record NZ_JBGJZP010000002.1, read on the forward strand.
GATAGCAAGGAATATACCTAAACCGTCCAGAAAATATGCTTTCAGAAAGCTTAAAACCATTGCTACTGACAAATCGGAAATATGTAAAATTACCTCAACAAATAATGTTATAGCAAAGAGCAGCAAGTAAAGGAGTATGCTGAACACAAAAGTAATAATCATTTTTGCAGCGGTTAAGCTAACTTCATTTATGGGAATAAGCCGCAGGGATTTTATAGTGTCCTCCTGTTCTTCACGACAAATCATATAACTGCCCAAAAGGGCAATGACCGCAGGAAGAACAAAAAAAGTTGCCCATGGTTGAGCCATAGTCATATACCAGCCTGCATTGTCTATATTCCGAGAGCCATCATATACGTCCTGCCCTCCTAAAAAAACAATAAACGCTACCATAACTGTTGCAAAAACTGCAATCCAAACAATATTTGAACGGCGAATCTTTTGACGTTCCGCCCAAAGCAATTTTCTCATAATTCACGCCTCACTTTCTTCTTCCCAATGCGGCGTTTGCAAGTAATACTGCAACAATATCCCAAACGCAAATACAAAGAAATGCTAAAGGAATATTGATAGCCTGTGTAAATACTAAACCTGGAATATCTCCATTTCGCATGACAATAACTGCCATACTGGATAATGGATGTAGATACATATTTACCGTCATTAAAATAAAACCGAGAAAGACATAGACCAATGTAATAGAAACTGGGAGAATATATCCTTTTTGCGACGCAGCGATTGCCAAAATCGGCAGCACTGCAAAAGAAGTGATAACACCAATCTCTAAACATTTTTTCAGCAAATATAAAATACTTACCCAGTCAAATGCGACATATCCGGGAAGTACACTGAACATAACAGACGCAACGGCTGTAATCAGCATAAAACAAATCGAGTAACTCAAAACTACAGAAAATTTACTGAAAAAGTATCCCATTTTGCTGATCGGCACAATCCAAATTTGTTTGAGCATATCGTGCTGGTTCTCCTCGTACATAAGCATGGTGCAAAGTGTTCCCAAAACGACAGGTAAGATAAACCAAAGCGTATAACCAAACGCTGACCATTTATAAAACTGTAATGGATCTCCACCTGTTTCTTTCACATATTTGAAATATAATAGTGCGAAAAAAGGCATAAAGAGGGCGGCTAACAACATTAGCCAGACAAATTTCCTGCGGCGCAGTTTAAGAAATTCTATTTGAATTAGTCTAAGCAATGCCTTCTCCTCCTGTGATTTTTTTGAAATAGTCCTCTAAGGTGTCATTACAAAGTTGAGAACTGATAACAGTTATATTCTGCGTCACAAGGGCCTTATTGATTTCACCCATATCCAGAGCGGTGTCATAAAGCCGTAAATAATGGTCGTCTTGAACAGAGTAATCTTTCAAGTGAAATTGACGTTCTAAAATCAGTGACGCTTTCGGAATGTCCGAAACTTGCAGCAGAATATATTTACGATTTTTCTTTTCCAGTTCACTCATGCTGCTTTCTTCTAAAAGAACACCGTGGTCGATGATTCCGATATCGTCAGCCAATAGTGAAATTTCCGAAAGAATATGACTGGAAATAAGAATTGTCTTTCCTTGCTCAACGCTCAAATTCTTAATAAAATCTCTTACTTCTGAGATGCCGATAGGGTCAAGACCGTTTGTAGGCTCGTCCAAAATCAGGAGTTCCGGGTCATGTAAAATAGCGTTCGCAATACCAAGACGCTGCTTCATTCCAAGAGAATACTTACTAAACAACTTTTTGTCTTTATAAGGTAAGCCTACTACTTTCAATGCGTTTTCAACTGCGTGTGGGGCGGCTGTACCACGCAGCTTCGCAAAAATCTCTAAGTTTTCCGTTCCTGTCAAATTTGGATAGAATCCCGGTGTTTCGATAATAGCACCGATACGGGGATATACCCTTTTTTCTTGACCTTTGATGTTTCGTCCTAACACTTCTACCTCGCCAGATGTGATTTGAGTCAACCCTAAAATCATTTTCATAATAGTGGTTTTGCCGGCTCCGTTGCGCCCTAACAGACCGTAAATCCGACCTTTTTTTACATGGAGATTGACTGAGCCAACTGCTGTCTGCTCTCCGTAAATTTTTGTCAGTTGTTTCGTTTCAATCACTAAATCATTCATCTGAATTCCCCTCACTTTCGATAACTGTGCTTATTCAACGTGCTAACCTATATAAAGGTAGAAACAATCGCAATTAAAATTATAGAACATTAACCTTGCCAAAACCTTGCCGTAACCTTGTTTTTATCTTGTTTTAGCAGCAAGAAAGCCCTGTGCTGTCACAGGGCTTTAGGTAATACTATCGTGAATGTAGTTCCAGAACCGGGAATGCTGGCCGCTGTTATGGTTCCTTTGTGGGCGCTGACAAGCTCTTTAGAAATAGAAAGCCCAAGCCCGTTTCCTTTGGCAGCCCGCGAATGGTCGCATTGGTACATTCTTTCAAAAATATGTGGGAGATTATCAGAAGATATACCTTTCCCGTTGTCTGTTATTACGATTTTGACTTGCTGTTCATTCTCATAAATGCGCAGCGACATATTATCACCGCCACTGTGGGTAATTATATTTTGTAATAGATTATTGAGTATACGGGTATACGCAGTAGCGTCTATGCGTGTGCGATACTCTGTTTCAGGTATGTCAAACTCGTATTCAAATTGCTTTTCTAAAATAGGAATCCATTCAGCTATAATATTACGGGATAGCTCGTTCAAATCAAAAATCTCAAAATGAAAAATTTGTTCCCCGGAATCTAATTTAACCCATTCAAATAGATGTTCTACAAAATGTTTTAAGTGCTGAGCTTTATCAGACGAAACATGGATATATTCGTCCTGTTCTTCTCCCACAACAATTTTATTTTCGATTGCTTCCAAATAACCGATCAGTGAAGCAAGTGGAGTTTTCACATCATGGGAAAGACTTGCCATTAGCCGTTTGTATGCCTGCTCTGATTGCTTTTGCTGAATGAGACGTGATTGGCTGTTAATTGCAATTTCGTTAATACCATAACAAATTTGCCTTGTCATATCGTTCTCCGTTGCTAAAACACGTCGATTAAGGTTTCCATTTTTTATATCTTCTAAAGCGTCTTTGATAAGTGCAAGCTGTGTTTGGACACGCCGTATGACAGAAACAAGGTACGCTATAATAAGCAGGGAAAAAACCAACGCAAAAAGCAGATAAACATTCATAATTTACGTCACGCCTCCTTATTAAAACGATAGCCTACACCTCTGACTGTTAAAATATAAAATGGACGGTCGGGATCTGGTTCAATCTTTTTGCGCAATTTACTGATGTAAGACATAATGTTACTATCGTCAAAAGCATATTCTTCTTCCCAAACTCGCGTATAAATCTGTTTTTTGGTGAACACCCGTCCTTTATTAGAAGATAGAAACGAAAGCAAGTCAAATTCTTTGCTTGTAAGCTCAACTGTAATATCATTGACAGAAACAATGCGGTTTGCTTTATCAATGACCATTCCTTTCAGCAACATGTACTCAGTATCTATTTCTGTCGTAGGGTTTAAAGTGGTGTAGCGACGAATCAGGGAGTTGACACGAGCCATCAACTCGTTAATGCTGAACGGTTTTGTTAAATAATCATCTGCTCCACTCCGAAGCCCGAAAACTTTATCTTCCTCGTCATTTTTGGCGGTTAACATGAGCACCGGGATATTACTTGTTTCCCTGATTTTTTTCAAAACTTGAAAACCGTCTATATCCGGCATCATTACGTCCAAAATCACGAGAGAAAGAGAGAAGCTATTTTTATTTTTGTCGGCCAGACGCAACCCGTCCACACCGCTATATGCAATAATAGCTGATAAATTCTCTTGCTCTACGCATTTTTTCATAAGAGCGCAAAGTTCTTTGTCATCGTCTATAATCAAAACATTATTCATGGTGTAGCTCATAATCGAAAATCCCTAGTTGACGGACTTACCACAGTAGTGTGTCCCCCTTCAAATAATGATAGGAAAAAATTTTCCATCCTTCCCCCGAAAAATTATAACACATGAACGAGCATTCACACTTTTCTATGAAAAATTACATACGTTAAACTACTTGATCAAGAGGAACACCTTCATAATACTTTTTTACGATTATCTGAAAATGCTCTCGATCGATTAAACCACTAAAATAGGGATTAAATCCTTCTTTGTTACGAAGTCCAGTAGTATTAAAGAGCTCTGTCACATTGACAACATTAACTGGCTGTTTTCGATCTCTCAACAAATGCAATACGAAACGTAAGCCTGTTTGATCATGTGCGTTATCCGCGCACCAAATGACAATGGTTTTATTTTCTGGAATATTCTTTACTGCCTCTACCATTTTAACAAGCAGATGCTCTGGGTCATTAGGTCTACCCTAATTTTCATATTTCATGAGAATATCCGCAACTCTAAAAATGAGTATTTATACAATCAATAATTTGTATAACTTCTTCTTTGTCAATTATGATGATTTTTCTCGTTTAATCTGAAAATTTTCTCATTAAATATGACACTCTCTTCGTACAAATAAAGTTGTGTACTAGCGAGTAAACTAAATTATTTTCACCTGTACGATATACAATATAGTTGTGTACCAAAATCCAATATTTGTGATTTAGATATTTTTATTATAAAAATGCGTACGTTAAATCCTTATAAATATGTTCTCCTGTCTTTAACTTTTCTAATATTTCTTTACCATTTTATTGTCCGTTGACAGTTGATTACGATTGAATCGCGGTTTCTGATAGAATAAAAGGATCATACCGAATGAACAAAGCCATCTATTTAAATAACAACTGGAGGTATATCCATGCAAACACTTGAAACCAACCGATTGATCCTGCGGAATTTTGTCGCAACCGACGCTGCCGGATTGTTGGAGTATACAGCTAATCCAAGAGTTAACTGCTTTATGGATCACCAGATTTCGACGTTGGAGGAAGCTACAGGGGAGGTCGAAAAAAGAAGCAGTGACGACTCCAAAATCGCGGTCTGCCTGAAAGACAGCAACGAACTGATCGGAGAGCTGTTTGGTATGAAGGAAGAACAAGATTCGGATACTTATGGTATTGGATGGAATTTCAATGCCAGATTTGAAGGGAAAGGGTACGCAAGTGAGAGCGCCAACGCCTTCATAGAATATCTCTTTACGCAACAGGAAGTAAGAAGACTGTACGCCTACGTCGAGGACGATAACTTCCGTTCCCAGAAGCTGTGTGATAAACTGGGCTTTCGCCAAGAAGGCTGCTTCATGGAATTCGTTTCATTTGTTAAATATGAAGACGGCACGCCGAAATACGAGAATACGTATCAATATGCATTACTGAAAAAAGAATGGCTCTCACAACGTGCTAATCAAAAATAAAGAACAATAGATTAATCTTATTTTTAAAACTAAGAAACATTCCATAACAAATACGGCGACTTCTCTCCAGTGGATTCCAGGGAAAAGTCGCCGTTTGGTTTTAAGTTTCGAAAGGGTCTGGTTTAGCTACCCCAAAAAGGCTTTGCAATCTGCTGACCTTGATCGATCTTCGTCCTTACTCGGCTTCACAGTACAGTCACTCACAAGTTACTATAAGTTAGAACACAACTTTATTGTCTGTACACAACTTTCTTCGAAAAGGTTGTGTACTAGTACCCCTTGGTGTATCAACATTTTTAACTTATTATGTGATTCTATATATACATTAAAGTTGTGTATCAAAATTCAATTTATATTTTTTTATTAAAATTCTAAAAATATGTACGTTAAATCCTTATAAATATGTTCTCCTGTCTTTAACTTTTCTAATATTTCTTTACCATAATATCGCTCTCTATCTTTTCAAAGAATCTGATATCAGGCCTTAGAAATGTATTCAGCACTTCATTCAGGTAGAGTCAGCTTTCACATTGAATTTCGTCTTTTAACCGAGTTTTGCGTATGATAAAACAACATTCAAAAAGGAGGAACTCCGGATTGTACTATTCAATCTTACTTAACAATAGATACTGTGTGGTGTTGAGAGATGGGATCGCTGAAGCATTAATCATGGAGATTGCAACCGAAGTACTTGCAGATGAAGTTGCTTTTCAACTCCAAATGGCTTAGTTCGATGGAGAGTTTTGGGGAAAGAATGAGATGAAAAAACAACTTGATCCAGATGGCTACCATTCAAAAATCAGTAAAGCCATCAAAGACGTTAAAACAGGAGCCAAAGTGAACAGAAACAATATCATGGCTAAATGTTTTATTGAACTAACGTTTCCCGTTAGTTCAATGCAACTACGTGTCGTTCACGATCTTCAACGCAAACGGCCTAGCATTGCGGGAGGGGCTTGTTCGATGGCCTCGAGGAACGCAAAACGATCAAAATCAAGGAAAACGACAGGTTGGATGAAGAACTGTTAACCCGTCTGCTTACGCAAGCATCCTCTGCTATCTAGCCTCGCAGTAGCAGAATAAGCCTATTTGCCCCCTATGGTACGGTGGCTGCAAATAGGCTTTTTGGTTCCGCTTATATCATGATATGTCTTCGTTCGATTCCAGCCACTGCACCGCCGACCCGAACCTGATTGATTTCACCGTTCTCGCTCAGGCGCAATCCTGCCTTGATTTCAGAAGGACAATCCATCGAATACCCTTGCCTGAACATAACATTCTCTACTTCCCGCAAAGATCGTTGGCCATGTTGGTACAAATAGCTGAGCAGGGCACCGTTGGATGTTCCTGTCGCGCTCTCCTCGGGAATATCGTACAGCGGCGCAAAATTCCGGCATTCCGCAGCAGCATCGTCTGGAGTATCCATCGTGAACAGATGATATCCAACCACATCATATTTTTCGCTGATGGCGGTTATGGCATCAAAATTTGGCTGAATCTCATTCAAGAGCTTCCTGCTGCGGATCGGGATCATAATGTCCCGCAGGCCTGTCGAAACAATCTGGATGGGCAACCCGGTTTCCAGATCCTCGGCATCCATCCCCAAAGATGGGGCGATTTCCTCACAGGATATCCTTTCAAGAAATTGTGGTAAAGCCTGTGATAAGTAAACAAGACCCTCGGAGCTAATATCGACATCCAGAATCCCTGCCTTGGTTTCTATCGAATAGGAGGTCCCTTCCTTTGACAAACCCAGCGAATGCATTAGTCCAAACGCAGCAATCGTGGCGTGTCCGCACAGATCAACTTCGCTGGCGGGGGTGAAATAGCGGATTTTGTAATCCGCAAGCAGGGATTTTTCCATAAAGGCTGTCTCCGAAAGGCCCAATTCCTTCGCTATGAGCTGCATTTTGGCAGCATCCAGAGAAAGGCCATCCTCCAAGACAACGCCTGCTGGATTACCGCCACGCTCCCCTTTCGCAAACGCATTTAACGTATACACTTCCACATTCATGTTCCACTCGTCCTCTCTTTATCTTTCAAAAACCGATGTGCGCAACCGCACGTCTCCCACTCGCCTCCATGATCTTCCTTTTATCGATTTATTACTAGGTAAAGACGACAGGAGCGATTGAATTGTTGCGTTAATCTGCCCTTTGGTTGAATAGCGGCAGATCATTAAAAGAGCATCTGTCGCTAACATTCGTTAAAAAAATCGGCGATAGAGTTCTCTCTGTCGTTCTCCGCGCAATTGAGCATAGATTTGTGTGGTTGATGCTTTTTCATGCCCTAGCATGCCTTGGATAAAATCTAAAGGCGCTCCGTTATCAAGCAGTTGGCAGGCATAGGTATGACGAAAACGATGAGGATATACATTTGCCTCAATAGCACCGCGTTCTGCCAACCGCTTTATGGCCCATCTGAGCGATGGTATAGCCATTCGCTTCACTGGATTTGTTTCTGTTACAAATAAGGCTTTACACGAGTCTTCACGGCTGTTTAAGTACTTCTTCAACCATACTTTACATTCCGTGGTGAAATAAATTTCTCTCTGCTTTGATCCTTTCCCATTTACAATGGCAGATCAATTTTCCCAATTTAAATCCTCAATATTTAACCTTTCAACCTCGCCAATACGGCACCCTGTGCAATATAGAAACTCTAACAATCCTCTTTCCCTTAAGGTCTGGCATGATATCTTCAGATGAATGATATCCTCTTCCATCAAAAATTCAGGAACTCGTTTATCCATTTTAGGTTCACGCAGCTTGAGCGAAGGATTACTAGATAAGTAGGTTTCTTCATATGCAAATCGAAATAAGGACCGCACAAAACGCATGCGGTGTCCTAAGCTGCTTGGTTTCAAGCGCTCAGACTGCTTCGCTAAATATTCTTTCAGGACATTCAGTGTGATCCCAGAGATATCTATATCTCCGAGTTCCGCAACCAACATCCTAAGTTGTAAAGCATACGCTAGCAATGTGTTTGGGCTAAACCCTTGGATTCTTTTATCTGTCTCATAATGAAACCAAAGTTCACTTAAAATCATAATAAAACCTCCTAATAGAGCAGTTATTCCTAGTTTGCTTCTAGTAGAAGATTCTAATCTTGATTTAACTAGCGTTCTCCGTTAGCGTAATGATCTAGGCGTTACTTGTGATGCGCTTCACCGCGCTATCTGTAACGGCAAGTTTCAAGGTCATCCTTTGCTGAAAAACTCATTCTTTATGCAACCTAATATATGCACCTGAACAGAAAGCTTTGCCTAGTTGTCACATCTCCCGTCATGATGGGTATAAAGAAAATCCAATATGTCTGCATTAAGCGTTTTATGGAAATGTTCGCGATCAAAGCCTGGGGGATCTTGAGAAGGGAGAAACGTCGGGCTCTTCATCGATTCCGGGAAGGGGCTCAAAAAGGAGAAATGTCCGGCGTTTTCAACTGTTCTGTATTGTATTTTCTTCGGATCAGCAACGCCACCCACTATCATTTGTGCGTGAAAAAGGGGAGTGAATAGATCCTTCTCTGCATCCAGCATCAAGATGGGAAGGTTAACCGCACGTAAGGCCCCCTCAGCTTGGAACCAGACCGACGCCGGCGCTAGTAGAACTAGGGACTTGATTCTGTGATCCTGTGTAACCTCTATGAGCTGCGGCTTTCCGTCCGAAGTTTCATGAGGAAGCGAAGTTGGCACGCCACCCGCCGCTGCCAATGCCGTGTAAGCGCCCAAGGAATGCCCGATGATCGAGACGGCATTCGGCATTAATTTCTCCTTAAACATCTTATTTTCGAAAAACCAGTCGGTGGCCATCCTAAGGTGCCTAGGTCTGTTTGCAAGATTCTGTACCGTCCCTTCCAAGCTATTGTCGTTTCGATTGTTGTACGGATGCTCCGGCATGCCCACGATAAAACCGTTGCGAGCTAAATGCCGAGCCAGCGTCCGGTATACAAGCGGCGAACCGCCGGTACCGTGAGAGATGATAACCAGTGGAAACATCCCTCCCGAAGGCTCTGCTTCTCTGGCCAATTCCAACAGGTAGGGTCCCAATCGCTCTACTTGTTCGGGATTGCCCGCCGGATACATCACCGTCATGGGAAACGTAATGCCTAAGAAGATATCGTCTATTTTTACTTTTCGGAATCCTGCATACCCATTCTTAAACTCTGTGTTTCCTATCATTCACCATACTTCCTTTCCTCAAAATTCGCTCAAGTTACAATGTCGGGCCAATGGGTATATAAATATCAAACTCGGAATCATCATTCATAGGACCCATATATCTATGATCGTATCGTACAAATTCCGGATCATTCGTGCGTATTCTTCCCGATTTCGGTAACCATGTGTTATAGATATAATAGAACGTATCCGGTATTCTATCCAGCGACCCCCGATGCGTGAATACAGCGTATGTTGTTGCTGGGAGGACTATATAGACCATCCCTTCAGGGATCTGCCCCTCTTCGCAGACCTCGACGCAGGCGATGTAAGAGACTTCCCACTGAACTCCTGTAAGCATAAATAACGAGTAAAAGGTAGATTCAGGATTTCTTCTTCTATCGATTTCCGCTACTCGTTGCCTGAAACCGCTCCACAGCTTTCCGATTTCTCGGGAGCCCAGCCCCCTTATTTCCATTCCAACCAAATTGAGTTTTTCCTTATTGATAATCAAGGGGTCGAGGGTTACTCCATAGAGCAAATGCCACATCCCGGATTTATCCAATGCTTTCTTCTCCATTGTCCGAAACAACGTGTCTTTCATGTTTGTTTGCTTGCGGAACCGTCCCGGCGAGATGGAGAACATTTTTTGAAAGGCACGGGTAAAGGCTTCCTGAGATTCAAACTGATATTTGATGGCGATCTCTACGATTCTAAGATCAGAATGAAACAATTCGTACGCTGCAAGAGTCAATCTCCGCCTCCTGATATAATCTGAGACGGTGTTTCGTGTAACGGATTGAAAGATTCGGTGGAAATGATAGGGGGAGTATCCTACCCATCCTGCAATTTCTTCGGCTGTGGTCTTTTCTATCAGATGGTCTTCAATATAGGATATTGCTTTGGTTACCAATGCAATGTAATTCATTAAACGCCTCCATGGATATACCACAACTGTACATCATTTCGTAATTTTATTTTTGATATATTTTGCGGAATTGGGGCACTTAAGAAACTTGCCGCTACTTGTGATACGGTTCACCGCGGTTAATCTTGAACTAATCTGCCCGTTAACGTAACGAGAAGCAGCCGGTCCTCAAGCCCGGTTGCTTCTGTCTGTACTGAGCTATAGTTTCCCGTTAGAGTTAAATGAACCATGCTGAAATGGTCCTTGTAACATCTTCGAGTTAAGAAAACGCGGTGACCGGGCATGTCGGCAATCGCGTTTTTCCATTTTATCCCTCGACCCGATACCATAGTTCACAATATTCGTAGCCATCTACACTTGTACCATACATCTCGAAGTTGCCGCCATCTAAAATCGTAAATGTTGATGTTTGCAGCCATTCCGAAAATATTCGATTCTTCAAAGACTGCAAATCATACTTGCCGCTGCCATTCCCATCATGTAATGTTGAGAATACTGCCCACGTAGATGCTGGAACATCAGCAACTGTATATCCATTCACCTTGCTATCAAGCGCTTTGTAGCACCCGATCAGATAAGGGAACGTCGTATTGTTTGTGAATGTATAGGAGTCGAATGCAAAGACAGCTCCAAGTTCCTTGCTGAAACTGCTTTCGTCTCTCCAATCCCCGCTCACCGACTGGGATAATCGGTCCAACTCACCATTTTTGCTGATGGTTTGCCAAACCTCGGGGATCGATATCCCCTCCTCATTCGCAATAGTGTCGTAATGGTAGATATCCTCCAGCCCATAAACTTGAAAAGCATCCCGTTTTTCAATCCGATAATTCATTCCGACAACTCCCTTTAATATGATTTGAAAGGAGATACGAGGAAAGGCTCTTAACTCACTTCCGGCATTTCGCGCTAATGTAGGCGTCATTCCATGCAGATTTTGAAATGCTCGTGAGAATGATTCAGGTGTTTCATATCTGTACTTCAAGGCAATATCCGTCACAGTGTTCTTCCTGTTCTTTAAATCAAATGCAGCAAGCGTCAGCCTTCTGCGCCTGATATATTCGGACAATGGGACATCAAGTACAAATGAAAACATGCGCTGAAATTGGTAAACCGAACATAAGGCGATTTTAGCGATTTGGTCATAATCAATATCTTGTTCTAAGTTGTCTTCAATATAGCTGACAGCTCGATTCATTCTCTCTAGCCAATCCAGGACAATCCCTCCTTTCGTAAGAAGCATATCATCCGGTAGTTTATGTCGCCTGACTTTCCGTGCAGGATAATGTCAGGTGGTAATCATCCGTATACAGAAGCCTTGATACCCAAATTAATCCAAGTCTTTATTAGTTTGAAGCATCTAGTAGTGTTTTTACACTCGATTTTCCCGTGTCATTAAGTCTGTCTTAAATCCTATTATATAACCACTCTTTAGTAGCCTCGTATTAAGGTATTCGTGAAGGTATTAAAACTAACCTGCCCGTTAGTTCAATCAAAAGCAGCCGTTCCTTTTGGACGGCTGCCGAGTTGGCTTTTTTCAACTATCGTTTCCCATTAGCGTATTGCAAATCACTGGCAGTGAAACGCAGTTTAGTTCTTCATACCTTCCTACTGGTTTGTGTCGATTGACCTCCGAACTCTTTTCCCTTCATTCTTATGCCCAATATGATGAAAGCGACATAGATTAGGATGGCAATCGAATCGATTAACGTATCAGTAAGTGCCGAAACATCATAAAATGCCGTTACGCCGAGAATGACCATCAGACGAACGAGCAGAAGTAAGGCGATCGTCCATGCAGCTGACCGGATCTTCGAACGCTCGCTTTGAAATGACAGGATAATGAATACAATACCGAAGACCAGATTCTCTGCGGTGATAATGTGCCAGACATACCTAAATATTATCCGTGTATCCATGGCTATATCATTCACAAAGAGCGTCGGCAGTACAACGGATTGCCCATTCCAAGCGTGCGTAACAGCAAACAGTATCGCAAGAACACCAGCAATCAGATAATAATAATTCTTAATTTTGATGTCCATCACAATCCTCCTTAGTTATTCCAGGATCCTTCTTGTGAAGATCCCGGTAAATCTCCTGAACGAACACTGCCAGCCGCTGGTCACTTTCACGATTAAAGTCCCTTAGCGTTTCAACTGCTACGTCGAGCAACTGACTGACCTTTTCAAGATGTGCAATTTTCTTGCGCGTTTCTGCTTTTTTGGCATCAAGGAATTCAGCGACCTCCTGGTAATAAGCAGGATCTACACTCTGCATTCTGTGGAACTGAAACTTTCCCTTGATTTCTTCTAGAGAAAAGTCCGCATACTGCATGATTTGAATATTCATCAAATCGACGAGGTCATCCTTCGAATACCTACGGTAAGAATTGTGTTCCCGGGAAGGCGATACGATTCCAATACGGTCATAGTACCGAAGCGTATCCTTCGGAATACCAAGTATCCGTGAAACCTCTTTTATAGAATATTGTTTTTCCATACATTCACAATAACATTGGAGTAAACTCCAATGTCAATTCGATTTCACTATTTTTTTCACACGGTATTCAAACTATCCTTACAACTATCCTTACAACTATCCTTCTCCTTTCACTCAATGATTTACTTTGTTTCGGACGAATCAGATTGTTCTCTATTTTTAATAGTCTTTATTTGACACCATTCAAAATTCAGAAATAGCTTCCTTTTGTGCATTTGAAATAAAAAGGGAGTATATAGTATTTTTGTCGAATTTGCAGTAATAAACATATGCGAAGTAATGAATACAAACAAGCGTTTTCTGTCACGTCAATGTCTATAAATCCATGCATACAAATTAGACATGTTAAAAAGTCACGTTTCCGGCCTAGCTACTAGACACACTGCAGAAAAAAACAAACCCGCCAGCATCTTTTAGTTCGGTGGGTTATTTTATGTATACCCGATTCTCAAACCATCACCGAACAAAGTAAACACCAGCTAACTCCGCCTTACGTTCTGCACACTGATATTCTGGGCCTATAGCCCCTCTAAGGGAGGATAAAATAAATCGAGAAAAAGCCATAGTTAAATTAGCCAAGCATTTAATTGAACAGTACTCCGGAAAACATGACGTGTCTTTGCCGATCCCAACTAAATATCTAGCAAAAAAAGCCCTTATCGGGCTTAAAACTCAGTTTTTGCATCGTCTTTTCTTTCAGAATATCATTATTCGCTTGACCAGCTTATAAATACTTTTTAATCTGAGCATTCATTTCAACATATTCTTCGTCAGTTAAATAAGTATCGCCCGGGTTCATTTGGAAGGTGGAGCCCCAATCCTTTTGATCTGCATATTTAGGGACGATGTGCATGTGCAGGTGATGCAGCTTGTCTCCGTAAGCCCCGTAATTCAATTTATCTGGCCCAAAAGCCTGATCCATAGCTGCTGCCACTTTTTGCACATCCTTCATGAATGCCGATAATTCTTCTGCTGTAAGCTGAAATAACTCTTTTACGTGATCTTTATAAACGACATTACATCTGCCTTTATACGTCTGCTCTTTGAACAGAAACACGGTCGAAACCTCCAGCTCAGCCACCTCAATCATAAGGTTGTCCCTTCTTTCATCCTCCATACAATACATGCAGTCCTTATTTTTTTCCATGTCCTACATCCTTTCTTCCTGTGATTATGTACAGCTCTATCCTGCTCCAAAAATCTGCTGTCTACAATTAAAAGAGTTACACCCAACCACACAAAAAACGGCCCTTTCGGACCGTATCGGATAAGTGCATGATTCATTTTCCACTAATTTAGTTGACGGATTTATCATACTGTAAATAAACTACATGGGTCTGGAGATATTCGTTCAAACCATGTTTGCCGTCCGCGCCGCCGATGCCGGATTTTCTCCAGCCTGCATGGAAGCCTTGCATTGCTTCAAAGTTCTCGCGGTTAATATAGGTTTCCCCGTATTTGAGACGCTTGATGACTTTCATCGCAACGTTCAGATTCCGGGTATACAGGGAAGAGGTCAGTCCAAACTCACTGTCATTGGCGAGCGCAATCGCTTCATCCAGGTTTGCAAAAGAAATGATCGGAATAACCGGTCCGAAGATCTCCTCTTGTACGATTTCCATATCATTGGTGGCACCGGTAATGACCGTCGGCTCAAAAAAGCTGCCTGCTCCCTCTACCTTTTTACCGCCGCAGGCGATCTTGGCGCCCTCTTGTACTGCACGGTTTACCTTTTGCTGCACGGATTCCTGTGCCGCCTTGTTAATCAGCGGCCCCATATGAATATCCTTGTCTTTCAGCGGATCGCCGTACTTCACCGCCTTCATCGCCTCAACCAGACGGGTGGTGAATTCGTCCTTGATCTTCTCATGCACATAGACCCGCTCCGCACAGTTGCAAACCTGCCCTGTATTGATCACCCGGGAATCCACAATTGCCTTAATAGCCAAATCCAGATCGGCATCATCCATGACAATGGCAGGCGCCTTGCCGCCAAGCTCCAGACTGACCTTGATGATATTTTCAGCAGCCGCCTTCATCACCTGTTGTCCTGCCGGCACACTGCCTGTTAGACTGACCATGCCGACTTTAGGGTTACTGGCCAATTCATTGCCGACCTCTCCGCCTTTACCGGTAACCAGGTTGAACACGCCTTTAGGAAGACCAGCTTTGTCAACAATTTTGCTAAAAGCCACCGCGTTGTTCGGAGATTCGGCACTAGGCTTGACTACAATCGTATTTCCGGTAATCAGGGCCGGTGCCATTTTTCTGGCGATCAGAAAGAACGGGAAGTTCCATGGCAGAATGCCTGTGGTGACCCCAATCGCCCGTTTAAACACAAAAATATTCTCATTATCACGATCACTCTGAACAATTTCCCCTTCATAACGTCGTGCCCATTCTGCCATATAATCCATATAGTCTGCTGTAAAGTTAACCTCTACCGTGGACAATTCCAAGGTCTTACCTACTTCTTCGGAGATCAGTCTGGCAAGGATATCAACCTCTGCCCGAATCCCATCGGCAATGGCATGAAGGTACTTTCCTCTTTCAACCGCAGGTGTTTCCTCCCAGGCTGACTGGGCTTCTTCCGCTGCGTTAATGGCACGCACCACATCATTCCTTGTAGCTTTGGGAACCTGTGAAATGACTTCATCTGTTGATGGATTGGTTACATTCATCCACTCATTGCCTTCTGATTCCGTAAACTGGCCGTTGATATACATCAAATGCTTTTCCACTGTCTCTCCCCCTCAAGGTAGATTATTCCATTCGATCCTTTCTTAGTGTAAACGTTATCATTATTTTATGTCAACAACATTCACATTTTTTATTTGTTTTTGTGTTGTTTTTCATTGACTTCTTGAGTTAAGCTATTCTTATCAAGGTTGCATTGGGAGGGATCGAAATGAAAGTCAGTATTTTTTCAACTTGTTTAGTAGACCTTATGACCCCGAATGTCGGAATTGCTATGGTCCAAGTTCTCGAAAGGCTCGGCTGTGAAATCGACTTTCCGGCTTCCCAGGTGTGCTGCGGTCAACCTACTTATAACAGCGGTTATCTTGAAGATTCCAAGCTTGCGATGAAAAACATGATGCTTGCCTTCGAAAGCTCCGATTATGTCGTGGGTCCGTCCGGCTCCTGTATCGCTATGTTTCATGAATATCCGAAAATTTTCAAAGGAGATCCACATTGGGAATTGAAAGCGATTGCTTTAAAAGAGAAATCATATGAGTTCACACAATTCATCGTAAGGGTGCTTGGTATTACCGATGTTGGCGCAACGCTTGAAGGCACCGCCACCTACCACCGTTCCTGCCACATGACAAGACTGCTGGGAGAAAAGGAAACCCCCTTCCAATTGCTTGAACAGGTACAGGGACTCCAACTGGAGCCGCTCAAAAACAGTGATAATTGCTGCGGCTTTGGTGGAACCTTTTCCGTGAAAATGCCTGAGATCTCCGAGCAAATGGTCGATGAAAAAAGCAGTTGTGTCGTTGAAACCGGAGCGGACATTCTGATCAGCGCTGATATGGGATGCCTGCTTAACATCGGCGGCCGCCTGTCCCGCAAGGGCGAACCTGTGAAAATAATGCATATTGCAGAAGTGCTGAACCATTACAATCCTGCTGTTGCCAAGGAGGGAGCCAGACATGAGCCTGCAAACGGATAAACGGGATTTCAGCGAACGGACTACAGATGGCCTTGGTAATCCCTTCATGAGAAGCGCCGTAAGCTCCGCCCAGGACAGCCTGAAGACAAGGCGCCTTTCCGCCGCGGCCTCTCTTGGGGATTGGGAGCAGTGGCGTACCATCGGCCAGCAAATCCGCCAGCATACGCTGAAACATCTGGATTATTACTTAGAGCAGCTGGCAGATAACATTGAGAAAAAGGGCGGGCACATCTATTTTGCAAAAACCAAAGAGGAAGCAAGCAGCTATATCCGGGACATCATCGTACAGAAAAAGGCTAAAAAAATCGTCAAATCCAAATCAATGGTCACCGAGGAAATTGAGCTGAATCATGTCCTGATGGAAGCAGGCTGCGAGCTGATCGAGACCGATCTTGGGGAATATATCCTTCAAATGGATGATTGGGACCCGCCTTCACATATTGTGGCCCCTGCGCTGCATAAAGACCGGACGCAAATCCATAAGGTGTTCACTGAGAAGCTTGGATATACAGGCGATGAAAGCCCTGAGAACCTCGCCCGTTTTGCCCGGACGGTGCTGCGGCAAAAGTTCCTGGAAGCGGATGTCGGGATTACGGGCTGCAACTTTGCCATCGCTAACCTTGGAGCCATTAATCTGGTGACCAATGAAGGCAATGGTGATCTTACAGCCGCCATACCGAAAACGCATATCGCTGTGATGGGGATGGAACGCATTGTCCCGACACTTGAGGAGATGGAGGTTTTGGATAATCTGCTCTGCCGAAGTGCTGTGGGGCAAAAATTGACCAGCTATATTACTGTAATGGGCCCCTCGGCAGCCGGGGAAACGGATGGTCCGGAAGAGTTCCATTTAGTCGTAGTGGACAACGGCCGTTCCGAGATTCTGGGCAGCGAATTCAACGAAGCCCTGCAGTGCATCCGCTGCGGTGCCTGTCTTAACGTCTGCCCGGTCTACCGTCATATTGGCGGGCATGCTTACGGGTCCATTTATCCGGGTCCGATTGGGGCAGTAATCACCCCGCTGCTGGGCGGATACGATGATTACAAAGAGCTTCCTTTTGCCTCCAGCCTTTGTGCAGCCTGTACGGATGTCTGTCCGGTTAAAATCCCGCTTCACGAGCAGCTTATCTTGCACCGTCAGAAAATTGTGGAACAAAATAGAACCGGTGCAGGAGATAGACTTCAGATGAAGGCGGCCAGCCGTCTCCTGTCTTCCCAAGCTTTGTTCGGCAAAGCACTGCGGTTTGCGAACCCGGCCAGCCAGCTGATCAGCAGACATGGACGAATTGTTAGAGGACCGGGCCTAGTCCGTGGCTGGATCAACGCTCGTGATCTTAGTCAACCGGTCAAGCAGCAAGACAGCTTCCGGGCGTGGTTTGACAAACGTAAAGGAGGGGCTGGCCAATGACGGTATCGGACAAGGAGTCTTTTCTAAACACAATCGCCTTCAAGCTGGGGCGAGAACGTGTACATGATGTTCAGCGGCCCGACCTGAAAGAGTGGATCCCAGACAGCTATGGCGATTTAACAACCGATGAGCTGATAGAGATTCTTAAAGAGCAGTGCTTTTTTATCCACACCCAGTTGATTGAGTCGAATCCCGAGATTTTGCAGAGAACATTGGATGATCTGACCCAAGCGAATGGCGGAGGTGCTGTAATCACTTCCGGAGATACCCGGTTTACCGATTATAGGTTAAACTTCCCGGATTCGTACGTCTGGGAGGAAGCGGCAGGAAGAGAGAAGAATATTCTCCGCTCCGAATCGGCCAATACCGCAATTGTCTTCGCCGACTACGCACTAGCCGAGTCAGGAACGATTGTCGTAGAAAGCCGCCCGGATCAGGGCCGCTCCCTCCACTTTCTGCCTGCCCATTATATTGCGATTATTGAAAAAAAGAGGCTTGTGCTTCGCTCCACTCAGGCCGCAGCCGATCTAAACCGGCGAGTTCAAGCAGGTGAGCCCATGGGCTCCTCCATCAACTTCATCTCCGGTCCTTCGAATTCGGCCGATATTGAAATGCAGCTCGTTGTCGGGGTTCATGGGCCCTTGAGAGCAACTTATGTACTAATTTAGCTTCTATGATTAACACAAAAAGAGGCCGTTCCATGCAGAGCGGCCAACATATTACTTCCATATGATTCTCTATGTAAGTGATTGAAGTTTATTCGCCAAACCGAATATTTTTTACCGTTCTATTAATTAATGAAAAATTTTGAAAAATCCGTTCCCCGCCTTGGCCTATCGGTGCCTGCGCTACAAGACCAACCTTAAGGGTCTGATCCACCGGTAAAGTGAAGAACCGCATCATGTCGAACTTGATCCCATCCAGCGAATAGTGGAAAGAGAATGCATTATCTACTCTAGCAACCTGCAGCCATACAATATTTCCGTTAATATTGCAGCCGTTGGCGTCGTCTGAAGTATGATTGGTTACAACGCTAACTACAGCATGGGTATCAAAGTCTGTCTTTTCAAAACAGGCTTTGGCCCATACTTGGAAATCCTGCATCACCATAATCGTCGCCGAATCATAAGTATCCTTGAAATCATGCGAAACCTGAACCCGCATCACAAAATCTCCGGTTACCTCTTTGTAGTAAAAGGGGGCATTTAAGAGGCTTTCCGGGGTAATTCCTGTTTCCGAAATGGCACCATTATTACAGAAGAAATCCGTTTCAGCCGGTGCTTCAATAATCAGTTTGTCGTCTACATAGCTCGCCTTGCTTTGGTTGATCCACTCAAAATCATCAAAGATTGATTGTTCCATTCGAAATTCTCCTTTGATTGTTTTTCATACCATTGTAAGCAGTATCTTTTGGGGGGACGCTGGTGCTCTAAGAAAGCATAAGTTATCCTATTTCAACGGTCAAGCACCCTTTTGGATATGAGCGCCTTCTGCGGCAAGACCGCCCTCCTTAACTCGTCTCTTCTCGCAGATCATGCTCCATGAAGAGGATATCGCGTTTCATTTCTTTCATGCCCTGTCTGGAGAGACGCCCTGTCTCGAACATGGATTGGATGTGATCTCTCTCCAGCTGAATTCCGACCCGGGCCAGCTCCTGCATCGACATGTCGAACTCTTTTCGGGTGCCGCTGTCCGACTCGCTTCTTGTCAGGCGCAACAGCATCCGTTCATATTGTAGAACTATCGAGTTGACTGTCTCCATATCCGGCGTTCCTTCTGTAAGCAGAGTCTTTAGCTGCTTAATAACATAAGCAATATTTTGAATTCTGAGGCTGTTCAATTCGGCGCGTCTCTCGCGGATGCTTAACCGGGCTTGCTGCAGCACCCCGACCACCTCGTCCCAATGCTTAACGGGGAACAGCTCTCTTTTATACTGGGGATTCCGTGTGTGCATAAACAGCAACCGGTTAATTCTGTTCAGATAACGGTACGCTGTATATGGATTCACTTCTTTTTTCTCCAGCGCAAGCAGCGTGTTCTCTCTTTCCCATTGCAGGACAGCCAGGCCCAAGGACTGCTGTACCTTATCCTTCTTCTCATCTTTCCTGAGCGTTCGGATTCTGGAGGTATACGTATTGATGATCTGGGCAGTAGCCAGCCGGTTCTGGTCCGTGGTCAGGTCGTTTAATCCGCTAACAACATTCCTCAGAATCTCAATTTTCGCCTGAATCTCCTCCTCTTCCTGCTCTGTTTGCGTTTCTTTCACCAATAAAAGCGGCAGCAGATAGTTGGAGGCCAGCAGGGTCCACAATATAACTCCAGCCGCCAGGAAAATGATCAGATCCCTGGCCGGAAATGCTGTGCCATCATCTAGAAAAAACGGCAGCGACAACGTACTCGCCAGTGTGATCGTTCCCCGGACTCCTGACAGACTAAGGATAAGCGCCTTCTTGAACCTCAGCTGCCATGGGCCGCGCGGTTCGGTCCCTTTGGGAATATCCATCAGAAGCGCCCAGATAAGGCGCAGCCCGAGTACAGCCGCAGTCAATACTAACGTGTACATAATCACTTTAAAATTCCCTATTTCCGGGCTGTTCCAAATCGTCTGAATAATCTCCGGCAGTTGGGTGCCAAGCAGCAGGAAGACCAGACCGTTCAATACAAAAATAATGACCGACCAGGTGCTTTTGGAGACAATGCTAAGCTTGGCTACTTCGGGATTCATTTTCTTGTAACCGAAAGAATGGGCAATACCTGCGGCGACGACGGCAAGGATGCCGTTAACCCCCAGTTCCTCGGCCGCCATAAAGATCAAAAAGGGAGTCAGGATCTCAATCAGCATGTGAAGTGTGACATTCTCCATTCCCAGTCTCCGCAGCCATTTCACCACTCCATATTTCACTAGCGTGAGCAGAAGGCCCAGCACCACACCGCCTAGTGAAATGGAAATGAAGCTTAGCCCGGCGGATTTGAAGGAGAACACCCCAGTGACCATAGCGGCCACGGCAAACTGAAAGGAGACCAGACCCGATGCGTCATTTATTAAAGATTCTCCCTCAAGGATTTGCATCGTCCGGTGGGGGATTTTGACTTTCTGCTCCAGTGCACCCACGGCCACGGCATCGGTAGGCGCTAATGCAGCCGCCAGTGCAAAGGATGCCGCCAGCGGGATGACCGGAAGCAGCCAATTAAGGAAATATCCCATGACTCCTACCGTTACAAAGACCAGACCCAGCGCCAGCAAAAGAATGGGCTTCTTCAGCTTCCAAAGGGCTTTTTTGTCGGCATGCCTGCCGTCATTGAACAGCAGCGGGGCAATGAACAGCAACAAGAACAGCTCCGGATTTAGTTTCAGTTCATAGTGCACGGGCAGCCAAGTAATCACCATCCCCAGCACGATTTGAATAATAGGCACGGAGACCGAAGGGATAAACCGGTTTACTAAATTGGATAAAGAGACTGCCGCCAGCATCAGCAAAATATATTCAAACAATTCCAAAAGATCTTACCTCCATATGCGAGAATTCATTTTAATGTAAGATAAATGTTTAAACTGAATGTAAATCATCTTGGCACTTATATAAGTTGAACTTTAGACTTACCAAACCGGCATAGAACGCAACTGCGGTGAATGTTTGGACTTCCGGCCGCTGTTGTCTACAGATTTCTTGATTTATACCGCTCTTAGCGGTTGAAATCCGTAGACTGCTTATGCTTTCGAAGCGAGCTTTCCTACGGAAAGCTTTCAGGCGGTCGCTATCGCTCCTACAGTTCCAAAATTCCCCTCCGCTGCTTTTGCCTCTAGGTAGTTCTTTAGTTCAACTTGTATTGGTATTTTTATCGGGCATCACCGGTAACTTCGTTAATACAGCCTGCTCCATTTATTCAACTCTTTAAGATTTCAGATTCTTGCTGCTGAACAGCGTCTAAAGTGAATTCTGAGGAATAGATATCTATATACGGGAAACTGATGAGCAGTAAAATCCGTTATAGCAAAGGGGGATTTGTCATGCATCCGGCTGCAACCTACGCCGCAACCGTCTCTCCCCATACCTGTACCACATTTCGTGCGCTTGTTGAAGCAATAATCCCAAATACTGCGACAGGCTCCGTATACGGGGACGTGCAAACTGCAGGTGCTGTTAATTTATGTGTTCACGAGTATATGATCTGGGAGCTGGACCACTCTCTTTCGCTTGTGCAAGGTTTTTATTTGACAGTTGTACCGCTATCCGCTCCTGTCGCCGGGTTGCTCAATTGCGGTGCCGTTCAATTCGTCGCCTCCGGACAGATGCAGGATGTTATTGATTATTCCGTTTGGGCGGGAAGTCCATTCGCCTCCCTTCGCCCTGCAGACCGGATTCGGGTGCTAGCCATGCTGGAGCATGCGGACCTCGATCTTGGAACTGTACCGCCCCCCTTCCGGAATGATGCAGGTCTTATACGGTATATCATAGATTTCCTCAACAGACAGACCATGTTTGGGAACTACTCGGAATGGCCGGCATATGGAAAGACCCGGCTCAGTGTTCCGACGAAGCGGAGACTGGAAGGGTTTCCGGTGGGTTGGATACAAGCGGAATACCCGGGAATTGTCCCTGGGTATCGAGCCCTGCTTGGTACTGTGTTGACCATTGAGCGACAAGGAGGGGGATCATCCATTGTGTGCAGCTGAGACCATGTTCGATGCTGATGTAATTGTTATCGGGTCCGGCGGCGGAGGTGCCGTTGCGGCTAAAGAGCTTGGAGAAGCCGGGCTGAAAGTGCTGGTACTGGAAGCAGGGGCATGGTACGGCAACAAGCAATGGGTGAATCCGAACAGTGAACACGGCGGAGAATGGAGCGCTGATTATAAGGATTTGGATATCGGGATTTACAAGAAGGTCTTCAATGCGTATGAGAACAATATGAATGATGTAGTATCCGGTGTATTCCGCTTTGGGCCTGCTGACCGGCGCCGTACCCCATGGCACCGTATTATGCGGCAGAAGGGCGATATTTGGCAGGCTTCCGGAGTCGGCGGAACGACGCAGCATTACTGGGGACAGTCGCCGCGGGCTTTTCCCCTGGCCGTTGACCAGGTGTGGCCACTCAGCTACCGGGAGCTGATTCCTTATTACGAGAAAGCCGAAGCCACGCTGCCCGTTCAATTTTCGCCTACAACACCTAAAGAAGAGCTTTTTTATTATGGTGCAAAGAAAGCCGGATGGCAGCTGAATCCTACGCTGAACGTAACCACTCCGGGATACCGGCCGAATCCCAATGCCATTTTGCCGCCCAACGAGCATCTGATGGATACCGGGTATTCACTTGATCAATTATCCAATATGGAAGGCTGTACACTGAGAGGGAATTGCGTCAATGGATGCGCGTCAGGCCCTTCTGTTGACAGAATAGCCAAACGAAGTACGCTGGTCAGTTATGTCCCGCTCGCTCTGAAAACCGGCAATGTTGCGATCCGGCCCAATTCCTTCGTCATTAAAATTCTTACGTCGCACGACCCCAAAGAAGGAATCCGCGCGAGCGGTGTTCAGTTCCGGGATACGTGGACGGGAGAAATCGGCGAACTGACAGCCAGAATAGTCATTATGGCAGCCGGCTGCATCGAATCACCGCGTCTGTGGCTGAATTCGGATCTCCCCCGTAACGAATGGGTGGGAAGAGGCTTGACCAATCATTGCTTTGATTGGGTTGGCGGCGTGTTTGATGAGAAGGATCTTATGAGTATTATGGGTCTGCCGGCAGTCTATCCGTATGTGGGTCATACTTCGGGAGCCAGGGTCGACATTCCCGGAACAGGGATCTTCCAGGTTTCATGCCTAAGTCCCGGAATAATGTCCTTCCTGACTTATGGCTTCAGTGAAGCGGGATTTGACGCACTGAACCCGCCGGAGCCTGGTGCGCCATGGAATATTCGCGGCAGGGTCGTCGGTCCTCGGCTGAAGGAATTGATGATGAACTATAGCCGGACGATGACCATGCTGCTGCTGACGGATGATGAAACGCTCTACCGCAACAGGGTTGAGGTTGACCCTCTGCTGAAAGACGAACATGGCCCGGTCCCGATCATTTATTACACCCCCAGCGTGAAGACACTCAAGAGGCGCGATCAACTGGCAAGATACGCTTCGGAAACCTTGCGGCAGGCCGGTGCCAAACAGATTATCCGTTCAGATACCCCTTTCGGATTTATGCTCCATCTGGAAAGTACGATGCGGATGGGCTATGTCACCGATACGAACTGTGAAGCGCTGCAAGTGAAACGCTTATTCATTGCAGATAACAGTGTGCACTTCAACGGGATCGGCGGGCCTAATCCGACACTTACGACCCAGGCGCTGGCCACACGGACAGCGGAGAAGATCGTAACAAAATATTTTAGCTAATCCCCCATTGCGGTGGAATAATACAGCAATGCTCCCGATAAGGCAATAATCAACAAGAAGGCCATAGCCTTTCCAAGAACCTTCATTCTCCTTCACACCCTTTCCGCAACCATCCTGTTGTTCTGGATGAAGTATGTACAGCGGCAGTGAAAATATACCCAAGTAGAACCGGCTATCTCACAAGGTCTGAACTAACCTTGCGGATAGCCTTTTTCTTATGTAATTGGATAATCCGGTAATAGATGGAGAATGTTATCTGAAAAGGGGGCAGGCTGATGAAACTGAAAAAAAAGGCAACAAATCCTTTTTCACAAAAACTGAAGGCGCTTGAGCCTGAAATTGACTTAAACATCTCTGAGCGGCTGGACGACAATGAAACGGCCATTACTCAAGTATTTGCGAATTGCTCCGACCTTGTCGTGCGGAGGCTCCTTATGTTCGGATCCATGCCCGCCATGGTGGTTTATCTTGATGTTCTAATCGACAAGCAGCTTTGGGACGACGGCTTCCTGGAGCCTTTGATGCAACAGGAGACACCTCCAATCGACAGTTCCTCTCAGCTCAAGGAGCAGCTTGAATTTAGATTTTCTTCCATTGTGCAGCCCGCGGTTGTCTTGACTATGAATGAAACCGCTGGACGTATTGTCAGCGGGGAGACGATCCTGTTCGTTGAATCCTCCCCTCAGGCATTTGCCTTTGCACTCAAAGATAAACTGAACCGGCCGCTGGATGAACCCTCAACGGAAGCGGTTATCCGCGGACCAAGGTACGGATTCATCGAGAAAATGGATATTAATCTTGCCCTTATTCGTCATCGGCTCCGCACCCCCCGGCTGAAGACGGAAAAGCTTAGTGCCGGTAGTCTCTCCCGTACTGATATTACCATTGTCTACATTGAGGATATTGCCAAGAAGAGTGTGGTAGAGGAAGTGAAAAGGCGTATAGCGGGAATTGACATGGACAGCGTGCTCGAATCCGGCTATATCGAGGAATTGATCTGCGACCATCCTTATTCGCCCTTCCCTGTCATCCAGGCGACCCAGCGTCCTGATATGGCTTCAGGTTCTTTGATTGAAGGCAAGGTTGCCGTTCTCACCGACGGCTCACCAATGGTCCTTATCCTGCCCGTTACCTTCTGGTTCGGGTTTCAGTCCGCAGAGGACTATTATATGAAATTCATGTATGCCACGATGCTGCGCTGGCTGAGATATTTGTTCGCCTTTTTTGCCATGACCCTACCTTCCATATTTATTGCAGTTACTACGTTCCACCAAGAGATGATTCCGACAAGTTTAACTTTAAGTCTTGCAGCTGCCCGTGAGGTTGTTCCTTTCCCGGCAATCGTGGAGGCGCTGATCATGGAAATCACGTTCGAGGCCTTGCGCGAGGCAGGAATTCGCCTTCCCCGTCCTGTAGGCCAGACAATCAGCATTGTAGGTGCGCTTGTTATAGGACAGGCTGCAGTTCAGGCAGGCATCATTTCGGCCACGATCATTATTGTCGTATCCATAACAGGAATCTCTTCTTTTCTGATACCTAATCCGGGAATGAGCCAGGCGATCAGCATTATCCGCTTTCCACTCATGCTGCTCGCTGCAGCATTCGGCCTTTATGGACTGGGTATCGGCTTACTGGCTGTGCTGGTGCACCTGGTAAATTTGCGTTCCTTCGGTGTGCCTTATATGACTCCCCTTGCACCTGTAAATTTCAACGGACTGGGTGATACATTGTTGAGGGCCCCGTGGCAAATCATGAGGAAACGCCATAAACATACAAGGCGTTAATTGGAGTGGGATAGAACATGAACAAAGTGGCAATTGCATTTAGATGTGTGGTTATCCTGATCATTCTCAGTATGACGACCGGCTGCTGGGACCGCAAAGAAATGGATGATCTCGCATTGATTATGGGCAGTGGGATCGACCTTACAGATAACGGACTGATTGAGTTATCTTATCAAATTGCGCTGCCAACGGGAATACCGAGTGCTGTGAAATCAGGGGGACCACAGAAAAAGGTAGTAGTCATCTCGGCTAAGGGAAATGATATTCAAGAAGCCGTTGGCCGAATACAAGAGCAAATGTCCAGATACAGTTATTTTGGGCACCGGGAGATATTCTTAATTGGCGAGAACTGCGCACGGCATGGCCTCAACCAAATTGAGGATCTGTTTACACGATTCCCCGAGACCCGTTACAACAGCTACGTATTAACAACTTATGGAGCAACAGCCAAAGAAATTTTAAGCTCACCCTATCAAATGGAGCTTATTCCGGCACTCGCAATCAGCAAAATACAAAGCAGCAGGCTCAGCTTCTCCGTGAAGTTCGATAAATTTCTGGAGGACTTATCATCGCCTGGAACATCGCCGGTAACTGCAGCAATCCGGGTCGTCCATAAAGGTACCGATAAAGAATCAATTGCAATCGACAGGGCTGCAGTCTACCTTGGCAATAAATTGAGCGGATTTATTCCCCCCGATGAACTTCAGCTGCTGCGCTGGTGGATAGGAGACCCCTATCGCCTGGGATTTACCATTCAAGCTGAGCCAGAAGACAAGGATTACAAAGGAACCATCAGTGTCAAGTCTTCGAAGAGCAGAGTAAAGATTAAGACGTTGATAAAAAATGAGCACCCCGAGGCCAAAGTTACCTTCCGCACTTTAGTCCGGGTGGTCTCTAACAATTCGAGGCTTGATTTGAACAGTGCCCGGGATAGAAAAATTGTAGAAAAACAATTCTCCGAGCAATTGCACACCAGGATCGAGCGCATGCTGACACATGTTCAAAAAGAGATGAAGTCGGATATCTTTGGTATTAGTGAGGAAATCCATATCGAACATCCTTATTACTGGAAAAAAATACGGGACTCCTGGAATGACATCTTCCCCGGAATGCCAGTGACCATAGAGGTTGACATCCAAATTGAACAAATAGGAAAAACGCAAGGCCGTGCTTATTTGAGAAAATAGCAAATCCAAAAAATGAAGAGGATGCTCACAATGAATCTGAAAATCTCAGGCATGCAGGTATTCTGGCTCATCTTCAGTATGAACCTCGGCATGACACTGGTCATGACGATTACACCAAGCCTGCAGGCTGACAAGCAGGATGCATGGATTTCGATTGTCTTGGCAGGCTGCATCGCATTGCTTATTGCCGTACTGGTAACACAAGTCGCCCGGCTGTTCCCTGGTAAAAGTCTGATTGAATACAGTGAATTGATTCTCGGAACATGGATAGGCAAACTGGTAATTATGATCTATCTTGTTCAGTGGTATACGATTCTCCCGATTGTACTTCGTCAGTTTACCGACCTTGTTAATATAATGCTGCTTCCGGAAACGCCTAAAGAATCAATTATTCTGCTGATGGTCCTGTTAATTACTTATGCGACCTATGCGGGAGGGATCGAAGGGATTGCCCGCTGCAGCGAATTCCTGGGACCGATCATTATGATCATGGTCCTGCTTGTTCTGCTCGCCAATGGTAACAATATTCACTGGAAGCATATCCTTCCTGTCTATGCGGATAGCGGAATAAAGGAGATTATGCGCGGTTCACTGGCCCCTGCTTCTTATCTTGGCCATTCTGTCGAGTACCTTATGTTTGCTTCATTTCTGCGGCAGCCCCGTAAGGAGGGGCGTTATGCGGTCTGGGCGGTATTGGTTGCGAACTTCATGGTACTTATCACCACCATAATGATCATTGTCATCCTTGGTGTCAATGTTAGTCCTAACATGTGGTATCCGTTTTTCGCGATGACTCAAAAAATATCGTTGTTTGGTTTCGTAGATAACTTCGACGCAGTTCCAGTCGTGATCTGGATTTCAAGTGTATTCATTAAGCTGGCCGTCTATCTCTTCTTAGTAAGCTATGGAACTGCCCAATTTCTGAAGGTACGCAACTGGAAGCTGATGATTTGGTTCATCGCTCCGGTAATGTTCGCCTTTGCGCTGATTCCGCAAAATGTAACGGAGGCCACAACGAATTATATGCAGCGCTACTGGGTGCCTGTTGCATTGCCTGTGAACATGCTGGGCCTGCCAATGCTTTTATTACTTGTTGGATTATGGAGGAAGGCGAAGAGGAAGGAGACTCCCTCTCTGGAGAGTAATTGATTCTGCCTTCAGATATTTTGATCGACGAAGTGTTGAAACAAAAAACATACGAAAGATTTCTTTCGCATGCTTGCCCCCGATCTTACATTTCCAAAATCCCCCGCTCCAGCGCAACGGCAACCGCCTGCGAACGTGAATCCACTCCAAGCTTATTGTAAATGGTCGTTAAATGCGCTTTTACGGTACGCTCGGAGATTCCCATATCAAAGGCAATTACTTTGCTTTTGAACCCCTTGGCGACAGACTGCAGGATGAATATTTCTTTGTCAGTCAAGCGATTGGCTTCATTTTTCGGAGGGATTGGATCTTTCTGCTGCGTCTTGACTGCAATTACCCGTTCCATAATATCTGCAGAGAGCAAGGTTTCTCCACGTACTGCCGACTCAATGTTTCTGAACAGATTCTCACGGCTGGTATCTTTCAACAAATACCCTTTCGCCCCCATGGCTAGGCCACTGATCATTAAATCGTCCTCGTTATAGGTTGTGAGAATTATTACCGGAATTGTGCATCCTTGGTTCCTTAACTCCTTCATCGTATCCAGGCCGCCCATGACTGGCATATTCAAATCCATCAGAATCACGTCTGGTTGCAGCTCCTTAATCAATTGCAGTGCCACTGATCCGTTCTCGGCTTCACCAACCATTTGAAACTGCTCACTTGTCTCCAGAATCAGCTTTAATCCTTCCCGGACAACAAAGTGATCATCTACTATCAGAATTTTGTATACATTCATGTAAGTTCTCCTTCAATGAAAGGTGTTTCCAGCTTAATGCAGGTTCCTTCTGAGTTACTGTCCACGTTAATCTCTCCTCCAATTAGCCTTACCCGCTCTTTAATTCCCAGCAACCCATAGTGTCCGACATCCTTGCCAATTTCGTCCGTTTTGAATCCAATGCCATTATCCCTAATCTCAATACTAAGCCTCTCGTTTTGCGTGGAAACCACAACCCATACTTTATCAGCCTTTGCATGGCGGGCAATATTGGTCAGACATTCTTTAATGATATGCAGGCTGTGTTCCATCAGCAATCTGGACAACCGCTTGTTCAAATGATATTCCGTGGATACAAGGATCCCGGTGGCATCATTAAAATGTTCAATTTCATCGCCAATGGCCTCCTTGAAATCAACCTCTGGTGCTGATTTCAAGCGCAGATTGTCAATCGCTCTCCGGGCTTCGGCCAATGTCCGGCGGGCATGCTGCATCGACTGCCTGATAATTTCCTGCGCCCGTTCCGCATGATTCTGTGACATATGAGCATCTGCAGCTTCAAGCTGCATAATGAGTCCGGCAACCCCTTGTGCCAGTGTATCATGCAAATCCCGGGCCATACGCTGGCGTTCATTCGCAAGGGTTAACTCCTCCACCTTCTCATGGGCTTCTCTCAGATCCTCCAGAAAGCTCTGAATTCTGAGCCGCTCTTGAACCTGCTTGAAGAACAAAATTGCATACGCAAGCACAATAATCAGCATCAGAATAAATATAGGAAGAAATAAGATAAGCTCACCGGTATCACCAACAGTCAAAGCAGAATCAAAAAACACCACAATACTGATAAGTGAAACGAATACTGCTCTCTTCACCCGGAAGGAAAAACTGAGGCTCTGAGCTATCAGTATAGGCAGCAGTCCCATTAAAACCGCCTGATAACCATCTCGCATTAAAATCGCACACAAATAAATTAAAGCGGCTTGAACTGTGAAATACAGCCAAAATTTATTGTGAGTGACTCTATAGGAATTCCAGTGTAACAATACATGAACTGTAAACAAAGCTGTAAATACAGCACCTTCTAAAATCAAAGGCTCCTTAAGAAATTGCAGTATTATCGTTCCTGCATAGACGATGGATACCCAAATCAAAGTCGGCAGCCTAGAAGCGAATAATTCACTAATATTCTGCAGTCCGTTTTTTTTATTGTTCAATGGTCCTCCCCCTGATCGTCTCTACTGATCCGTAAGTTATATTTTAACCTAACTGTATTTTGCTGCAATCCTCTAATTAATACATGTAAAAGCATCCCTAACTTTATAATTTTCCACTTCTTTTAATTCTATAATGTTGTAAGAATTTCCACACCGTCCAAAAGGGCAAATGATATCTGCCCTTTTGGGCAGTATGGCTGAACTCCTTATAACACACAAAGAGACATTGTATGGAAATCTCCATCAATGCCTCTTAAGCTTTTGCTTACGAATATTCATTTAGCGTGCCTATGGTTTAGTACGCCGTCCAGCCACCATCTGCAGCAATCACAGTTCCGTTGACAAACTTGGAATCCTCGG
Source organism: Paenibacillus paludis (assembly GCF_042610515.1). Lineage (NCBI taxonomy): Bacteria > Bacillati > Bacillota > Bacilli > Caryophanales > Paenibacillaceae > Paenibacillus > Paenibacillus paludis. The sequence goes on from NZ_JBGJZP010000002.1 coordinate 640,136, forward strand.
AGGCAAGGAAAAGGGCAACGGTCGCAATTTCTATAGGCTCAACCGCCTCACTGCGCTGAGTTCCGGCACCTTCTCTGAATACCTGCATACCGTCCATATCGATTTGTCCCAGAGTATTGGCTATATTGGTGCGGACACCGCCGGGTGCAATGGCATTGCAGCGGATGCCGGATTTGGCATACATATAGCCAACATTCTTGGTCAGACCTACCAGACCATGTTTGGCAGACGTATAGGCGACGCCACCCTTACCCCCGGAAATGCCCGCGGTTGAGGCGATATTGATGATCACACCTGCGCCTTTCTTGAGCATCAGCGGCACTGCTTTGCGGATCGTTCGCATCGGGCCGGTCAAATTGACCGCAAGAACCCGTTCCCACAGCTCATCCTCCAACGTTTCGATCAGCCGGAAGCCGTCCATAATCCCTGCATTATTCACGAGAATGTCCACACTCCCGAAGGTTATCACCGCCTTCTCCAGTATCGCTTGCACTTCCTCTTCCTTCGTCACATTGGCAACGATGCCCACGGCTGTCCCTCCGGCCAGATTAATGCCGTCTACAACCTCAGAAACTGCATCCCCGTTAAGATCGGCCACCACAACCATGGCACCTTCCTTGGCATACAATTCCGCTATCGCCCGGCCTACCCCTGACGCTGCACCCGTAACAACCGCTACTTTATTGTGTAATTTCATCTTAATTTCCTCCTTTAACATGGTACATAATCCCTCTCTTTTTGAGCCAGCCGATGACCATGGCATCCATGAAACCTGTGCACCCCTCCTTCAAAATCCCATATTTAGATACGCCGTGTTTCCTTCTCTGATGGGTTACCGTGACTTCAAGGACAGAGAATCCATTCATCTTTGCGAGTGTCGGCAGAAAACGGTGCATTCCATTGTATAAATGAAAGCTGTCGGCTACCTCCCGCGTGAAGAGTTTCATAGGACAGCCCGTATCATCAATCGCTTCTCCTGTAATCCAATTACGGATTCTATTTCCGAGCCGCGAAGATATTTTCTTAAGCATGGGTTCTTTGCGATCCACCCGTTTTCCATTCACAAAATCGATCCTCTCAATGAAAGGCATCAGTCTGAAGATATCCCGGGGATCTGTCTGGAGGTCTGCATCCATAAGGGCAATTAACTCACCTGTAGAGTTCTTGATTCCGGCCCAGATCGCAGCCGTTTGCCCATAGTTTTTTTCAAAATGAATGACCTTTACGGCCTCATCCATCTGGGCGATTTCATTCAGCAGGACAGCACTTCGATCTCTGCTGCCATCATTTACCAGCACAATTTCATAGCTTTCTATTTTCTCTTTCAATGCATTCGTGATGCTTAAGTAAAGATCGTAAATATTCCCCTCTTCGTTATAGACAGGTGCGACCACTGAAAGGCGGGTCATGGAGCAACACCTCTTTGCCAATGAATTACTGCACCGTACACCAATTCCACGTACCTTGCCCCAATAACGCCTATCCTCACTGCAACCTCCCCCAGTTTCTTAACGATTTATGGATAACAATGCGGCAGTCATTGAATATTGTACTAATCAACGGCTACCGCTCCTTAAGCCAGCTTATTCTAAGGGTTCAGCCAAGAATCTGATATTAGCTTCCTTCACAAATTTCAGCTGTTTCTGTTCTATTTCCTTCATGACTTCCTCACCTTCTACATCCAGATTAGGAAGCAGCCGGTCCAGCCACTTTGGAAAATACCAGGCTGACTTTCCAAGTAAGGTCATAAGACCAGGAACAATCAGCATCCGGACTACAAAGGCATCAAACAGAACACCAAAGGCGAGCGCCAGTCCCATGACCTTGACCATAGGCTCCTCTGCCAGAATGAATCCGGTAAAGACGGCAACCATGATAAGTCCGGCTGCGGTTACGACTCCGCCACTGTGGTGCATACCGGCAAGAACGGACTTCTTGGCATCTCCACTTTTCTTGAACTCCTCACGCATCCGGCTGACCAGAAACACTTCGTAGTCCATCGCCAGGCCGAACAGAACACCAACTACAATGATCGGCAGGAAATTGAACACCGGCGCTTCCGCATAGAATCCAAACAGCTTTTGGAAATGACCATCCTGAACAACATAGGTGACAAATCCCAAGGTCGCACCGAGCGACAGAATGAAGCCGAGCACTGCCTTGATCGGAACCAGAATCGAACGGAACACCAGCATTAGCAGTACAAAGGCCAAGCCAACAATGATCAGGCAAAATTTAGGCAAGGCCTGATTCAACTTCTGAGTGATATCAATATTGACAGCAGTACTGCCGGTTACCCCAATTTTGACATGATCCTGCTGCTCAATTTCCGAAGCCTTATCACGAATCAGATGGACAAGGTCTAAGGTTTCTGAATCATTGGGTCCCGTTGCAGGCATGACGGTAATCAGCGACACTTTTCCGGAGGGTCCAGTCACCGGCGGGTTTACCATAACGACGTTGGGGTAGGTCTTCACCTCTTCAATCACTTTATTAAGATTGGCGGCAGCCGCTTCCCCGCCATCTGTTTCTGCCAATAGTACTAACGGTCCATGATACCCTTCACCGTAGGCTTCACTTAGGAGGTCGTAGGCCCGGCGCTCGGTTTTATCCGGTGATTTATGTCCGTCATTCCCAAGGCCCGTCTCCATGTGGAAGAATGGCAGAGCAATGGTTGCCAGCAGCGCTACACCCAGCACTACAGCCACTAAAGGCTGCCCGGTAACAAATCTTCCCCACAAATTCCCGCGGCCTGCCGGCTTCTGCTTGCTTTCTGAGCCCTTGGAACGCTTGACTGGTGCTTTGATTTTACCTCCCATCAATTCTAGTATTGCCGGCACCACAAATATCGTCATCAATATAGCAGTGAATACACATAGTGCGCCTGCCATGCCCATAGCACTAAGGAACGGTACTCCAACGAAAGAAAAACCAAGAAGAGCGATAATAACTGTTATTCCAGCAAACACCACTGCACTCCCGGCTGTTCCATTCGCAATGGCGATTGCTTCCCGTCTTTCATAGCCTTCAGCAAGCTGCTGGCGGTATCTGGCGATAATGAATAATGCATAATCGATGCCGACAGCCAGTCCAAGCATACCGGCCAGCGATAAAGCAAACGACGGAATGTCCAATATACTCGTTCCGATGATAATCAGCATAATGCCAAAGCCAAGGCCTAAAGCCGCCGTTAAGATCGGTAAAGCGCCGGTAAGGATAGAACCAAGAGCAACCGCAAGAATTACCAAGGCCACCAATACCCCGAGTGCTTCGGCCGGACTGCTGGTTGCCATCTTTACGTAGCCGTCGCCGATCAATTCGGCCTGCCAGCCGGCATCCCGCAGGCCTTCTGCAATCTCGGTAACTGAATCCTTCGATGCCTCTGTAACTTCATCACCTGGCACTTTATACGTAATTGTGGCATAACCAATGCTGCTGTCCGCATTCAATGAATGGTTATCATATGGACTTACAACCGAAGCTACCTCCTGATCCGCTGCCACTTCCTTGAGCTTCTCTGCAATTAGCTGCTGCGCTGCTTCAGAGGATAACGTTTCATTGCCGGGAGCCTTCAGCACCAATTGGGTTTTCCCGAGGTCACCCTGCGGGTTTGGAAATTCCTTCTCCATAACCTCCAATGTTTTTTGCGAGGCAAGTCCGGGAATGGAAGTTTCCTCACCAAAATGGATGCCCATCGACAGTGCCACAATAGCTGCTGCCACCAAAAGTGTGATGCTTCCCAACAGGACTTTTATCCGGTTCTTCGCCGACCAAAACCCCAGCCGGTATAATAATTTTGCCATTTCAGTATCGTCTCCTCTGTGCTATATAAATTGAACTTAAGATCTTTACATGGAGTAAGGACGTCATTGCGTAAAATGTTTGGACTTCCGGCCGCTGTTGTCGTAAGAATTTCTTTCAATTGTACCGCTGTTCGCGGTTGAAATCCGGAGACAAAGGCGGTCGCTACCGCTCCTACAGTTCCAAAATTTTCCTCCATTCCTTTTCCCCTATGTTATTCTTTAGTTCAATCTATATAGATGTTTTTCTCTATGTCTTTATCTTACAGACCGGGAGACCTTCTGCCATCGTCCAAAGGGGCACACAGGATCTGCCCTTTTGGGCAGCCCTTTAGACAACAAAAAGCATGCGAAAGTTATCTTTCGCATGCCCATAATTACATATATTGTTGTTCCACACAGCCGCATAATTGACCGTATTAATGGTCTGCATCATCCGGCAACTGCAGCAAATAGCTGTTGGACAACTCCAGTAGGCGCAGTGCTGCCCTAAACTGCTCTTCGGTTGAGCCATTTATGCTAATCATGTTGTCACTTAACCCGTAATTGCTGCCGTCAGCATAATCATTGCCTGTTACATAAATGCTCTGGTCATTCACGAGAGAACCCGGCAGCGAAAATTGCCCATTGTGCAATTTTGCTCTTTGGGCAATAATATAGAAATAGCAAATAGAGAGCAGAGCATCCTCTGTGCTCAAGAAAGGAGGTCGCTTGGAACTTGAACCCCAAGCCGACACTGCGCGATAAAAAGAAGGAAGCCACAGCTTATGCCTTATCCCAATCCGCCTTCGAGCTTGCGCTTGAGCTGGGTATGGACGGCTTCATTGTCGATGATGTTGTCCAGAAGGCCGGTTACTCCCGGCGGACCTTTGCCAATTACTTCTCGTGCAAAGAGGAGGCGGTAGCAGAGTATTTTATGGGCAACATTTCAAAAGAGGACAAGAACATACTGTTAACAGGCCTGCCTCCGGATGCAACACCGCTGGATGCCTTGTACAACTTGCTCAAGCTGCAGTTTACTTCCGAGTTTCTGTATCAATTACGCCAGTTCGTATCACTTGCGAATCGGTATCCGTCGCTGGAGCCTTATATCCTCAGCGTATTCCGCCGTTTGCAGATCGCTGCACAGCAGACGCTCGAGCAGTTCTCTCATGGACGTTACGCTGACGGATATACCCATCTTCTTGCCGGTGCTGTCTACGGAGCGTTCGTGCCGATTCTGGACGGACGGCTCAACGTAATGCTGCCGGGAGAAGCACAGGATGAACACTCCGGTGCTATGTCGTTTGATCAATATTTGAATTCCATGTTTGCTTATTTACGCAACGGCTTCTAAACCAGAGATAAAAAGGAGAAACCATTTCATGTCAACATTTCTGTACCGATTGGGAAAATCGGCTTATTCCAAACCATGGTATTTCCTTACAGCCTGGATTCTTATTCTCGGTGTTGTAGGCGCCCTGCTAGGCGTCAATGGCATCCAGTCCAGCTCCGAAATGAAAATTGAAGGCACGGAATCGCAAAAAGTGCTGGATATGCTGGCTGAAGAGCTTCCTGCTGCTGCCGGCGGCCAAGCGAGTGTTGCCTTCACCGCACCTGACGGAGAACGGCTGGACACGCCGGAACGGACAGCGATGATTCTGAAGGCTATCAATGATGTCTACAGCATGGACTATATCATCAACCCGGCCGAGCTGGCCGCCCAAGCCGCCGCTGCTGCGGGACAAGCTACAGCTGTAGATCCATCAGCAGCTACGGGTCAGACTGACGCTGCGGGACAAGCCGCTGCCGCTGGTCAATCTGCCACTGCAGACCCGTCGGCCGCTGCGGGTCAGACTGACGCTGCGGGTCAAGCCGCTGCCGGTGGTCAATCTGCCACTGCAGATCCTTCGGCCGCAACGGGTCAAGCGGCGGCTGCAGCTCAGGCAGCTCCTTACGGGCCGCTGTTGGCTGACGGTGTTCCGGTTCCCGGCGTCATGTTATCCGCCGACGGCAGCATCGCCTTGTTCCAGTTTCAATTCACTGTTCAGCAGACGTCGCTGCCATCTTCCGTACCGGATAACATCATCAGCACCGTGACCGAAGTCGAGCAGGCAGGCTCTGGCATCACAGCCATTCCGAGCGATTCCCTGAAGAGTATTCCATCCATCGGATCGACGGAAGCGGTAGGAGTTGTCGTCGCAGCGATTGTGCTGTTTACTACGCTTGGCTCGGTCGTTGCCGCAGGGTTGCCGCTGATCACCGCACTCCTTGGCGTCGGGATCAGCGTCGGCGGAGCGTTTGCCCTCTCAAGTATCATCCAGATGAACGATATCACGCCGATTCTGGCCGTTATGATCGGTCTGGCTGTCGGCATCGACTACTCGCTGTTCATCGTCAACCGGCAGCGACGGTTGATTCTCGATGAGAAATTAAGCGCCGGCGAAGCAGCAAGCCGGGCATTAGGTACCGCCGGCAGCGCCGTATTTTTCGCCGGACTGACCGTTATCATCGCCCTATGCGGCATGCTGGTCATCGGCATTGGCTTCCTGTCGACCATGGCTCTGGTGGCCGCTGTCAGCGTTCTGATCAACGTCCTGCTGGCGCTGACCCTGCTGCCTGCGCTGCTGGGTCTGGTCGGTGAACGGATCTGCACCGCTAAGGCCCGCTCCAAGAACGTTGCTTCCGTTAACAAAGCCCGCCACGGGTTCTCACACCGCTGGGCGAACGCTACCGTGAAATACCGCTGGATCATCATTATTCTGGTCGTTCTGGGTCTTGGAACAGCGGCGATCCCGGTAACAAAAATGGAGCTGGGTATTCCGTCCGGTGCTTCGGCGAACCTGGACACCCCGGCACGCCAGAGCTATGACATTATCTCCAAGGGCTTCGGCGAAGGCTTCAACGGACCGCTGCTGCTGGTGGCCCAGCCGAACAACCCGTCCGGCAAGATTTCTATGCAGACCCTGGGCAAGCTGGTTCAGGAGCTGCAAATGCATGATAACGTCACGCTGGTGTCCCCAATGGGTGTCAATGCGACCGGAGATATCGCCATTATCAGTCTAATTCCAAAAACCGGCCCGACAGATACAGTGACAAGAGATCTGGTGCAGGATCTGCGCGATCCCGCTTCCGGCCTCGCATCCGGGAATGATGTTAAGCTTGGCGTGACCGGCTTCACCGCCATTAATATTGATATGTCCTCCAAGCTTTCCGATGCTTTCCCAATATATATTGGCATCATCGTAATTCTGTCGCTAATCATCCTGCTGCTCGTTTTCAGATCAGTCATCGTTCCGATCAAAGCGACAGTTGGCTTTATTCTCAGCGTCCTCGCCACCTTCGGCCTTACCACAGCCGTGTACCAGTGGGGATGGCTGCACTCCCTGTTCGGTTTTGACACGGGAGGTCCGCTGCTCAGCTTCATGCCGATTCTGGTCACCGGCATTCTGTACGGGCTGGCGATGGACTATCAGGTGTTCCTGGTCAGCTCCATGCGCGAGGCATACGTCCACGGACGCCGTGGCAACGACAGCGTCGTTCACGGCTATGATCTCGCCAGCCGCGTAGTGCTTGCAGCGGGCATAATCATGGTTTCCGTCTTCGCCGGCTTTATCTTCGCACCTGACGCGATGATTAAGCAGATCGGCTTCGCGCTGGCCTTCGGTATCCTGATCGATGCCTTCATCATCCGTATGACGCTCGTTCCGGCCGTAATGGCAGTCTTTGGAGACAAAGCCTGGTGGCTTCCAAAATGGCTGGACCGTCTGCTTCCGAACCTCGATGTCGAGGGCGATAAGCTAATCGCCAAGCTCCATGCCGAGGGTGGAGTGAAGAAATAAGAAGAGGAAGGCTGTTAGACCGTCCTCCCAAATCCTTGAAGAACAGAGCCCTGCGGACAATGTCTGCAGGCTCTGCTTTTTGTATTACAGCCCAATAGATTCATCGGGCGCAATCTCCCGTTCTTTTCTATTTCATAAGGAGTCTTATTAACAAAACTACGACGCTCCCACTCGTATCTATTGAACTAGATATATGAACTCCTGTCGCTGTCCGCCCTCTCAGTTGCCCGCTTCCCCGGACTTCTCCGTCAGTCCGGCAACGATCTGATTGATCGGATTCGTGAACAGAGCATACAGAATTGCAGCATTCTCCTTTTTGCTCAGCGCATCACTGGACTTGAAATCAACAGCCCCCTTGGCATCAGCCTTGATGTCAGGTCCGTACAGTCCCAAAGCCACGGCCATCCTCACCGCCGGAACCGCCCATTTATCCGTTTTGCCGGCCAGCTTCACATCTTTGAACAGCTCATCCGGGTACTGTGCGCTGAGCAGTTTCCACACCATTACCGCCGCCTCCTGGCGGGAAATGACCCGGTCAGGCTGGAACTCTCCGCCTGGCGTTCCTTGAACCATTCCGAGTTCAACGGCCATCTGTACATAAGCGGCATCAGGATGACCCTGCAGATCAGGGAATGCCAGCTTCTCTGTCTTGCTCTCTTTTATATTGCTGCTCTCCAGCATCAGCCGCACATACTCGGCACGCGTAGTTCCCGCCTCAGGCTGAAAGCTGAGCGCCGCATCATTCGGCAGATATCCCAGCGACTGCAGCATCATAACCGGGGCCGCATACGGATGGCTCGGGGTGACATCGGCATAACCGACACCATCCGGCCCTTTTTGCTCATAGCTGTAAGGATTGAGGTACGGTTCTTTCAGATAGGCGCCTTGCCCGCCCGAAGTCATTTCAAAGCCAGTAAATTTCTTGGTAAGCTCATCAATGAACAAATTATCGTCCACCTGACGCAGCTGGCGGGTGCCCAGCAATGCATCGCTAATGCTAAGCGCACCATCTTTTACAGCAACCGTGGAGACCAAGCTCTTGAGACGGAGATCCGCATAGTAACCGGTGAACGCATCCAGGGCTTCGACGCTCAGCGGCTGGAAGGTTCCCAGCTTCGCTGGTGCGGCATATTGCGGGAAAAACGCCTGGATAAACGCCGGGTAAAACAGCTCCCGCAGCACGCTTTGCTGATTATAGGCAATGAAAACCCCGGTATTCTGCTCCGGAATCAGGAACATATAAGAGCTGAAGCCGATTAAATCGCCTGCCTTGGTGATAATCTTGGAGCTGCTGCCGGCACCGGGAAGCTGCATGGGCGCTTCAAAGCCGTAGGTGGTATTCGGCAACAACGGGTGGATGGAGGAGCGATATTCCTTCATGGAATCTACTGTACTTTCAGCCAGAATGCGGTTATTTCCCGCCACGCCCCCATTCAGCAAAGCAGTCATGAACTTGCCGATATCATCGGCGGTGGACAGCATGCCTCCATGCGGCATGACGGTTGGAGTTACTGTATACAAGTCAAGCGCCTTGCCTGCGGCATCATAGGCCGTAGCGAGATCTTCCTTCAGCTTGCCTTCCAGCAGGAAGCCGCTTTTATCCATATTCAGCGGTGCAAATACATGCTTCTCCATATAATCCTCATAGGATTCGTGACTGGCCTTCTCCACTACCAGACCGAGCAACAGCGAAGCGAAGTTGTCATACATGTAAGAAGTGCCCGGCTCTCGGACAACCGGCGGCATGTGCTGCAGCACATAATCCTCAATCGATACCTTTGTCCCGAAATCATCATTGATATCTTCCGGCTGGGGGTCCTGAATCCGGAACCCAGTGGTATGGGTCAGCAGATCCTCCACCGTTACCGGAACCCCGAAGGGATTCTCGAATTCAATCGGTCCTGTATAGGTCTGAAAATCCGCTTTCAGATCAATTTTCCCTTGCTCTACCAGCTGCATAGCGGCAGCGGCGGTGAAGGTTTTGGATACCGAGGCCATGCGGAAGACCGTTTCATCAGGGTCTACCTCCGTTTTACCGGCCTTGTCCGCATAGCCGAAACCTTCTTCAATCACCGTCTTGCCATCCTTGACCACGATGACAACCGCACCGGCAAGCTGCGCTTTCACTTCTTTCATACTGAAGAATTGCTTGAGGAACGCCGCAGCATTCTCTGTCGTCAGCGGCTTGGCTTGCCCGGTAGCAGATGCCGGAGGAGGAGACGCTGGGGAAACGGCAGACGCATGCACCATCGGGGCCATCGTAGTCAGAATCAGGGTAGCGGCAAGCACTGTCCTCGTCCAAAAAGCGGGACCGCTACGCAACATTGACAAATTCATTCACTTCACTCCATTTCCATTAAAATAATAGGTATAGCGGTTATTACGGAATTTTATGGATTCGGACTCATTAATTTCATTTATACGCCTTGGCCACCTCACGGTAATAGACCGTTTGCTGCACCAGCAGAATGATGCCCAGGACGACAATGGGCAGCGGTGTGAAGCCGAACAGCAGGGAGTACAGCGTAAACAGCACAATGCCTGCGATTAACATCACGTTGGTAATCTGATAAGCAGAATAGGCAGACCGGTATACCGTCCACTGCTCTCCCTCGTCCATTTTGGCAAACAGCTCACGTGCCGCTTCTTTCCCACTGTTGGATTTCAGATTCAGCGTCCGATCCGGATAGACCTCGTTGTAGATCACAAGCGTGCGGTGCTGAAGAAAAATGGCCATAAACATCGTGACGCAGCCGCTGATCATGTTCACCAGCATGTAAGTTTGCATGGTCTCCCTCGGACTGCCCGCTCCCAGGGCATGGGCAAAAGCAAGCACCAGCCATAGCAGGGTGACAATAGTGTTATACGAGCTGACCTTGAGGATTGTACCAAGCAGCTTCTCCTTCGGACTCATCGGCTCATCTGAATGCTGGTCTTCATCGTGCATGGCGTTCAACTGGCTGAGGCCAATCACATTCCAGACCAGCAGAACAAGCACAATCAGCGCCAACAAGGCGAACATAAGATCATATTCGTAAACAAGCGAAAAGCTGAAGTCGGCATTCTCCGGAACAGTAATTGCACCCGAGGCAAAGATGTAGCCGATCATCCCTCCAATAAATGCCCATAGAATCAGCCACAATGCTTTTTTGGTTTTGAGTGGTTTGTTTGTGCTGTCCATCATTGCTCACGCTCCTCTTCTCGAATGGAAAATATATCCTCAACCTGCACTTTAAAGGCTGCAGCAATCTTCAGAGCCAGCACCACTGAGGGGGAATAATCGCCCCTTTCGATCAATGCGATCGTCTGGCGGGAGGCTCCGATTCGCTGTGCCAGCTCTTGCTGGGACAATCTGTCCCTGGCCCGCAGTTCACGGACGCGGTTAACCAGTTCACTCAAGTGCATCATCTCCTTGATTTATTGTATATGATGTAATTCATTTTGTAAATTATAATATACAAATTGTATCTGATTATATACATTAATGTTTTTACTATTTAGCTATTATTCATAAATAAAGAGGCCCTTGTCGCTGACATAGGCCTCTCACAGATCCTGAACAAACATTGTGATGTGGTGAAACAGACAGGATTTATACGATAAGTATAAAGAAGAATAACGAGAATTAGCCACTTGAAGCCCGTGAATTAATTTATGGCAGGCTTCAGTTTATTCAAATCCCCTACCAGAATCAAGCTTTAATAACGTTCCATTCAGGACAGCTTGCCCAGTTATAAGGTTTTGGGGGCCAGCACTTCTTCCATTTTCTTTAGCTTTCTGTAAATAACCGATCTGTCCACACTTAATTTCTTGGCCGCTTCTGTTCCGTTCCCATAACAATCTTTCAGTACTTTTTTTATATAACGCCCCTCTGCTACTGCAGTGAAGTCTTTCAGAGTAGACAGCTGATGTTTATTCTTTTCTATGAAGTGGTCTATTGAATACCAATCCGCAACATTATCCTCTTCCTGTTGGCTAATTCCCATGTATTCCGTAACCACAAGTCTTTCGATATAATTCCTTAACTCTCTCGCATTCCCATGCCAAGGCTGACTAAGCATCTTATCAAACTCTTCAGCACTTAAGACATATTTCTTACCGTACATTTGATTGAAGCTGGCTATAAAACTGGAGATTAATCCTACAAGGTCTAGTTTGCGGTTGCGAAGCGGAGGAATATGAATCGGGATCACATTAATCCGATAATATAAATCTTCCCGGAACAGCCCTTTCTTTACCATACTCCACAGATCCCGACTAGTAGCTGATATAACACGACAATTGATCGGTATATTAGTGATGCCGCCGACTCGTCTCAATTCCTGATTCTCAAGAACCCGCAATAATTTGGCTTGCATCTCGAGCGGCAAATCAGCAATTTCATCCAGAAATAGAACCCCGTCATTGGCAATTTCGATCATGCCCGTCTTCACTTCCGCCTGCCCTTCAAAGACTCCTTTTTCGTATCCAAACAATTCATGTTCAAATCCAGCCGGAGCAATAGCTGCGCAGTTAATCGCAATGAAGGGACCCTTCCACTTTTCACTCTTTAGATGAATATATTTCGCTATAACCTCTTTACCCGTACCGGATTCACCATATATTAATACTTTACTGTCGTAGGATGCTATTTGGTTGCAGACTTTAATAATTTGTTTCATTGCCAAACTTTCGGCAACAATACCTTTCCCTTTTCCCGCTGCAGCTTCTCCTAATTGCTTGTTGATTTGCTGGGTTACAGATACATTAGCCTCATAATAGGTGTGTTCCTGTTTGAATTCATTTGAAGTGGTGACTATCAGCTGCACCTCCCCATCCTTATCCAAAATAGGAATAGCTGTCGAGAATATATGAAACCCTCTTGACGTAATGATATTCTTAGATACTTTTTGTTTACTTTGAATGGCTTCCATCGTAATGGAATGACCATAATAGCCTGCCTTCACCAAATCCTGGACGTTGGCCTTTAGCAGATCTTCTAATTGAACTCCAATGGTTAAAGCGGTAAATTCATTGGAAATTAATATATTTCCGTTTGGATCGGTGACAAATAAAGTAGAAGGCAATTCTCCAATAATTTCGTCTATCGTACGTTTACCTGATTTTTTATTTCTTTTCGTCAAATTTATCAGTCCTATACAGTTGTATTAACGCTTATTCCATATTTAGAAAAAAAGCCAAATGATATCATTACGTAAATGATACCACTTGGCTAATATACATTACACTTTAATTATGCGCCAACAACTGATAATTTCCCCAGCTTCTCAAGGATTTCTTGAGCCTCTTCAAACATAGTGGTAATCATCTCTTCAACCGTGGTAATCTCATTAACCATCCCACAAATTTGTCCTGCCATTACAGAGCCAGTATCCGTATCTCCTTCGAATACAGCTCTGCGCAAAGATCCCAAACTTAATTTCTCTAACTCTTCACGAGAAGCCTTTTCATTTTCAAGTCTAAGGAATTCAGCAATCATACTATTCTTAATACTTCTAACAGGTCCACCCAGGCTGCGGCCAGTAACCGTTGTGCTCGTATCATCTGCGGTAATTACTGCTTGTTTGAAGTTCTCGTGAGTAGGGCATTCCACTGTAGCCAGGAACCGGGTTCCAACCTGAACGCCCTGTGCTCCGAGCGCAAAGGCAGCTGCGACCCCACGGCCATCCGCAATCCCGCCGGCTCCAATAACCGGAATGGAAACCGCACTAACTACTTGAGGCAGCAGAGCCATCGTCGTTGTTTCACCAACATGTCCGCCTGCTTCTGTTCCCTCAGCAACAATCGCATCAACACCTAATGCTTCCATTTTCTTAGCGATTTTTACAGAAGGAACTACCGGAATTACGATAATGCCATTTTCTTTGAGAGTCTTCATGTATGGAGCAGGCGTACCTGCACCAGTGGTTACAATTTTCACATTTTCTTCTATAATGACTTGAATAAGTTCAGGGATATTGTTCATCATCAACATCAAATTTACAGCGAAGGGTTTATTGGTGCTTTCTTTTGCCTTACGAATCTCGTCACGAAGACGATCAGGAGTAAATCCGCCTGAACCGATAATGCCTAGCCCTCCCGCATTAGAAACAGCACCTACTAGAGGAGAAACAGCGATTTGAGCCATACCACCTTGAAAAATCGGATATTTAATACCTAATAATTTTGTAATCGACATTCTTATAAACCTCCATTTTTTTGATCGTTTTTTATAGTTAATGTAACTAAGTTTCTTAAGCAGCTTTAGTGGCTTCTGGTTTTGGCTGTTGTTTTTCCATTGCTTTGAAAACAAAGGTTAAGGCAAAACCAACCAAGGAGATAACCAGAGCGATGTAAAAAGCATTCGTGAACATTCCGTCATTAGCTGCTGCAACCTTACCGGCAATTCTCGGTCCGAAGAATGCTGCTCCTGAATAACCGATAAAAGTTACACCATAGTTCACACCGTAATATTTCATACCAAATTTCTCACCGACAATAGAAGGGAATATTCCCATGGTTCCGCCAAAGCATAAGCCAATCCCTACGATGGCTACCGCAAATCCGGCTATTGTTGTAGATAATGCTATAGTCAACATCATGCCCGCAATGACCAGATAGATAATGAGCAGACATTTTACCCGCCCAATTTTATCGGACACAGCACCCCAGAATACACGACCAATGCAGTTACTGAGAGAGTATAAACTTACATATAGTGCTGCAGCTGCAGCTGAAAGTCCAAACATCTTCTGACCGATTACAGAAGCATTAGCTGTTACCATCATTCCTGACAAGGCACCGATTAAGAACAGGCAGGCTATCACATAGAATAATGGCTTCTTTATCATTTCGTGCCACTCTATATTAACTCCACCCTTAGAAGCTGCAGCAGCCGGAGGCGTCCAGCCGTCAGGGATATAACCGGCCGGGGATGCTTTAACGAGTAGAGCAAGGCTTAAAATGACTACTAAGAAGGCGGCCCCGAGCATTATCAGTGCTGGCTGGACACCATTGCCGCTAATTAACGCGTTAGCTATAGGTGCTATAACGATGGATCCACCGCCATATCCCGCTGTAACAATTCCGGCAGCTAATCCTCTTTTGTCCGGGAACAGCTTAACGCTGTTCCCAATTGTAGCTGAATACACAATTCCCTGACCTATTCCGGTAATTACACCGTATGTGATATACAGCATCCAAGGAGCGGTTGCCAATCCGGAAAGAATAAATCCAAGCCCAAACATTGCTCCGCCAATGAATACAGCCTTCTTGGCTCCCCCTTTATCCACCAACTTCCCTCCCAGGATCATTGGAATTGGAGATATAGCCGCGTTAATAGTAAAAGCCATCATAATATCCGGCATCGTAACATTAAATACTTTGGTTAACGGCAGTGCAAAAATACTGAATGCGTATATTGCACCTACACAGATATTAATGATCGTTGATGCAATCAATATCCTCCAACGATTCAACTTTACATTCATGACATCATCCCTTTTTATGGTTTATTAAATCAATAAATAATCACTATACTTCCAATAAAATCCGATTTTTCGCGGCAATAATAGACTTCAATTTTCCCCAGTTTTCCTGGAACATGGCTTGATCCATTTCTTTAAGATTTGGTGAGATCACCGGTTCAAATTCCATTTGATCCAGAATATGAGTCTGCAAGTCAACACCTGGTGCGATTTCAGTTAATGTAACTTTTCCATCCTGCAGTTCGAATACTGCGCGCTCAGTAACATATACAACGGGTTGCCCAACTTTGGCAGCATATGAACCGCTGAACGTGATTTGTTGCACCTTCTTAATGAACTTTTTTACTTTTCCCTCTTGGAGTATTTGCAGTTTTCCATCTTCAGCCTTGACCTCTAGCCCGCCAGCAGTAAATGTACCTGCGAACACAAGCTTTTTGGCAGCTTGAGAGATATTAATAAACCCACCGCATCCAGTTACACGAGTTCCAAATTTGCTGACATTTACGTTCCCGAACTCGTCTGTTTGAGCCAAGCCAAGGACAGATAAATCGATTCCGCCACCATCATAGAAATCGAACTGCGAGTCATGATCTACAATAGCCTCAGAGTTATAAGCATGACCGAAGTCTTTCAGACCTGCGGGAACACCACCAATCGAACCCGCCTCTGTTGTCAAAATCAGTTGGTCGCTTACTCCCTCTTCTGCTGCTATGTTCGCAACATTAACCGGAATTCCAACCCCAAGATTCAAGATCGTATTCGGTTGAAGCTCTACTGCAGTTCGGCGGGAGATGATTTTGCGCTCATCCAGCGGTAGGGATTCAATAGACTCTGTAGGTACTTTTACATGACCGGAAAATGCCGGATTATAATGAGTGTTTTCTGTCTGGTAATGATTTTCCGGTTTAGAAACAACAATATAATCTACTAAAATCCCTGGCACTTTAACATCCTTAGGATTAAGAGTGCCACACTTTGCGACCGTCTCCACCTGGGCTATAACTATGCCTCCCGAGTTGCGGACAGCCTGAGCGATAGGCAGAACCTCCATATGCAGGCCTTCTTTTTCAAGAGTCAAATTGCCATTCTCATCAGCCACGGTTCCGCGGATCAAGCCGATATTAATAGGGAAGGATTTATAGAATAACCACTCTTCGCCCTCTAATTCAATAACCTTCACTATGTCTTCCTTCGTAGACGGGGACATTTTTCCGCCTTCGACCCGAGGATCTACGAACGTCTCCATGCCTACTTTGGTAATCACACCAGGACGCTTAGCTGCAATTTCCCGGTATAGCTGAGTAATTACACCTTGGGGCAAATTGTACGCTTCACATTTGTCTTCTTCGATGAGCTTAGCCATCCCGGGAGAAGCAATTGCAATTCCACCAATCCATCGTTTAATTAATCCCTCATGGCCTAAGTGGCTCATTCCTTTGTCGCGGCGGTTGCCGACTGCACTCGCGTGCATTACAGTCAAATTCTTCGGTTGTCCTGTTTGCACGAAGCGATCTTCAATGGCTATTCCCATCTCTTCTGCCCAGCATGATAATCCAAACCCGCTGGCTGCAACTGTATCACCATCTTTAATTAGTTCCGCTGCTTTTGCGGCTGAAATTACTTTTGTCATTTAATCTGCTCCCTCATATGTGAATATTTTCACTTTTCTGATTAAAAAAATAAAACTATTACTTCGCATGCCTCAAATCTATTGTGAAATATTTCGCAATGTCATCGTATTACAGAAAAAAGAACGGGTCAACAGGCCCGAAATAGCTCTAAATCAAGGTTTTTTTCTGTAGATTTTTTGCGACTCACTCTTTTGAACACTCTCTTTTTAAGCACATTTTTTCTTTAATGATTAATAAGCGTGTTGGAATAGACAGGTGAAATTCAACTCTATTTTTTTCTTATTCGGATTGGATGTAACAGTCGCAAAATAACCACACTATTTCATTCATCTTGTTTAAAAGATATAAAAATAACCTGGAGGTGACCTTTCATATTCGGCGAATTATACAAATTCGTGCAGAATGCATTTTAAGATATTTTATAAATATCAAGAAAAAAATAAAATATTTTTCCCATGTTGCGTAATTGCATTTTTGCAACACCTGAATCTCTTGAAAAAGACAGAACTGTAGTTCAATTTAAGATGCCGTAGCGATGCTGAATGCTGCCGGGCGCAATAAACGAACTATATGTAGTAACTCTTACTGCACCAATTACGAGGAGTATATCTATCTGGATAAAGAAACTGGGAATACAGCTCCAAAGTACCTTCAGCATCAGCGATGAGCAATGTTTTGATCTTTTAATAAAAAAAGATCGCATTGCCTCAATATTTCATGAGAGTCATGCGATCTTTTCCAAGTGTTTCAAAATTCAAGGGTTTCGGAAAAAACTCTGGGGAAGCAGGGATTTAATATTGAAAGCAGGGTCCCTAAAAGCCTTCAGCGGGTTCGTTTACTCGTTAAGGACTCAGGAGACGCTATGGAGAGTAAAACCCCTGTTTATTCTCTTTTGCGGACCCAGACGACCTTATCTGCTCTGCATTCTATCTAAAAGCGGCCATCAGGGAGAAATAACTGCGCTGGAGTCCTTTTCCCTACTGTAACAGGCTAATAGCTCCAAATAAGTGCAACTCGGTCCGTTCATGCTTAGGAGCCAGGAATACACTTTCCGGACGCACACACGCCTTCGTAAGAAGAGCGAAGTCTCTGAAACACCGAAACGTAAGCCTCCACCAAAAAACTACCTTGTGGTGAAACGCCTTTCTCCGCGTGTGATCAGAAAATGCTACGTAGCCGTTATAGTTACCGGGGAGCAGATTAAGACTTTCTATGGTATCCAAACCCTCTCGCCACTCTCCATCCTCCACTATTAGGTTCACAACACGCATTCCGTAGCGATCAACGGACGCTTAAGCAATTCCCATCCGGTCTTGGCGGATATAAACGAGGCAAGCTCCCATCCCATCCGGTAATGCGTCTGATAGCTGGGATGGTAACGGCCGCCCCATCCTTCCACCTCTGGATGAATCAGCCCTAAATCAACCAATAATATCTTTCCGTTTCCAATTTGATTAAAATAGGCCACGACCTTATTCACACTGGCAAGATAGTTGTTGTTCATGGTTCCAACACAGCAAAAGACATAGGGATCATTGTATTGTTCCAGGATAACCTGAATGAATTTTATATAAACGGCTATATACTCCTCATCATCAATCGGCGTAGAATAATCGTTTTGACCCAAATTAATGACAATTCCATCAGGAATATATCGGGAAAGGTCCCATGGCGTCGTCTCTTTGCCAAGGGTCCCAAAAAAATGCTCCGGCAACCCATGCCTGTTCCCTACGGCATCCTGCCAAACACCAATGCCGCAAATGGCCATCGTATGATATTCCGCGTTCAACATTCTGGCGCTGATCCCGACATAGGACATGTAGCCGTCGTCAAGATGCGGAGCTTCAGCGAGCACATGCGGATGGCCGATCCCTGCTCCATCTGTGATGGAATCCCCAAAGTATTCAAGCCGGATAGGCTTGGCCGCAGGCGGGGCAAGGAAGCTTCCCCCGTCAGGAAGAGCAAAATGATGAAATGCGATATTTCCGGTCAAAATCCCCGTTCGCTTGTGGATTTCCAAAGTGTGCTCACCATCCGGAAGTCCCTGTTCGATCATGTATGCATGAACCCCTTTCTTCAGATTAATCCAATTACGGGCAATCCCGTCCAATACGATTTCAACATAATCCTGGCCACCGGAATCCTCTGCTGTCATAGAGATGGCCGTACCCCGGAAGGCTAGATGAACAGCACTGTTAACCCATCCGCATTTCGGATTCCCCTTCTCAGTCAGATCAAATCTCCCCATCAGCCTGGTGTACTTGGCAAAGTCAAAATTCAAAGTAACTCCTCCCATCAATCAAATTCTGCATAGACTACCCAATTCCCATCCGGCACAGGCTGCTATCACACCCTGCATAAAGGACCCTTCCGGAGTTCATAGCGCTTCCGGAAGGGTCCTTATTCAGTTAGTGCATCTGATCCGGCACTCTATTGACCGGTCTTTCCTTGAACCGGAGTAAGCCCTAGCTTCGGATTCGCCAGATCGAGTTTATACATGACTTGATTGTAGTTATACCGTGGTGTTGCGACATGATTCGTAAACGTATTCGTAAAAGTCCCCTCGAAGTAGATCACCTAAAGACTATGTCTTATCCCAGATTGAGAATCAGGAATTTACAGAGGAAGACCGGATTCCTAGCGAGTCGGAATTTTCCAAGCTGCTGGATGTCAGCACTATCACTGTGCGCAAAGCACTGTCAGAGCTGGTGAACGAGGGCGTGATCTACCGTATCAGGGGTAAGGGGAGCTCGTCACTTGTAATAACCACGACGGTGCTTATGAAGCAGTAGAATACTTGATACAGCAAGGTCATCGACGAATCGGATTTGCGGCTTACGACTATCATCTGAGTCCGGAGATTGACAGATATAACGGTTATTGCAATGCCATGTTGAATGCGTCCATTCCAATATCCGAGTCTCTCTTGTTCCTGGATAAGGAAATGGATCACTCTGTGCTTGCACACCTGATTCAAAGCGGGGAGCTGACCGCACTTTTCTGCGCGAACGATAAGCGGGCCCTTGAGGTAATAGATCGGCTGACCGCACTTGATATCCGTATCCCTGAACAAGTATCCCTAATCGGCTTTGACGATTTCGAGAGCTCCAAGTTCGCCAAGGTCGCCTTGAGCACAGTGAAGCAATATTTCGACGTCCTTGGCTATGAGAGTGCCAAGCTGCTGTTCGAAATTACCGAAGGCTCATCCTACGGCAATAAGAAAGTCATGTTGCCTACAAGCTTGGTCATACGTGAGACAACTAAGCGATTTCAGGGTTAATACTTGATTCCCCGGTCAATTCTACCCTGATTATCTTTGAACGCAAGCTTTGGTTCTGCCGCCTGGGACCTTCACCCGTTAGCACGATGCGCTGCCAAGCTCACAATAGGCCGGCCCCCTTAAATAGGGGACCGGCCTATATGGTTTCCGGCAAAAGCAAAAGAAAGCGCAAACTACCATTGACAATATGTTCGTAGCAAACCTAAGGGGAGGTTTTCACAATGAGACAAACAACCGTTATCAACATTGCAATCAGAAAGGTGGTACAGCCAAGACTATCACCGCCTACAATCTGGCGTGCGCGAAGAAGAATCTTCAAACCAACTTTTTAGTATTGTTGAAGGTTCTTTGTTTATATAATTTCTACCGAAGAAATTTTAACTTTCGGGTAAAGTGAAACGATAGTCTCTCAAGCTACTTTGCTGCCAACTCTAATGCCCTACTCAACACCTTTTCTCCGTTCATACGCCCATAATCAACCGTATTGATAACATCTACTTTTACACCTTTAGGTATATATTTCTTCTCATAATCCTTCCGCATATAAGCAACCTGGGGGCCAAGCATTAGGACATCAATCTCATCACCAAAATTAGCCAGATTCTCTCCAGCTGTCGCTTGAATGCTTACCTCCTGACCGCCTGCTTGAGCGGCTTCTTGCATTTTTTTAACCATTAGGCTAGTAGACATACCAGCGGAGCATACAAGTACAATCTTAATCATGATGTCATCCCCTTTCCAATTTGGTGCAGATGAGTAAGTTCATGCAGCTCGATAATTTCCCTGGCTAAATCTTTGACTGTCATGGCGTTCATCAAATGATCCTGAGCATGAATCATCAGCAGTGTAATTTCGTGCTTGGCACCGCCAGCTTCTTCTTGGATTAACTGTGTCTGTATCTTGTGCGCGCCCTTCAAATCCAGAGTAGCATTATCCAGAAGTTCAGCTGCAGCGGTGTAATTCTTTTGCTTAGCAACCATAATGGCTTCCATCGCTTGGCTTCTGGCCGCACCGGATTTCGCGATCATCGACATGACCTTTTCTATATACTCCACTATCATACCCTCCGATTATTTTATTGTGCACTGGATCAGCTTGACAGAGTGCTATATAGCGCTTCCAATCAAGCGAAAAAGTGTTTCCACAAGTATAAGCTATCCCTCTTTCAAGCTACAGCGAATGTTTTTCCGCTTCTCTTAGGAAAAAAATATCGCTAAAATCTCGGAAGGTCTCCGCTTCGACTAATTGTTCAACCAGTTCAGCACTTTCCGTGATGCGGATTAAGGTATCGTAGATGACCGTGAGATCCTCCTGCTGACTCTTCTTCCCCACACATAAAAGACAAACAAACTGAACAGGCTTGTCTCCCCACATCACAGGTTTTTTCAGGGTGCAGATGGCTCCAAAGGTCTCTTTCGTTTGCGGAATAAGCGGATGCGGTAAGGCTGTGCGATTACCAAAAGCAGTCGATGAGAGCTGTTCTCTCAGTCTAACCGATTCCAGAAAAGCGGATTTCACAAGTTGCCCCGACTCCAACTTGTTGCATAGGAAACTTAGAACCTCTTCCCTGCTCTCCAACTCCATCTGTAAAAATGTTAATTCCTCACGGATGAAGCCAATGGGTTCATGCCCAAGATTGAAGGCCATCCTTTGAATATGCTGAAGGTCGGCGTCCTGGAGCAGGGTTTGTACTTGTACAACCGGAACCGGTAATTCATCCGGGAGAGGAACGGTACTTACAATAAAATCGATAGTTTCCAGCGGAGCCTGGTCCAAATTATAGTATCCGAAAGTGCCGGCAACCTCCAGCTTCGAACCGAAATGCCTGTTGATCTTATGATATAGCAGGCGTGCGCTGCCCAGTCCCGTACTGCACACGATGATGCACTTTTTGACGGCAGAGCACTCCTTCACACGTTCCAGTGCAGATCCGATATGAAGCGCAATATAGCCGATTTCTTGCTCTGAGATGTGCAGGCCTGATTGCCTCTGCAGTTCAGCAGCTCCGATAATAGCGGATTGGAAAGCAAGCGGATATTCCGATTTGATGGAGTCCAGCATCGGGTTACTGAATCCCATCCCAAAGCGTATACGGCTGAGCGCATGTTTGAGATGCATGCTGAGCCCCCATTCCAGCTCCGAGTCATGCCTGATCCCAAGTTCCAGACCCGCTTCCATCTCTTCAATCATGGATTTGGCATACATACGGTATTCCTTATCCGACTCTGTCAATGCCAGCCGTTTAGTATCTCCCATTTCCACAGACAACTCAGTACTCAGCACATTCATAGTCAGGTAATCTACCTCTAGTTCAGGATACGACATAAGGGTGGATACGGGCACCAGGGCTGCAGCAATGTCCCGGGCTATTGCCGCTTCTAGGCAATCAGCCGGCCATATATACTCTTGCGGTAAGGATAGTATTAGGTGCCCTTCCCGGATCCGCCGTACAGCAAACAGAATATGAATTGTGAGATTGTGGAGGCCACGGTCAGAAAAAATTAAACCGTGTCTCCTCATACATCTTATAACGATGTCCCTAACCAATCTCAATTCATCCTTGCTGAATAGAAGAGGAAATCCTTCATCCCCCGCGCTATTCAGACCTACCTGGTTAACATCCTCCACAAAAAAATTAGCGATGCAAAAACGAAGCCGGTATTCTTCTCCGCTGAGCTTCAACCCGTAACCTGGCTTGGTTATGATTCGAAGTCCGAAGACACTTAGTCTCTGCTTCACAGACTTCAACACGTTTTGTACCGTGGATTTGCTAACAAACATTTGATCTGCCAAGTTTTCTAATTTAACATAGCCTTCTTCCAACAACAACGTTCTCATCACGAATTCGACCCGGTTCATAAAGGTTCCTGTAGCAATAGGTGACACGGACACATGTCTTTTCAGCCAGGTACCAAAGGCGGGACGATCATTAACCTTAAGTTCATACCCTACACCCCGCAAGGCCTGAACCTCAGCTCCGTGACCAGAAATCAGTTCATGTAGTAGCTTGATATCATTTCGGATTGTTCTTGAGGTAACTCCAACCTCAATAGCCAGATACTCTCCAGTTACTGGAGAGTCCGTATGGAGCAAATACTGCAGGATGAGTACAATCCGCGGATACACACGTCCCTCCTCCTTTACTATCATTGTCTTCCCCTATTTCCCAACGTCCGATACAGGGGCATTTCTTCTCTGCTCTTTGATGACACGTATTGAATTATTATCCTGGAATTTTGTCTTGACAATGACTTCCTTGTAATCCGGCCGTCCTGATTCTATCATCTGGAGCAGCAGTTCTACAGCATGCAACCCGATCTCCGTCTGGTTTTGAATGATTCGGGAGAATGAAGGGGATAAAAAGTTATGCTGCGGACCATCAAAGCTGAGTAAGCTGTAATCCTCTGGAATGCTCTTCCCGATCTGGTGTAGCGCATACCACAAAATTTGTCCGCTGAGATAATCCAATGTGAAGAAACAAGTGATCTCCGGCTTTTCCTGCAGCTTTTGATAGATTTTTTGAAAATCCTTTTCAAGTACATGTGTATCCGATAGGTTCCAATAGGACGTCTCTAATTCAAGAAGCCACAGATTGTTATCGAGAAGCACCTGTTTTTCCATATAAGCGTCCCTGATCCCATCCAACCGATCGCTGAGCGAAGAATTATTTAAATGCTCATGAGAAATGACACTAATTTTGCTGTGCCCAGAATTTAGAAGTTTCGATGTCAGTTGGTTTGCTATTTCCCTGTTATTACTGCCCACATAGGGAACAGATAAGCCGGATAATCTCCGGTCTACAAGAACAATGGGGAAATTGCTGAGCGTTACCTTCAGCAGGGCTACGTTATGAAACTCGGCTTGAACAGGCAAAATGAGGATACCTTGAACTCCTAAAGCAATCAGTTCGTTTAAATACTGGGTCTCCATTTCTTGTGATTCATTGGAAATCTTGAGGATCGCGTGATATCCCCTCCGGGTCAGCTCGTCAACCATGGTCCGAAGCAGTTCTGTTCCGTAGCTGTCTGAGAACCCGGCCAGGATCAGGCCAATCAGCCTCGCCTGTCTCTGCTCACTTCGGTTTGCCTTCTCTACCACCAGTTCACTGACAAAACTCCCTTTACCTGAAACCCGGTGAATCCACCCTTCTTCCGCCAACAGATTCATGGCATTTTTAGCAGTCAACCTGCTGACATCATACATATCCATTAATTCTTTTTCGGTGGGCACCTGATCGCCCGGGGCATACTTGCTGCTCTGTATATCTTCCTTAACGCTTTGGTAGATCGTTTGATACAACGGTTTCTTTTTCATAATTAGATCGTCCTTTTGTAAAAAGATATATATATTATATCATTTAATAATTTGATTGACAAAGATAAATCTCAGAACATATTATAAAGGTGTTAAATGTATTATAAAATGATATAAATGTTAGAAGGAGTTGGAAATCATCAAAGATCAAGCCATGCAAGGAATTACCGGAATGTTGGAGCAAGTAGATGCTCTAACCCGCCAAATGAACAAGGATTCGTGGGGAACTCAGTTCCACAATTGTTTTTCGGACACTTTATTGAGAACGCTTCACATTCAGGCTGACGGATCGGTATATTTGGTTACCGGGGATATTCCGGCCATGTGGCTTCGGGATTCTACAGCCCAGATTGAGCCGTACTTGATATTGGCCAAGTCGAACGAAGTATTCCAGCACCTCATCGCAAAGCTCGTCCAAAAACAATGCGAGTACATTATCATTGATCCCTATGCCAATGCTTTTAATGAACAGCCGAACAGTCACGGACATCAGACAGACCAAACCTCGATGTCACCTTGGGTATGGGAGCGGAAGTATGAGATTGACTCGTTGTGCTATCCGGTAAGACTTGCGTACTTACTATACAAGCAAACAGGATATACTGGGCATTTTAATGAAACCTTCCTTCAAGCGGTCAAGGAAGTTGTAGTCTTGTTTAAGAATGAGCAGCACCATGATAACTCAGACTATTCATTTGAACGATTCGGTGAACGCCCGGAAGACACCCTCGTCAATGGCGGAAAGGGAGCACCCGTCGGTTATACCGGTATGACCTGGTCCGGTTTCCGGCCAAGTGATGATGCCTGCCGGTACGGATACCTGATTCCAGCAAATATGTTTGCTGTAGTGATCCTTACTTACCTGACTGAAATTATCGGCAAATTTTATGACGAGAGTGCTCTAGGTGAGGAGATAGGCCGCCTGCGGGATGAAATTCAAGAAGGCATCGACATATACGGCATTGTTGAAGATCCACAGACAGGCAAAAAGGTATTTGCCTATGAGGTGGACGGGTTAGGCAATTACACTCTGATGGATGATGCCAATGTGCCCAGCTTGTTGTCGGCTCCTTATCTTGGCTACTGCGATCCAGAAGACGAGGTGTACTTAAATACACGCGAGCTCCTGCTTAGTGACCGCAATCCTTATTATTACTCTGGCGAAGTAGCATCAGGCATTGGAAGCTCACATACGCCGAACCAATATATCTGGCCCATAGCCCTGTCCATGCAGGGTCTGACCACAAATAGCAGAGCTGAGAAAGAGCGCCTGCTCGATCTGTTGGTTGGAACCACGGCAGGTACGATGCAATGCCATGAAAGCTTTGATGTTAAAGATGAAAACCAGTATACCCGGGAATGGTTCTCCTGGTCGAATATGATGTATTGCCGATTGCTGCTGAATTACCTGGAACTGGACAAGTAAATACTAAAAGGGGGACATACAATGAGCAAAATTCAAACATTCATGGAAGATAAGGTCGCTCCATTCGCCGGGAGGATCGGTCAAGTCAAACAATTAGTGGCCATCCGTGACGGGATTTCCTACATCATGCCTCTGATTATCATCGGGTCCATCGCCTTAATTCTAAATAGCCTCCCCATTGAGGCCAACTGGTATTTGAATCTGATGAACGAAAGCGGCTGGGGAGCTCGTCTCGGGATGATCGTCGACGGTACCTTCGGGCTCATCGGGGTTTTAGCTGCATTTACTATTGCCTATTCCCTGGCAAATCAATATTCATTAGACGGTATGTCGGTCGGAATCCTGTCCCTGTCTTCTTATTTACTGAGCACGCCCAACATTCTGTCTGCGGATAACGCTGCAGGTATCCCGCTTAGCCTAATGGGCAGCAAAGGACTGTTTGTTGCGATCATCATCGGAATTATTAGCACCGAGATTTTCCGCTTTGTCATCAGCAAGAATCTGGTTATTAAGCTTCCCGACGGCGTGCCTCCAGCGGTCGGCCGATCCTTTACCGCGCTCATTCCGGGCTTTTTCATTATCGTCTTCTTCGCTGTAGTTAGCTGGATTCTGAGTGCATCAGGAATCGGCAGCCTGCACGATCTGGTTCAGACCGTGCTTGGCAAACCGCTTGGACTGCTGGGCGGCACCATCTTCGGGGCAATCATCTATGATCTGCTGATCAGCCTGTTCTGGCTGACGGGAATTCACGGTGGCAACATTATGGGCGGCATTATGAATCCGATCTGGATGCAAAAAATGGACGAAAACCGCCTGGCCCTCCAAGCTGGCCAAGAACTGCCCAACATCTTCACGCAGCCATTCTTTGATATCTTCGTCCATATGGGTGGAGCGGGCACGATATTCGCCCTTGCGATCTGTCTGATCCTGTTTAGCAAGAGCAATCAAAACAAATCGATGGGACGCCTGAGCATCATGCCCTCGGCCTTCAACATCGGCGAACCGATCATGTTCGGTGTTCCGGTCGTACTGAATCCGATCATGTTCATCCCGTTTATCCTGGCTCCGATTGCAATGGTAATCACGACCTACTTCGCTATGGTGACAGGTCTGGTTCCCAAAACAAACGGCGTGTCGGTTCCATGGACCATGCCGCCACTGATCAGCGGATACCTGGCTACAAGCAGCATCCGCGGCTCCATTCTGCAAATTGTCAACCTGGCCGTATCCGTGCTTATCTATTATCCTTTCTTCAGAACAATGGACAAGCAATTTGTTCGTGAAGAAAGCAAAGGAGAATGATGAATATGACAAAACGATTACTGAACTGCAACGCCAGCGATCTGCTGGCCATGAATCGGGATGAGCTAAAGCTCTCCATTTATGCTAGTGAAGGAAGAACAATACTGGCTGAGACGGCGGTAGTAAAGGAACCTATTATTGATGGAATCACTAATGGAGAAATCGCCCGGTTCGCAGGAGCGGATCTGCTGCTGCTAAACGCGTTCGATGTTGAGCATCCGCAAATATCAGGTATCGATCCTGCCGATCTGCAGCCTGTACAGACCTTGAGAAGATTGATTGGCCGTCCGGTAGGCGCCAACTTGGAGCCCGTAGACGATACGCGGGAAACCATGGACGAGAAGGAGCACCTTAGCCCGGGCCGCAGAGCTACTGTATCTACTTTTCTGCAAGCAAATGAGCTTGGTCTCGATTTTATTTGTCTCACAGGAAACCCGGGCACTGGGGTTACGAATTCGGCCATTTGCAGCTCGANTGCAAGCAAATGAGCTTGGTCTCGATTTTATTTGTCTCACAGGAAACCCGGGCACTGGGGTTACGAATTCGGCCATTTGCAGCTCGATAAGCCAGGCACGCCAGCATTTCCACGGGCTGATTATCGCAGGCAAAATGCACAGCTCAGGCATAGATGAGCCCATTATTGATGCAGAAACCGTGCAGGCGTTCATTACGGCCGGAGCCGATATTATTTTGTTCCCCGCGGTCTATACAGTACCCAAATTTAGGGAAGAAGACCTAACGCAAATGGTGGAAATTGTCCACGCCCACAATCGTTCTGTGACAGATCCGTCTCAAAAGGTGCTGACCCTGTCAGCCATCGGCACGAGTCAGGAAAGCTCCAGCAAGGAAGTGGTGCAGAAGATTGCCCTTGCCTGCAAAGCATGCGGGGTTGATATTCAACATATCGGTGACGCTGGTTTCTCCGGCCTTGCCTTGTACCAGAATATCGATGCACTTGGTAATGCCATCCGCGGTGAACGGCATCAGTTGCGTATGCGGGCGAAGTCGATTATCCGCTAAGGACAAAACATTAATTCCTATCGGGGCCCAAGGTCCGCTTAATACTACGCTCGGACAGATATCCGAACCTCCTAATCTTATAAGCTGATGTGAATTTCCATTGTTCCTGCAGTTCTTCAGCATGATCGATTAGAACATACTGAACAGCAAAAAAAACCGGCAGAGCTCATTAAAAGCTCTGCCGGTTTTTAGTTTCGTTACCATGCGGTTTCTCAGTCCTAAAGCTCTTATTCATCTGGCTCATAAGAATGTCTTGGTAAATAATAAGAATGCTTATGCCTTCTTCTTAAATTCACTCTAACTGGAACGCTGATATGCGGCGTACCGGCTAGAGTTATAAACTAACTAGTTGTGAAAATAGAAATCTACTGCAGGGCTTGAGGCTGATACTGTATAGGTGTGATTGTCACCGCCTTCCCAAACCACGTTTCCGCTGCCGTCTTTTTTGATCGCCTTAAACTGAATAGACTTACCTGCTGGAAGGTTAATCGTGATCGTCCAATCCGGGTGATTCGGATTGGATGCCGGTCCGATTGCTTTTGCTGGATCCCAGTTACCAAGCTCGGCAATATTGCCGCTAATATATAGCTTCTGTCCCAGATTAGTTGAGGCATCTTTAATGGTAAACGTGACCGGGACCGTGCTGCTTTCCGGTTGCTGGCTTGCAACGATACCGTCCTTGATCCAGGAATTTTGCATTACCAGGTATCCCGGCTGCTCCGATACCGGGATTTGCTGTCCATTGCTGTTGAAGATCACTTTTGCTTGATTCCAACCACTAATTTTGTAAGAATACCAACCGCCTCCTTCATTAGTCATTGCCACACCAGGCCAGGCGGCTCCCTCTTTTTTCGGTGTTACCGTTTCGTCATAGTAATATATGTTTGGTGTACCCCATGATGAAGGTTTATAGTAATGAACGGTAATATCCTTTGACGACGTCTGTTTCGTAAAAGTGTACGTTGCCGTTGTTGATGTTTTTGCATTAGCTGCCACTACAACGAGGCTGTATACCTTTCCGGCAGCATCACCCGCTCCAATGGTGATTTTCTGCCCGGAGGTTATGGGTACAGCCGCACTGCCATTCAAAGTGTAAGTAGCGTTATTTGCGTTCTGATAAGTAACAGTTACTCCAAGGCTGTCTCCGCTGAAGGTTCCTTCCGGCTGGTCAATGGAGATAGTTGGTCTGACGACATCCGGATTTTGTGAATAGATCGCACCATCCTTAATCCACTTCTCTCCGCTTATCGAATAACCTTCCTGCTCGGCTCCCGGGATCTGATTACTACCGGAATTAAAGATTACTTTGGCCTGCCGCCAACCGGATATGGAATAGGAATACCAGTTGTCTCCTTCACTGGTCATCGCAGTTCCCGGCCAAGCCGCTCCTTCTTTCTTTGGAGTCACAGTAGCGTCATAATAGTAAATATTCGGTGTACCCCAGCTCGAAGGCTTGTAATAGTGGACTTTCAGTGCGGCGTTAGCATCATCTTTGACGAAAGTATAGGTTTTGACCGTTTGGCCTGCTGAATTGTTTGCCTTAATTTTCAGAACAAAGGAAGTGCCAAACGACGCGCCTGCGCCTAGTGTAACCGTATCGCCAGATCTGAACACAGTTTCAGTAGCATTATTCACCGAGTAAGATGCGCTGTCTGCATTGCTTAAAGTCATTTTGACTGCCAAGGTATCCGTATAGAAAGAGCCTTCTGCAACATTAATTGAAATGGTTGGCGTTGGCGTTGCAGCTTCATACAACACGGCAATTTTTCCGCCACCCAGATTTCCGGTGATTTTTCCGCCTGAGACAGTAAACGTACCGCCACCACTTGCCTGGTTAATATAGGTACCGCTTGCAAGATTGGTGTTCGAATTGATATAGGTGTCCCCACCAAGATTAACAATAGTCATTCCTTTGGTTCCACGTTCAATGAGCATAATTTGATTGCCTTGGGTTCTTAAATATTCACCTTGGCCCGCCATAGCGTTATGGAATTTGTTGACTGTCGTTACGTCTGAATCCTGCCATAGCGTACTTCCGACCTGACCGAGAGTGCCGCCTCCAACCGGTCTGTCAAAGAACAGTGAGGTTGTCTGTGCACGGGCCGCGATGATTGACCATCCCATTTTGATTTGCCAATCATTCATGCCAGTCGTTTCTTTGCTGTCGTTGGCATACGTATCATGAGATTCCACCCAGGTTACCAGTTTCGACGGATTCACATCATTTGCATTGAACGATGTGGCACTATTTACATTGATTGCGCTTCCAAAACCAACTGCATTTCTAACATTATGCCCGTAGGTTGGAGCCGCCAGATTGATATAGTTCGCATAAGCCGCGAAACGGTCTGCTCCTCCTTGCAGCACTTCACCATAAATATACAGGTTGTTTTTATTGTTTAGTGAACCCAGCACACGGGGCCAGAAGTTTGAGGCTGAGCCATTTGGATCATCGGGCAGTTCAATATGCTTCGCTGCGTCAAAACGGAAACCGTCCGCCCCAAGAGAAATGGCATCATTCAGGAAATTGATGATCATATTCTGCAATTCTTGATTCGATGTATTCAAATCCGGAAGACCAATGCCCCACTGAGTAACCTGCCATCTGTCGTTCCAGTTTTCCACTCCTCTGGCTTCATGCCAAAAATAAGGATTGTTGCGTATCGCCGGATCGACATTTGTGCCAGGTATATACGTACTGCTGCCACCACCAGCATTGCTTGTATGATTAGCAACCACATCGACGATGATGCTGATACCGTATTTTTGGGCTTCGTCACACATTTTTTTGAATTGATCCCTTGATCCGAGTTGAGTGTTACCTACCGAGAAGTGTGTTGGCTGATACAGGAGCCACCATTTACTACCATCGGTCGAACCTTCCTTAGTGGGTTGAACGGGAGAAGTTTGTACAGATTTAAAGCCTGCTGCAGCGAGCGCCGGTAAATTCTTAGTTATGTTATCAAATGACCAGTTCCATGCATGAAAGATGACACCTTCTGAAGTTTTACTTGGCAATCCGTAATCCGCTGCCGCCTGCACGCTACTATCATTTGCAGCTAGAGCATTATTCTGTGGAACCGCAGTCAAGCCAAAGGTCTGCAACAACAACGCGACAAACAGAACGATGCTCCATAGTGATCTTGCCCTTCTCTTCATATCACACTCTCCTCTATAATTATTTATTTACAGCCGCTGAAACTGGCTATAAAACAAGGCTAATGCTAGACGATGGAAGTAATGAGTTTATGTATTCGCATACAAAACTAGGATATAGAATTGGACTTATGACGATTTAATACTAGAAGTTATAGTGGAGATGAGGTAGCGAGAACGTTTGCACAAAGAGCAAAATAATCTCCGATTTATTATTTCACATACACCCGTATATTGTTAACAGGTAAGGATTTTTTGCAAATCCCTCGCTTTCCAGTGACCTATTAAGCCAAAGCTATTCTAAATTCAAATTGGTCCCTCCTATAATAAGTATCATCAATATTAACACTATCGTCACTCCACTCTTTTACCAATCCTCCATAATTCACAATACAAACGGCCAGATCACCTCGGCGCTCAAAGACGGCCACAGGTGCCTGAGTATTCGCAGCCCTAGAAAAATCATTATCTGTCTTTAGAACTTTGTATACGCTAGTCACCACAATCACTCCTCCGTAATAAAATACACCCGCTATAATGAGTAATCGTAATCCGCTGCCGCCTATACGCTACTAGCATTTGCAGCTAGAGCATTATTTCGTGGAACTGCAATCAAGCCCCATGACTGCAACACCAATGCGAAAAGCCGAACGATGCTCCATAGTGATCTTGCACTTCTCTTCATATTACACTCCCCTCTAAAATTATGTATTCACATCCTGAAACTGCCATAAATCAGGGCTAATGCTAGACGTGAAATCGATGAATTTGTGAATCCGCTTACAAAACCTAAATATAAAATGACTTTATAACGATTTAATACTAGAAGCTAGAAAAGAAAGAAATGGAGATGAAAGTGAGAACGTTTGCGCAAATAGCAAAAAGGTACGACGGAGATTTTTCGTAATTACTCCCTTCTATAATTAGTATCAATAATCTGAAGCCCACCGACTCCTCTGTAAATTTCGCTCTCAGTTAGATTATAGTTTTAGTCTTTGTTCTTAAACCTTGATTTTAAAGCCATAAAATAGGATGATAGGGACAAATGTACATAAATCCCAGGTGAGAGGAGTGTTCCGAATGAAGAGTGTTTATTTAAATTGGTTTACGTCCGACGAACAATTCAAGTTCTATATTCAGTACGGTGGACATCAGGAAGACATGTATATGCATAATCATGTTGATTTCTCCGAGCTCGTTATCGTTCTGCACGGAAATGCTACACATATTGTCAATACTGAAGAATTCTTTATTAAAAGAGGGGACGTTTTTATCATTGACGGTGCTACCTCTCACGCCTATAAAGACCCTAATAATTTCCGAATTTGCAATGTTATGTACAAATCTGAGTTTCTGAAATTGGCATGTCCTGAACTGAGAAAATCAAACGGTTTTCAGGCTCTTTTTATCCTGAAACCTTCCTATCTAAATATCCAACATTTAACAAGTAAATTAAGTTTACCGATTTCACATTTAGACTATATCTCATCACTCTTGGATTTCATGATAGAGGAATATAACCGTAAATTACAGGGATATCAGACGATGCTGCGTTCACGGTTTATGGAGCTCGTTGTACATTTGTCCAGACAGTATGAGAAGCAGGAAGGACAAGGAGTTCAAAGCAATTTGATGTATTTAGCAAATGCCATTTCTTACATGGAGGATAACTATCTGGAGTGGCTTTCACGTGAAGAAATTGCAGCGAAATCGAATATTTCCGTAAGGCATTTGAACCGGATCTTCCAATCCTATTATCAAACGACACCCTTCGCCTATCTTCAGCAGCTTCGCTTGGAACACGCATGTATGTTATTGAAGAAGACAAATCTCCCTATTTCAGAAATATCCTACAAAAGTGGTTTCAACGACAGCAACTATTTTACTCGCCAATTTACCAAGGCCTATGGCATGTCTCCAAAATTATACCGCAAGCATATGTAAGCGTTATCTTTTTTTATTTATTACGTCTTCATACCCAATCATTTTATAGTACGTGATAGTACGTGGTTTAGGAGATCGACATGCGAAAAAGGGCAAGAACTCAGTACTATCTCCCCCAGCTAAATAAGCATAGCACCTAGCTACCAAACATAAAATAAACAATATAATAGAGCTGGCATGGTTGGTTATTTTGTGTTAAGAGTACATCTGTTATTCACCCGGAGCTACTATACGATTTTTACGCCGGTTCCATTTGATGTTCGTGAATAGATTCTGCCGATGAATTATCACCAGTTCAGCCCGGTTAACTTGTCTGACCCGATCTATGTCGCGATCTCATTTAGTCTTGAAGCCATTATAAAACGTATCGACCACAAGTGCCGCAGCCGACTTTCTAGCAATTTGTCCGTCAATCACCTGTTGCCATGTCAGAAAAAGGATTGAATATAGAACATCTATAATCCACTTCGAATTAATATCATGGCGGAGATATCCCTTCTGTTGTAGCATGCTGATCGCTTTCAGTGCTGGTTCCCTTAGCTTTTGATCGGCACCTTCAATGTCCGGGTTATAATTCACAGAGGCATCATGTCCTAGGAAATAAATCTTATCACCAAGTGGAATAAGCGCTTCAATTAATCTCGGAAAATAATCCTCACAGTTTTCTTCAGTAAGTGGAATTCCCTCAATTGTCGCCCTTACGACTTCAATGGCGCGGAACCCTAGATGAATCATCAACTGTTCCCTACTCTCCACATAACGGTGCAACGTAGCAATTCCGATCCCTGACGCGTCAGCAATTTCATTCATGGAAGCATTTGGCTTCTCAATAAGCAACTTCGTTGCTTCATCCAAAATGGTGTTCAGCCTCGTTTGTTTGTTTATAGGCATTTCTTTTTTCATTCAGCACACCCCAATAGTATATTTTGTCTTTTTGGTTCAATTACAACTTATTTGATAGTATACCATCACCTAGCCGGTCAAATAGTTAGTTTTTTGACCATTCTGTACAACGACACAGAGGGTTTATTCACTTCCGATGTAATTTCATAGCCGAGTCTGGAGTATAATTTGGCCGCGAGATGATTCTCTTTTTTGACCGTCAGAGAAATTACGCTATAGCCTTTTTTTATCGCCTGCTTTTCCGCATGTTCAATGAGCTGGGAGCCGATACCCATTCCTCTGCTTTCAGGTATTGCCGCAAGTGTAGCGATATGATATTCTCCTTCGAAGCCTTCTTTCAGTGAAATTGTAGAGAAAAAAGCTCTCAGATGCTGAAGATTGTAAGCGATCAGGCCTAATTTTCTGTATGAAAACAGTTGTTTCGCCGTTGACGAGATCAATTGTTCCAGAACGCTAATGGGTAAGCACGTAATCATTCCTAGTGTTTTATCGCCCATTTTCGCCTCAAAAGCATATTCATGACTGAATCTATTGTGCTTAGATTGCCACAGCTTTTGGAAGGTCTCCCCTACTATGCTTTGGTTGCTCGAACCTGCAATCGTATGCGCCAAATCTCCAACTGCCATTAAATTGAGTTTAGCTCCATCAAGTGAATGCGGATTGGCTGGTACAATTGAAATGACTGTTATCATAATCAATGCTCCTATCGATTGGTTTATATTGTTTTCTAATGATGTAATTCATTCATTTATTTATTACTTCTAAGAAAGAGTAAATCCCTCTACTTTGATATGAATTGCACCAATAGTCAGCCCTGTACATTTCTCTACTACTTCTCTCACGTTGTCCTGTAGCTCCCTGCATACATCCTCCACACGAATCCCGTAGTGAACGTTAATCCTTAAATGAATATCCACTTCTCTATCTTGCTCACGTAACTCAATACCACTATGAATGCTGCTACCTGTAAATTTTTGGGTAAGGAATTCAATAAATCCGTTTGACATCGCACCAATGCCTTCCGTCATGCTGACTGTTTTGCCAACAATTTTGGTGATAACCTCTTTCGAAAATGTAATTCGTCCTAACGCATTTTGGATCAACATGATTCCCATCCCCTTTATTGTCGTTCTCCGATCAATATATGATTTAAAACTTCAATCAACGATATAAATATATATCATTTGATAGTAAATACTATCATTTATACACATGGTACTTCACTTATATGTATTTAGTCAAGTTACACTTTATTTTATGGAGGGATAACAAAAATGCCGTGACAATTGGTAGTTTAAATCTCCCCTTACTCATACTCTGACTCATAAAGTGTAAAGTTATGCATTTTATCGTAGATTTCATTCATAGTATTTAATGTTTCTTGTTGCCACTCCATCTGGACGGTGAGCAGTAGATATCAGTTGGCGTGACATTCAATTCAACACCATTGTGAAGGATGTTCCCGCTAAGCTTACTAGTGATTTCTTCAACAAAACCTGCAGACATAAAAGCGTCCCGTTGGTACTCCTTACTGTATTTCCGATAATTTTGGATAGGGTACTCTTGGGGAATGTGAGGCTAACATCTTCCGACTTTTATGCAGAGTCCTGTAAAGGATGTCGGCTGCTCCGGTCTACGTCTCCCATTTCTCACAGGTATGGGAAATCCGGTTCCGGTTCTAGACTGACCCTAGAAATTGAAACAGCGATAGCAAAGGACCGAAAAATAAAGTCCTAAACTGTCGCTGTTTCATTTAACTAACGTTTCCCGTTAGAAACGGTGCTGATGCAATGAGTATTCCTTTA
This sequence comes from Paenibacillus paludis, assembly GCF_042610515.1. Classification (NCBI taxonomy): domain Bacteria; kingdom Bacillati; phylum Bacillota; class Bacilli; order Caryophanales; family Paenibacillaceae; genus Paenibacillus; species Paenibacillus paludis. The sequence continues at coordinate 676,004 of NZ_JBGJZP010000002.1, forward strand.
TTGTTCTCAAATACCTTCATGTACGATCAATATCTTCTATTTCATAGCTGCTCACTGTTATCGTGTGTGCGATGAATAATGCGGGTAGGTAGACATCAACATGGGAACGATTATTATTCTATCGGGTGCATATCAAATACCCCGATCCAATTCTGTTGTTCTCACTGATAATAGCTACAACTTGATGATCCTCCATCAACAAAGGCCCCCTTTGGGATGAAGTGCTCGGGCCATCGCATCCATACAGCCACGAACAGCGCGCTGACTCACTTCCGCTTCTGGAACGAATATTTCGAAAAGGTGAAAGCAACCGGGATACAGGTGAAATTCGACATCCACACCTGCTTGTGCAAGTCGTGTTACATACTCGATCGTCTCGTCTCGGAATAGATCGAGTTGACCTACACATGTATAGGTTGGCGGCAACCCTGCCAAGTTCTCCGCTCTCGACGGTACCGCATAGGGAGATCCCCCGCTGACATCGTTCTCCTCGCCCAGATACATGTTCCAAGCTGCCAAGTTGTCCATTCGGTTCCAGATTGCGCCTTTTTCCGTAATCTCATGGCTTGACGGCGTGATGTTACGGTTGTCAAGCATCGGGTACAACGGCATTTGGAAGATAATAGACGGTCCTCCTTTATCACGTGCCATCAGCGCGAGTGCTGCTGTCAGCCCGCCGCCACCGCTTGCACCGGCAATTGCAACCCGATTCACATCAATGCCAAGCAATTCCGCCTCCTCCGTCATCCATACCAAGCCTGCATAACAATCATCAATCGCCGCCGGATAAGGATGCTCGGGAGCAAGCCTATAATTGACCGACACGACAACGCATTCAGCTGTCTGAACGAAGTGTTCGCACAACTCGTCGTCCATATCAGGATGTCCCAACACGTATCCGCCCCCGTGAATCCATAGCATGGCTGGAAGCAAGTCATCAGTTCGCCCGGCAGGCTCATAAATTTTTACCAGCATCTCGCCTCCAGCCCCCGGAATTTTCCGACTGGTTGTGTTTACATGCTCTGATCTCTTCACGGGCGCAGCCGATACTAAGCTCCTACTCCACTCTAAATTCTCATCCAATTGAAACCCTGGAAATTGTGAATATACCTCTCTTAATTCTGGTAGTATACGTGTTTCTATACTCATGAAAATCCCTCCAAATAAAATCGTTCGTTCACGTTTTTCCCATAGATAAATCTTATTTCATTTCAGCTTCCCATTTGGCAATTTCCTCTCGTACTCGTGGAGCAACCTCTGTACCGAGCAGTTCTATAGCCCGCATAACCAACTCATGCGGCATCGTGCTTAATGGGACATACATCATGAAACGTGTAATCCCTACATGCTTGCGCAGATGGATGATTTTTTGGGCGACTGTTTCCGGATCCCCAACATACAACGCACCATCAAAGCGTCGGGCAGCATCATAGCTGGAACGATCGTAATGCCCCCATCCCCGCTCTTTGCCGAGCTTATTCATGCCGTATTGGGTAGACGGAAAAAAGAGTTCCGCCGCCCGTTCTGTATCTTCTGCGACGAATCCGATTGAATGTGAACCCACCTGAAGCCGCGATACATCATGCCCGGCGTGGGCTGCCGCTTTTTTATACAGTTGTACAAGCGGCGCAAAATTCGCCGGGCTTCCACCAATAATAGCCAGGACCATAGGCAGACCCAGAAGGCCTGCACGTACGGCTGAATCTTGGTTACCCCCGCTGCCAATCCATATGGGTAAAGAGGACTGAATGGGCCGCGGGTACACACCCAGATTATGTATCGCTGATCGATGGCCTCCTCTCCATGTTACTTTCTCGGATTCCCGTATTTTCAGAAGCAGTTCAATGTTTTCATTAAATAATTCCTCATAGTCATGCAAGTCATACCCGAACAACGGAAAGGATTCAACGAAGGAACCCCGGCCCGCAATAATCTCGGCACGTCCATTGGAGATGCCGTCAAGCGTGGCAAAATCCTGAAACACTCGCACAGGATCAGCTGATGAAAGGACCGTCACAGCACTCGTTAATCGAATCCGTTTAGTTAGGGGGGCAGCAGCAGACAACACCACTGCTGGTGAAGAAGCTGCATAATCTTCCCGATGATGCTCACCTATACCGAAAACATCCAATCCAACCCGATCGGCAAGAACGATTTCTTCGACGACTTCGCGTAATCGCTGTGCATGACTCATCACAATTCCGGTCTCAGTATCAGGCTTTGTTTCTACAAACGAAGTAACGCCTATTTCCATGGTTCATCTCACCTTTTTTTGTTTTTTCTCCTGCAATTTGCCCAACAGAATCGGCTCAACCCTATTTTTAGTTAGAATGCTTCAGACAACGAATTAAAGCGGTCCAATCAAGCTCACCATAACCATTGGCCAGTCCTTCATGCAAATGATGATGGATCAGTTCTCCCAAAGGCAGAGGAGCTTGAACGGACTGAGCTGCCTCAATAGCCAATGCAACATCCTTCATTCCAAGCTTCATTTTAAAACCGGCCGGTTCAAAACGCTGTTCGGTCATGATCGCTCCATAGTTCTGATATATCGGAGATTGAAAAAGAGCATTCACGACATCCATAAATCGGGCTGGCTCGATGCCGTGCTTTTCTACCATTAGCTGCGCTTCCGACAAAGCCTCCAGCATCGAAGCAATTAAAAAGTTAACACCTATTTTTACAACGTTCCCTTCTTCGCCGTGCTCCCCAATCTCGAATATCTCTTGACCCAATGCTGTTAAAACTGGAAGTACCCGTTGTCTTACTTGTACCGGACCTGCCAAAATGATGCGCAATGCAGCTGCTTTAGCGGCATCCGGACGCCCCAGCACCGTGGCAGACACAAAGTGTTGCTTTCTCTCCGCATGCGCGGCGGATAACTTCCGAGCCAGATCTACGCTAATCGTACTGGCAGATACGTGAATTCCTTTTTCCGATAATCCATTCAAGACACCATTCGGCCCCTCAACAACCTCCTCTAAAGCGGCATCGTCAGAAAGCATGGTTATTACAAGATTGCTTTCTTTTGCTGCCTCTAGCGGTGTTTCGGCATATCGTGCTCCCTGTTTCATTAATGGTTCAACTTTTTCAGGGGTCCGATTAAAGATGATTAATTCATAACCCGCTTTCAACAGATTTTGTGCCATGGGAAAGCCCATATTCCCAAGCCCGATAAACGATACCTTCATTAGTCTCACCTCCATATTTATGATGGATTTCGCAATAACGGAACGATTGTTCCAATTTGATCAAAAAAAATTCATGCTCCTACAGATACTTTCACAAATATCACCTCCATAAATATAATGAACACGATAACGGAACGATCGTTCCGTTATCGACAAAAAAATTATACTCCTGCAATTGCAAAAGTTATCATCTCTTTTGCGCGTTCCGGATCCTGACCTGTTTTTGCCATAATATTTATGCTTTGATGTAAGTTCAGCAATAAATAAGATAATGCTTTGATATCAGTCGATTTATCAATTTCGCCCGATTGTTGACCCTTTTCCAAAAGCTCACAAAAAGCTTGTTCTAACTCCAAGAAACTTGTCTTTATCAACTCATTTATTTTTTCATCTGGCGACTCTAATGTTGTAGCTGTATTCGTTACAAAACACCCGCCCGGCAGGCTGGTATCATATGCTGACGCAATATGATGCTCAAAAAATTGAAGAATTCCATCTCTAACGGTTGATGCCCGTTCAAGAATAGCTTGTTTATTAAAGCTCCCCTTTTTATAATGCTCCAGGGCAGCCGTATACAAGGTATGCTTGTCAGAAAAAGTATCATAAAGACTGGACCGGCTAATGCCCATTACTTCCAGTAAATCCGGTATGCTGGCTGCCTCATATCCTTTTTTCCAAAACAACAGCATCGCTTGGTGCAGCGCTTGATCTTTGTTAAACTCTTTTGTCCTGGCGATAAGTAACACCTCCCGTAATGGTAATATAACATATCTGAACTGATCAGTCCAGAAAAAAGCGAGCAGTTCTTACGATCCTCTCTTGGGATACATCAAAGTAGCCGGGTCAAAAGCCGTATACATCTGGCCGACTGGAAGGATTGCGCTGGCTGTAACACCAGAGTTATAGCTGGTTACCGGAGTGTCAATCCGTTTTCCATTGACCATATCCCCATCACTAAGCTTCATTGTCACTCTTTAATAAAGATCCCTCTTGTGCGATTGAAATGCATTTTATGATCAGCACAAGAGGGATTATATGATAGGTCAATGTATATGAGCGTTACTGTGTTGTTCCGTGGAACCAGACTTATGGCTGCTTGACAGTAATGGTGATCGTCTCTCCGGACGTCTCGCCAGCCGCATTGACCAATACGGCGTGATACTTATATACGCCCGGCGCCTTGCCGGAAACCGTAGTTACCGCTTTCTGGGCTTTCGGCGTAGCCTCGCTCAACGTCTGCGTATGGATCAATACTCCGTTCTCATACAGGCGGTATTCCGATGCATTCGTTCCCCACCACATGTCCATCGTGACGACGTAATCACCGTCTTTGTCCCAGTTGTTATGGGACAATACCGGTTTTCCCGGTGCTGCATCGGTGACGGTGACGACAAGCGGGTTGCTTGCCGTCGTACCAAAGACGTTCGTCAGTTCGCAGGTATACGTGTACGTTCCGTTCGCTTTCCTCGCGATATCGGTGTTCACGGTCTGTGCCTCGGGTGAGTTGTCCGTCAGCTTCTGCGTGGAGATCATCTTGCCATTCTCGTAAAGCTTGAACTCGGTACCGTTGCTCCCCCACCATAGGTTCAACGTAATGGTATAGCTTCCGTCCTTCAGCCCCGTATCATGGCCGTTATTCTCGGACAGAACCGGTTTGCCCGGTGCGCCGCTGGCAAGCGGCGTTACATCGTGCAGCCACTGCGCCCATCGGACAAGCACAGCCGCCTGTTCACCCGTGAACACGTTTCCGCTTTGCTGCTTCACTTCCGCGATATACGCTTGCAGCAGCTTGCGTGCTTCCGCACCTTTCCTTTCATCGGCTTTCACTTTGGCCGTTTCCAGCTGCTGCTTAAGCGCTGCGGCAGTTTGATCCGCGCCTGCAGCGCCGGTTTCGGCCGAGAACATACCCGTCAGCACAGACAGGCTGTCGAAAGTAGCCACCACACTGTACGAATGTTCGGCCGATCCGCGATGTCCCGCGGCATCTTCCGCTTCCGCCGTTACCTTATGAACGTCCGGCTGAAGCGTATACGCCTTGACATCCACCAGCGGTGCATTACACGGTGAGTAAGTCACGCCGGAAACGGTGTCCGCCGCACTGCATGTGATACTGACCGGCTGATCGACCGTATAGGCAGTCTCTCCATGGATGTTCACCTGAGGCGCAGTCATGTCGATCTTCGCCTCCACCGACTTCGGAACGGGGGCGCCTTCTTCGGTTACAGGGCGATACAGCATTTGGTTCAATCCTTCCTGACCCAGAACAACAGGCTTATCATAGACATTCCACCTTCTTCCGCCGTCCAAGCTGTACTGCATATTTCCGTAGGCCGACAACGTTACTGTAACCGGTGTTGTATACCAGCCGTTCTTACCGTTAGGTGTTTCCGGATTTAATGACACGTCGGTCTTGTTGTCAATGATCACTGTAACCGTATACGTTTTTTGGGTGCCATTCTCTGATGTAACCTGCACGGTCACTTTATTGCTGCCTTCGCTGAGCGAAACAGAAAACGGACTGCCGCTAGTCGCATCAATGCCATTGATCTTGAGCGTTGAAGACGGGTCGTATACCGATGCGGTGACGGTGATGCCATATGTCGCTTGCTTTACTGTGGCAGTGTATTCCCTTATATCTGGGCTGAAAGCCGGGCTTAACTGCACTTCACCCAGGTTAAGGGCTGCCAAATCTGCGTTGTCGGTTTTAACCTTGACAAAGTGAGCTGTTAAATTCCAGTTCTCCACAACCTCAGTTACTCTGCCGCCGCCAAGGTAACCTCCATTGAAGTATCCAAGGGTATACACAGGGTTGCCGGATGTCGCGTAATCAACCTCCAGCCCTTCCACTACCCGTTTGTGCGTCCAGCTCTCGAACTTATATCCCTCATTGGCAACAGCCTTAACCGTAACTACTGAGCCATCTGCAACTCCATCCAGCCAATCACGTTTTTCCTCTGCTGTCGTCCCGTAAACCATATACACAACGCCGCCTTCTTCAGGCGAAGTCTGGGCCTGCACTGTATAGGTTACCTCAGGTCCGGCGGTTAGCTGATCGCCGTATTCACCGTAGAAACGCAGCTCGGAGATATTGCCATACCACTTGCCACCATTGGTCACCCGAATGTAGCGGTAGGTATGAACCTGCTCGGACGCTTTCACTGAGAGTGATTGCCACAATTGAGTGTCTCTAGCACCTGATACGGTAAGAGTCTTCCAGTTTACATTATCGTTGGAGCCTTGAACATAGGCCCCTGCAAGTCTGCTTCCAAAGCCAGATCTGGCCAACATTTCAATCCGCTTCAGCTTGACAGTGTAATCCGCTCCCGCTTTGCCGAAATCGAAGGTAACAGACGAGCCCCAGTCACCAAACTCGATATTGCTGATTGCATTATCAAACAGCGCTGTAACAGTGCCGGCTTTGAGGGGGGACGAAAAAGTGGCCGTTGATTTGCCCAGCACATCGTCAATCAAATTACCAGTGTTCGACAACAGTACGGAAGAGCCGTCTGTTGTCAGTAATTCCTCTCCGCCCGGAGTTACGCCATCCGCACTCAGATAGTTAATGGCAAAGTATGCATCTCCGGTTTGTACATCGGCAGGAACCTTATACGCAGCTGTGTATTTATTACTTCCTTCAGCTTTAACTACAGAAACGTTTTGTCCCTCGATGGCTACCCTCGGATTTACGATAGCCTCCGTGGTAGTGAAGGTCAACGTTACTGTGTCGCCTGGAACCGCGCGTGTACTCAACGCATTGTCAGACACAATAGAAATACTGGAAATTTCACTTACATTCTCATAACGTGTTCCAAAGATCCGCATCTCGCTGATCGACAATGGCTGATCCTCAACAGCAAATTCGTTAGGATTGATAACTCCGCCGTTCAAATCCTTAAACTTGAACATACGGAATTTGGTGTCCCGGTATTGCTCGAATACAGGAAGGGCCTGCATCTCCAGAGACTTAACGGCCATATCCGTCAAGCGGATCCAGTTCACTCCGTCATTGGAGCCTAAGGCTACCATGCCTTCTGATCTCTGGGGGAACATATGTCTTGGCCCACTTTGGAATTCGGAAACCGCAACCTTATAGTTAGGGCCAAAATCAATCGTGAACGACTTGTCGTTGTTACCCCACATATCGGCCATAGCTGTTAGAAAGTCATTATCCAGCATACTGTTGACATTGGAGGTTGACAGCGTGGAGGTGACAAGTCCCCTATAATCAAGGCTGCCGTCGTATGCAAGAGGTGTAGCAAGCCTCAGTCCCTCTGCCGCAGCTTTCAAAGCCAGCAGTTTGGCGTTCTTTTCTTCCATAGTACCGCTGATTGCATCTACTGCCAGATTGTATGCATCAAGATAGGCCTTTAGAGTGGCGGATTCGTATATTCTGGACGAATCATAGGCCTTCTCCAGTTCTGCAATCGCTTCTTCATAAGAGCCTTGTACATAAATGGTCACTTCAAGCAAACTGATGGTGGTTCCGTCGGTTGCGGACACACGGAAGAAATAACTTCCACTGCTGGGCGGAGTCCATGTAAAATTGCCTGAGGCGTCAATATTCGCACCTTCGGGAGCACCGATAAGGGAATAGCTGACGGTTTCCGTCGCATTCGAATCAGTGGCTTTAAAGGAAGTTGAGAACTGTCCTCCTGCAAAAGTGGTTGCTGTCGTACTCAAAGCCGATCCTGGAAATACCGGAGGCGTAACATCTGCGGCCCCTTCCTTCATATAATCAAGATCGGCAATGGCGCCATCGTTGCCACGCAGGCTGAAGAAGAGAATTTCATTTCCGAAAGCGTTGACCGGGACATCCCTAAGATCGAGGGTAATGAATCGCCATTGGTTCTCGGTATTAGGTAAAGTAATGGTTTTGAACGGCTGGCGGCCCTGATCCCGGCTAATGTCCAATTCCATCATGTCGTTAGTTTTGATCCGGAAGGCCAAAAGGCCTCCACGCCAATTGAACTGCTGGAAAATGGCAAATTTAGAACCTGTAGGTGATGCTTTCACTTCCAGATAAGATACGCCGTCGGCAGTCTGTGTCGAAGAATTGCCGTCAAAGGCCGTATATCTGGGCTCAATCTGATGAGGGCCTGGGGTACCCTGCTTTTCTTCCGTTTGGCTCTGCAACAGTGATTTATCGCCCAGCGCCTGATCAGGAATGTATAACCAGTTATGGTCATAATCAATAAAAGATTGATAGTTGATCGTTCTTCGTTTGAACGCCTCCGCCAGGTATTTGAAATCAGGGTCAGTATCCTGATAACCGCGTACATATTTATAGTAATAGTACATATAGTCAAAATTGGAAAGGCGGCCCCGGCCGGACTCGGAAGGAGGCGATCCTATGCCGTCGTTGAATGGAACCGTATAGCCCAGGTTGTAGGCACAATAAAGATTAATTCCCTTGAGTATCCGGTCATTCATAAATTCAAAAATGCCGACAGCGTTCGATTCCGCCGAAGCCGTCCCGGCTACCGGATCCACCTTGGTTTTCTGCGCCAGAAGCATACGCGTTATCATTGAAACCACGTTGACATTATCTCTGGAGTGAGGCTGGTCGCGCATCATTTCTTTGATAACGATGACAGGTTCGTCTAATGGAGTGCCGTCATAATTGGTACTGGTTTCAAAAAACGCGTTGACCAATGCGCCGTGCCCATATTTGGCCTCCTCCGGAACGGAGCTGTTGACAGTAAACCGCTCAACCAACTTGTTGTATCCTTCCACATCATCCTTCAGAATGTAGGATGACATAGCTCCCGTCACAGCTGTTTGGAACTGGTTAAGCCAGTACGTGTTTTTATCAAAAAACAAACGCAGGGGCGGATCCACAAAATTGGTGATATATTTGTCTGTGTCTTCCTGTGTCCACATAAGGCCGTTATCATTGGTGCTGGTCGAACGGATCAGATCGACGGCCGAATTCATCATAAACATCGGAAAGCCGAAATGAATGTGTGCATCAGCTGTCGGACCGGCTTCAGCCGGATTCACCATGGACCATAGCTTTAAGATCCGAATCGCTTTAGCCCGGTAATCTTTATCACCTGTAAAATAATACATAAGAGCTTGGTAATAAGCCGCATGCGAATCCTTGGAGAGCTGGTTGTTAAAAAGTCCAGTGTTATAGTTGAGATACCCGAAATTCGGCGCCAGTGTGTCGGTACCCGGATACTTATCATTTTGTATCTGGTATGACTTGGAGGCTAAGGGGTTATTTTTGAAATTTTGATAATAGGTGTACCAGGGCTCTTCCTTCTTGGCCACATGTTCTCTGATGCGGTCAAGGTCGGCTGCGTTAAGCGCGATGCCGGGACTTGCGAGCTTCAGCCCCAAATCGACAACCTCAGGCAGTTGTTCCGCCAGCCCTTCAATGGCAGCTTTCAAGGCTGCGGTCAACGTATCCAGATTTGCTTGGGTGAGGCCGCTCGCGGTGCCACTCTCTATTTTGGCCAGGGCTTCTTGTCCGTTAGCATAGGCAGTCTTAAGCGCTTGCCAGGTCGCATCAGAATAATGGTGTTTGCCTGGAATGACTTGCCCCTGACCGACGATAACCTTGGCGGCGGCGACTTGATCCTGCAAATCATACGTGAAGAGAACTCCTGCCTGCCGGAGTCTTCCGTAGAGCTTGATCTCCGCCATGTTTAAATACCATTTCGCAGTGCTGTTAATTCTAAGATATCTGTAAGATGTCTTGTCTGTTATAGATAATGTTTGCCAATCTATGCTTTGGATTGCACTGCTGCTGATTGTTTTCCAGGTGATTCCGTCGTTGGAACCTTGCAGGTAGGTGCCCAAGATGCGGCCGGGCAGATCACTCCTGGCTATTAAATGTGCCCGATCTAGAGCGATTGCATTGCCTTCGCCCATATCCACGTTCAAATATACGTAACCATTATATTTATTGTAGTCGGGGTAAGTGATCGTATTATTGTCCATCATCAGGGTGGCAAAAGCTTTGCCATTCTGAGCGTTGGTCGTACCATAATCAACATTGCTGCTTCCGTCTGGTGAAGGAATCCCAAATGCCTTAGCTTTAGATAATACATCAATAAAATCCGTGGGCTCCTCAATCGTTAAAACGCTTCCAAGCATAGCTGCGGTTGCCGGTTTCCCGTAATTCCCTTCCGCATCCTTGTAATGAATGGAAAATGAAGCTGTTCCAGGGGATTCATACGGACCGATGACATAGCTTGCAGACCATTCTTTGTTGTTCGATCCTTCTTTCAGTACAGCAGGATATACTTTCCCGTTAGCGTGGACATTAACATCGGAAATGGGAGAGGCTGACACAAATCCAAGGGTAACGGTATCGCCTGCAACTGCTGTAGCAGAGTCCGCGTTGCTGGACGACATCGAGACAGAGTTAATCAGATTTACCAGCGTCACTTTTGATCCGTCGATTCTTAACTCGCCGATGTTGAATATACCCCAGGACCCATCCGCCTGAAATCTCAGATAGCGGAAAGGAACCTCTTGAAACTCTGTTTTAACTGACAAGGTCTGCATGTCCGTGATACTCGACGACGCTCTTGCAGCCGTTATTTCCGTCCAACCCCTGCCGTCCGCAGAAGCCAGCACCCGTCCGCCGGAAATGCGGCCGGAATATGAGGTCCGGGCTTGCATTTTGAATGCTTTCGCTATTACACCATAACCATCACCAAAATCAAGCGTGAAATAAGGTGTCGGTAAACTAAAGTCACCAATATAGGTGTTGGTATTATCATCTTTTAACTGTGCTAGTTGAGCAGATGTTATTGTTGTGCCCGAACCGGAAGTACCGGTGGCCAATGCGGGATAATCCAACATTCCGTCATTTGGAGCGGTTACAGCTTCGGCCGTCATGGGCAAATAGGACAGCAGCATCACTGCGGCCAGCAAAATGGACATCCACCTGCGAACCAAACGTCCCTTCATCACTAATAGTTTTCGTTCCATTCGTTTTTTAGCTCCTTCACATAAGATATACATATGGAGAATCGTGTTCTGAATCATCCTATCTGAATGAATTCCCCCACTGTCTCTCTATCAGATAACCAATATGCTGCTTCACCAGATGTGTCCCTCCTCCCTGGCATTCATAGAGTATGCGTGTGTTCTTTAGCAAAAAAGCTGGCAGATGGAACGATCCCCCCTCACTACAAGTGTAGTCATAAAGTAAGCGCTTACCTTAACCGTTCTAAATATAGCTAATCAAGTCACATGGTGTAAATATTACTTTTCCACGATTCCTTGTAATTATTTCATTAAAATGATTAGGGTTTGTAGTCAAACCCAAGTAAGGTAATTTGTCCTATAAACATAATTCCAGAAACGAACGATATATCGATAAGTAAGGAAGATATTTGTCGAAAAAGTTCGAAAATGTTTGTCACTCAATTAATTTCAAGAGAAACCGGGAGGAAATAATGAATTCAAACAGAGCAACTAACCTTATGAAGTCAATAGCAAGTATCCTTTGTATTAGTATGATTATTTCATTTTTTCCGTATTTGAATGCTAAAGCAAGCGCTGCAACTACATTAAATTCCACTAGCTATGAGCCGACAATACTATCTAAAGTTAACCCGGAAAGCGGATTTGTTCATCCGGGCATCGGGGTTACAAAATCTGAACTAGAAAATGTGCGGACACAAATTAAAAATGGAGCTGATCCATGGAAGAGCTATTTTAATGCAATGTCAAGTTCACCCTATGCCTCTAAGAGTTATGGGATCAAGAATCAGGATAGCAGTGATCCAGCAAAGGCTAAGTTCACGTATTCCGATTATTCGTCCAGTTTTATGCAAAATATTATAGGACCTGATGCACAAGCTGCCTTTACGCAAGCACTTTTGTACTATTTTACGGGTGATGAAGCATATCGCAACAAGTCGATCACGATTCTTCGGTTATGGTCTCAATTAGATCCATCACAAGCAAAGTACGTTGTGGATGGACATATAAAAATGTCATATGCTATGTATTTTATGGTATCGGCAGCCGAGCTTTTAAAATATACAAGTACTGAAAGTCCCGATTTAGTATGGACAGAGGCGGATAATACCAAATTTATCACTAATTATGTTAAGCCGGCGAATGAGAACTTTTTTGCCGGACCTACATCTGTTAATTTTTGGATGAATCAATTTGGCTATGCGCTGGTTGGACGTATGTCTGCCGATCTTTTTATGGATGATGCAACCGATTATGCTAAGTCAGTAGAGATGGCGACTGTAAATAGTAAAGCAAGTGTCCCTGAAAATACAGGCGCTCTTGCACAAGTTATGAAAAGAGTGTTAGATGACGGTCTTGTGAGTGATGTGGATGATTCTGTTATACAAGTAGCAGAGATGGGGCGCGACCAACCGCATGCAGCTGCCAATATAACATGTCTGGCACAAATAGCCTATATGCTTGAAGCACAAGGAACTAAAGTAAATCCTTCCACAGGGGCAATTTCGACTGCTTCCGATGCGGTTAGCATGTTCCATTTCAAGGACGATCGTTTATTAAAAGGCGCTAATTATTTCAGTAAGTATAATTTGGGATATGAAACAACATGGCATCCTATAAAAGCCTATGATACAATTGCAGATTTTGGGCGCGGCAGATTTTATGATTTCTATATGATGTATTATTACTATCAAAAATCTGGTGTAGATATGAATGGGAATGATGCTAAATATTTTACAGAAGCCTTTCATAAAGCTCCGTCACCAGAAAATGCGGGAGTAGAATTTTGGCTTCATATTCCGGCATCGGCTGCTGGCACAGCTGTTAATAGTGGGAATACCAATCCGATCGAAGTAGAAAAAAATAGATATACTTTATTGAGTGGTACTGCGACGGAAGAGAGTGATAATACAACTTCCTATTTAAAGCTTGATGCAGGGAACGGTGGAACAGAGATAGCTGTTCTGAATATACCGGCCCTATACAATCGTGATGATTATTGTGTCCTGGCACTTAAAATAAAAACAAACGGAGTCTCGCAATTGAAATTAAGAAGAGACGCTAGCAGTGAACCGTTTAAAACCGTGAATTTACCAAATACGAATGGCACATGGACCTATGTTACGGTTAATATGAATATTAAGGAAGTGCCCATCTCAAAATTTCCAGGGATCAACATTGTGATTTTAAGTCTTGAGGGTGACTCTAGAAATTATCTGGCCATAGATCATATAAAAGTGAGTCCGACAGATAACCGTGCTCCCCAATTTGAAAATTCTGCAACAGAAATTACAGTAAACACTTATGTCGGTCATGCAACGTCCGCTTCCTTTGAAGCTACTGATGCAAATAGCGGCGATACCTTGACATATACAATGATTAATGGTCCGGACGAAGCCGCCTTAGACCCAAGTACTGGCGAATTCACGTGGACTCCTGCAACATCAGGCAGTTATTCTTTCCTTGTACAGGTTAATGATGGGAAGGCGACCTCTATGCTCACTGCAACCGTAAATGTTAAATCTAATATAGAAGAAACGGTTGCGGAAATTATGGCACCCTATGATCGTTCCCAGACTTACACGAGATTAACTGATAATGCCTGTAATAATGCTTATTCTGCAATAGAACAGCTTATAGCGGATAATGAGACAAATCAGGATACATTGAACACCGCACTGAATAACCTGCAAGAAGCCGTAAATAATTTAACGATGGTCACGCCGCTGCTAAATGATGGCAGTATTAATTATGTAGGGAGAGTTACTTCTTCAGTGCCTGACGTAGAGGTATCTACGCTGGTGGATGGTGATACGCAAACATGGGTAACAGATTTGTGGCCTCCCAATGCATATTTCACCTTCGACTTTGGATCTGATTTTAAAGTCTCTGCCACTTCTTTTCAGATGCAGTCCAGAAAATATTTTCCGAATCGTATATGGGGTTCCGAGGTTTTTGGGTCTATTGATGGTATTAATTGGACCAAATTAACAAATGCCTCAATCACAGGTGGAGAACAAATGGTGGATTTGCCGGTAATGGAGGAATACAAAAATGTGCAATTCAGGTATTTGAAAATAAATGCATCAGCCCGTCCATTTAGTCCTGCCGAATTTCGAATTTTTGGATCACTGTATGAAACAACCAACCAAATAAAAAGTGTATCCATAAAATCCAGTAATGTCATTCCCACTCGAGCGCTTCCCAAGGACAGAGTAACCTTAACTTTTGAAACTAAGGAAGCAATTAAAGATGTAAATGTAATAATAGATGGTCAGCAGGCCGCAGTAACAGCAGATGCAAGCGGTCGTTCCTATTCAGCGGAAATCACTTTGGATGATCAGCCGACGATTGGTTTGGCTCAATTTGCGATTAAATATAACACCTTAAATGAACAGGAAGGTATAGAAGCTAAAACGGTAACAGATGATTCCAGCGTTTTTCTGTCCAATGAAGTAAATCTGATCCATGTTATGGATGGAAGCGTAGATTTCGTTGACTCGAATGGACGAACCGGTGACGACTTGGTAGCAAATATTAATAAATTATTCGATAATAATTCGGGCACATCCACGGATTTGAGAGTTAACGGATCGGGTGCGGGGTCATATGCGATCTTCGACTTCAAAGACAAAGGAGTCAATTTGTCCAGAGTCGAAGTGCTTGCAACGCAAAATATAACGAACAGATTAGTGGGCCTTACGATTTTAGGCTCAAATGATGGAAGTACTTGGACATCACTATCCAGTGATGGTGTGACTAGCACAAAGAAATGGCAAGTCTTACAAGTTGGTAGTAACACTACATACCGTTACATCAAGATTACAAACCCGAATTCGTGGTTTGGAAATATGGCAGAACTTCGTTTGTTCAAGAGATAAAAAAGTAAAAAAGGATCCAAGCTGAGGGATTGCCCAAACCGGGTAATCCCTCAGCTGTATCGAGAGCCTTCTAACATTCTTTCATAATGTTATTTAACCTTATTGTTGTATATCTCCAGTATGCCTTCGTAATCGCCTAACTGCTTCAATTTGGACTGGAATTTATCCCAATCGGACAAATTCATATCGCCTTTGACTCCGATTCAAACCTATGTCAAAGAATCGATTGTCAATTTCATTAAAAGGCCTCGTTCTCGCCGCTCGTGAACACTGTCCGCGGAGCCTGATCTAGTGCCGCCGCCGTATTTATCCTTTTCACCATAAAAGTTATCCGTTTTCAAATTGCTGTCCGAAAGTTGCTTCTGACCATCCTTAACCTCATAGGTGCAAACGCTTACCCCCTTTCATCATTTCGTAAACGAGTCATCACCCGGGTATAATAGCACTATATTGCGTTTACAGTTCAATTCTATCCATAAAAGAAACTGATATAAATAACAGGAAATGTCAATGTATATAACAATATTATTTTTAAAATATAGTATAGTCGATTTAATTATGAAATCACACGTATCACAGATCCCCCTCCTCTCATCTCATATTGCAACCGTTTTTGGAAATGAATATGATGGGGAGTATAGTAGCATTACATTAATGATCGGAGTGACTGCCTTTTGTACCAGCATTACTTTCTTCCCTCTTTCGAGGAATACAACTTTTTTTGTTTTCCTCATTCTGCCGGAAAATATACGAGAACCAGCGACCATAATGTCACACGTCCAGGGGGAGTAAAAGATTTCAGCTTACATTTCGTAACAAGCGGGAAAGGCTATATTGAGCTTGGCAACATGGTCCATACTCTAAAACAAGGAGATATCTTTTTTCACTGTCCTTTCCAGAACATGCGCTATTACTCTTCGGAGGACGACCCTTGGGTGATTTACTGGATACAGTTCAATGGAATCAAACTTTCGGATTTTCTACTCGAACGAGGGTTCCATGAAACTTCTATATGGTATATGAACGATCTAAATATGCTGGAGCAGGCCTTTACTGAATTGCTGGATGAGATGGAAGCCCACAATTTTTTGCGGCCGGCCAAATTATCAGCCCTTACTTATGCGGTGCTGATTGAATTTGTAAGCAATGCCACGCCGTTTACCAATAAAAGAGGGACGCAAAACGTCGACAAAATCATTCAAATCCTCCCCTTCATGCAAAAAAACGCCCACCTCCCTTTTGAACTGGAAAAATGGGCAGATAAATTGAATTTGACGCCTAACTATTTCTGCAGTCTTTTCAAAAAGGTAACCCGGGTAACGCCGCTATCCTACATTACGAAATCTCGCATTCAAAACAGCAAGCAGCTTCTGCTTCGACATCCGGACATGGCGATTAAGGAAATCGCAATCAGCTCCGGATATCCGAGTGTCAGCTACTACAACAAAATCTTTATGCAGTTGGAAGGTATGACGCCGACCGAGTTCCGCAGCAACCATTTCAAGTGATCACACCACATCAATAAAGGAGCAGCTTGATTTCTCAACAGAAATCCAACTGCTCCTTTGGCGAATCCAACCTGGAAGTGGAGCTTTTCACGAAGGTGCGGATATGTTCCTCCCCTTTTTAATCTTTGAAGACAGGAGAGATAATCAACTCGAAGACGATTTCTTTCTCATTCAGCCGGAACCGTTCATGCAGCTCGGGGCCGCAGGATTGGGAACCGATGCCGCTCATTTTATAATCCAGATGCACGATGGTTTCCTTGCGCCGGATCAGCTCATAATCATGGGCTGCGCGGGTCAGATCCTCTGGCGTGAAATGCGATGCTTGGAATGAAAAATGCTTCGGAGCGGTAAACATCAAACCCATACCCAGCTCATTGGATACGGCAGCCCACTCCGTACCGTAACGTGATCCGTTCTCCTGCGGCTTGATATAATTCTCGAACATATCATCCACATGGAGCAGGTATTTCCCCTTAACGGCACTTTGACGTTTGTCCAAATAGCATTCGTGAGGTCCGTAACCGAAGTATTCGACTTGCTCCATGCCGGATGGCATAGTCAGTTGAAGACCAAATCTCGGCAAGTAAATCAGATCCTCACGTACTTTGATTTCCGTACGGAGTGATATTATCCCGTTGGAGTTAACATGCCATACCGTCGTCCCATGCATCAACGGATAGCGGATATAACCGCCGAGTGAGAACTCTGCCACAATTTCAACGGAGCCGTCCGCCTGTTGTGTCCATTCGCACCGGTACAACTTCATTTTCGCCCGGTCATATCCTTCATCGGTCCATTTCTTTTGAACCGGGCGGTCATTGTCTATGGGAGCGCGCCATATCTTCCAACTTAACGGTGCCGCGAGCATAGGAACCTGATGTTTGGTAATGGCCACGAATGTTCCATCACCTAGATGGAAGGTATGACGGAAATCGAAACCTTCGATCACTAGCAATTGTCCGCTTTGGCTCGCATAAAACCCATGCCCATGTGCAGCGGTACGGGAGGTTATTTCTGTCTCTGCCGGAATGCTGACCGGAAGTTCGAACTGTTCGAAAGTGATTTCGTGCCCTGGCTTCGCCCAGCTCGTTTCCTTCCTTTGCAGGACCGACAAGTTCAGGAAGTACCGTCCGGCTGCACCCTGTGGCAGTTCATACGGTATTGTCAGCAGTTGCTGACCGCCGAATGGCGTGGCATCCAATTGCGTTATGTAGCCTTGTTGTACGGTTTCCCCATCTTTCTCCACCTTCCAGAACAGTTCCAGATGCGACAAATCTATGAAATCATACAGATTGGTCAAGAGCACCTTGCCGTTCTCCTGATCTTCCACTTCAAGACGCACAGGAGCGATCACTTTTTTCAATTCAAGCAGTCCCGTATGCGGGACCCGGTCCGGTGTCACGAGACCATCAATGCAAAAGTTTCCGTCATTCGGTAAATCCCCGAAATCCCCGCCATATGCAAATATCGGTTTTCCATCTTTCGTTCCGGTCTTGATCCCGTGATCACACCATTCCCAAACGCAAGCCCCCATTAACTTCGGGTACTTGTAGATGACCTCCCAATAGTCCTGCAGATCTCCCGGACCGTTTCCCATCGAATGGCAGTATTCGCACAGTAACAATGGCTTGAGCTTAGTCTCATCCTTCGCATATTCTTCCAAAAACTGCACGGACTCGTACATTTGGCTTTCCATATCCAGACAATCAACATCGGGGTTCCCTTTATACCGCAATGCCGCTCCTTCGTAATGTACAGGCCGTGACCTATCCCGTTTGTGAATCCATTCCGCCATTGCGATATGGTTTTCACCGTAGCCCGATTCGTTGCCCAGAGACCAGATCACAACACACGGGAAATTTTTGTCCCGCTCGACCATACGTTGGGCCCTATCCACGAAGGCCGCTTTCCATTCCGGATTGATGGATAATTTATGAATAGCTCCATCCGCCCATTTCTCCGCCGAACTCATGCCGTGGCACTCCAAGTCAGCTTCATTCACCACGTAAAATCCGTATTCGTCGCACAGTTCCATAAACCGCGGGTCGTTGGGATAATGTGCAGTACGGATCGTATTCACGTTATGCTGCTTCATCAGGTGCAAATCCTGGATCATATGATTCACCGGGATCGTCTGCCCCATTACCGGATGGGATTCATGACGGTTGACCCCTTTCAGCTTCACGGCCCGTCCATTGATGAGGAACACCCCGTCCTTGATCTGGATTTGCCGGAAGCCCACCGGGAAGGACAGCACCTCTTCACCGGAGTAGACATACAGCCGGTACAGATACGGCAGTTCCGCATTCCACAGCACCGGCTCCTTGATCTCCAGCTCTACAGCTCCCTGTCCTTCAACCACAGCAGATGCTGCGCCGACTACATGGTTAACGGCATCACGGAGTTCCACACGCACTTCCTTCCGCCCCGTCGTCTCCATCTCACACTTAAGCTTAGCCTGGCGGTAGTCCTCAGACAACTCCTGCCTGTTGTAGACATCCCGGATATGAACCTTGTCCCTGACAAGCATGTAGACGTCACGGAAGATACCGGAGAAACGCCACATGTCCTGATCCTCCAAATATGTGCCGTCACACCACTTCAGCACCATGACGGCAATGTGATTAGTTCCTTCCTGCAGATGCTCAGAGATGTTAAACTCTGCAGGAACCCGGCTTCCCTGGCTGTAGCCGACGAATGAACCGTTCAGCCATAAGTAGAAGCATGAGTTTACTCCTTCGAACACGATATAGGTTTCTTTCGATTCCCAATGCTTGGGTACGTTAAATTCTCTCACGTATAGCCCCGCCGGATTCTCATCCGGAACAAAAGGAGGGTCGCAGGGGATCGGATAATTCGTGTTGGTATAATGAAGCTGGTCATACCCTTGAGTCTGCCAGCAGGAAGGAACCATTATGTCGTCCCAATTGTCCAGATCTGCATGCGGGCTGAAGAACTTATCGTCCACCTGGTTGACACTTGTCTCGTAACGGAACCTCCAATTCCCGTTCAATGTATGGTAGAACGGGGATAACGAGCGTTTTCTCGAAACGGCGGATGACGAATCCGCGTATGGGATATAGTGCGCTCTTGGATTTTCCCGATTCACATGGAGCAAATTCGGGTTCTCCCAATACTTCTCAGCTTGAATCACAAAGTATCACTCCATTTCATTAGATGAGCTGATTGACGCATAATCTTAATGCTTATCCGGGCCGAAAAAAGCAATTTTCTTGGCATAATCGTTGATGTCAAAATGACCTTGTTGTGCATCCAGAACAAGCTGGCCGTTAATCCGCAAATTGATAAAAGTAACTCCGTCCACAGGGCGCTCCCCGTCAAAGCCGTAGATCCGGTTGGGATTGGCATTAGCTCCGTTGTAGCTGATGTTCTTAAAGACGACGTTCTCGATGCGGCTACCGGGATTCGGATTGTAATCCTTATTCCAGACCACCCGGAGGTCAAGCAACTGCCCCAGCTCAAATTCCTCTACACGTATGTTTTCGTAGACAATGTTTCGGATGGTATTTTTATCACCAGCATTGATCGCCATGGCACCCCAATAATTGCTCTGTGGCTCGTGGTGCTCCAAAATATCAATGTTCTCAAACCGTACATTCTCAATGGTGTCCCCATTCCCATGGTGATCTCCGTGAGTCCCCATCATCAACGGATGGGCAACATCGGCCCACAGCACCGAATCGCTTATGCGGACCCGGCGGGTATCCCCTTTATAGTCCCACCTTGTTCCATACACGGCGATACAATCATCGGATGTCCGAAGAAATACATCATGAACAGTGATATCGGAGCTGGCCATCATATCGATACCATCGGACCATCCACGGGTGCTAAACGATTTGAAATTGTCGATACGGACGTGCTCAGACTTGCCGATATAGATGCTGTAGTGCGGCGGGTCTAACAAGATAATACCCTCAACAGATATATTCCGAGAAAAGACGATCCGGATACCGCGAAAGGCAGAGAACCTGTCAAAGTTGGACAAATACAAAATCCCCCGTCCTCGAATCACGATATTCTCGGCACGCTCACATACAAGAGAACCCGTCACAATGGCGCCTCCAGCCAGATACACCGTTGTATCCGACGGAATCCGCATGATAGTCTCCTCCAGATAGTGCATGCCGGGTGCGAAATACAGCACCTTCGGCAGTTGCCCCGTCGCCGGAAGCGGCGTTTCAGCCATCCGGTATATGTCTTCCATCCGGTGGATGGCCGGCTTCAGCAGCAGTACATCGGAATCGTCTGGCTGCGGAGCATTTAGCTCGGGAGGGTTAGCAAACAAGTGCAAATTGTGAAAACGATCGCCGTTTATCTCGAAGGACAGCTTGCATGGTTGGTCCAATGCAAACGTAATCCTGTTCGCTTTGTGCTCAAAGACGATGGCAGTGGCCAGCGGCCGGATGATTACACTTTCCGGATGCTGCTTCAGACACTCCACCTGAACCTCAACCTTACCTTCCATGTCGAAATAAACCATGGATGCCTGACGTACCTCATGCATATCAACCTCAACTTCGTAAACAAACAGCTCATTCCAGGACTCTCCCGGTATTCGTACCCAGACTTTAAAATCATCATTTTCCACCGCACCCTTCGGTGCCTCATAAATCGTCAGCTTATCCATATTACCCTCCATATTTGCAGTCACTTACTACTTTTAATACCGAATTACTGACTGCATTTTGAACAAATCACAACCCCTTCTTAAATTAATAACAGAATCCTATTAATGAACATAGAGAAGCTTGAGATCGCTTTTACTTTATCAATTTATGTACTTGGTGAATATATCACTTATTCACGATTACTTGTAATTTTTAGGCCTATGCTAAAGTAACAAAAAGAGTGCTATGCAGCACTCCGGTTGTATACCTAACTATTCCAAGTAATGTCGTACTGCAGGAACGTCAATGACAACACGGGTTCCTTCTCCTGGATTGCTCTCAAAACGAATGCAACGCTGTTCCCCGAAGTACAGCTCCAATCTTTTTTCGATATTCTTTACACCGTACCCGCTTCCGCGAGTTCCCGGCTTTCGATCCTGCTTGCTGTCTATGCCGATTCCATCATCTTCAATGGTTAGTATCAATCGGTTATTGCTTACTACCGCCCGGATGAAGATAATCCCCTTTCCATCCGGTTTCTCCGTGATTCCATGAACTATTGAATTTTCAACCAGGGGCTGCAGGGTGATTTTGGGCAGCATGCAACCCAGAGCCTCTTCCTCAATATCGGTCTTAAGGGCGAACCGGTCCTTGAATCTCTTTTGCTGGATCTCAACATAGATACTGGACATCCGTAATTCATCCTTCAACGTTACGAAGTCCTCGCCCTTGCTCAGGATTAGCTTATAGTAATCCGATAGTGCATAAACCACTTGCTGAATGTTGGCTCGTTCTCCCCGCTGGGCCATCCAATTTAACATATCAAGTGTATTATAGAGAAAATGCGGGTTGATCTGGGATTGAAGAGCCTTCAGTTCAGCTCCGGTTTTTTCGACACCCAGACGATACTGCTCCTGAAGAAGCTCCTGTATGCTGTTGACCATATAGTTATAGCTGGAAACCAGCCGCCCTATCTCATCCTGTCTCGGTTCAATGTCCAACGTGCGCAGATCTCCATTACGGATTTGATCCATCTTGCGGGTTAGCAAGAATACTCGTGCTGTTATAGAGCGGGTAACCGGAAAAATGAGAATCAACAAGATGACAGCTACTACCACGTACATAGTTATCATTTGCGAGCCAACTTTATTAACCGCTTCCAATGCAGCAGCTTTAGGAATGATCGAGGTCAGAAACATTCCGCTTTTGCCGATCTGGTTGCTGCGATACAGGTAGTCACGGTTGTTCAAGCTCACAGCATCAAACACGCTGGTTGTTTCCTTCAACATGGGTATCCCTTGGAGCGCGTCTCCGTTATGGCTGCTTGCTATTATATTTCTGTGTCGATCTGTCAAATAAACCATCTGCTCCGGAACCGATTTGGTCAGAGTGTCACTTATGGACTTCAAATTAATGTTGATCACAACAATCCCCATCGGATCGCTAAAATCTCTTACATTCCATAATATTCTGCCCAACGCAAGATATTGGGGTAATCCTGTCACATTGACATCCGTATAGGAGTACCAGGTGGGCCCTCCGGTGCTGTTCAACACCTCTTGCGCCCATTTTCTCCCCTCAATAGCGCGCATCTTTCGAAATCGCGTATCTGTTCCGGAAACCACAAACCGGTCATCAATATAATACACAATACCGTCACTATCGTTGCTCTCTTCCAGGACTTTGGTATAGGAATCTATTTTTTCGAAGCCCATTATTTGCTCCGCAATGTCCGTTACTTCCGGATCCTTATCAAGTGCAGCAACAAGAACATCATTCAAAATAATCATGGTGGAAAGATTCTCGGTCCGCCGAAATTTGTCCGATAGCGTGCTTAGGGTTTGTTCGTAATTCTGGTTGGCTGCGTAATTCTGGCTATTCAACGATTCCTGCTTGATTTGCCGGTAAGATATCATAAAAGTAATGAATAACGGAACCAGGCCGAAAAACGCCAAGATGATCAACAGTCTCTTCCTTAAAGAGGAATTCCAAAACAAGTGTTTGGTTTTCATTTTGTCATCAGCTTTCGGTATTCTAAGGGTGTATGATTGGTCGCGGCACGAAAAACCTTTGTAAAATAGCTTGGACTGGCATATCCGCAGCGTTCGGCAATCGTATTAATTTTATAGTGTTCATCCAGAATCATTTTTTTGGCATGTTCCAGCCTGTAATCTCCAATATATTGCCTGATCGTCAGTCCTGTCTCATTCTTGAATAACAAGCCCATATGGCTAGTGGACATATGGACATGGTCAGAAATTTCCCGAATATCCAGATCGACCTTGCTGCAATGGGCGGCGATATACTTTATTACCTCGCGTACGATGCCTGAATATGGGGTGGACTCTTGCAAGTCTTCTATATATGCGGTAATAAGTGTGCTCAAGATGCTGTGAAGCTCATCTATAGTGGAACTTTCCAATATCGCTTTCTCCACATCGCCTTGGCAGCAAGCATGGCTTAGCCGAGAAATCACCGATGCTCTTTCCTGAAAAACCGTTTGCGCAAAGGAGTGGAAAAGCTCGCATACTCTTTCTTTCTTTGGAAATTCTGCCTGTTTGATCTTATCGCATATGAAATCCAGCCAGACTGGTAATTCTTCAAGGTTATTTTTGAGAATGGTAAAGAATTCAGGATATAGATCTATCCTCGGCTCAGGCTGATTTTTTGCTTCGAAACCAAAAAAACGCTGTTCCCTGTGAAAAAATGACCTTTCCAATGCACGGTTTGCGGTTTGATGGCTGTCCCCAATACTTTTCAGCTCCCTTGCTTCTTCCCCCATCCCCATGATCAGCCCATCATATTGATGAAGAAACTGACTGCATAAATGCTGCACTTTCCTGACTTCATTCTTTTTAAATGCCAATACGGTAAGATGTTTATTCTGATCCTCCTGGACATGCAATGACGGGATGTGATGCGCATCCCAAAAAGCTTGAATCATCTCAGGCTTCAGAGTGTGATCCGCTTCTGTGTTTTTGGCCCTGGCGGCTGATACGATACAAACGTAATGACTGTTTGCAGGGAATGCGACTTCCTTGCAGAGTAGCACCAATTCACTAATGTTTACTTCCTTGGACGTTATTTTTCTTGCCAAGCTCTGCCGTTGCAGCTCCAGCTTTTGTCCTATTACAATCTGCTGCTCCCTTTGAGCCCGGATAGATTCAACCGCTTTCATAACCGCATGTTCCAGGTCCGGCAGCTTAATCGGCTTCTCGATATAATCCACAGCGGACAACTTAATGGCGCTTTTGAGATATTCAACTTCCATATAGCCGCTCATAAACAGCAGCTTACTATGCTTGCACCGATCCATAAGTTTCTCGGCAAACTCGATTCCATTTAGTTTGGGCATGCGGATATCTGTAATGACAAGATCCGGTTGGAGGTCTATCGCCTCCCGCAAAGCCTCAGCTCCGTCTCGGGCCTCCCTGATCGTCTCAATGCCATACCTTTTCCAATCCACAGATTCAAGCAAGCCAAGGCGGGTGTAGTCATCATCATCAGCAATCAGCAGCTTCATTGCTCTCCTCTCCTTACGTCAAGTTATCATAATCTTTATAAATAAGATAACAGACAATCCCGACCTGTGAAAGGTCAGGATTGTCATTAGAATTAACTATTATTTCTTTTGGGTTGCCGCGAAATCATCCAATGCCTTCTGTAAGGCAGCCATATATTTTTCCATGCCCGCGCCTTTCAGTTGCTGGTTCAAGGTGTCCAGATCCTCATCTATGCTCTTTTTGATCACCCCTACTGCCAACGGCACTGCGTATTGGGTTCTGATGGTTTCAATATTTGCCATCTCAGCCGTTAAATCTTTCGTGTCGAAAACAAAGCCTTCATAAGGATCAATGCCATTCTTTTCGCCTAGCTTTGTGCCTTCAGTTTGCAGCCTGTCATATATTCCTTGCCATGCGCCAGGATATTTTTCCACACGGTTCATGTAGCCATCATTCAAGCCAGTCCAACCCGGTTTTTTGTTCTTGGGGTCTATTCCATCAAACGTAATAGACTCGCCATCCAATTTATAGTTCTCATCCTTTACCCCATATTGCAAAAGGTCATAGTAGGTTCTGTCCGTATGCGCTTTTTCAATAAATTTCAAAGCGGTTTCGACATTCTTGCTCTGCGCGCCTACGGAAATCATCGTTGTGGTTTCCACAGAGTGTTTAGGTAAAAATGCAGTTCCCGGAGCCAAATCTACGCTGTAGTCAAGCCAGCCAAACTCCCAATCTTTGTTTACCGCTTGGAGTTGGTTAACGTAGCCGCTGCTGATAGCACCGAAGTGGTTAGTGAATTCAAGAGGCTTCTTGTCGGCTTTCATCAATTCCAGGGTTTTACTGGTTTCATTGGTTTGTGAGGCCAATATGTCGCGGGCTACAATACCATCATCATACCATTTTTTTGCAATCTGCAGAGCCTGCTTGTACTCAGGTATGTCGTTGATAGATACAACCTTGTAGGGATCGTTTACAGGTGCCAAGGTAGTCATTTGGCCTGTAGGGTCTAAATACTTGTCGCCTGCCAACATTCTGAACACATTGAGTATAAAGCCTTTATCGCTAATCATCGGAGTATCAGGGAATTCCTCCTTAGACTTGTAAAGGTATTTCTCTACAGATTCAAAATCTTTGACTTCCGGAAGGCCCCATTGCTTCCGCAAATCTTCCCGGTAAAAGAATCCCCAGTTGCCACCGCCGGGTTTGCCGTATTGCGGAATCCCGTAGAGCTTGCCGTCAAGCGTTATCCGATCCAATATACCATTGTAGTGCTTGACCAACTCTGGCGTTTTGGATAGCAGAGGCTTCAAATCTGCAAATGCGTTCTTAGTAGCAAAGTTTTTGAAGTCGGACCAAAAACCGCCTACATAGATATCATATTCTTTTGCTACAATGGCCCGGCTGATTTGATTTTTTTCATCTCCCCAGGGAACAAACGTAAAGCGAACGGTGGCTCCCAGATCCTTTTTGGTCAACTCATCCAACTGCTTGTAAAAGTTGGCCATTCCGCTAGCCGGTTCCGTCCCCATGGTCAAAGCCGTCAATTCGACGATTTCCGCAGGCTCCTGAGCCGCAGGTGAACCGGAAGCACCACTGTCCTTGTTTGACGAACAAGCCGCCAGAACCGTAGTGGAAACCAGCAATGCCGATAAAACCGCTTTCATTCTTCTGTTTAATAGCAAAA
The DNA here is from genome assembly GCF_042610515.1 of Paenibacillus paludis. Classification (NCBI taxonomy): domain Bacteria; kingdom Bacillati; phylum Bacillota; class Bacilli; order Caryophanales; family Paenibacillaceae; genus Paenibacillus; species Paenibacillus paludis. Next base: position 702,343 of record NZ_JBGJZP010000002.1, read on the forward strand.
TAATCCCCTCCATATAATTAGCTTGATATATGTTAACAGAGGAGGCATCTTCACCATACGAGTATTATTCAAGATGCCCCCACTATTTAACAACGCTGATCTATTAGCCCTTTACGCTGCCGACCGTTAATCCGGTAACGAAGTAACGCTGTGCAAATGGGTAGAACAACAATACAGGGCCTGTAACCAGCATGGCGGTTGCCAATTTCATCGTTTCGGTTGGCAACTGATCGATAACGATCTGGGAGTCACGCACCGCATCCGTTACACGGGATAACATACGGTACAGCAAATATTGCAATCCCCACTTATCTTTATCTGCTACCAGGTAAAGACTGTATCCAAACCAGTTATTCCAATAGCTCAGAGCCAGAAACAATCCAATGGTTGCCGATACCGGCTTGCAAAGCGGGATGACAACCTGCCAATAGATCCGGAAATCTCCCGCCCCGTCTATCCTTGCCGATTCCATAAGCGAATCTGGAATCCCCTTAACAAAATTGCGGTACAAAAAGATGAGAAAGGGAGTCATCAAACCAGGCAGGATAATAGCCATAAGACTATGATTCAAATGCAGCATATTCACATTAACCAGGTAAGAAGGGATTAGACCGCCGCTGAACAAGGTTGTGAAATAGATGAAAAAAGCCGCTTTGTTCCGGTGCTTAAAGTCTGGTCTGGATAAAATGTATCCGCTCATGGAGGTCACAATCAACCCAAGAACAGTCCCTGCTAAAGTGACATATATGGTGATTAGATAGGCATTCCCAATTGTGCCTCCCAATGTCTCAAAAACTACCTTGTACGCATCAAGGGTAAAACCTTGCGGCAAAAGACTATATCCATGGATAGCAATTATCGACTCGCTGCTAAAGGAACCGGAGAGCATTAAAATAAAGGGAAGCACGCAAATAACGGAGAAGAATAAAACCACCGAAACGGAAACGACTGTAAATACTTTTGAACCCGGATCCAAGCGAATCTTATTGTTTCTAACTTCTGATGCAGCCATAATCGGCTCCTTTCATAATTAAGACATAAGTAAGCCTTCTATTAGAACAAAGAGTTTTCCTTGTCTACTTTCTTTACGATAGCATTAACGGTCAGAATGAGAATCAAACCAAAGACGGATTGGTACACCCCGGCGGCTGACCCCAAGCCTATACTGAAGTTTACGGTCAAAGAACGGTACACATAAGTATCAATAATGTCAGTTGCATTAAGCAATAATCCATTCTGCCCGACCACGTTCCAGAATAAATCAAATTGCCCCCGCATAATTCCTCCCAGTGCAAAAAGTATCAGTACAATGACAGTCGGCTTCAGAAGTGGAAGAGTAATATGAAGTATGCGCTGCCATTTAGTTGCGCCATCGACATACGCCGCTTCATATATACTTTCATCAATCCCCATAATGGATGCCAAATAGATAATACTGCCGTATCCAAGGCCTTTCCAAATTTCAATTCCCACAAGGATAAACGGCCAAACATAAGGAGTCGCATAAAAGTCAAACTTCTCGAAGCCTAATGAAGTAATGAGACCGTTTACAACTCCGTAATCAAAATTGAACAAGTTGTACACGATCGAACTCACAATAACCATGGATACAAAGAACGGGATAAACATTAGTGTTTGCGTCGTTTTGACAAACTTTTTGAACGTTAACTCTTTCAATATAATTGCCACGGTTATTTGAAAGAAGTTATTCAATACGATAAATGCTATATTGTAGAGCATCGTATTTTTGGTTATTTTCCAAATGATTGAATCCATACCGCCATGGAAAAGAAACTCAAAATTTTTGAATCCGATAAACGTACTTGCCAAACCTTTGCTGAAGTCGTAATCAACAAAAGCGTAATACAAGCCAAACATAGGAATATAACTAAAAAGCACAAAAAATAAAATCATAGGCACTAACATAAAATAATAGGTCGGGTGCGCCCTGAAATCCGAAAACCACTTCCTCTTCTTGTTCAAAAGTTTGGTTTCTACAGCCACTGTAGTGTTTGCCATAACATCTCCCTCTCTTTCTAAAGTTAGTTTAGCAGTGCATAGAAAGAGCGTATATATCACTTTCTCCCGATTCATTGTATTTATGAACGGTTCGTAAAAGCCAATCCAGATAAAGGAATTTGTGGTCCTTCCAGATTACTGAACAACAATAAACCTCTTCGTGTATGAAGAGGTTTATTGTTGTTCAGACCTGAATTCACTCGAATTACAAGCAGCATATTACAGCAGGCTCATCATATTGTTCCGAATAAATCGTCCTATTCGCCTTACCTTCGACAAGCCCCTTTAAGCCCGAAATCACGTCCGTGGGATTATTCAATGCATCCTTATAGGTTTCCAGCGCGGTCGACGGGAAGATCACAAGCTTACCGTTCGCATCATATGGCTGAACATTGCTGAAATTGAGCTAAGTATAATGACGCGTCAATGTTTAGCAAGACGAATTCCGGCAATGGAAGAATTAGCAGGCGAGCTGACCGAATGGGAATCTGCTCGTAACGCTTCTCAAAGTGGTATAGATTGGCAATTCACTACTGAAGATGCGCGGATAAAACTTAAAAGGCTTTATCCACAATTTAAAGACTGATGCTGTACTAGGCTCTCCTATTCCGTAAAAGTAAATATATGCTTCTCACCGGCTTTTGCCGAGAATTCAATCAGGCCATCCTCAGAGGGGTCTACCCGCTTCTTCGTTTCGTCTTTACTGACCCATACCGGACAGTCTGACAGGAGAGAGCATTGTCCCCCAAGAGAAGAAATAATCTCCGCTTCCGTTACCACGCCGCCTTTCCATTTAAGGCTGACCTCAAAGCCTCCACGAGCTCGCAATCCCTTAACTGAACCCTCCTGCCAACGGGCAGGCAGTGCAGGCAGAAATTCCAGATACCCCTGATGTGACTGCAGCAGCATTTCCGCAATTCCTGCTGTTGCCGCAAAGTTGCCGTCGATTTGGAACGGCGGGTGGGCGTCAAAGAGATTTGGATAAACGCCGCCTTTTTCTAGGTTGATAGGTTCACTAGGAAGCACCAGATTCAATAGATTCGAGATCAATTGTCCGGCCCGGTCACCGTCCTTAAATCTCGCCCATAGGCCGATTTTCCAGCCCAAACTCCAACCTGTCCCACCGTCACCTCTAATTTCGAGTGATCTTCTCGCAGCCTGAAACAGATCGGGAGAAGTTTGTCCTGTAATTTGCCGTCCCGGGTATATTCCTACCAGATGAGAGACATGCCGATGATGGATATCATCGGTTTCAAAATCAGCGGACCACTCCTGAAGCTGACCTTGTGCACCAATCTGATAAGGCAGCATCCGAGCTTTAGCCTCTAGGAGACTTTGCGCAAAATCTTCATCCAGTTCAAGCAACTCTGAGGAGAGGATACAGTTATCAAAGAGTTCTCCTATCAGGGACAAATCCATCGTCGCCCCATCACTGACAGCACTGCGCCCTTTTCCAGTCAAAAACTTCAACTCTGGAGATGCAGATGGAGAAGTAACCAAATATCCGTCTTTGTTCTCGATCAGCCAATCCAAACAGAATAGAGCTGACTCTTTCATAATCGGATACGCTGTATCACGTAAGAAGGACAGGTCTCCGCTGAACGAATAATGTTCCCAAAGATGCTGGGTCAGCCATACACCGCCCATGGGCCAAGATGCCCAAACCGGATCTCCGTGGCCATAGTCTCCTGCGGGAGCGGTCTGACCCCACAAATCAGAATTGTGATGGGCAACCCAGCCTTTGGCTCCATAATTAATCTCTGCAGTCTTACAACCATTAATGGCGAGCCTGCCGATAAAATCGATCATTGGCTCATGCATTTCAGGCAAGTTACAGCTCTCCGCAGGCCAATAGTTCATCTGTGCATTGATATTAAGCGTGTAATTACTGCTCCACGGCGCCCGCATCTCTTCATTCCATATCCCCTGAAGATTGGCTGGCTGAGTTCCCGGACGCGAGCTGGCAATCAGCAGATAACGACCATAATGGAATAACAGCTCCACCAGACCCGGGTCGCTGCTTCCGTACTCAGCAATTCGGCGGTCGGTAGGCATATCAGAGGGAGCCAGGCTTTCACCCAATTGCAGATCGACTCTGTCGAAGATTTGACGGTGATCTTCTACATGGCGGTTGCGGAGCTCGGTATAACTCTTGCCTTCCAGCGACTCAATCGTCTCCCGGGTCAATTGTAACGGACTTCTCTCAGTGCTGGTTGCGCCGGTATTAGGATCAAATGTGGTCGCTGCGCTGAAATAGAGAGTCGCTTCAGTCGCTCCAATAACATGAAGCCCATCAGCATCAGCTCTAAATGTGCCGCCCTCTTGAACAGCCGCTATGCGGCCGAGGAATCCCATTCCTCTGGACGTCTCCGGATCACCATAACGAACCGGATCTTCCGCATCGTAATAATTGGGAGCAATATATTCCGGCGCTATACCGGAAATCGTAAAGTGTTCCCCGTCTGTCTTTGTCGAGTATCGTATCGGACTATCAAGCTTTGCCCGGAAGCCTAACGCTCCTTGTTTGCTCGCTGTCAGTTTTATAATAATAGTCTGGTCAGGATGCGATGCAAAGATTTCACGAGTGTATTGTACACCTCCAATGGCGTAACTTACAGTAACTATGCCTGTAGACAGATCCAGCTTACGGCTGTATTCACTGCGTACCAATTGACCGTGATCCATCGATAGAATCAAATCTCCGAAGGGCAGGTAGGATTGTGTATACGGACCCATCATCTCCTTGCATAGACGGTCTGCTTCTGCGTAATTCCCCTGAGCAATAAGCTCTCTTACCTTTGGAAGAGCTTCCTTGGCTCCGGGATTGTTCCAATCGCGCGGGTAGCCCGACCAAAGTGTGTCCTCATTCAAAGCGAGACGTTCTTTCTCAATGCCACCGAATATCATCGCACCGAGTCTTCCGTTACCAATAGGCAGTGCTTCTACCCAATATACTGCTGGAGTTTTGAATTGAATGTTCATCTGCTTTCCTGCCTCCTAAACATATTCATTTCACAGCTTGCCATCATACGAATAAGAAATTTCCACAGGATCCCCGGAAGATTTTCCAAAAGCAATGACTGCTTTCTCGGCTTCCTTCCTTCCAAATCTACCATCACCCAATGTCCGGAATCAAAGTCATTCACTCTCCAGTAAGTTTCCTCTTTTCCGTCTGCAACATTCATCGCCGGATGCTCTGGTGAGTAGCTGCTGCAAAATACGTGATCCCCGGATAAAGTTCATTCCACAATCCTTGATCAGCCTCACATCACGGCTTATACCTGCGTGCGTAACAGCGTCTCTCCATCCCGCATGATCCTGATGCACATTGGCTCCCAGAATATCGTAGTGGCTGCCGTTAAGAAAGAACCCTTTCTTGGCGTCTAAATGGAACCAGGGGATACCAAATTCTGTAGTGAATTCGTCTTTAAGCCAGTCATTCTCGAACAACTGGCTGGTCAGTGTGTACAAATGCGGAGTGTCCGGGTGCCAAAGGTTGGGCTGATTTACTTCTCTTGCCTGTTTAAAATTACGACTTTCTCCGAACTGAAGCACACCTGTCTGCGCCGTTTCAAATAGAAGCGCTCCTTCATATTCGATCCTGGATATTAGCTTGCATTCCACATCATGGGCGTTTGCGTTGACAACCATTGTTTCTATACTTAAGGTTGCGTGGTAAGCCGATACTGCCGGTGTTATAACATGAGTACCATACCAATCGACATGAAGAGGATCCTTGACAATCAGACTGACATCCCGGTAAAGTCCCCCGTTGAATACATTTTCACCTGCCCGGGGAGCGAGCTGCGCGTCCGATAGATTATTCAGTCTAACAAACAGAAGATTTGTTCCCTCTTGGGCCAAAGAGGAAATGTCGACAACAAACGCAGTGTAACCGCCCTTATGACTGCCTGCCAACCGGCCGTTCAAATAGATCTCCGCATCTTGAAAAGCAGCTTGAAATTCAAGCTGAATGGTTTTTCCGATCCACTCCGGATTGATCTACAGTTCCTTCCGATAACAGCCGTAGCCTACATAAAATTCATTCTCCATAAAGTAAGGAATACCGAACGAATGCGGGATACCGACATCATACCAGGCTGAATCGTCAAAATCCTTATCTTTACCCGTTATCATGTCACCATACGAAAATTTCCAATTGTCATTTATCAATTTTTCCATTCGATTAGTTAATATTTTCAAATCAACCCTTCCTTTTCCCCAATCTAAATTAAACAAGAACCAACCATGGTAAGTAATAGTTTGTTTTAACTTTATTATGATTATAAATGAATACTTCCATGTATTAAATAACAGTATTTTTAATTATATATAACTAAATTACGATTTCATTCTCTCCCGTATGAAGCCATAAAAAAATCCTCCTTTGCCGCTACCTGTTTTGTGAAGAACAGATAGCTCAAAAGAGGACCTCTAGCAGGTTAAGGACGTTTCCAACCCATATTTTGAACATGAAGATCAAGTGAAGCGATAGGCAATCGGTTATTGTAAATTTTCATCTGTACCCCACAAAATTCGCTTTTACGTAAGTACTTACATCGTTTAATGTTACATTCTTTCGTTGACAGCTCACAGATCATTATTCTAAACGACTTACGGTCGGAACCGCAATGACCCTTTTTGTAGAAGCACAATTCCAGCAAGACGTTCGCTTACCGACATCGTTCTCAATTTGCAAGCGAATCCTGAACTACAGGCGTTTATCGAACTGACTACTAATTATGAGTCTACTTTGAACCGCAAGCTGGACCCGTTCCACTTACCTATCTAGAGTGGTTGTTTACGCAACAGTACAGGAATTCAAGGCACGAAAAAGGGGAGCTGGGGGTATCCGGCATTTCGTCAGAAATCACCCTTCTCCAAGTTTGTGATGCAGCCAATTCACAGACTTCACTCCGGATATTTCATGCCCTCCTGGGTGAATGTCGAAGCCAAACTGTTCCCCGGCTTCCCATGTAGCGTACGTCTCCTGAAGGTGAATGACTGCCTTTCGGACATGCTCTACCGGAAATATAGGGTCCTGCTCCCCTGACTCCACGAAAAGCGCACGCGGGGCGACCATCCCGGTCAGCTCCGGCTGCTCAGAGTCCAGTAACAAGCCCGGCAGATAATTATCTATGCAGTGATGCATAGCCAGGATGCTGCCCTGAAATGTATTGGTCCAGCCGCAGAGAACAGTCGCCTTGATACGTTCATCCAATCCTGACACGAAAGATGAGATTAGGCCCCCTCCAGAGAAGCCGAAGGTTCCTATTGCTCCCGGAATAACATCAGATCGAGTTTCGATATAATCAAGGGCCCGCATCGCTTCATAGACTCTGATCCCTGCCAGTGTCCGGCCATAAGCTAAAAGCTGTGAGGACAAGGTGCCACAGGAACTATAATTAGGGTTGACCTTCAATTCTTCAGCCATTCGCCGTACGCCAAAGCCCATAATCTCTGGAACGATTACCACCATGCCCTTCTTGACCAGTTGAACCGCGAAACGATTGTGAATCCCCGGGACCGCCAGTTCCACGCCTTCCTGATCAAGCCCCGCTGCATCGATTTGCCCATTTCCGTGACCGTGACAGGCGAGTACAGCGGGCCATGGCCCATGACCTTCCTTCGGGATTAAAACCAGCACGGGTACATACACAGCCTCCATCGTGGTGTAGGCGACCTTTTCGAGAATAAAATCCTCGTATTCCAGTCGCTTCAACACCACTGAATTCAGCGGATACTTCTTGTCCGGGAATTCTCCTAAAGCCTTCTTCAGGCAAACACGGAGCCCCTCCCTGCGTTCTTCCTTCGTCCAGAAGCGCTCCAGATTTTCTATTCTGCTTCTCCCTGTATCAATATATAACCGGTTTAGAAAGGCGTCGGTTGTCCATTCCATCCTAATCACTCCTTTTCGGTTCTTTTTCCAAAAGTCTATATAATTTTAATCAGCCTGCTTTTCATTGTCCACATGTGCTTCACGTCTCACGATAAGACTTTGTCAGCTCAGAGAATTTAGTGGCTCCTGGCTGTGCAGCCAAAGTTGGCAAGTCCGTATTGCGGTTAGGGTAATCTTAGCCTAGCTGTAGTAGGTACTGGATACTAACGTCGATTTAATAAGCATCCTAGGCGAGCAGGCGGTCAAAGCAATTGGTGCCACAATCAGTTCCTTCATTGTACCCCTATCTGGATGAGCCACAAATGTACTTTTTTTGAAAGTAGTGCGGTTTTTTTAGTCGTTTGGACTATGTCTCCGATAGCTTACTTTTCTCAGATCCCATGACAATGAGATTAATGAAACATCGCAATGCAAAAAAAGCGGATGTCTCCGGTCAATTCCGGAGACATCCGCTTAGCAGTACATTGCTATATTAGTCTCAGTTATATGTTTGATAGATTCTGTACATAATACCGCTCTTTCAGCTTGGGTAGCCTATTCAGTCCCAGGGATTGCACCAGCAGCATCAGGTAGTCTACGCGATTAATATATGACTTTGATGAGAACAGGTATGGCCGGATCATTCATTTCTTTTCAGCTTCAGATTTGCTCACCAGAATGCATCCCTAAATCTTGAGGATTCTCACAGCTGTGATCAACTTCAACGCCCGGCGTTCTGAGCATCTAACAGCAAGGCAGAGGGAAGCTTCAAGGTATACAAGTTCACCTCGTCGATGTCCGTCACGCTGAGGTTGATCACGCCTTCATTAACAAAGCGTTTCGCGAGTCTATAGGCAACCATACTGGTGAAGAACACCGCGAGCACGGCACCTACCCCCGTCCGAAAAATCGTAATCATAAGAGCCCCATTTGGGATCTTCAATTAAATAAATCAGGACGAACTTCTATTTCCCAAGGAACTGTTCATTCCAATGTTACAGGAGAAGATACAGATATTTTTGTTTCTGACCCATTATCTTTTTCTACATAAAATTCAACATAGGCTCTATAAGTTGTACCCGCAGAACCATAGTAGAACGTATCGTAGATGTAACTGATAGCATCATCTTTATAATTATCGCTAATCAAGATTTCCACTGGCAACCAATAACCGTTACTTTTTTTTTGGATCGATAGCTCCTTAATCCCTAACTTGTCAGCAACACCTGTAGCTCCCACGTAGGATTCAACCCTTAACTTTCCGTTTCCATCCGCAAAAACGTTAATACTTGAGGATCGAATGTATGGACTTGCTCGAAGCACTTGATCATCCCCGGCTGCAAAAGCCGTGGAATAAAAGGATAACAATAGAATCATAACCATCGACAACGATACATACTTCCGCAACACACTCATCAGTCTTGACCTCCATTTGTAGGTATAGATTCAATCATCTTCTTCATTTCCTCTATGGAAATTCTGCCATTGATATTGATTACTAAATTGGTATTTGCCCAAACAACTTGTGTTTGCTCCAAGTTATGAAAAATGTAATATTTGATGCCATTTTGATCGAAGGTTATTACGGGCGTTTCATCCTTTTCGAAAGAAGTCCCTCCTTCAACTACATATCCTTGTTTATACAACAAATAATCAATAATAAGAATGTCATCCGCTTGTTCAGAGGAATAATACAACATGATTCTAGTATTTGTTGTTCGTTCAAATTTCTCTGCATACTTAAAATGGAAACCCTCTGGTAACCACTCAGGTAAAAGTGGCCTGGATTCCACATTTTCAAAAGCTTTATCAATGCTCTCATAGGTTTGATCGTTTGCCGCAGTATCGGTTGGCCGCGGGTTTGTTTCTGCCATAAAATCGAAAGTTTCTTCTCCCCAACTGGCAACTATCTTGAAAAAGTTTAACCCGAATGCATTGGCTACAATGGAGGAGAAGCAAAAAAACAATAAGAAAACGGCTGATACTCTAATTATTAATTTTTTTACAACAGTTCTATGTTTAGTCAATTTCCAGGTCCTGTATTGGTTTTCAATTTTCCTCTGCATTGCTTGCGCCTTTTCATCTGAAAGCGGCAATGTGTCTTCCTCAAGCAAATCAAGAGTCTGAACACATTCTTTTAGCAAATCGGTATCCATCGTCTCCGCATCAGCCATCGAAGCTTCATGCAAAATCAGATAGAATTTATCTTTAGCAGCAGCATCACTACTCCTTTCTTGCAGTATTTCCTTAAAGATCCTTTGATCCTCTTTCCGATTATTCATAGCTATTACTCTCCCCATTATGTACATTACATTCGTCTGTTGAGATCACAATGTATTTCATAAAAAATTTATGTGGACGACTTAGACTTAAATATAACTCGTTAACACTGTTATACAGACAAATTAAAATAACTACATCTCCTTAAAGTAATCACGTATATTATTTGTAATTTTTTTCTTGACCCGATAGATTCTTGTGGTTACGGCAGTATTGGAAATATGGTATTTGTCGACCAATTCTTGTACTGGTAATTGATTTCTAAAATAATCGTTATACAATTGATACTCACTTTCATTAAGACCACTCAAAACTTTTTCACTCAATTCATCTATTTCATATGTATCTTCCAGGCATGCTGCAAGTTCATCATCATCACTAAAGAATTGCATTCCGTCATCTAATACGATCTCATGCCGCCTCTTTATGTACATACTGCGATAGCTATTTCTGACCAAGTTCCTCGCGGTAACATAGAGCCATCCTTCAACGTTAGGATGGTTTTGCAATCTCTCAATCTGCTTCCGGGCTTCAAGGAAAGTATTTTGGGTGCATTCTTCTACAATGTCACTCAGTTGTACTTGCCCTTTGGTTAAGCGAGTGCAATAGCCATAGATATTTTTGAAATATTTCACACAAAGTTCTTCGTAAAAATCATCCTGCTGCTTACCTTTTCTTCCCCACAAATGCTGCTCTCTCCCTTCATACCCTTATCGGAAGAACCAAAGGAGGATTACTGACAAGATGCGTCTCCCAATATCATTGTAAATTCTTATATATTTTCCCTTATTATATAATAGTTTACCGAATTCATCCATAATGTTACAAAAGATACTAAGAAAAACCTTATAAATGAAAATAGTTAAGAGGAACATGTGATTCAAGCTAATGAATGTAATGTTCTATATGAGAAGGAGGGAAAGAGATGCTTCATTTGAGATCACCTTAAACAGTTGCTTAGACACCAGAGGTTTTATGAGATGATTTGTGACAATATTCACAAAATTATAAAAGGAGGACTTCATATGCTTAAGAAGCTTGTCAGCTTTTCGTTTATGATTTCGGCCATGTTATTACTTACTCAAGGGGCCTTTGCAGCTGAAAATATTTATAGCAGTGAAAACACCCAACAACAAGTGCAAGCAGAAAATAGGGAAGTACTAGCCGGGTTAGAACCAAGTTCAAGCGCCAGAAGCTCCACTTATGTAGTCACTGGGGATGGGGTTCGGCTCAGAAGCACTCATTCACTGTCTGGAACGGTTCTCGGGTTGCTCTATAACGGCGATCTTGTAAACGCTCAAACGGGTGGAACAGACGTGACAGCAGACGGTTATGTTTGGAAAAATGTATACAGCTACAACCATGGCGTCTGGGGCTGGATTGTAGTCGATTACATTGAAGAAGCAGGCTAATCCTTTATACTAAAAATCAATCGCAATGGAGAAACTTAGCCCATTGCGATTGATCTATTTTTGTTCCTATAATTTTCGCACTCTTAAGCAGTTGAAAATTTTTTGTAATAGACAAATGGAAGCTAACTTCCGGTTTCGCTCCGATCCAGACGGTATTGCTTCTGATCCTCCTTATTCACGTAGAAGATCGATTGCCCCTCGCAATAGAAGCTCAGTACAGGCATATCTGTTAGCTTGTGGAGGTCAGAATCTCGCAAATCCAGGGCATAAAGCTTTTGCTGGTCCTTCCGGTTTAAAAAAAGCAGCTCGGTATCGGTCAAGACAAAGGCCTGTGTAATAAGGTCGGGGACTACCGTCTCGGAATCCGTCTTCGTGTCATGTTGGACGACCTGGGATTTTCCATCGACATAGTAAATCATGCGGCCGTCAAACGCTACGCTTCTCATGACCGGAGTCCGAAGAACAACCTGCATATCCCCGGTCAGCCGATTGACTCGCCGAATTTCATCTTGGCCGATGAAGTACAAGCTATGCTCATCCAGAAAGAAAGCACTCATGCTCTTAAAAAAATTCACATCTTGAGCATTCGCCTTCGCCAGACCCAATAGAGGACTTTTGTTCATACTCAGCTTCTTTTCGAAGACAACTCGTTCACGAAAAGTCGTTGTATCCACCTCAATCACAGAAAATCGATTCACATTCTCCCTGAACCCTGCTTTGTCCGAATCATATTTTATGTAGTAGACATGTGTGCCTTTTCCAAATAACGCATTTTCCACTCGGGTTAAGGAGGGCATAGGGTTGCGGATAAAGTTATGCTTTTCACCAGTTTGTTTATCCTCAAAAACAATGCGAATATTCTTCAGATCCGTTTCGTCTACGAAAAAACGATAATGCTCGTTTTCATAGGATTGCTTGGAGGAATAATTAAATATAACCCTTGTTTCCGTATTGTCACGAGAAGAACAGCCGGCAATCGCGGACAATGCCATACATAAAGTGAGCATCAAGCTGACCGCTCTTATTCTCCGCTTTCGCTTCCCTGTGCTCCACATATTAGTACGCCGGTTCAAAATCACAACCAGTACACCGAGGCAGAGAATGAGCGTGACCGCAAATACGACGCTCCACACAGCAAGAGTGACTTCCCGAAAGACCACATCCAACTGATTATTCAGTGGATTACGCTCGTACTCTGTGCCACGCAGATAACCGGTGGATACCAGAAACCCCAGGGGCCCTGGCAAAAAGTATTTCGTCGATTCCAGACTTAGTCCATAGTAGGGAAGCAGAATCACCGCCGTACAGGAAAACAAGGCAACCGCATATTTTTTCAGGCACACTGAAACCAACAAAATCAGCGCGGCAAAACACAAGCTGCCGAACAACTTGCCCGCCGTTACCCACATAAAAGCTTCAAACAGGGTGCAATCCCGGGTGGACGTCGCGAAGTAAGACAGGCTTTGCAGTGGGTAACCTCCGTTCTCCAGACCGTATTGAAACTGGTAGAAGATATACCGCAAGCCTGTGGACAGCAGGCAAAGCACAGCAACCGTTGATAACACTAGTCCAATCTTGCAGACCGCATGGTACCGGGTCCCCTTGCGAACCGTAAGGAGGAGTGCATCCATCCGGCTCTCATATTCGAAGCAAAACACCGGTGTTACCAGAAGCAGTAACAGTAATACCCACAATAAATCCAGGCTGTCATGGGCGAGCAATCCGTTCCAGCCATTCGTGTATAGAAAATAACGATTGGCCGGATGCTCACGGACATACGTATATTGGTCATAGATCAGCTGAAAGCCCTTCTCGTTTTGCAGGAGCGCCTCCAGCGGGCCGGACGTGGACAGAAACGCTGCTTTCCCCATTTTCCCGTCATAGTAATCATCAGTCGCTTTTTGCAGAGCGACCTTGGCGTCGGATATCCGGGCGGCCTCCTCCGTAAAGAAATGTTCGGTTTCCTCTGTGTACGGTCCTTGCACTTGCTTCAGATAGGGCGAATAGAGCGAAGCGTTCATCTCCATGTCCGGGCTCTCGGGCTTATCCAGAACCAGCATAACCGCCGCACTCAAGACAAAATACAAAATGATGAATAACAAGCCTTTCTGCAGGAGGAACATTTTTTTCATCTCATACATCCAAGTTGACACGATTTCCATCCCCCTTGCGCAGTGCATTCTTTCTCATGAAAATTGCCAGCCCGCAAAGAAAGACAATCCCCAAGCTGGCTGCAATCAAGAGGGCGGCGATATAGCTTGGCAGCGGGTAGCCCAACAGAGATACAAATTCCGCTCTCCGGAACAGCTCGCGATTGACAACCAGCACAAACGGATTGATAATCTTGAGCAGGATACGCCCGGAGCCCGCAAAGGCTTCTTGCTGGTACATGCAACCGAAGGAAATAAGCAAGCTGAGAATAAACGGGAGCAACGCGTTACGAAACAAGGAAGAGATCAACAGGAACAACAGTCCAAGTACAAGCATGCCCGCCGTTTTCACCAGCGCAGATAACAAGGCGTATTGACCCAGGTTCATATTCAGCCCAGCGTGGATGAAATCCTCCAGAGCATACAATGGAGAAAAGGCTGCGTCCCACGAGTCAAAGAGGAGGGAAAAGGCGAAAAAATCAACCAGCCAAAACCAAAACGAGACACTGCATACAAACAGAGCCGAGGCCAAAAGTTTAGCCCAAGCGGTTTTAACGCCTCCTGCTTTAGTGGTCAAGAGCAACGTGTCCATCTCCGTTTCCTTCTCGGACAAAAACACGTTCAAGAGACCGTAGAGACAGATTAACAATACCAGCAGAGCAGAGAAGTCGTACTGGACATAGTAGTTGTACATCTCCGTATAGGCGAAGCTGGTGATCGACCGTCCTTGAAACAGTTCCGCAATGGCTGCATTTTTTCGAGAATCGTAATGATTGCCCAATGCTTCATAAAACGTTATGTTGTCCTTGGCGCTGGTCACTACACCCTCAGCATATGCCTTGTAGTCGTAGTCATATTTCATCGGATTCACAAAACAATAACGAAAAAAGTTCCAATCGGTATAGACATTGCTCAAACGTGTACCCGGAGGGCGATAGGTTGTGCTTGTCGTCAGCTCGGCGGTCTGGTTCGCCAGTGGCTGGTAAATAGCCATCAGCTTCCTGATCTTCTCATCCGTAATCGTTCCGCCGAAGTCGTGAAACTGCTCTGCATACAACGCCCCCCATCCCGGGTTCTCAAGCAGCGAATTACTCTCGTGCACACTATAAATTTTCCCGACATTCAACACTGTAAATAAAAGCAGCGCGGCGATAAGCGACCCTTTGCGAAAATGCTTGCGCCATTCATAGCCGATTAACGTTACCATTGCTCGCCCTCTCCGAAATAATACAGGAAGACATCCTCCAGATTGGCCTGCACATTCACGGCGCGGATATCCGGTTTTTCATCGTTTATGACCCGTAAATGAATCTCTTCCTGCTCCCGCAGCATATTGCTGATTTTGAGCCGGTGCAGTTTCTCGTCCAGTGTGTCCTCCGACGCGGTTACCTTCCACACCTTTCCAGCCAGCCCGTCCACAAGCGCATGTGGCGTATCTTGCTTTAAAAGCCGCCCGTCCTTCAGCAAAATGACCTGGTTAGCGATGAATTCGATATCGGAAACGATGTGGGTGGCCAGCAGGACAATCCGTTTCTCCGAGAATTTGGTGATCAGATTGCGGAAACGGATGCGTTCCTGGGGATCGAGTCCTGCGGTCGGCTCATCAAGAATCAGAATAGCAGGATCATTGAGCATCGCTTGGGCAATGCCGACGCGCTGGCGCATCCCGCCGGATAAAGCGCCGATTTTTTTACCGGCGGCACCGGTTAAGTTGACAATCTCCAGCAGTTCTTTTGCCCGTTTCTCTCCTTGCTGTTTGGGGATCTCCTTCAGGACGGACATGTATTTCAGGAATTCCAACACTTCGAAATTTTTGTAAAATTGCGGAAACTGCGGCAAATAGCCGATTTGGGACAGGAAGTTCACACCGAGGCTTCGCGCATCCACATCATTGATCAGGATTTGACCTTTATCACTTTTCAAAATGCCGACAAAAATATTGATCAGCGTCGTCTTTCCCGCCCCGTTGGTCCCGAGCAGTCCATAAATCCCGTTATCCATCTCTGCCGAAAAGTCCTGCAAGGCAAACTTTCCCTTATATTGCTTGGAAATCCCTTTAAATGTGACCTTCACAGGCTGATCACTCCTTTTAAAACCGCTTGGCCACGATTTTCGGTTTGATATCGAGCTGCCGCGCCCCCAGCAATACAATGTAGGTCCTCTCATCATCGAAAACTTTTACAATCGGGTCGTTGGCCATATAACGGGCCTCTCCGCCGCTTGATAGGTGTTGCTCCGCTTGCAGCTTGCCGGTGCTGGTATCATACACCCGAATTTTCCAACCGGTTTTGCCCTTTTCTGCAAGTGTGGTGGCAAAATAACGTCCCTTGTCTGACCCTGTTACAAATCCGCTCTCCCCTTTTTCGGTCAGTCTGAGAAAATTCTTTTTGCTCCCGGGAGTCCCCATGACAAGCAATCTTCCGGAGGGAATTGTAAAATCCTCTGCGAGAAGCAGCTGCTGGTCATATGCCGTCAATTCCTTGCAGGTGTAGTTGTCAAAGGTCAGATTTGCCAGGCCACTGCCATTCAGACTCACCGTTCCGCATGAATCGAAGGAAGTCTTGCCGGGTGCCACAGGGATTTCTAAACTCTGCGCCTTAAAGGCCAAAGTCTTGTCCTTATTGGTGAACCCAATTTGTTCAACAGTAACGATACCTGAACGTTTTGCGATATCCTTTGCTTGCAAATCAATGACAGTTGTTTTTTTCTTGGTATTGAAGTTATACAAATAAAGTCCGTTATTTGTAGCATAGGCCGCTTGTGTTCCATCAGAAGAAATTGCAATGGCCTTCAAAAATGAAATATGCTCATTCTTTTTAAGCAATGGACTAAAGTCAAACGTTGTTAGTTGCTTAAGCATCTGGTCATAAAACACAGCGCGGAACGCGACTTCGCCACCCGTTGTTAACCCTCCGCTGCTACTATTGCCGGTAGTGATTTTCACACCGACTGCTACATATCCACGCTTGGTTGTCCACATCAATTGCTGATCGAAATCCATTCCAGCAGTCTCAGCTATTGCTCGTCCAGTTTGCAGGTCAACCAGTACCAATTGATCTGCCGATAAAAAAGCCTTATTCTCATCCGCGTAGTAGATGTTTCGGATATCCCCCTTTATTTGTCCGAATGACAAAGAGACAGGAGCCTGCACGGTGGATGAGCTCGATAAAGGCTGCTCCCCTGCCTTCCCCACACTATGGGTCGAGGCAACGGAGGTTGCATGATTGGAGCTGACGGTTTGACCCGTGATTATTTTGCCAGGTTCGGTACGGATGCATCCTGTTATCACAAATACGAGCAATAGCAGAAGAGCGCCGATTTGTTTTGATTTCATTCCCATCACTCCTTTCCCTTGTAGAGCAGTACGGATGCTGTTTTATCCAAAATGATCACATCATCAGGAAAATCATTCGCGTTAAGGGGGGCGGAAACGACATAGAACGTATTGAAATCCTCCAGTTTCTCCACTTCTATGTCGGCTTCGATCACCGATACATTGCCTTTGGTCAGCTTCGTCTCAAAAGAAACCTTCTTGGCACTAATGGCTTGGTGGTTGATATAGAATGTACTTCGATATTGTACACCGGGATGACCGAATAACTTGAAGGTTACATGTACTTTATCTTTTCCTTCGATTGAATAATTGTCCATACGCACGTCACCATCTATTTGGAGCTCGTTATAGACTTTTTTATCTAATGCATTGAGGTCTACCTTTTCGAATCCGCTGGCCTTCTCCAGTAATTCCTGGGTAATTGGCTCCGTGGTCTGACGTACGTCACTTAACACTTCTTCTTTCATGATGGAGGGGTCATCCAGTGGATTGGGATCCGTATTAAAACTAATGATTCCATCCAATTGCAATGTTGTTTGGTAACCTCCGTAAGAAGAAGTTTCTTTCATATCCGGAGTGAAGCCAGGATTATATACACTGATGATGTTGATTGAAAGCTGATCCCCTTTTTTTCCCGTGATTGGGGTGAATACAAAACTAAATGGAGTATAGTGTTCATCATCATCCGGCACCTCAAAAATGTGCATATACTCATACGGAGTATCTGTTGAATTAAACTTGTAAGGCTGCGGCTGTCCATTGATAAAAATGAGAAATCCAACATTATTGGCTTTTCCAGAGGCGGCCACTTCATAATCTATTTTCATTTCCCCGCCATTGTACGCCATAGGAGCCCTCTGTCCTCTTTGATCCAGCTTTGGATTAGCAAACCTATGACTCATCCTGCCTAAAATCACTTGATTCTCTCCGTCTGTCTCAAATGGATTTTTGGATGGAGCACTTGCCTTTTGAGGCTCAGCACTAGGAGAGAGACTTGAATTCAAGGTTTGCGTCTTATCCGCAGAGCACCCAATAAGAACTAATGAAATGATAAGCATTAATGAAACAAGTCTACATCCCTTTCGCATATTCACATTTTCATCTCCTTTGTGTAAAAATATAATTTCACTTTTTGCTTTCCCTGAGTTCGGGTAACATAGACTGCGTTGTACTCTTGAGTACTGGCTCATTTGATGCAGAATCGGATTTTGATTTAACATCATCCCCAACACCCTCTCTTAAAACAGCTCCTGTCTCTTCTTTTTTCAACTCATTCACTGGGTGATCCTCTTTGATTGGAGACGAGGAAGGAACAGGCGATGCTACGGGAGATGCTACGGGTGAGGGAAGTGCTGAACCTTCAGGATCGCTGCCTTCCTGGTTGGATACAATCTCATTTGCTGCGGCTTGTATTGACGACGCTGGCAACGCTGTTTCAGGCTGTGCTGAATTTAGTTGCAAAACTACGCCTGTTCCAACGGCTGCTAAAGAAATTACGATGAGCAGGGAAAACCCCCATTTTTTGCCGCGAGTATCCATAATGGAATACACTCTTTTCTTTAAACTCAGTTTATTGTCAGAAAAGCTGGTGGAGAACGCGCTGCGTCCTATAGATTGATTCCTCACAACATTAATAATAGTCTCTACATATTGCTGACGGTTGTTCATATCGGAGTGCATAACGACTGCTTCATCACAGGAAAGCTCACATTGAATAGCAATTTCCCGTGCCATCCGGTAGACGAACGGGTTAAACCAATGCAACGCAGCAGCTGTAAAAATGAGCAGCTTGTAGCCTAAATCCTTGCGTTTGAGGTGAATGAGCTCATGCTTCAGGATGAACCGCAAGGCTTGAATCGAGAGACGATTCGAAGGAAGCAAAATAACAGGATGAACTAACCCCACCAGCATTGGACTCGAAATAGCGGGACAAATCCGCAAATCTACATGCCGGGTGACATTCAGTTCAACTTTTATCTGTTGCAACAACCGCAATGCCTGTTTGTCGTTGGAATTTTCATTCCAGCGTTTTATCAAACGCAACAGACGTCTGTGCCGGACCATATGCCAGGCGACGAATACGACAACTCCTGTCATCCAAACGCCAACAGCTACACTAAGCCAAGGGAATGCTGTTGCGGTAATTCCGGGAAAAGCTGCCGCTGTTAGCGGATTAAGGTTGGAAGGACCGGTACTGCCCAGAGTAGGGAATAACGTATCCATAGAAATAATTGAGACGGGAAGATGGAAACGAAACGGAACAATAAAGCCGATAACAATGACCAGCCAGCCGTAATATCTTCCTTTTGCTGTAAATCTATTTTGCAAAAGAGGCGTAACCGCCATATAGATAATCCCAATAACCGTCATAGAGACCGAACATTCGAGCAGAGTGATGAGAAAGCTATGCATTGTCACTCCCTCCTTTCCTTCGCCCACTTCAGTAGCTCATCCAGTTCCTTGTCACTCGGACGCTTCTCGTTATAAAGTGTGTTAACGAAGCTTAAAAATGAATCATCATGATATTGCTTCAAGAAATGCTCCGTCTCCAAAGCGAGATACACATCCTTATCGACCAAAGGGTAGTACGTGCGTTCTTTGCCTTCCTTCTCCGTACGTAAAAATCCTCGTTCCACCAGCCGCAGCATAAGGGAGATCACCGTTGGAGCTTTCCACTCGCGCTCTTTACCAAGCTGTTCCATTATCGTCGCTGTCGTAATAGGTGGTTCATTGGCCCAGGCCACCCGCATAATTTCAAACTCGGCCTCTGGAAGTTTCTTTATTTTCATGTAGCCTGCTCCTTTTTTGACAATTGTCTTTTTTCAATATTTTACAATCGTCAAAAATAGATGTCAATGAGTTTTTTACAATCGTCAAATATAAGTTCAAATTGATATGTACTACATAGAAAAAAGTTTATGCCCATGCAGATAGAGCGTATCTCCTCAGTTCTATTCTGCATGGCATAAACTTATTTCAAATAACAATCAATGATTAGAGATGTGTATATGTGAAAACAGCATCCGCACTATATGTGTTGCCGCCTTGCACCCCGTGCGTCCCATAAACAACATATACGTTCGACCCTAACGGTGATAAATATCCATTGTAGCTGGTCGCGCCTCTTGAACTATTGATCTGCGACTTCGTAATAACCGTAGTGCCGTTTACATTTTGTGCAGAGCCGGCGATTGTCAGGTAGGCTTTGTCACTGTTATAACTTACCGAAGTCGAATAATTTGCAGTGGAACCCGAAGCCGACAAGGTACCCTTCAGAGTACCATAGCCGTTTACATTTTTGGTGTCCGTATTTGCAAACGCAGTTACTGCAACCGCCAAAGATGCCACAATAACAGAAGTACTAGCAATTAATTTTTTGCCGAATTTCATAGAAATTCCTCCTTAGAATTGTTTTATTATTACTCTGAACTCTGATCCGCAACATATAAGCTAATCCTTTTGAGGTCCTCTTGATTGTCGATTCCTGGCAATCTTTCTCAATGAGGCGGCGACGATATTCATCCTATACTTCCTGTTTCCACAAATCATCTCCTTTACATTGCAGATTACTATGAAAAGCTGGAGGATAAATAAATATGTAGAATCTATAGCTTTTCGCAGTTTCTCAAAAGCGGCCTCATATATACCATTACATTGGTAATAGGAAATCACACTAAATTCCAAAATTTATTCAGTCCATGTCCAACAGATTTTTAAATCATTATGCGCATACTTATACACGTTTCCATTTTTCGATACTCGAGCTTACTAAAACAGGAGGGTTTTTATACAGCCTTTATTTGATTTCTTCAGGATCTTCTCTCTGCGTATCCGAGTGGGAAAATCGCGCTGATTCTGGATAACAGCCGGATTCATCATGCCACGGAGTTACAGCCCTTTTTGATGGAGCACATATAGAAAAAAACCACCCCGGATAAAGGAGATGGTCGCATGAATAAGCTGCAATACTTCACTCAGAAATTGTTTCATACTAAAATATAAAAGGACATGATTTAGAATTCAATTTATTCTAAATCTTCACCGTTGCTTTGGATAACCTTTTGATACCAATAAAATGATTTTTTCTTACTACGTTTCAGTGTCCCATTACCTTCATCATCACGATCAACGTAAATAAATCCATATCGCTTGCTCATTTCGCCCTTGGTCGCACTAACTAGATCAATACATCCCCAAGTCGTATACCCCATCAGCTCAACGCCGTCTTCTTCGACTGCCGCTTTAAATGCCTTAATATGCTCACGCAGATATTCAATTCGATAATCATCTTCTACATAGCCGTTTTCATCTGGTGTATCCACCGCACCAAGCCCGTTTTCCACAATAAATAATGGCTTCTGATAACGGTCATATAAAATATTCAGCGCTGACCTCAACCCTAAGGGGTCGATCTGCCAGCCCCATTCGGAAGATTTCAAATAAGGATTTTTAATGGATTTAAATATATTTCCAGCCGTTTCATGAGCAACAGATGGATCGGTGGCAACAACCCGGGATGAGTAATAGGAGAACGAAATAAAATCAACTGTATGATGTTTTAATAATTCTTGGTCTCCTTCTTGCATCACAATATGAATATTTTCTCGTTCGAATTTTTTTAGTGCATAATTCGGATAGGCGCCCCGGGCTTGAATGTCAATGAACAGATAATTTTCCCGATCCTTTTCGACTGCTCTAGCATAATCCTCTGGACGGCAAGAATAAGGATAATTATTTCCTCCTGCCAGCATACAGCCAATCCTATTCTCGGGATCAACTTCATGCGCTATTTTAGTTGCAACAGCACTGGCCATTAATTGATGATGCATGGCTTGATATTTTACCTGTTCTTCATTCTCATCTGGTTCAAAGCATAAGCCCGCGCCCAAAAACGGTGCATGCAGTATCATATTCACCTCATTAAAGGTCAACCAATATTTTACCAGCCCTCTGAAATGATTGAATACGGTACGACAATAGTTCTCAAAAAAACCAACCATTTTACGATTACGCCATGAACCGTATTTTTTGATAAGAGTAACTGGAACATCAAAATGGGCTAAAGTTACCAATGGCTCGATATTGTGCTTTCGTAATTCCCGAAATATATTCTCATAAAAGGTTAAACCTTCTTCGTTCGGTTTCTCTTCATCCCCATTGGGGAAAATTCTGGTCCATGATATCGACATGCGATAAGTTTTAAAGCCCATTTCAGCGAATAACTTGATGTCATCAATATACTGGTGATACATATCAATTGCTACCTGAGCCGGATAAAAGTGCTGATCATCAAATTCAAGCATTTTAATTTTTCCGGCCATTACTCCTGCTCGATCATTGCCCATAGGCAATAAATCAACACTTGCTAAACCTCGGTTTCCTAAATTATATCCGCCTTCACTTTGATTTGCCGCGGTTGCGCCGCCCCACAGAAAGTTAGGACCTAACCCCATTCTAGATCACCTCATATGATTTTTTCACACCAATCACAAGAACATCGCTTTCGAATTCATGCATATCTATAACTGTCGTTCTCTCTTTAACAGTTATTACAGCTGCCGCAAATCTGCGGTGTTCAAGATCGATGATGGTAAACTCGTATTCACCAAGGTCCGCATTTAACCTCAGAACTGTATTGACAGGAACATAAATGGCGACCTTGGACAAGCTGGCGGTTGCCGCTGCCCGGATCTCTTCCGTGTTCTTAAGCACAATGTCCCACGGCTGCAAGTCGGTCAGCCCGTACATCTGAAACAGCCATTTGGCAAATCCGTAATCCCAAGCCCCCTCGAATTTAAGAGCGGTCTGCCAATCATAGGGGCTGTCAAACCCTTCTCCGGTAACTCCGAACCGCCTGCCTTTTTTGTGCCAGCTCCAGATTCCGTGCGCACCGTAGGTTACCCCGGCGGCCGCTCCGGATAAAAGACTTTGCCAGGCAGCCTTGCGCACATCGGCACGGCTGAACCGGCCGTACACCTGGCGGCTGTACCCCATCATTTCGTAGCAAGGCTCAGAGTTCAACACCGGCCGTGTTACCGGCTTGCTGCTGAAATCCATAGCTAAGGTGTAGGCCATAGGCTGAAACTGCGAATTGTGGCCGGACTGGTACATGTAGAAATCCAAGTCGGGATCGTTTATGAACTCGTCCGGCACCGCCGCTGTTCTTCCTTGAATATGCAGAGTGGTCAAGCACTCCGGGCTATGCCTTTTCACAACATGAAGTGCCGTCCGGTAATATTCGTTCGCCCGATCGGACGGAAAATCGGTGTCCCCGCTCACGACATAGATCGGGTAGTATTTGGAGAAGCGTTCCGCAGCATAACGCACGTATGGTTCCACTGCATCAAGCGGCATCTTTCTATCTTCCCGGATTCTGGACGCCCAGGTGTCCGGAATATAATTGCACCAGAGCAGGACCAGCGCCGGCACAAACCCTTTGCCCACCGCTATTTCCACCATTTGCTCGGCTCTTGCGAAATACTCTTCATTTAGCGAATAAAAATCATAAGTACCGTCTTCACACAGGACAAACGGCTCCTGAATTAAATCACTGCCGCTGGCATCCCACTGCCGCAGCAGGTTGATCTGCAGAACATTAAAGCCCTGGCTCTTCCTATAGTCCAGGTAATAGTTCCATTCCTCCAGCGAGATATTGGTAAATGCGCTCCAGACCGTATCCGCCAGGTAGAAAAACGGAGCCCCCTCGCTGACGAAATAACGTTTGTTCTCCGCTATGCCAAGCTTGATCATACAATATTCCCCCCTTCTGGAGTAATGACAGAAAACGGCGATGAATCGCCGTTTTCCGGGTTTATTGTCCGGTTATGAGGTGATTGCTCCGGCATTGACTCCGGTCGTTTCTTCCTTCTCCGAGGTTTCCTGTGCATCTTGTTCTCTCTTCAGCGCCTGTCTGTCGAGTGTTCTAAAGAACGGATAGTAAATCAGCATACAGATTGGAATAAGCACAAGCTGTGCGACTGCAAGTCTCCAACTGCCCTCGATGATCCCCAGCGCAAAGATCGGAGTGCCGAATGCCGGATATATTCCGATGGGTGCCGGCAGCAAGCCGATGGTGGTCGCAAAATAGCCAAGCACCACGCAAACGATAGGGGAAGCGATAAACGGAACCGCCAAAAGCGGATTCAGAACGACCGGTATGCCGAAGTTCAGGGGCTCGTGTATCGAGAAAAACGTCCCCGGGAGGCCCAGTTTCCCAATCGTACGCAGTTGCTTGCTCTTGGCGAGGAAGACCAGCAACAGTGCGAAGCCGAGCATGGGTGCATAATTTGCAAAAATGTACCAAAACGCCAATCCGATAATGTTCGGCAGCGGTGCACCGGCCTGAAAGGCATCGAGGTTCGCAAGATCCAGACTCATCCAGATGGGCTTCACGATGGCCAAAGTCACGATAGCTCCGTGAATCCCGAACATCCAGAGTGCCTGCATAATGATCAGCGCGATAATCATGGCCCCCAGTGATCCGCCCAGCCCTTCCAGCGGCACTTGCAGATAGGTATAAATAAACTCATGAACCGTAACAAAGGAGGTCTGCATGAACAGGCCCGAAATCACTACGAATACAACAGCTACGAGTATCGCCGGAATTAATCCCGAAAAGGTTTTGACGACCGTAGGCGGAACTCCCTCCGGCATTTTAATGGTCCAGTTGCGGTCAACAATCCATATATACAATCTCGAGGCGATCAAGCCGACGAACATGGCTACAAACAAACCCTGTGCGCCAAGCCATTGCAGTGGCAGCGCCCGAACCTTGTCGAAGGTCTCTACCGGCGTGAGGATAAGGAACGAGAGCAGTGCAGTCGCAGCGGGAACCAACGGGTCCTTGTCGAAAGCCTGCGCCAGTCTGTAAGCAATGAAGAATACGGCATACAGGGCGATAACCCCCGTAGTCATGGTTGATGCCAACCCGATAATTCCCTTTACCGGTGCAATAAAGTTCTGATAAGGCTCCCAGGCAAGCGCAGAGAACAGCGTCGAGAACGCCCCGACAATCAGAAAAGGGAGTGTTGACATCAGACCATTCGAAATAGCGCTCATATAGCGGTTTTGCTGAATTTTACCTGCATATCTTTGCAGCTTGTGGGATAGCTTTTTTTCATTTGCCATATCCGTTCAACTCCTGCTTTAGAATTTCATCTGATAACCACCATCTAGATAACGCTTCCATTTGATGAAATTACATTCTTGCCAATAAAAGCTGTTCTTGCGAATCCGCGCAGCTGCTTCAGATCGTACTTATAAGATCACAGGCTCAAAGCATCGGCAAGCACTTTCTCACCGTTCATCATGCCATAGTCCATTCGGTCGATTACGCTCACTTTAATGCCTTTAGGTTCATATTTACTTTTAAAATCACCTTCCAGATAGCCGACCTGCGGTCCAATCAGCAGCACATCCGTCTTGTCCGCATACTCCTTGAAGGAGCTTTCGGAGGTGGCCCTGATCCCCACCTCAATATTTTGGGCCTGGGCGGCCTTCTGCATTTTCTGTACCAGCATACTTGTAGACATTCCTGCTGCACATACCAGAGTAATTTGTTTCATTCTTAGTCCTCCCTAATTGTAGTGTTATGGACAACCGCCGCTTCATAGCGGTTCAATCTGCTATATAGCTCCACAATATGTCCCGCCATATCCTTTGTCGTAATGGCTGACATCAGATGATCCTGTGCATGTACCATCAACAGTGTCACTTCATGTGCGACTCCTCCCGCTTCCTGCTGGATCAGCCTTGTTTGCGATTTATGCGCACCCACCAGCTCCTTCTTGCATTCCTCCAGGCATTCTGCTGCCTGCTCTGAATGGCCTTTCTGGGCAAGGGCAATAGCTTCCATAGCCTTGCTCTTGGCGATTCCCGAATTAGTTATAATTCCCATAATAATTTCCTGATACTCATCCATTGCGTTCACCTCTTACATTTCATTTCTTTGTCTTACAAGATCAGTGTATACGATTACAACTCACTTCTAAACGTAATCCTTTTCCGCTACAAGCGGAAATACTTACATCCGTACGCATTCAACACCAAAAGAAGCTGAATACAATATTCCCTAAAAAAATGGCTATGTTAAATTCTAATGTTGATATTTGACCATAAGAAAACCGCCTTCGTTGAAAAGGCGGTTTATTGCTATCGTGTCCCGTTAGCGCAACGACTTACTCTGTTGAATTTCGTGTTCCTCAACATAAAGCGGCATCAGAGAAGGCGGATCGTACCTTATCGCGGCCTTTAAACGACAAAATGGTGCCGATAGCCATAGCCCCATAGCCGCAACGAAATAATGAGCCTAATCCGACAGTGCCCGCATGATGTTGGATTTCGCCTCTGCCGCAATCGCTTCATTCCCGTCATCGACCGCTTGCATTAAGATCAGTATGGGGATGTATACCGCGATTAGCCGCGCCAGCAGCTTCGTTTCCTCGTCCGCTCCTCCGTACGTTTCGAAAAACACGCCGCGAGCGTAAGGAGGTAAAAAGCTATAAGCAACGCTCAAATCGCAAGCCGGATGGCCTACGCTCAGATCGCCCCAATCAATGATGCCGGAAACGATCCCGTTCTCATTCACAAGCATATTTTTGAAATGAAGATCGCCATGTAGCAGTGCATTCACCGCCTCGACACGGTCCTTTTGCAGCCTGCTAATATACGCTTCGATCACACCGGACTCCTCCGGCGACAAGTGTTCAACCACCTTCGATAGAAAGCCCTCCAATTTCACTTTGCGCGATGCTATGTCCGTCAAGTTTCGATGATCTTGCTGAACTCCGCACTTCAGCGCCGCCTGCACCGGAAACTCATGCAATCTCCGCAAAAATTTCGCCAGCGTCTCTGCCGATAAAGCCCGGCGTTCTTCCGTCAAACCGATTGGGAAATCTCCTAGCACGTAGGCATAGCCAAGAAATGGTGCCGGGTATTCGTCACTTACTTCGCCATAAAACAACGGTTTCGGATAGGGGATGGTCATATATGCCTCCAGCTTTGGCAGCAGCTTCCCTTCCATACGAATCGAGCCAACTGCAATCGTTCTTCTTGGAAACCGGAACACGTACTCGTCACCGATGAGAAAAACCGTATTGTCCCAGCCCCAGCCCAATCGCTTCACTTGCTTCGATGACAGCTGAGGGAATTGTCTGCCGATCAGCGTCCGCGCCTGCTCTTCGTTAACCTCCCACTCCGCATCCCATACATTCGTTCCTCCCATGAATTGTCTGCCTCCTCGTTCCTTACGTTATTTAGATGTTTACATTCCCTAAAAGTTACGCATAACTGCCCGTTAGAATTCCTGTAATACGAATAATTTGGAGTTTGAACAAAAACGAGCGCCTCTGTACGATGGGATTATGCAACGGGTCAAAAGCCCTTAAAATCCA
>NZ_JBGJZP010000020.1:0-132092 GCF_042610515.1 Paenibacillus paludis
GCGGTGAAACCGGGGATGACAGACAGCTCGGTGCTGAGCGAGAGCTACACGATCATGGCGCAAGTAGACGCGCCAACAGCCAGCCCAGCCGGAGGCGAGGTAGCGTCCGGCACGGCGGTGACGTTGAGTAGCGCCACCAGCGGCGCGGTGATCTACTACACGACGGATGGCACAACGCCAACCAGCAGCAGTACGCTCTACAGCGGAGCGATCACCCTGACGAGCGCGAAGACGATTAAGGCCATCGCGGTGAAACCGGGGATGACGGACAGCTCGGTGCTGAGTGAGAGCTACACCATTATGGCGCAGGTTGCAGCGCCGACAGCAAATCCAGCCGGAGGCGAGGTTGCGTCGGGCACGGCGGTGACATTGAGCAGCGCCACTAGCGGCGCGGTGATCTACTACACGACGGATGGCACAACGCCAACCAGCAGCAGTACACTCTACAGCGGAGCGATCACCCTGACGAGCGCGAAGACGATTAAAGCCATCGCGGTGAAACCGGGGATGACAGACAGCACGGTGCTGAGTGAGAGCTACACGATCATGGCGCAAGTGGACGCGCCAACAGCCAGCCCAGCCGGAGGCGCAGTGGCGTCGGGCACGGAGGTGACGCTGAGCAGCGCCACCAGTGGAGCGTTGATCTACTACACGACGGATGGCACAACGCCAACCAGCAGCAGTACGCTCTACAGCGGAGCGATTACGCTAACGAGCGCGAAGACGATTAAAGCCATCGCGGTGAAACCAGGGATGACGGACAGCTCGGTGCTGAGTGAGAGTTACACCATTATGGCGCAGGTTGCAGCGCCGACAGCAAATCCAGCCGGAGGCGAGGTTGCGTCGGGCACGGCGGTGACATTGAGCAGCGCCACTAGCGGCGCGGTGATCTACTACACGACGGATGGCACAACGCCAACCATCAGCAGTACGCTCTACAATGGAGCGATCACCCTGACGAGCGCGAAGACGATTAAAGCGATCGCCGTGAAACCGGGGATGACAGACAGCACGGTGCTGAGCGAGAGCTACACGATCATGGTGCAAGTGGACGCGCCAACAGCCAGCCCAGCCGGAGGCGAGGTAGCGTCCGGCACGGCAGTAACACTGAGCAGCGCCACCAGCGGCGCGGTGATCTACTACACGACGGATGGCACAACGCCAACCATCAGCAGTACGCTATACAATGGAGCAATTACGCTAACGAGCGCGAAGACGATTAAGGCCATCGCGGTGAAACCGGGGATGACAGACAGCGCGGTGCTGAGCGAGAGCTATACCATTACGGCGCAGCAGGTTGCAGCGCCGACAGCAAATCCAGCCGGAGGCGAGGTAGCGTCCGGCACGGCAGTAACACTGAGCAGCGCCACTAGCGGCGCGGTGATCTACTATACGACGGATGGCACAACGCCAACCAGCAGCAGTACGCTCTACAGTGGAGCGATTACGCTGACGAGCGCGAAGACGATTAAGGCCATCGCGGTGAAACCGGGGATGACGGATAGCTCGGTACTGAGCGAGAGCTACACCATTACGGCGCAGCAGGTTGCAGCGCCGACAGCAAATCCAGCCGGAGGCGAGGTAGCGTCCGGCACGGAGGTAACGCTTAGCAGCGCCACTAGCGGTGCGTTGATTTACTACACAACGGATGGCACAACGCCAAGCAGCAGCAGCACGCTCTACAATGGACCGATCACCCTGACGAGCGCGAAGACGATTAAGGCCATTGCGGTGAAACCGGGGATGACGGACAGCACCGTGTTGAGTGAGAGCTACACGATTTCAACAGCCAATAACAGTTCAATCAGTCCGAAGACTGCAAGCTTCGACAAGAATACGGGCAAACAGGCGGATGTTGTAATAACGATGATGCTGAATGGCAATAATCTCACCAGCATCTCAAACGGTGTGGCATATCTTGCCGCAGGAAGTGATTACACCGTGTCAGGCAACACAGTAACCCTCCAGAAGGATTACTTGGCTACGCTGGCAGAAGGTACGACGAGCTTAACGTTCAACTTTACAGCGGGCGCAGTGCAGACACTTGTTGTTACAGTAACCGATACGTCGGTGCCTATCCCGGGAGTGCCGTTCCTGCAATCCGCTTTTGCCGGTAATGGCGAGATTAACCTGGTCTGGAGTCCGGTTACGGGTTCAACAGGATACAAGATATTCCAGAGACTTTCTTCCTCTGAATATGGCAATGAAATAGCTACAGTCAGCGGTTCGGTATACAGCTATAAGGCGGCAGGATTGAATAATGGAACAGCCTATTATTTTGTGGTCAAAGCAGCCAATGAAGTAGGGGATAGCGCGGCTTCGAACGAATTGAATGCTACTCCAAAAACGGTCCCTGGTGCGCCAACGGATATAACCGCAGTAGCCGGAAATGGACAAACGGTGGTAAGCTTTACGGCCCCGGCAGAGACTGGAGGCAGTGCAATTACCGGTTATGAGGTTACAGCTTCGCCCGGCAACATTGTGGGGGTTGGAACAACGGGTCCCATTACAATTACAGGACTGACAAACGGCACGCCCTATACTTTTACGGTAAAAGCGATTAACGGCGCAGGCAGCAGTGCCTCATCTGCTCTATCGAACGAAGTTACGCCAATCGCGCCATCCGTGCCATCTGGTGGAGGAGGGAATGAGACCCCGCCTGTAATCACGACTCCAGTGACAAACGACGGTGTTGATGTTTTTGTTAATGGCAAGGTGGAAAGAGCAGGAACAGCAACAACCTCCATCGTGAACGGGCAGAGTGTTACAACTGTCATAATTGATCAGAAGAAGCTGGAAGAAAGGCTGGCAGCCGAAGGCCAAGGAGCTCTGATAACGATTCCGGTGATCAGCAGTTCTAATATTGTCATAGGCGAGTTAAGCGGCCAAATGATCAAGAGCATGGAACAAAAGCAGGCGGTGCTTGAATTTAAAAGCGGAAATGCCACTTACACGCTTCCTGCGGCGCAAATCAACATTGAGTCTATTTCAACACAGCTTGGAGCGTCAGTTGACCTTGAAGATATCAAAATTCAAATTGAGATCGCTAAGCCGACAGCAGATACGCTGAGAATAGTGGAGAATTCGGCGGCTGCAGGTGAGTTTACGCTTGCTGCTCCACCACTTAATTTTGTAATCCGGGCTCAATACGGGGATACCACGGTTGAAATAACGAAGTTCAACGCTTATGTAGAGCGGATGATTGCTCTTCCGGATGGTGTGGACCCGAACAGAATTACAACCGGGGTTGTGGTTGAGCCGGACGGATCGGTGAGACATGTGCCGACAAAAGTGGCTAAGATTGATCAACAATATTTTGCCATCGTCAATAGCTTGACCAACAGCACCTACTCGATTATCTGGCATCCGCTGGAATTCAAGGATATGGACGGCCATTGGGCAAAAGATATCGTCAACAACATGGGCTCACGCATGATTATTGACGGCGTTGGGAACGGAGCGTTTAATCCTGCTGCAGAGATTACGCGGGCCGAATTCGCCGCAATCGTTGTACGGGGGTTAGGTCTGAAACTGGAGAACGGTACGGGTGCTTTCTCGGATGTGAAGGCTTCGGATTGGTACAGCAGTTCAGTGCAGACAGCGTATGCCTACAAACTAATTAACGGGTTTGAAGACGGCAACTTCCGTCCGCTGGACAAGATCACCCGTGAACAAGCAATGACGATGATTGCAAAAGCAATGGAAATCACCGCGTTGAAAGATAAGCTCCAGAATAAAGAGGCTTCTGAGCTGCTAAGTTCCTTTACGGATGCAGGCAGCGTTTCGAAATGGGCAGTGAGCAGTGCTGCAGATAGTGTTGCCGCCGGAATTGTTTCCGGCAGAACTTCTACACGATTAGATCCGCAGGCATCTATCACAAGAGCCGAAGTTGCCGCAATGATTCAGCGGTTGCTGCAACGGTCGGATTTAATCTAGACAAGCGGATAAAACATTCCGAATTGCGCCACTTGGCTGCTAAGGCAGCTAAGTGGCGTTTTTTCTTGTGCCTAAAGTTGTCTTAGTACTCTGGTAGTTCCTGCAACCTTTCCCTATTTCCCTCCGTCAGTACTAGCAGTTCAGTCAAGGAGATGACAAGATGACAACAACATTTAGAGCAATAGCTGGCATCTTTATATTGGCAGGGGTGATCGGGCTCACGGCTTGTGATTCTTCTGATCAACAGGCGGCGGCCTCTGCATCGCCGGCAACGGCGGCTGGTACGGATGTACCGGCAACCTCACAGCCGGAAGCGAGCGCTTCATCTGCTCCAACCGAGGAGCCGGCAGCGGCAGCCTCACCAAGCTCTGGAGCTGGAGGGGCTTCTGCTGCAGCTCTGCAGGATAGCAGCAAGCAGCTGAAAGAACTGCTCCAGCTTGCCAAGCAGGGCAAAGTGCCGGGTGTAGAATATGCTGCGCACAGCGGATTAATAGATGAGGTCGAAGCAGCATGGGGAGAGCCGGACACGAAGGATTCGGCGGGTAAAGGGATGTATTCAGTCTACAGCGACAAACATGTCGTATTTGGCTTCAATAAAGGCAGCCGGATTTTCGATGTCCGCTCAAGCGCTGCTGAGCTGCAGAGGTTGACTCTGAAGCAGATTGAAGAAGTACTCGGCAAGCCGGGCAGCACTGCGGTGAACGGCAGCGATAAGATTTACATTTACCAAGCCGGCAAGGAATACCAGCTCAAATTCATTATTCCGGAGTCCTCCGGCACCGTGGATCATATCTCTGTATTTTCTGAACAGGATGCAGTTAACAATATGGCAGGATAATCTGCGGATAAGAGATACTGCTGCTGCAAAGCGCAATAGGTAGAGTGGAATAAAGAGCAAACTGCAGGAAGTTGCGGGTTTGCTCTTTTTGCCTTTTTCCCGCTGGAGCTGGGTGAAGGCTGGCTGTTATAATAAAGTGATAGATTCATCCGTGGAAAAGAGGTTCAGCTATGCATCTGGAATTAAACGGGAGCGAATATAAAGTGTCAGCTGAAGGAATGACGATCGAGCTGCTGCCTAAGGAATTTGCGCTCCTGCAGTTTTTATACCATAACAGGGGGCGTACCTTCAGCCGGGAGCAGCTTCTGGATAAAGTATGGCCGCTGGAGTATCCGGTGGAACGGACAGTGGATGATCATATCTACCGGCTGCGCAAAAAGCTCCGCGGACTTAAAGGTCTTGATATCAAGACGGTACGGGGCTTTGGTTATAGTCTGGCAGTGCCGGGTTTGGGCAGTGTGATGATTACACCGACCACGCATGATCCGGAGCTGCGCGATACGATGCGTGACGTGTTCGGCAAGTTTCATGTATACGGCCAGGGCAAATCGATGCTCACCCTCGCGCGTCAGCAGGACATACTCGGCTATGAGCTGGACCCGCATTATTCCATGGTTATTCACTTTGTGCAAGGGGATTTGGAGTGGCTGCTGTATACGAAAGAGGTGCCTTTAAAGGACCGGCTTTTTTACCTTCTGCTGTTCTACTTTTTCTCCGGCGACCCCAAGGCGAAGCTGGCGTACTGTGAGCAGGTGATCCGGAAAAAACTGCTGCCTCCGCCTGATCAGGTGGAATTGGAGATCCTCACAATTCTGGATTTGTTCACCTTAGCGGGGCAGCCGGAGAGGGCGCTGGAACGTCTGGAAAGGTCCTATCAAGTGATTGCTGAACCCGGTTATGAAAATTTTATTCCGGTTACGATGATTGTGGAGCTGTTTGTGCATCTGGTGGCGGGAACCGGAGATGCAGAGCTGGAACGGCTGGACGAGGCTATAGGGAAAGTATTGTTGGACAAGCCCTTTTTGCGGGAGATTGGCAGCTATAAAATAGTAAAAGGACTATGGCGTTTGCGCAACAAGCAGTGGCGTGAAGCAGAGAACCTGCTGGATGAAGGGCTGCAGGTGCTGGAAATGACTGGATTCGTTCCTCTGCCTCTTCATGCGTTGTACCGGATATATCACTTCTGCCGGATGTTCCCTCCTCCTCAAGCGTTGCAGCACAAATATGATAATCAATTTGCAGCCAAGCTTGAGGAATTGGGGTTTGACCGGCTTGCCCAGTCTTTGGAGGATGTGTTGCAGCAGATATTGAAAGCTCTCTGATAATTCTCTGACAATTCTCCGTTACAGTAGGATCATGAATTACACAATTCTAAGATTCTAAATGTGACCTGGAGGAATGACAGATGGAGGCTTCAACTAAGCAGGGAACCAGCCTGCTGCATAACAAAGTATACATGCGTGTATACAGCGCCTTCGCCACGGCAACCTTTGGCGATTGGTTCGATACACTGGCCATTCAAGTGCTTGTCGGCTACCGCTGGCAGGCCAGCCCGCTGATGCTGGCGCTGATTCCGGTAGCCATAGCACTGCCGAGCGTATTGCTCGGCTCCGTGGCAGGGGTGGCCGCCGACCGGATGAACAAGCTGAAGCTGATGCGGTTGTGCGATCTGCTCACCGCGGTTCTGACCGTGCTGGTATTATTTGCTCCCAGCATGGTCTGGCTGCTGCCTTTGCTGTCGCTGCGCGCAGCAGTTTCTACGTTAAATGTGCCTGCACAGCAGTCCATGACCCGGAGTATTGTCAGGGAGGACCAGCTGCTTCAGGCAACCTCGCTTAACGGCATTGTGAATCAAGGCTCCAAAATTGCCGGCCCGCTGCTGGGCGGATTAGCCTTGTCAGTGCTCACGCCGCAGTGGTGCATTTTACTGAATGCCATTTTTCGTGTCTGCTCCTATCTGCTGCTGCTTTCGGTAAGAAACATTCCTGCGGGGGAGGCAAATCTTGTTTCCGAGTCACCGGAGGAACGGGTTCCGCTTCGCACCATGTGGAAGGAAGGCTGGAGCTTTATGCTGCACAGCCGAGTGTTGCTGAATACGATGCTGTTCGGACTTACCGGGGCATTGGCGATCCAGATGATTGATTTTCAATTTACCAGCTTGTTCCGGATGGTTTCGCCGACCAATGAATCCCTGCTGGGCTGGATGGTTGCCGCTTCCGGTGCGGGGGCTGTGCTCATCATCCTCGTCATGAACAAGCTGAAGCTGGGAACGGGGTATGGCTGGAGACTTGGCACTGGTTATGTGCTGATCGGCGGCTCAGTTCTCGGCCTGGGACTGCTCCAGCCTGGAGCTTCTGTAATCTGGGTGCTGCTGCTGGGATTTGTACTGGGAATCGGGAACGGAATGTTTATTGTGGCCTTTAATTATTGCCTGCAGAAAGAAACGCCTCCACATATGACAGGCCGGGTATTCGGTATTCAGAGCACGATTCTCGGTGCCGTGATGATTGTTGCCCCGCTGCTGGGAGGTCTGCTGGTCGAACTTGCCGGTCCTGGTCAAATCTTCGTCAACTTCGGCATCGTCCAAGCTGTTCTGGGTCTGACCGGTATAGTGTTCGGACGTGTGCTTTGGCCAGTTGCAAAACAGGAGAGAGTAACTTCTGTAGAACAGGTCAGCTAGTGTGCTGGATAGAAGTGTGCTCAATAGAAGTGGAAGTGGCTCTAAATGGCGTGACAGCGCAGTTAAGCTGGTTCTGCGGACGAATTGGGTAGTAGGGGGCAGCGGTGCCTGGAGTTATTTTAGTTTGGTTTTGGTAAGCTGGACCTCTCCCTTTGCCTCATTTGCCGGGTGGCAGATTTATAGTTGTATTTCGTACAGCTAAAGTGACTCCCCAGGGCCTGATTTTACTTTTAATTGTATTTCGTACAGCTAAAATTAGCTGATTGCCCGATATTCGGTGGATAGCCGATTTCTAGCTGTACAGAATACAACTAACTCTCCCATATGTGCAAATATCCCTGATATAACTGTACAAAGTGCACTTAGGGCTTTCCTGTAGGGCTTCTCCTGTAGGGCTTCCCCTGTAGAGCTTCCCATATTCAACTTAAACATCCAACAAGCCCGCGTGGCTCTTTAGTAGTATTAGGTCAGCCAGAAACCTTTGGTTGGTCTATTTTTCTTGTTGAAGGAGGACATGGGATTCTCCCGGCGAAAGTGTTAGGAGAAGCGTATGCTTCAGCCGCAGGCTTGTATGCACTTACAGTTATTGTAAGAATTCAATGCCGCAATACAATTTCAGGAGGATTATTTGAAATGAGTACTTTCATTTACATGGTACGGCACGGAGAGTCTCCCAAAACCGGAGGAGATGAGAGGGAACGCGGGTTATCTCCCAAAGGTGAAGCAGATGCCCGTTACGTGACTGCAAAATTGCGGAGTGAAGGGATCCATGCATTTTACAGCAGTCCTTATGTCCGTGCGGTACAGACGATAGCAGATTTAGCAGAAGAACTGGGCCAGGAGATTGTTCCTGATGAAGCGCTGAAAGAAAAAATCTGGATGGAAGGCAACCGCCCGTTGCCAGAAGATGAATTATATCCAGCGCTAAGGAAGATGTATGCAGATGCGGATTTTGCCTTACCGGGCGGAGAATCCAATAACGAATGCCAAGATCGGGCGGTCCAAGTCCTTAAGGATATCCTGCGGAAGCACCCGGGAGAAAATATAGTCATCGGCACCCATGGTCTGGTGATGGCCTTAATGATGGGGTATTTCTCCGAGGACTATGGACTGGAATTTCTGATGCAGACTACGAAGCCGGATATTTACCGGATGGAATTCACCGGTGAGAAATTGTCAGGTGTAGAAAGAATCCCGCTGTAGGGCTAGCTCTGACTTGTTGGCAATTACACAGCCGTCTTCTCCGGCGGCAGCGTGTCTCTATCTAGAAATCATAGAACCTCGCCGTATTCGCAGTCAGCATGGCCGCCGCCTGGGAGGCGGAATAACCATGCAGCGCCCCCCAGGCGGCTGCAACTTCACGGATCATGGCCGGATGGGTGGGCTTCCCGGCAAAAGGACCTTCGAACGGCCAAGGTCCATCTGTCTCCGCCATTACCAGCTTCGGCGGATAGCGGAGGGCGAGTTCGCGGATCTCCGGTTCGTAGAGAATATCCGGGGTGAAGGAAATATGATATCCGCGTTCGATCATGCGGACAATAGCTTCTTCCGGGCCTTTGAACCAATGAAAGTGCGCGCGGGTAATACCGTGCTTCTCTAGAAGATCGCAAGCGGTCAGAGCATCTTCGTATACGGCATGCAGTACAACGGGCTTGTTCAGGCGGGCAGCAAGACCAAGCAGGGTATCCAGCAGCCTGATATACGGCTCCATCTCAAAGGCTTCGCCCCGCTCCAGCGCTTCTGCCCGTGTATAGTAGGGCAATCCGATTTCACCTACGGCAGTCATTTCTCCGGCATGGCGTTCAATCCAGTCCAGCAGTGCGAAAAGCTCGGTTTCCTGAGGCAGTGGCTGCTCGGGGTGGAAGCCATAGGCCGGTTTTACCTGGACTGGATATAATGCGGCGATTTTCTGCGTGCGGATGCAGGAATCCAGGTTCATCGAGACTGCGATCAGCGATTCGATATCGAGTCCCGGCAGCTCAAGCAACATGGACTCCAGCTCCGTGTCATTATATTGCTCTAGATGGATATGGGCATCTATCATTGGTTTCTTGAACCTCCTTCTGTTGTCTCCGGCAGACTCTTGATTTTGTTCAATTACCCCTGCTTAGGCTCCATATTCGGCTTGATGGCAGCATCCGGCTCAAATTTGATTGAACCCAGTTCCATTCCCTTCCCGCCTGCCTTGTACTCCAGCATGAGTGTTCCTATACTCTCCTGCATTCCGACCATTACACTGGTCTCTGCCTTCAGTTTGCCGCCCTCCACTTGGTAATAGGTAACAGCGCCGATTCCTGCCTCCTTGCCGAAATAATCCAAACCGTTATCCGTTGCACGGCCGGGAAGCCGTAGTGTTAGCTTGGCCGGTTCCGCTCCTTTGACCTCAAGGCGGATCAGCACATCCTTTTGATCGATGGCCAGACTGGAGGTAACGGCAGCTGCAGCAGCCTTATCTGCTGCAGGGAGGGTTAGCTCTTTCCACAGTTCAGGCTTTACGACATGGACCTCCTGCGCAACAATTCCGGTTCCGGTACCCCGCGTCAGAATGACGATTGCTTCCGGCTTCCCGTCGTTATCGACATCGGCATAGTGAAGCTCGGGCGGAGAGTTATAGATTCTTGGAGCCGACCAATTGAAGTTATGTTTCCGGCCATTCACTTCAAGTATGAATCCTTTATAAGTGTCGCCGTTCTTAAGTGCGGTATATAGCTTGACCTTGGAGTTGTTCGCTGCAACGGCAAGCGGCTCCTTGGGAACCCGAACCGTCGTGCTGACACTTCCGGGCACAATGGATACTGTATTCCCTGTGTTCTCAAGCTTACTTTCAGCTCCGGTAAGATCATACAATGTATCAGCCGGGATATAGTTATGTCCGTCCTTCACGATGACGGGTCCTTCCTGCATTTCTTCAGTGCTGCCGTCTGTTTGTGTATAGGTGATTTGCATGGCTGCGCTGCCGGGTGTAAGGACTGTATTGGAGCTGATATCGCTGAGGGTCAGTTGTTTGCGGACATTGTCCCAGATCAATTGGCAGGGATAATATTCGAGCAAGACTCTTGCGGGTACATACAAGACTCCTCCGGAATAGAAGGGATGAAGCGGTGTGAGAGCAGGTTGTCCATCCACAGCAAGGAGTAAGGGGGAAGCGGCGTGAGCAGTATCTATAGGAGACGCAGCCGTACATCCTGCAATAAACAGGGCGATCGCGGCAGCGCCGAATAATTTTTTCATAGGTTAACCTCCAGAGTGTAAAAGTTCCAGTCTATTTTATTATATATTAAAACGCCTGCTTTCAGATCACGATCTGTTAACAAAGCAAAAACAAGGCTGTTACGAATGAGTCAGGTGCCAGCGGTCAACGTAGTGAAGGTACCCAGAATCACACCCCGATCGACAGGAATTCACCGGCTGGAAGCGGAATATTGAAGAAATCTACGCCGGGAAGTGCGGCTTTACGGGGAAAGGCTTGACACATATTTTGCTTAAAATTAACATGGGATTATGAATGAAAATAATGTACTCGCGGTCATTGGCCGCATTCACCGGCGTGGCAATAAGTTCATCGAACGGGAATTGAAAAAACACAATCTTCAAGGTATCGCCCCCTCGCACGGAGATATTCTATACCAGCTGTTTGTCCAGGAATACATAACGATGCATCAGTTGTCTTGCTACATTGATAAGGACAAGTCTACAATTACAGCTTTGGTGGATAAACTGGTGCGCATGGAATACGTCCAGCGGGAGCAGGATCAAAGAGATGGGAGGATCTTTCGATTGTCTCTTACGGCGAAAGGCCGGGAGCTTCAGCCGATATTTGAAGCCGTATCGGAGTCGCTGCTGGCAGCGGTCTATGAG
This sequence comes from Paenibacillus paludis, assembly GCF_042610515.1. Lineage (NCBI taxonomy): Bacteria > Bacillati > Bacillota > Bacilli > Caryophanales > Paenibacillaceae > Paenibacillus > Paenibacillus paludis. The sequence goes on from NZ_JBGJZP010000020.1 coordinate 11,313, forward strand.
GACTTCGCACCGGAAGAGAAGCAGCTGCTGCTGGGCTTATTAGAAAAAATTAAACTGTGAAGCATGGCTGGAACCGGACCGAGGCGGTACAAGAATAGTTATCTTGTACCGCCTCGGTCTGTTTACGGTGCTGAATTGCGATGACTTTATGTGATTTTTGTAGTAGAAGAATAGTGCTGTCGTCCGAATAATTAATGGCCTCAAGCGGAGCGGTGTTATGTGGAGTATCCCAGATATAATAAACCGAACGAAATATACACTGCCACCCAATATATAGTGTAAGCCTGAAGGGGGAATGGCGGAATGAAGAACAGAGCAGAATATTCGCAGCTTATCGAGCTCACGCTAGCCGGCAGCCGTGATGCATACGGTGAGTTATACGAAGCGACCATCAGTGATGTCTACAGGACCGTACGTTTCCTCGTATCCGAACCTTCCGATGCAGACGATGTGGTGCAGGAGATTTATATGGAAGTCTATCGGTCGCTTGGACAATTTGACACATCCCGGCCGTTCCGTCCCTGGCTTATGGGAGTGTGCATGCGGCAGATTCATGCTTACCGGAGAAAGGGATGGAGACAGCTTCGTATTTTGAAGAAAGCGGAGCAGAGAGGCCAGTCTATGGAATATGATTTTGCAGGAGATGTCTTGGACCGATTATTGAATCGCGGGCTGCTCGAGTCAGTGAACCGGTTGCCGTTCAAGCTGAAGCAGGTTATTATCCTGCATTATCTCCAAGAGTATTCCCAGGAAGAGATCGCCGCCATATTGGCCATTCCTCTGGGAACAGTCAAATCACGTATCCATGCCGCTCTGCAGAGGCTGCGCCGGAATCGAAAGGCTGACACTATTAAAATAGGGAAGGTGGAGGAGCTACATGAGTCTTGAACATAACCTGCGGCAAGTACTTCAGGAGAAAGCCGAAGGCTGGATCGCTCCACCGGAACTGAAGGGGAGGATCCTTAACGGGATCATTCCTGGACAAGGGGGAAGACGCATGAAAAAATGGTTTGTAGCCACAATTGTGGCTGCCGCACTGTTAATTCCAACTGGTGCTTACGCAGGGTACAACTATCTGGCCGACTCGATTTATGGTTCGTCTGACAATTTAATTCAAATAGGCGGAACCCAGCAGAAATATGATGAGCTGGAGGCCAAGCTGCAGCAGGCAAAGGCAAGCTTAAGCGAGAAAAACTTCACGGAATTTACTTCGTTACTGAAAGAAATCGGCCGATTTAACCTGGAGATTGCTGCTGCTGACGGGGTGCTTCATCCCGAGTTGCTGAGCAGCACAGATCAGAAAAGGTATGAGCTGCTGACCGCACAGCTTGCACCTTATTTTAAGCAATTAAAAGTAGAGACGCCCGGCAAGATAGCAGAAACTGGTGACAACAATGCATTTTGGGATCAGATGATTGCCAAAGCGGAGCAGGAGCTAAGCGGTGACGAGTTTGCCGAAGTCCGGCAATTGATCGGAGAGCTGAAGTCCTATGAAGCCAAGGCGACTGCTCAGGAACATTCAGTCCAGCTATCGGAAGATGAACTTGCGCAATATGAACAATTGCTGGAACAGCTCAATCCGTATTTACAGAAGCTGGGTGTGAAGCTGAAGCCAGCTCATAAATAACAGAAAGGGCCTGCTGACCTAGAACGTCGGCAAGCCCTTTCTGCTCGAATACAAGGATTTATATGTCCACTCAATAATTCCGTTTCCGCCTCTGAAATTTATATTTGTCGACTCTTTACCGCCGCTTAACGGGAACTAAACCGCAAGCGGCGTTTTTTTATACGTTGATGCATTGTACAACTTCACCTATATTTTGACATAAACCTCTAGAATATTTACGGGAGGTAGTGCTAATGAACGAGATAGAAGTCATCCAGAAACAGATTGAAGTGGAGCGGGCCAGACTAAATCAGATGGAACAGCAGTTTGGCCTGCTGCACCCGAGTGTAATTAAACAATCTATGTTATTGGATGAGTTGATCAATAAATATACTAAATTAGATAATAATGTATAATTAATAGTTGTTGGAAAAGAAACGGTCCGCTGGGAACTACACAGTGCCCGTTTCTTTTTTGTGAAAAATTCCTGTAAGCAGAACGATCAATCCGGCCAGGCAAAAAGCGGAATCAGCAGCAGCAGCGCAATCCCTGCAAATCCATCATGTGTAACAAAGTCCGCATAGAGCAAAGAAATCATCCATGATGCGAAGGGAGAGACAGGCACCATGAGGGTAATCCCCCAAATGATTAATTTTCTCTTTCGGGATTTCCCGTTTCGTAATAATTTCCCAATCCTGTAATGAAACTGCGCGTACACACGTATTAGCTGGAGTAAATTACTTGGCCAAGTGAAATTTTGCAGGAAGGGAGAGCTTAAGGGATGCAAGAGCGCGCATTGTTACAGCCTTTTATTCTAGAGAGAATGCAGGAAAATACGGAGACAGACCAGCAGTTTACAACGATTTTTGAAACCTACTATAAGCGGATATATAACTATATAGCTTACAGGGTCAGCTGCCGTTATACGGCAGAGGATCTGACAAGCCTGGTATTTGAGAAAACGTTGTCTAAGCTGGACAGCTTTTCCGGTGAGAAGGCGCCCTTTGAAGTGTGGCTGTTTGCCATCGCCAGAAATGTTGTGAACGATTATTACAGAAGCCGGAAGAGAACCCGTCTGTTCTCACTGGATACAGTTATGGAGCTGGTGTCCGGCAAAAAAGCCCCCGAGGATTTGCTGCTGGAGGAAGAACGAAATACGAGGCTGAATCATGCGCTGGACAAGCTGGCTGTCAAGGAGCGGAATGTCGTAGCGCTTAAATTCGGTGCCGGTTTGAAAAATAAAGAGATCGCTCTGCTCACAGGGATTTCCGAGAGTAATGTAGGCGTAATTCTCTACCGGAGTATGAGAAAACTCAAATCTGAAATAGGGAGTGTCGATGAACTGTGAAAAACAAGGATACCGCGCAACGTTTTGCGAGGGATATGGATAACGGTGTTCATAAAGCAGGCTCTGGTGAATGGAAGGGATCCGGGGAATACCGTGAGCTGCTTGAGCTTGGACAAGTGTTGGCCGAACATGATTTCAGCCGCAATACGGATCAGCAGGCAGTTTGGTCCAAGGTTAGAAGCCGGGCAGGCAAAGTGCAGGGCGGTTCCAGAAGGAACTCTTCCCACAGCTTCAAGCGGCCGGTAATGATTGCGGCTTCGCTGCTTGTAGCATTTGCGGTAAGCGGAGCCGTGGTCAAGCCATCCTTTGCCCAGGAGGTTCTGAGCCGGGTGCTTCAGACCATTAATCTGGGACATATCATCGCGAATGAGATGGATCCAGACCAGATCCCTGAAATTCCGGAAGAGATGAAAGGCAAGATTTATGATAAGGACGGCCATCCGGTAGTCTCCTTTGCCCAGGAGATAGAGAGGGGGCAGATCTTTACGGCGGACGGCGAGCCGATTGTGGATTTTGTAGACGGCAAACCTGTCACACAGCAGGAGCAGGATGTGCTGGATAAGGAAAAAGCCGCAGGTATTTTCAGTGTCAAGACACTTGCAGAGCTGAATAAATACGCTGCTTTTGAAGTGAAGCTGCCTGAATATTTACCTGAAGGGATTGCCTTTGACCACGGAGAGCTTTACACGGGAAAGGACGGGATCAGCAGCAAATATGTCGACTTGATCTTCACCAGTGAGAAGAAGGGCATAAAGTTCTGGATGCAGCAGTCTTATGCTGATCATGAAACGGCCTATGAGATGTCGACCGACGGCAAGATCGAGCAGGTGAAGGTGAACGGGATCGACGCAGTGTTAATGAATAGCAAAAGCTTGGATTGGGAAGCAGACGGCGTATTATACAGCTTGAGCACCCAAGGTTTAGACCGCGAAGAAATCATGCAGATTGCTGAATCAATCCGCTGAGCAGCGGAACAGGGGATCTCCTTAACGGGGGATCTTTTTGTTTAAATATAGATATGTATATGCTTCTCGCTATAAATGGACTTAGCAATAAATGTCCGGTAGTCCGTTTGCCGGGTGATTATAATGAAGGTAATCGTTGCAACGAGGATGTGAACGGCTTGGGATATACGGAGTATATGCAGAAAGCAATTGATTACATTGAAGAGAATTTGCAAGGACCGATTACGATTGAGGATTGTGCGCGCGTATCCGGATTCTCGAAATTTCATTTCCACAGGTTGTTTAGTATTCATCTGGATGTCACCTTAATGGAGTATATCCGCAGGAGACGGCTTTGCCATGCGATGAATGAGCTGATTCGTGGAAGAAGGATTTTAGATATTGCCATGGATTACGGATATAGCTCCGAGCGTGCGTTCAGCAGGGCATTTCTGCAGGAGTTTGGCCAAGTTCCAAGCAGATGCCGGAGTGCTAACTACTCCCTCCCTCCCAAACCGTTGTTAGAGGAAAGCTTAAACCACAGTACAGGAGGCATTCCAATGGATTATTTAAGTGAGGTCAGAATTGATAGTCTCCACACGATGAATACCGCCAGCGGCGTAAGAATCAGCAAGGATCCTGAGGCGGAGGTCATCACATTTATGAGTGAGTGGTCAGCGAAAACAGGAATCGGCGCCGGGACAAGAAGGTTTGGTTTTGATGTTCCTGTGTCTGAAGAGCAGCAGCAGGAAGGCCTGCGGGGGTATGAATATTGGGTTGTACTGGGTCAGGATATTCCGGCACTGGCTGAAGGTATAACGTGTAAGCATGTGGAGGGCTGCAGGTACGCAATATTGCGGATTACGGAGCCCTTTGCCGATCCCTTTGAGCGTATCCCCCTCGGCTGGAAGAAGCTCGCGGCTTGGGTGAACAGCAGGGGATACCAAACAGCCTGTGACAAAGAGCGTTACTGGCTGGAGGAAGTACAGGAGCTCGGCGAATCTGTGGTGATGGATCTCTATTTTCCCATTGAGTAATCAGAAACGTTGAACACAAAATTTGGATACTTAGAGTTGCAAGTGTTCAACATTAGCACCGGGAAAAACGTCCGCTAATATTTAGGGAATCAGCATTTTTTCGCAATGAACGGGAAAGCTGCCCGCTATTTCTGTGGATCCAGTCGTATGTGGGGTTTGTGATGGGTTTATAGGGCATAATTCCCTATAAAATACAATAAAGAGGCTGTTGCCACAATATTCCGGGCATATTTCCCTTTAATCCAAGAGTGTCGTCCAGTCAGCTGAATCTCTGACTATGAACCTCGAATACAGTAACCGAAGGAACAAAACATCACCCATTTTTTTTTGCAGCGGTACAGCAGTTACTCCTTTCACCTAAACTAATAAGATGAATAATTCAAAGGAGCCAGAACATTTATGATTACGATTCAACTAGCCGAACCACAGGACGCCAAGACCTTAGCCGAAATACAGAAGAAAACCTTCAACGAGGACGCGCGGCAGTTCCAAAATAAAGAAGAAGACGGGCCACCGGGCTATGATTCCAGCGCCTGGCAGGCAGAGATGATGCAGAAGGGCCACTATTACAAGCTGCTTGCCGATGATGCCATTATTGGCGGAATGATCGTCTTTCCTGCTCCCGGCGGAGAGGAATGTCATCTTGGCCGGATTTATATGGACCCGCATTATCAGAATAAAGGCTACGGCCAGGAAGCCTTCCGCTTCCTGTTTGACACTTATCCCTCAGCACAGAAATGGACATTGGACACGCCCTCTTGGGCAGTCAGAAATCATTATCTCTATCAGAAGCTGGGGTTCATCCGGATCGGAGAGATTCAGGATGCCTCAAGCGGAGAAACCATAGTTGAGTATGAAAGATGACCCCCAGGATTCAGGATTTCACATACCGTAGGCAGCTTCGGAGGCATCGAGGAGGGCTGCATTGGGTCGGGGATCCATGCGGCTGCTCTGCTCATGATACAGGCCCTCTAGATCCGTTCGTATGCACAGCTCTGCCCACTTTCGATTTCGGGTCAACATGCAGACTTCCGCTGTAGCGGATTTCCTGAATATCGCAACCGGGCCCAACCCGGATCTGCTCCCCGCACACAAGCTCAGCTGTGGTGTACTCCAGCTCAATGGCTGTCCCTTGAATCAAGCGGGCAGTCAATTTGCGGAACGGTCCCATCAGGCGCTTTAGCAGCAGAGAGGAGCGCGTGACTATCAGGGTTCCGTCCGTTCTGATCTGATCCGCAGCACAGGAAGAACCGAGCAGAACCGTAATGGATTCCTTCGCGGTAAGGCTGTTCACCCGCACAGCACCTTCTCCCAGAAAGGTCAGCGTATGGATTGCTTCCGATGCCGCAACATATCCGGAGGAACGGATATGTTCGGCTTGCAGGCTGTGTAAACGCAGGCTTCCGAAATTCTCAACCTTCGCGGCAAGACAGGAACCTGTTATAGAGCATTCTCCAGACACTTTCAGCCGTCCCGTCGTAACCCTGCCCAGCGCCTTCAAGTGCCCGAATACATCTACGGAGGCAGAGGTGATATCCTCCCGGCGGATGAGAGACCCTCTTACTTTAAGCGGCGGATGATTCAACGCATCTGTTACTGAAGTGTGTTTGTCCAGATGTATCATGAGTAGAGCCCCCTTTTGCCGGATATTATTTTAATAATTAAAATATATACATATAATAATATATAGTCAATAAAATAATGATCCATTCAAAAAGCACCGCCTTTCAGTTGCCTGAGGCGGTGCTTGCGCAGATAAGAGAGCTATTCAATAATTTCGTCCATCAGTATTTGAATTTTGGAGAGTGTATCCGCAATCTTGTCCAGCTCTGCGGTAGCGAAACGGTCAAACAGATCAAGAATCCGCCGTTCCCCTTGCTCCGTAAGTATGATATTGACCACTCTGCGGTCTTCCTTGGTGCGTACCCGTTCAATTAGAGCTGCATCTTCCAATCTATCGCACATGGAGGAAGCGGCTCCCGGTGTAATGACGAATCGTTCAGAGATATCGGTGATATTCAGCTTTCCCGTAAGCCGCAGTTGGAATAACAGCATAATTTGGTTCTGGGTCAAGGATTCCTGCCTGTTAATTCTGTCAACGAAGGCCTGGGATTTATGCTGGACGGCTGCCATTCTATCCATCACCTGATGGATAGCTAATGTTTTCTCTTCTTCTGCGCTCATAGGCACGCTCCAATTTGTTATAGTTCTTAAAATATATAGAAGCTATAACTTTGTTGTCAAGCGTACCTGCTTCTGCTCAGCGTAGTCCAATATCGTGAAAACGGTTGGCAATGGGTTCACGCAGCAAGTGACGGATCGACTGAATGGCGGCGGTTTCGGCTGCCTTGGCATCGCCGAATAAGGTTAGTAGTTCTTCTAACCTGGAAGGCGGGAGAGGTTGCGTATGGAGTTCAACCTGTGTGATCGCCTCGAATATTTCCGACAACCGGGTATAATGTGCGGCGATCTCTTTTGCAGCTGGCCAGTACGCCAGGACTTCCTGTGCATACTTTGCCGCATCTTGTTTGGCAGCAGCGTAGACAAAGAATGTTTCGGCGGCTCCTTCAGCGTCATAGCAGCCGGAACGCAGTGCTTCTACAATGGCATCATAAGCCGCAAGCCCGCATGCATAACCGGACTCCGGCAGCATGATGTCATGGGTTTCCGCTTTGAAGACCGCTTGTATGAAAGATTCTTTAATGGCCTGCAGCACATCTATCTCGATCTGCTTCTCGTAGACCTGATAGTAGGCATAAGGAGAGAGGTTCCGCCCTAATGCTAAGAAGGGGAGTTCCTGGCAGGAATCTGCTATCCCGTCCAAATAATAAAATAGCTGCTCTTGTTCATGGTATCCGTTCACAATAACAAACCGGTCTTTCCATACCACTGCGCCCGTTCCGCGGTCAATGCATGCTTTGATATCAGAGATGGCCTGCTGCTGGTAGAGAGGAAAGGTAGGTGTGAAATTAAATCCGCCCATTTGGGAGGCGGTTACTCCAATCAGGTCACAAGCTACAAGATGCTCCGCCATCCAATTGTAGGCCGTGGCCGAATCGGAATGGAGCTGCCTGTGAACGGAGAAGCGGAAACAGGCCGCCGTCATTCCGGACAACATACATTTCGGCAAAGTGAACCAGCCTTTCTCTGTCAAAATACCGTATAGGGCATCTGTAAACGAATGCGATTCCTGACGGTATTGAAGCGAATGGAGAATGACTTTACTCATGAATAAATTCCTTCTTTCCGCCGTTCTTGTTCATGGCCTGCTCTAAAATATTACCTTGCCGAATGTGCGCCCCATCTGGGCACAATAGAACGTTTGCGGTCAGGGTAACGTTCGGACACAATCCGGACCCGTTCCATTGCGCGTTCTTCGAGGGCCTCAGCTTTGGCCAGCGCTGCACATAATGAGGCTTGACGGTGCTCAGCCAGTTGACCTGTTCCATGAAAGGAAGGCAGAGATACTGCAAGTTCTTCCGTCATTAGGTCTGCCAATTCACTGTATATGTGATGAACTTCATCCAGTCCCGGGATCAGCTGATGTACTTCCTGCAAATAATCCCTGATCTCCCTTCGTGCGTATACGTAGGAATCCAGAATATATGCGGCACCCGAAGAATCAAAGTCTCCCAGCTTGAAGGCTTGAATCAGGTATGAATAGGCGAGCCGGCCTGAGGCGATTTCCTTATCCGGCCATGTTTTGTAAGGTGTCTCCCAGTCATAGAGTGCCAGACGGAGAGATTCGAGCACCGCATCCTTCAAGGGAACCTCTACCTGATTGCCGAACACCTGGCAGTACCAGAAGGAGGTGAAGTTGATGCCGAAATTGTCATACAACACCACTTGGCTCTCCCCGGACCAGCCGTCCTGCAGATAAAATACCTTATCCGCATCATTATAGCCGTGAATTACCCCGAACTCCGGAATCCAATACAACGCTCCCACACCGGCATCTATGCTTTGTTTGATCCAAGCGATGGCATCCTGTTGATACACTTCGAACGAGCTGTGCCTTGTGCGTCCGCCGTCATAGGCCGTGTGAATCCCCAGATTATCAATGGCAGGTGCATGCTCATTTCCCCACTGCCCGTATGCCGTAACCGACATAGGCAGAAGCCTACGGTGCACCGAGAATTTGAAGGCCATGCCGCTAAGCCCGGAGAGCATATACTTTGGTCCTTCAAACCGCTGCGCGGCTGTCAGGATGGCATATAAGGCGTCTGTAAAAGACTTCGATTCACGTTTCATCTGAATATTATTAAGGTTCACTTGGATTCTCCTGTGGATTCAGCAAATCAAGCATCGCTTGGCATCTGCTGCTTATTTTGACTTGCAGCCATTGGGGGGCCAAAATTTGCAGCCATTCTGTAGTGAGCAGATGCTGCACGAACATCTCCGGATCGAAAAAATCCACTTCGTAAATGTCTTTATCTATAAGATGTACCGGAAATCCGAGCCATGATTCTCCTTTGGGTGGAGCAGCCAGGCGGATCTGTGCCGTAAAAGGCTTGAGCTTTCGGACCTGTTCCTGCCGCAGTTCGCCGTCGGCTTCTCCATTGAACCGCCGCTCAGTCAGCTTCAAAGAACGGATGGAGGATAGCCGGAAGTGCTGGGGCGGACTATGTTCTGCCGTCTTGGCAATGACATGGTCATCATCGTAGTGGTTAACAAGCTTCAACGGGCAGATTTCCTGTTCACCCTCCTGCCCATCATGAACAATTCTTACAACTATACATTCTTTGATGGCATGCTCCAGCAGCTCAATATACTGCAGCACATGTACATTTACCGTAAAAATCGGCAGCTGTGCCTCTGCACCCGGCTCCTGATCATCGGTAAGCCGCTCCAGCAGGCTGCCAATCCGCCGTACTGCCGCTCCATTCTCGTAATTATAGCGGCTGTACCGGTAAGCCAAATATTTCAGAATCTGCTTTTCCTGATCGGTCATATAGAGATAGGGAAGCATGAAGCTGTCATCCTCATAGCAATACCCGCGTTGCTTCGCCACATATTGCAGCGGAGCCCGGAGGGAAGAGGCCATGTATTCGATATCCCGCTGAGCCTGGCGCTTGGAGATTTCGAACTGCCCGGCCAGATGATTGCTGTTCGGATAACGCCCCGCCTTAATCTGCTGGTCGAACCATTGAATACGGTGGATATGGCTCAAGTAAGACGCTCCCTTTCATGATTATGGGAATCAGAGCTTGGCCCTGTGTTTGTTTATTTCGAGTATAAGGAACCCGGCGGAATGAAACAAGGATGCCTGCACCTGTCTTATGCAGATGCGCATAAAAGAGAGAGGCATCCCCGACTAAGGATACGCTTAGCCTGTTATAGCATCAACTTTGACTTGCGGCGCTTTACTGCACCGCTTGCATACCTTAATTCCGGTTCCATCGCTCTTCACTTTTGGATAGAGCAGTTTAATGCGCGTAGTTTCACAGATCGGGCATGTCCCCCGGCCCCGTGACGGCAAGTTCCAAAGTACGCGGCCCCGTTTTGTTTTCGGCATAATCTTGAACCTCATTTCACAGTTTGAATGGTACCTTCGTAGTATAAAATAAGAGGTATGACATAAAATGTCGCACCTCTTATAAATCTCAATCCAAATAAATGAAATAAAATACATTATTTATGCTCTTTTTTATATAAATGAATTGATTTTCCCTATATACTTAGCAGAATCTACTGTAAAGGAGACTTTGCGATGAGCAATATCATCACGATTCTGAGCGTTGCTGCAATAGCTGTCATTATGCTTTTGATGAATAAATATGTGAAGAACAAAAGCCGGATGCGCCTCGTGCTGGCCATTATGTTTGTGCTCTATATTTCTACGTTTATCATCATAGGAATGTTAAAGGGTTCATGAAGATGTCCCCAAAACTGGATACATATTAAGATGGGGAGTCCGTGCAGAGTGCGGGCTTTTTTTGTTAAAAGATAAGAATTTATATGCTTTACGCTATAAATTATCCTTCTATTTCTCACTGAAACGGTTACCGTCCTTTTGAGGACGGCGAAGCCGTTTCCACTTGTCTGTTCATAAAGCAGAATCACTTTCCGATAAAGAAAACAGTTGTTGAGTGTGCAAAATACTACATTTTTTTTGTTTATTCGACATCACTAGATAGATAGGGCGGTGGCTTTTATGAGGGGAAACAAAGTATGGGGGTTATTGAAGGTGTGTGGGGCTCTCCTGGTCCTAACAGGAATTGTAGGTTGCAGCAACTCCGGTGACGGAAACAAGGAAGAGGCAGCAGCTCAGGAGGTTACACTAAAGTTTGTGTGGTGGGGGAAAGAGCAACGCAAAGAGGACACGCAGAAGGTAGTTGATTTGTATATGAAGGAGCATCCGGGCGTCAAGATTGTGACGGAGGATTTCTCAGGTACAGATGCGCTGTCTTCTCGTCTGGCTATGGATACGGCGGATCAGAAGGCTGCTGATATTATTCAGGGGGATTATGGATTTATATTCAATTATATTAATCGGGATCTCATTGAACCGCTTGGCCCTTATATTAAGAATAAGAGTCTTTCCATATCGGATGTTCCCCCGGAGTACCTGGCTCCAGGCATGAAAAATGATGAATTATATGCGGTCAATATCGGCATTAATTCAGAAGCTCTGATCTATGATCCGGCATTCCTTCAGGAGGCGGGCATTAAGGCACCTTCCCAGGATTATACAATAGATGAGCTGTACAAGACACTTGTAGAACTAAAAGAAACTATAGATGATCCCGATTTCTATCCGATGGGGAATATGTTTGCTGTGAGTTATTTTCTGAGAACCAGAGGCGTATCCATGTACAATGCGGAGGGAACGGCTCTTGGATATGATGATGACAAAGATCTGGCGGATTATTTCACCCTCTATAAAAAATGGACAGAGGAAGGGTTGATAGGCTCATTTAAGGGAGTCAGCAATGATGAGAATCATCCGGTAATAACCGGGAAGACGGCCTTCTTCTCCGTTTCCAGCAATGCATCGACAATCTTGAGCAGCAAGGCAGGAAGAACCATCAAGCTGCTGCCGCTGCCGAAGGCCGGGGACAAAGAAGGGCGCTTTATCAAACCCTCCATGTTCCTCGCGGTGTCATCCTATTCTAAATATCCGGAAGAAGCGGCCAAATTCATTGATTTCTTCATTAATAATGCGGCAGCCAATGACATTCTGAAGGGAGAACGGGGAGTTCCTGTTTCCACTGTGATTGCTGCACAGCTCTCCGGCAAGCTGGGAGAAGGGGGAAAAGAACAGTACGAGCTGCTTGACTATCTCAAGACTCATTCATCCCCAATCGATCCTCCTGCTCCAAGCAGCGCCTTGATTGCTGACAATGCCTATAAAATCATCCTGGAACGTGTGCTGGACGGCAGCATAACCCCGGAACAAGCAGCTAAGAGTTATCGGGCAGAAGCCACCTCAATTCTGGACACAACAGATAAGGGGGCAGCGAAATGAGCAGACTCAGAAACATGACGATTAAAAATAAATTATACGGCGGGTTCGGCCTGATTCTGATCCTCCTGCTGGTTGTAGCCTTCACCAGCTACTTTTACCTTTCCAAGGTCAATGATACCTACACACAACTGCTGACGAACAAATCCCAATCGGTTCAACTGATCAAGGATTTGCGAATTGCCGTGGAGCAGGAAAGGGCAAGCATCAGCGGTTTCCTGATTGATGGAGATGAGTCCAAAGTAGCTGATTTTGAGGGAGCGAAGAATCAGTTCCGCACTGCTCTTGGTCAGCTGAAATCACTCACTACCGATCGTGATGACAAACAAATCCTCGCCGGACTCGATCTCCTGCAGGAGCATTACAGCGGTACTGCTATGCAAGTTATCGACAGTAAAAAGCGGAATAACAGCGATTATCTGGAGATCCTGCAAACGCAGGGACCTGTTCTAAGTAAATTCAGCAGTACGGCAGAACGGTTTGTTAAGCTTCAGGAGGAGGAACTGGAGCTGGAAGCTAATACAACCTTCAGTGATGTATCGGCTACTAAGAAGCTGGTCATTGCATTGACAGGCGCAGCCTTGCTTCTGGGAACTCTGGCCGCGGCTCTGATCAGCAGGGCGATCTCGAATCCGATCCAGAAGCTCCAGAAGATGGCGGTTCAAATTGCCGGAGGGGATCTGCGGAATACTCTGGTGGAGATCAAGAATAAGGACGAGATTGGGCAATTGGCTGAGGCCTTCAATAACATGGGCAACCACTTGCGTGATCTGATCCGGGAAGTGGGCACGAATGCGGAGCATGTTGCCGCCTCATCGGAAGAGCTGACAGCCAGCGCGGAACAAACGGGACAAGCTACGGAGCATGTTGCTTCCATTACGGAGAAATTAGCGGAAGGAGCGCAGACGCAGGTGAACAGTATCGAAGCCAGCGTTGCGCTTGTTCAGAAGATGGACGGAGAGGCCGCGCAAATTGCGGAGCGTTCCATTCATGTCAAGGAATCGGTGGATGTAGCATCCGACCTGGCCACCAAAGGGATTCAGGCGGTTGAATCAGCAATTCACCAAATATCGGCTGTATCAAAAAATGTAAGTGAGGTTTCAGGAGTGGTCAGTGCCTTGGCCGAAAGCTCCAGAGAAATCGGCGAAATCATTGCAATTATTACGGATATAGCGAATCAGACGAACCTGCTGTCGCTAAATGCGGCGATTGAAGCAGCGAGAGCAGGAGAGCATGGCCGGGGTTTTGCTGTAGTAGCCAGTGAGGTGCGCAAGCTTGCGGAGAAGACTGCAGAATCCGGGAAACGCGTCTCTGAGGTAATTCATTCGATTCAATCGGAGACTAGCCGGACCCTCACAATGGTCAGTCAAGGGGAGAAGGAAGTGGAGGCCGGCATTTATGCCGTCCAAACCGCCGGGCAATCCTTTGCCGAAATCGAAGCCTCCATACAAGAAATTAATGAACAGATTGGAGGCGTCTCCGATGCTTCCCAAGAAATGTCGCATGAAACTCATGAGCTGGTAGTTGCCTTTGAGCAGATCAACAGGATCACGTTGGCCTCCTCCGAGGGGACCTATGACGTATCCGCCTCGGCGCAAGAGCAGTTGGCCAGTGTGGAGGAAATTGCAGTGGCCTCAAGAATGCTGTCCGAGCTTGCTCAGGAGCTTCAGGAAAGTATTTCGAAGTTTTCAGTCTAATCAATCTATTGTTAAGAGGGTAACGTTTCTTCCTGGTTTCATAGTTTTATCAAATTATGGCAGGATAAATACGCAATAGACCAACCCAAAAGCAAGGACTAAATGCCTTGTCGGGTGCGTTTTCCTCCGTGCTATAATGATCTAAAATCCTTTATTAGGAGCTGTTGTGTCGTGAAGGGTCAAAATGAAACGGAGATTGAACAATTACTGGATGCTTTGAGAATATCGTTGCCGCTTGTGCAGCGTTTGTTTCCGCTGGATGTCATGTTCGCATTAGCTGATTCGGACAAGTTCATCTATTATCTGCCGGGGAATGAGCTGGACATCCGCATTCAAGAGGGAATGCCGGTTCCGCAGAATGGCGGGATCCGAAGATCCCTGGACACCGGCGAAACGGTTAGTGCAAATATTCCGAAGGAAATCTACGGATTGCCCTTCAAATCTTCGTCTATGCCGATTCAGGGGCAAGACGGGAAGGTTATCGGTGTTTTTACCATTGGGATCAGCCTGCACAATCAAGAAACGTTAAGCGATGCGGCCAATACTCTGGCAACAACCTCTGAAGAGATAAGCTCCACCTCCGGGGAGATAGCCGGAACTGCTTCTGATTTGGCGAATACCGTAGGCGATCTTAAGCTGCTCGGCCAGAAGGTTGTCGAAGAGCTGCATAGTACGGATGAGATTTTGGATTTCATTAAAAAGGTGGCGGACAACTCCAATCTGCTGGGCCTGAACGCCGCAATCGAAGCTGCACATGCCGCCGAGCATGGCCGGGGATTTGGGATAGTAGCGCAGGAGATTCGAAAGATGTCGGTCTCCAGCGCCTCCTCTGCCAAAGAAATCGCCAGCATCCTGCAGGCGATCAAGAAGAACATTACCCTGATGGATGCAACCCTGTTGGATTGTCTGGCACAAAGCGAGCGCCAGGCTGCGGCAACGGAGCAAATCACCGCGTCCATGCAGCAGCTAGCCGCTTCTGCAGTGGAGATCGAAAAGATTGCCCGCCTGATCTAACCCGGTCATTGGTGTTTCATACCAGTGATCAGAGGAGAACTGAATAATATATTTGTGTGAAGAGTCCCCGGTGGGCTCTTTTTTATTTGTGGTGTGTGAAGAGATGCGCACTATGAAACTCTGTATGCTATGCTGGCAAACATGTTACAGTGGAGGAAAGAATATTTATAGAAGCGATGGTGGCTATGCAGATTCAGTTACAGGATGAAATGATTCAAATCCATGTACAGTACGCGAAGCGGAAGAAGATATCCCTTCATATAGATGCAATTGGGTTGATTACGGTAAAAGCCCCCAAGGGGACAAGCGACGAAATGATTTTGGGCGCGGTGGAGCGGCACGGCGAATGGATTCTGGACAAGCTGCGCAAGGGCCGGGAGGCACGGCAGGCACCCAAGGCGAAGGAATATCAGGAGGAAGGGAAGTTTCTTTACCTTGGGAAGGAATACCCGCTGCATGAATTGATTAACGTCGGTGAATGGGATGCGGAGAAGCTGAAGCTGGAACTCAAGAAGTTCTATTTTGCCAGCCTGAAGAAGATTGTCGCGGAACGGATCACCGTTTATCAGAATCAGCTTCGCGTAAAACCGAAGACGATCGAAATCGTTGAATCCAGAACCAAGTGGGGGAGCTGCAGTGCGGACAAGAAACTGACGTTTAATTACCGCCTGGCGATGGCCCCCGCCCAGGTTATTGATTATGTGATTATCCATGAGCTGTGTCATCTGCTGCATATGAATCATGACCGGTCTTTTTGGCGCCGCCTCGGGAGTGTCATGCCGGATTACAAAGAGAAGGAAGAGTTTCTGGCCCGGTTTGGGCAATTCATGACTCTCTAAACATAGCAGATCCCGGGGTTGCGGCTGACTTGCCCTAACTTCCGGTTTCTAGGCGATAGACGTAGCTGGATGCTTCATGTGGGCCGGAAATGAAGAGTTGCCGCAGGTTCTCACAAATAAGCCGCCCGGGTAAGGAGTGCTTTCCGCTTCAATCCCTATGTAATCCGGAGTGAAATGAAAAACTATTTTTTCAGTTTCACTGCTGGCCAGCTTAGCCAAAACAGCTTGAATATCAATGGCTTTCGTAAACACAATGTCGAAAATATTCAGCTCCTTGCCTTCCTGCTTGCAAATAGCTATTACGTCCTCGTTCTCCAGGTAATAGAGGTCGTCGCTGAAGACGTTCAGGCAGTAGAACATCAGCAGCCCGAGCGTGCCGTCTGTTCCAAAACGCCGGGATACCGGCAATCGCTGTGCTGCGAATGTGCGGATAAAGTTTAGATCATCCGGCTGATTCCCGTCTAATTTCCGGATCCCCGCGGAGTCGGTGCTGCCTGAAGTATAGTCGATAGAGAAGAGCTGCTCCTGCGCCGGGATAAAGCCAAACCTCGGATAGAAATCGAGCACCGTATCATTGGCAAAAAGGTACATAAAATCAACCTGATTCGCATACTCCTCCACTACCCTATTCATCAGACTGGCAGACAAGCCCTTATGCCGGTAATCCGGATGCGTCATTACGGTTCCGATCTGGATCGCCTTTTTCTGCTGGCCGTCAATGATCAAGTCCAGCACATTTACTGAAACATTCGCAATCACCTGCTCATCCTCGATATAAGAAAAAGGAATATACCGTTCATTCCAGAACCCTTCCTGATACCACTGTTCGAAGCTTATTCCAAAGCTGCTGGCGGCAAGCCCGGACAGGCTCTTTCGGAGCACCTCATTTTCTTTGTAATCTTTCCTGAAAATAAATCCCTGCATAACTTGTACCCCTTTCAAAAAGCGTTGCTTAAAACAATTCTGCACGTCCCCAGCCAGTTCCTTTGTTGAATCGTCCATACGGCTAATTCGAACCTCTTGTCATGCTTGTCATGCCCGTCTGCATATTGCGGTGTTGTCCCTCATAGACATGTACTAATCAATGCATTCAAAACAGGTTAAGGGGATGATGTCATGCGCCGGATAACATGGGTACTCGCGATCATAATGAGCGTGGCCCTGGTGCTCGCGGGGTGCGGGAAGAAGGATGCCGCTTCCGTAGTCAAAGATTTGAACAATGTGTCTGACAAGCTGGAGAGCAAGCAGGGGGCCTACCAAGGTGCCGGCACGATGACCCTGTACACCGGCGAACAGCCGCAGGAGTACAAGGTGGAGGTGTGGTACAAAAATCCTTCCTACTACCGGATTAGCCTCTCCAATGTCCAGAAGGATGTAACGCAGATTGTTCTGCGCAATGATGAAGGGGTGTTCGTGCTGACACCGAGTCTGGGCAAGAGCTTCCGCTTCCAGAGCGATTGGCCGGATAGCCAAGGCCAGGTGTATTTGTACCAGACACTGCTCAACAGTATTGTCTCTGATAACAACCGCCAGTTTACGGTGGATGGGGACAACTATGTGTTTGAAGTCGCGGCAAATTACCAGAGCAGCGCACTGGTACGCCAAAAAATATGGCTGACCAAAAAGACCTATGAACCGAAACAGGTGCAGGTCTCCGACTCCGAGGCCAAGGTTGTGGTGGATGTGAAGTTCGACAGCTTCAAGTTTGATCCGGAGCTCAATAAGGATTCTTTTGATATGCAAAGAAATATGGCGAACGGTACTCCTTCCGAAAGCACGGTAGCCGAGGTTGATGAGAACGGGAATCCGGTGGCTGCACCGGAGGACAAGGAACAGGCAGATCAGCCGGTTGCTGCGGAGCTTGGCGATTTCGGCATCATTGAACCGGAGTATATTCCTGCCGGTGTAGAATTTAAGGACAGCCACAAAATCGAGGATAGCAAGGATCATTCAGCAATCCTCCGTTATGACGGAATTTACCAGTATACGATTATGGAAGCCCGTCCGCTGGACCACACGGTATCGCTGGTTCCGGGAAAGGTAATCGATCTTGGCTTTACCGCAGGGCTTCTGAGCGGCGATGAACAGCTGACTCTGACCTGGATGAACGACGGCGTGGAATTCCGCATTACCAGTGCGAACCTTCCGAAGTCCGAAATGATGCAAATTGCCGCTTCTATGGCGGAACAATCGGGTAAGTAATATTCAGTAGGCGGATACTGCGCATTGTGGGAGCCCATTCCTCTACAAGCCGTATCCGCTTTTTACTTATTTTTGCCGTTAACCGCCCCTTTGGAGGACCAATCAGCAAGATAGCTGTACTTACATTGACAGCCGCCTTCCATTAGCATTACCATTGGCAGTAAGACTTGTGGTTCCATACGACAATCACAGAGATGTTTTACTACAATGTAAGAAGGTGACCCTGAAGTGCAAGTAAGCTATCGACCTACAGTAGCCGAGATTAATCTGGATGATCTGCGTGCCAATTACGAAGCCTTTCGTGCGGCCTTGCTGCCGGAGACTAAGTTTATGGGATGCGTCAAAGGAAATGCGTACGGCCATGGAGCAGTGGAAGTGACGCGGGAGCTTGAACGACTCGGAGCGGATTATGTTAGTGTAGCCTTTTTGGATGAGGCATTGGAGCTGCGTCAGGCGGGAATACTAATTCCTATTCTGGTGCTCGGCTACACCTCGCCGGAAGGAATAGCCGTTGCCTGGGAGTACAATATAACCGTAACACTGTTCACACCGGATGTACTGGAGGCAATAAGAAGGCTTCCTATAGATCCGGAGCACCGGCTGAAGGTGCATATCAAGATTGACAGCGGGATGGGAAGGCTGGGATTGCTGCCGGCTGACGCGCCCGGTTTCATCGCTGAAGTGCATTCTGTAGCGCAGGCGGAGCTGGAGGGTATGTTTACCCATTTTGCCAAGGCAGACGAAGAAAACAAAAGCTATACACTGATGCAGTACCGGCGGTTCATGAGCGTGGCGGAAACGCTTCGGGACAGAGAGATTGAAATCCCGATCATACATACGGGCAATAGCGCTACGGCCATTGATACACCTCTTCTATCCAGTAACATGGTGCGTGTAGGCATAAGCTTGTACGGATTTTATCCATCGACTGAGGTTAGCCGTACAAAGGTGGCTTTACACCCGGTAATGACGCTGAAGACGCAGGCAGTTTATGTCAAGACCCTGCCGCCCGATTGGGGCATCAGCTACGGCACCCGTTACTTCACAGACAGCGAAGAGATCATTGCTACGCTGCCAGTGGGGTACGCAGACGGATATTCCCGCATGCTGACAGGCAAAGCGGAGGTGCTAATACGTGGACGTCGCGTTCCTGTCGTCGGAACGATCTGCATGGACCAGTGTATGGTATCGCTCAAATCTTTCGCTGAAGAAGCGGAACAAATCAAAGCTGGCGAAGAGGTTGTACTCATCGGAAGCCAGGCTGGCGTGTCCATCACGGCAGACGAACTGGCGCTCCATTTGGGAACGATTCACTACGAGGTAATCTGTATGCTGGCCCACCGGGTGCCCCGCGTATATGTGCGTGAGGGTGCTACTCCGAACCTGGTGAATCCCCTGCTGCAGGCTTGATGTTCTTACTGTGTAACTTTTACAGGAATCGATAAAGGAAGCTGAACCGTAAAGACCTATGTGACTTATGGTCTATACGAACCGCCATTTCTAGTTTATAATGGGATGCAGCATACTTGATATACTGGTTGCATATATTCCTTGTATAAAATTCCTTGTATATTGTAACACTGAAACACAAGGGCAGAAGGTTTGTGGGGGTGGAAGAGAAGGTGGCCAATTTGCAGAACACCAAAAGAATTATGATCAGCTTGCCCGATCATCTCTTACAGGAAGTGGATGGGATCGCTCAATTGGAGAACTCTAACCGGAGTGAATTGATTAGGCAGGCCATGAAGCTGTATTTAAGCGAACGGAGGAAACGCATCATTCGTGAGTCCATGCAGCGGGGCTATATGGAAATGGCCAAGATCAATTTGACGATGGCATGCGAGGCCTTTCTCGCTGAGGAAGATGCAGACAGTACTCTTGGCCGCTTAGTAAGCGGGGTGTAGATATTGATCGTTAAACGCGGCGACGTTTTTTTTGCCGACCTTTCGCCTGTTGTAGGTTCAGAACAAGGCGGAGTACGGCCGGTACTGATTATTCAGAACGATATTGGCAACCGTTTCAGCCCGACGGTGATTGTGGCAGCCATCACTGCCCAGATCCAGAAGGCCAAACTGCCGACGCACGTGGAAATTGATGCGGCAGCCCACGGCTTTGACCGGGATTCCGTTATTCTCCTCGAGCAGGTTCGGACAATTGACAAGCAACGCTTGACCGATAAGATCACCCACCTTGACGATGATACAATGAAGAAAGTGGATGATTCGCTGCAAATCAGTCTGGGCCTGATCGATTTCTAAATCAGGCAGGGCTACATAGTATAGAATGTGTAATGGAGGCACGTCCGGTGTATAATCCGGCGTGCCTTTTTAATTGTATGGAAACTGTATACGAATCTGTGGCTTAAATGTCTTCACTTTAAACAATAGCTATGCTACAATTGGACCGGACGGTCGGGTTAAGGAGGTGGTCGGAATTAAAGGACGTTCTGACGGAGAAGAAACGAAAAAGCGGATAGTGCTAAAGGCAACACAGTTATTTGTTCAGAAAGGTTTTGCAGCGGTGACCATGAACGAAGTCTGTACGGCGGCCAAGGTGAGCAAAGGGAGTTTATATCACCATTTTCCGAGTAAAGATGAACTGTTTCTATATGTAGTAGAAGACGATACCGAGCAGTGGCTCAGCGATTGGGAGCAGAAACGGAACGGAATCAGCGGCATCGAGGAACGTTTCTATGCATTAGGCGAGCATTATGCGAAAGATTTTCAGAATCCGCTGATCCGCGCGCTTGAGGAATACGCCAGATCCCGGCCTCATTCAGAAGAGGTTCAACAGCGTCTCTCCCGGCTCTACGAATCGGCATCACAAGCCTGCCGTAATCTGCTGCAGGAGGGTATGGACACTGGGTACCTGGTCAAGGGCAACCTGGACAATTACGTAATTATTGTAAGCGGCTTGCTGGAGGGAATCAGCAGAGTCAGCGAGATTACAGTTCTGGCCAGCGCGCCGGAGGATATCATGGAGTATTACCGGGATGCCATACGGCTGCTGCTGCAGGGGATACGTACCGGATAGGCATTGAGAATAAGCGTGCCTGTGAAGACAGAGCACTGCTATACGCAGGGGCCGGTTTTATTTTATTGCAGGATTGAGCCCGAAAAATTAGTTTGAGGAAGTCGTTTTTTATTTACCCTTAATTAGACCGGATGGTCGGTCTTATGCGTCTTATTTAAGGTTTTTCATTTGTAGAATAAAGGTATGGCAACTGACGGATAAGCGGATATTTAACTATAAGATAAATAGAACTACCCCTACTTGAGGATTTGGTTGCGGGAATACGGAGGTTATTGCAATGTCATTACTGCTAAGAAACCGGGGGGCTATGCTGCTCCTTATGCTGAATATTTTTCTGGCGTTTACAGGCATCGGACTGGTTGTTCCGATAATGCCTACTTATATGAATGAGCTGCAGATCGGAGGCAGTGTTGTCGGGTTGCTGGTGGCCGCCTTCTCTGTAACCCAGTTGATTGTGTCACCGTTTGCCGGCAGACTGTCGGACCGGATGGGCCGGAAAAAAATTATCGTCGCCGGCTTGATTGTTTTTTCACTCTCGGAGCTGCTGTTTGGGTTGGCAAATGCGCCCTGGCTGCTGTTTGTATCCCGAATGCTAGGAGGTGTCGGAGCAGCGCTGATTATGCCTGCGGTTATGGCTTACGTGGCGGATACGACCTCTACAGAGGAACGGGCTAAAGGAATGGGACTGATCAATGCGGCCATCACCACCGGTTTTATTATCGGACCGGGAATTGGCGGGTATCTGGCAGAGTTTGGTATCCGTGTGCCGTTCTTCGCGGCAGCAGTAGCAGCGGCTTTGGTGGCTGTGATAAGTACATTTGTATTGCCGGAATCGCGCACCGCAGCCCAGCGTGAAGCTGTGAAGACAGCACAGAACGATAAAGAGAGCCTTGTATCTCAACTGGTGCGTTCCTACCGTGAACCCTATTTCTTCGGGTTGGTTATTGTATTTGTACTCTCCTTCGGATTGGCGAATTATGAAACGGTATTCGGGTTGTTTGTGGATCATAAATTTGGATTCACCCCTAAGGATATTGCCTTTGTCCTAACCTTTGGCTCCATCTCGGGGGCTGTGATTCAAGTTACGGCGTTCAGCTGGATATTGAATCGTTTTGGTGAAAATAAGGTCATTTCGTTCTCTTTACTTGTCGCGGGCCTGTTCATCTTCCTCACATTGTTTGTACACGGCTACTGGGCCATCGTTGCAGTGACGTTCATTGTGTTTCTTTCGATGGATATCCTGCGCCCTGCTGTCGGAACACAGCTCTCCAAATTGGCGGTGGAATCGCAGCAGGGCTTCGTGATGGGCATGAATTCTGCTTATACCAGTCTTGGCAATATTGCCGGTCCGATTGTGGCCGGAGTCCTGTTTGACCTGGATATCAACTTCCCGTATGCCGTGGCTGCACTAGTGCTTGTTCTGTGCTTTGGGCTATCGCTAGCATCCGCTAAGCGGATGAACCGGCGGGGCCTGCAAATGAAATGATCTGTGGTTCCTGTATAGGAATGATAATATACTTCGCAGCAAGCCAGCTTTTTCCGGGTCAATGAATCCCTAAACTTTGGTAGATAGCCAATTTGTGATACTATTTCAGGTAGGGATTATAAGAACGCAGAACGTGTGCGGAAAGAGGGATTCAATTGGCTGCAGAAAATACGAATGCCGGTACTGTGCCGGATGAAGCTGCTGCACGGCAGGAGCAGGAACTGATTACCGCGGCGATTGCCAAAGAGCTGGGCATTAGCCTGAAACAGGTGCGTACGACGGTAGGCCTTCTGGATGAGGGGAATACAATTCCGTTTATTGCGAGATACCGCAAGGAAATGACCGGTGAGCTGGACGAGAACGCTCTGCGTGATATTGAGGAAAGGCTGGCCTATCTGCGCAATCTGGGTGACCGCAAGAAAGATGTCATCCGCAGCATCGAGGAGCAGGGCAAGCTGACAAAGGAGCTGCATGAGCAGATCCTGAAGGCAGTCAAGCTGCAGGAAGTGGAGGATCTGTATCGTCCCTTCCGGCAGAAGCGCAAGACGCGGGCAAGTGTGGCCAAGGAGAAGGGGCTGGAGCCGCTGGCGAACTGGGTCATGGAACAGCGCCGGCAGGGGCTTCCACTGGAAGAGGCCGCTAAATATATTGATGCGGACAAAGGCGTGGAGAGTGCTGAGCTGGCGCTGCAGGGCGCGATGGATATCATCGCTGAGAACATTGCCGATGATCCGGTCATCCGTTCCTGGATACGCCAGTACACCGCTAGTCAAGGGGTGCTGGTCTCCGAAGCCAAGGATGCTGAGCAGGAGAGCGTATACGAGAACTATTACAGTTACCGTGAACCGGTACATAAAATGCCGCCGCACCGGATTCTCGCCATCAACCGCGGAGAACGGGAGAACGTGCTAAAGGTAGGCATTGAGGTGACTACTGACAAGATTCATGCCTTTATCTCGCGGAAGCTGATCAAGGGGCCGTCCCCGGTTAAAGAATTGCTGGAGACTGTGACGGAGGATTCCTACAAGCGGCTGATCGCTCCGTCTGTTGAGCGCGAGGTGCGCGGAGAAATGACGGAGAAAGGAGAGAATCAGGCGATCTCGATCTTCTCCGGGAATCTGCGCAGCCTGCTGCTGCAGCCGCCGGTCAAAGGCCGGAACGTGCTTGGCGTTGACCCGGCCTACCGTACCGGGTGCAAGCTGGCCGTTGTGGACGATACCGGCAAGCTGCTGGAGGTAGCGGTCACTTATCCGACGCCGCCGAACAACAAGAAGAAGGAGGCGGCGGCGAAGTTCAAGGAGCTGATTGCCAAATACGGCATTCAGCTGATTGTAATCGGCAACGGCACCGGCTCGCGGGAGACGGAGCAGTTCACCGCCGAGGTCATCGCAGAGATCGGCAATCCTGAGCTGGCGTACCTGATCGTTAATGAAGCGGGAGCCAGTGTCTATTCCGCTTCCAAGCTTGCGCAGGAGGAGTTCCCGGATCTGGATGTGGCCGAGCGCAGCGCCGCATCCATTGCCCGCCGCGTGCAGGACCCGCTGGCGGAGCTGGTGAAGATCGATCCGAAGGCGATCGGAGTCGGGCAGTACCAGCATGACGTCTCCCAGAAGCATCTGGAGGAGAGCCTGAAGGGCGTTGTGGAATCCGCGGTTAACCACGTCGGTGTCGATGTGAATACAGCATCCGCATCCCTGCTGTCCTATGTTGCGGGCGTGAATGCCACAATCGCCAAGAATATTGTGAAGTTCCGCGAGGAGAACGGCAAGTTCGTGACCCGCAAGGCGCTGCAGAAGGTGCCGCGCCTCGGTGCCAAATCCTACGAGCAATGCATCGGCTTCCTGCGGATTCCCGGCGGGGACAATACGCTGGACCGCACGCCGATCCATCCGGAGTCCTATCCGGTGGTGGACCGCCTGTTCCGTGAGCTGGGGCTGGAGGTAGCCCGGCTCGGCAGCAAGGAGGTCGCTGAGGAGCTGCAGGCGCAGAACGCCGAAGAGCTGGCTGCGAAGCTGGATGTCGGCGTGCCTACACTGCGCGACATCCTTGAAAGTCTGCAGCGCCCGGGCCGCGATCCGCGCGAGGAGCTGCCGCTGCCGATCTTCCGCACCGATGTGCTGAAGATCGAGGATCTGGTTCCCGGCATGGAGATGCAGGGAACCGTCCGCAACGTAATCGATTTCGGCGCCTTCGTCGATATCGGAATCAAGAACGATGGGCTGGTGCATATCTCCCAGCTTAGCGGCAGCTTCGTGAAGCATCCGATGGACGTCGTCTCTGTAGGAGACAATGTCACCGTATGGGTCATGGGCGTTGACCTCAAGAAAGGCCGAGTCAGCCTGACCATGCGTCCGCCGCGCAGCGAAGCAGGCAGCGCCAAGTAAATCTAACAGTAAGCCCTCTGCAGATTGCGGGACTGACCCCGTAACGCCGGCAGGGGGCTTTTTTTTCATCACCAATGGCTGACTGTTGGCTTGCACCCCGAACTAGCCGATTGCAAAGTAAGTATTGTGCTGCCGTATAACATTATTTATATTAAGAGTATTATACTAAGGGGGAATAGTGGGAGAATGAAAAAGGCGATGATATTGTTGTTGCTATTGGTGGTTGTATTACCGTCACAGGCGTTTGCCGCTACATATTCTAATGCGTACGTAGACAAGTATTATTTTGAATCCTACAAAGACAGGGTCAAAGAGGTTAAGGATGCGCAGAAGAACTTAAGTAAAGTCTTGGGCACCGAGGTTACAGCCTTAGCGCAGAAATCCAAGGTATCTGCAGCTAACTATAGCAATGCGGTCAAAAACAAGCTGAGCAAGGAGGCTGTCGCCAAGGCTAGAAATGAAATGACACAGGATAAAAAAACGCTCGCGGCAGCAAAAGCCAAGTTGTCAAAAACCGTAAAGAGCGCCAAAAAGGAAAGCGATGCATCCCTTAAAGAGATCGCAAATCATAAAGCATCTCTGGTCAAGATGATCAAGACTCATTTGGAAGGCAAAGACCAACAAAGCGATGCAGCTTTTAATAAGACGCTATCCTCGGAGCTTTCCCAAATAGACTCCAGTTTTAATGCGGCACTGGAATATTTGCAGAACATTGAGCTTGATTAATCCGCGAAGCGGGAAACGTCAAGTAAGTTTAATCAATGACAGGAGAGGTCCGGTTTACTCCCGCTCTCAACTAACTGTTCTCATAACCATGATAGCGGCTGTGTGCGCCCATATTTACTGGACGCGGCAGCCGCTTTTGCTTTTTTATTCAATGAACCTGGGCGTTAACAACGTTACTGAACATGTATTTCCGACTTGATATCATTTTGACTTAAAAATTTCATTAAATCATTTCTCAGCTGCACAATCTCATTGTTAGCATTATTAGCATAATCCGGCAACATCATATCCCTAACCATTTTAGTTCGTAGCCATGTCATAAAGAAAAGATCCAAAAATAAGTTTGGAAATTTAAGCACCAGTTTAAGCATTGGAGGATCAATTGAAACGCCAGCTTTTTGTATTGCCCTTAGATTCGCTTTTAAAGTGACTGTTATTTTGCGTGCCGTCTTTCTGGTTCTGGCTGTTTTTTTGTCAATTATCTTATTCTCAGAATGCAAAATGCTCAACATGGCAATGTCTGATACGGAATGTGTGATTAGATACGCTTGCATATCCTTTTTAATAACGTAGGGAAGCTTTGCTGTTTTAAATAATTTTGCGAGGTTTTCTATGCGTTCTGTCACTACACCATTAATTTCTCCAAATGTAGTTGCCACTAAAATCTTTGGTAGAAATCGAGCATGCAATACTCCATCTTTAATCTGTCCGCCGAAGCCGGGAAAAGCTGGTAAAAGTCTATCCCCTACGATATCCAGCCACGAAGAAAATCCAATTGAATTACTAGTCATCGTGACTATATTTTTGCTTTGATTATCTTTTAGCGCTAACAACGCTGATTCGGACCGATCATAACGAACGGTAACGAAAATAAAATCGTATACATCGTCATTTTCGAGCGTATCAATGACATTTACTTGTATCGATCTAACTGTACCTTTTTCTTTATATTGCAGGCCATTTTCTCTTAACGATTTAAATCTATTAGAATGTGCAAACAGGCTAACGTCAAACCCTGCTTCAATAAGCTTAATTGCGTACATGCTCCCGATGACACCTGCACCAAAAATTAGAATTCTATCTTGTTTTGCTGACATGAATACCACCCCTACTTATTAACATTTCCTTTTGATTATCAGACAACATGTTGTATGATGTGATTATAAATCTTCATTATTCCTTGATCAACCGTCAGTTTTTTATTATTTGTCGGATGATATTCTTATTCGCTAGTAGGAGGGAAACATGAAAAAGCAACCCCAAATAACGGAGAAAACAAGACAAAAGGTTGTAGAAGTTTTTTGTGAGTTATATAGCCAAAAGCCGATTGAGAAAATTTCGGTTCAGGAAATTGCGAATAAGTCAGGATATAACCGCAGCACCTTTTATCAATACTTTACTGACATTTACGAATTGTTAGACTCTGTTGAAAATGACTTATTGAATGACATTAAAAAAGAAATGGCGAATAAAGAGCTATCGATGCATACGGTTCAAGATACGCTCTATTGTCTGGACAAAAGAGAACATCTCCTGGTTCTTAATGCCCTTTTGGGTGATTATGGAAGTGCCCGTTTTTTAAAACGCTTAAAAAAAGAAATCACTTTGGATCAATTAGAATTAAACGTTCCGCAAAACCATTCCTTAACGCCATACTTCATTGAGTTTTACCTGACAACTTCCCTTTCTTTATTTCGTCTTTGGCTCCAGCGTCAAAAGGATTTATCGTCAGAAGAATTTTTCAAGATAGTGGAGAACCTATATTCAAGAGGGATTACGCCCTATTTTAAAGAATGAGTCTGTCATTCAAACCAAATCCATATGTTGTATAACAATAAAAAAGCGCGCATAAGCTTGTTTACACAATATACTCCATAAAGACCATCCGCATTTGTAGAATGCCCTTGCCTAGCGCACACATGCTTTGGTTTATTTTAAGATTCCAAAGCATCTTTAAGAAATTGAAGTGAATTATGACGAAATGCACTTGTTTTTGATTCGTCTATATGATGAAAAGTAACATCATCAATATTTGGAATATTTGATGTATCATAAACATAGCAAGAAGATAAGCCAAACGTATCCAGCAGAGCTATCAGTCTTGAATCCATTGATTTGGGGTCTTGTGGATTATCAGATACCGGGAAAACCAAAAATGGAACCTTATATAAAATGGCAAAAGCAGCCCCATGAAAAGCACTAGTAATAAAATACTTAGCGTGTTTTATGTACCCTACAAATTCCTTCGGACCAACCGTAGCTGCTCCAGCAGTTGCAAGAGATATAATCTCGTATCCGTACTTTTTTGAAAGTGCTTCAGCGTATTCCTGAACCCCTGTAATATCTCGTAAATCATAAGTGAGTATATAGGCTTTTTCTGGCGGAGTAGCAGATATATCATCCCATCCGGATTTATCAAGAAGCATTACTGGATCCAATACATGAGTAATATCTCCATTTTTCATCGTTTTCACAAAAGGGATTGCACTTTTTTCACGAACAGAAACAAAGTCTAAGGAATTAACGTGTGGAGCAAGGATATTTTTTCGATCGGGCTCTATTTCTGCTCCTCCCATGCTTGCTGCGTATGCAATTTTCGTTTTTGATGCTGGAACAAAAGAAAGTGCCATACAGGGTAAAATGTCATCGGAAATAACCCATGGTAAACCCCATATTTGGTCGCTACCGCAAACAAAAATATCGTAATCATCAACACATTCTGCAATATCAGATACTGTATATAAGCGTTCGCTGTGGGGAATGCTTTCGGAAAAAGTCCTGAAATGTTCAGCACCTTTAGCACTTTCATATGCTTGTAAGGTGTATTTGTTTTGCCACTTGAATGTAATTTGCTCACAATGAAATCCTAACTTAGCTATAGCTTTTTGCAGTGCATAAGCTCCAAGTTGGCCACCGTAATTATAGTTTTTGTAGTAAAGAGTAATAATTCCAACTTTTTTCATAATAATCTCCATTCCGAACTAAGTCGGCACAAACAGGAAGGAAAGAAAAGTGCCGAAAAGTCTACATAAATTTGAATCCTAAAATGATTTCTTTGACTATCCAATTAGCTCAAAAACCGCCGTTTTTGCATCCATCTCACTAAGCGTGGTCAGTCTAATACTTTATTTTCTCAGTCTACAACTTTATTTGCTGAGTCTAGCATTTTATTTTTCAGTCTAGCATTGGTCAAGCACCGATTTCTAGGTTGAGCCGGAAATCCTCCAGCTAATCTCTTGTAATTCGTAAGCCGATGTTTTATATTGACATAAGAGCAGGTCAATAATAAAAGAGGTGAACGGACGAGATGACTCCACGCACGAAGGAACAAAACGAAGAGATCCGGCTGCGGCGTCTGGCGCAAATTCGTAAAGCCGCTGCCGATGTGTTTTTGAATAAAGGGCCATTACTGGAAATCCGCGATGTAGCCGCGCAGGCGGGACTCGGCTATGGCACGGTATACCATTATTACAGCAATAAGGGCGATTTGCTCTACGATCTGTTATGGGACGCGGTGGAGCGGGCCGGGGGATGGCTGGAGGCTCCGCTGGAGGCACGGCTGAAGGTCCCGCTGGAGGTCCCACGCGCTTCGGCTTCGGGGGAGGCGCCGGCGGGCGTGCATTTCGGCTTGGCTGCGGCGGCGGACACTGGGAACTTGGCTGCCGCGGATTCCCGAAGCGGAAGCCGCGGAACGGCCGCTGCCGCAGAGCTTGGCCCCGTCGCCGCCGCCGGCGTCCGGCTGCTGCAGCTTTGGGCAGAGGACCACGCCCTGTACCTGCTGCATAAGCAGGCCAGTGAGGACTTTGCCTCGCTGCCTGAAGCGCGCTCGGCCCTGCTCTCGGCCGCCTTTCGCCGGGAGGTGCTCGCGCCGTTTGCCGCGCTGCTGGAAACCGGGCGTGCGGCGGACGGGGCTGCCGCTTCCGGCGGAAACGCGGCGGAGCCGCCGTATCGGCTACAGCATGCTGAAATGCTGCTGGCCGCCTTGGTCGGCTGCGCCTCGCTTTCGCTTCGCCGCGGAAAGCTGCACGAGGAGGCCAGGGATATCGCCCTGTTTTTAAAATTATAGAATGGATAAGGAGCGAATAAGCAAAAGATGATCATTTTAAAATCACCCAGGGAAATCGAAGAGATGAAGCCGGCGAGCCAAATCATTGCGGACTGCTACCGCGAGGTGGCCAAACTGATCGAGCCTGGGATCACCACCCGGGAAATCAATGACTTTGTTGCCAGACACATCACCAAGCTGGGCGGCAAGCAGTTTACGAAAGGGTACAACGGTTTTCCCGCCGAAACCTGCATTTCGGTCAACGATGTGGTGGCCCACGGCATTCCTTCGAACCAGGTGCTTATGGACGGCGACTTGCTAAAGCTCGACATCGTCGTGGAATACGGCGGATGGTTCGGCGATTCGTGCTGGTGCTATGCGGTGGGCAATATCCCGCCGGAGGCGCAAAAATTAATGAAGGTGACAAAGGAATGCTTGGATCTGGGGATCGCCCGGGCACTCCCCGGGGGCCGGCTCGGCGACATAACGTCGGCGATTCAACAGCATGCGGAAGCGAACGGGTTTTCGGTCGTACGCGATCTGCTGGCGCATGGGATCGGGCGGAGCCTGCACGAGGAACCGAGCTACGAGCATATCGGCGTAGCCGGCAAAGGCATTCGGTTAAAGGAAGGCATGGTGTTTACGATTGAACCGATGATCAACGAAGGTACGTTCCGCATCACGATCGACGACGATGAGTGGACGGCGAGAACGGCCGACGGCAAGCTGTCGGCGCAATATGAGCATACGATCGCAGTCACGCCGGACGGACCGCTGATTTTAACGGCCCAGTAAGAATAGAGGCGAACGGACGGGAAAGCGTCATTTTAGGAAATAAGTCGCCAACCCGGCCTGCTTGGACCAAACGACGAAAAAGCGCTGAGCTCAGCCTAGGACCAGGGAAGCTTTTGTTAACATGGTTTGTAACTATACCGATTTACGAAAAACCGCGTTATATGCGGTTTTTTATTATGACTAGGGTATAAATCTTATAAATTTCAAGGAAAATAGTGTACATATCGAACGAAACTTAGTGCATAATTTGTGCGCGCTCAAGCCGTCGGAATTCTTCTTTACGCGAACTACAGCATGTAATCCTCCAGCTAGTTATTGGGAAAATCGTTGTTCAACTGCACAATGCATTTCGTCCGATCATCAATATTTTTTGGCGATGTTAAGCGTTACAATGAAAGCGTGTTCAACAAGAGCAATGGGAGGCATAACAATGGAAGGATTAATGATTGGCTGGTATGGCGCCTTGGCGGGGTTGGCAATTGCTATTATTCTGATATTAAGAAAACTGAATCCCGTATATGCGCTGTTTCTGGGGGCCATTGCAGGCTCGCTAATCGGCGGCGCCAATCTGGAGCAGACGGTAACTGTTCTTGTAAGCGGTACGCAAAGTGTAATGGGCACGGTGCTGCGTGTGCTCGCCGCCGGTGTCCTGGCAGGGGTAATGATGGAATCGGGGGCGGCCGAGACCATTGCCCAGGCGATTGTCAAAAAATTCGGCGGCAGCAAAGCCATTCTGGCCTTGGCCCTGGCAACGATGATTATTACCGCAGTGGGTGTCTTCATTCCCGTAGCGGTGCTGATTGTGGCTCCTATTGCTTTGTCGGTAGGCAATAAGATGGGGATTTCCAAGATGGCGCTGCTGCTTGCCCTGTCGGGCGGAGGTAAAGCGGGGAACATTATCTCCCCCAATCCGAATACGATAGCTGCGGCCCGCGGGTTCGATCTGGATCTGAGCCACGTGATGCTGGCCGGCTTGATTCCGGCAGTGTGCGGCCTGATCGTAACCGTTATTGTCGCTTCACTTCTGAAGAAAAAAGGGATTATGGTCACAGACCAGGAGGCGGTGAACAACACCGCCGACACCTCCAAATATCCGCCGCTTCATCAGGCGATTGTTGCACCGCTCGTTGCGGTCATTCTGCTGATGATCAATCCGATTGGCTCGCTATCCGGAATTGAGGCATTGTCCAACTTCAAGGTGGATGCATTATATATCCTGCCGATTGCAGGGATTATCGGCATGCTGGCTATGGGCCAAGGCAAGAAGATCCTGCAGTACAGCTCGTCCGGCTTGAACAAAATGACAGCAACCGTTCTGATCCTGATCGGTGCAGGAGGCATAGCTGGCTTGATTGCAGCTTCTGATCTGTCGACCCAGGTGGTCCAGTTGATTCAGGCCTCGGGTATATCCGGCACCTTCCTGGCACCGATTTCCGGTATCCTGATGGCGGCGGCTACCGCCTCAACCTCAACGGGTGTTATTCTGGCTACAGGCTCCTTCGGACAAGCCATTCTCGATATGGGCACCGCTCCGCTGGCAGCGGCAGTAATGGTCCATACCGGAGCCACTGTCATTGACTCTCTTCCGCAGGGGAACTACTTCCATGTAACGGCGGATAGTATGAAAATGACGATCAAGCAGCGGTTAGGGCTGGTCCCTTACGAGGCGATTGTCGGCGGAACGATGACGCTTGTGGCGACGATTATTTACGGATTTTTATTCTAATATCAAACATGGGGTGAGGAAATGAGAGAGAAAACCTTTGTACTGGCACCGGACTCCTTTAAAGAGAGCATGAGCGCTAAGGAAGTCTGCATTGCGATGGAAAAGGGGCTGCGAAAGGTTTATCCCAAGGCTGAATATATACATGTTCCTATGGCGGATGGAGGGGAAGGAACGGTCCAATCGCTTGTCGATGCCTCCGGAGGGCAAATTTATACCAAAGAGGTTATGGGACCGCTGGGGCAACCTGTTACAGCGAAGTACGGCATCCTCGGCGACGGCCGTACGGCGGCCATTGAGATGGCTTCGGCAAGCGGTATTCATCTGGTGGACAAGGCAGACAGAAACCCGCTTATCACCACCACCTATGGCACCGGCGAACTGATTAGGGAATGTCTTGACCGGGACATCCGCAATATCATTATCGGCATCGGGGGCAGCGCGACCAATGACGGCGGCACAGGGATGGCCGAGGCGCTCGGGGCCAGATTCCTCGATGAAGCGGGGAATGAGCTTCCGCGCGGCGGCGGCAGTCTGGACCGGCTGGCAAGTATTGATATTGCTTCTCTTGACGAACGGCTGAAGCAGGTTCAGCTGATCGTAGCCTGTGACGTCACCAACCCGCTGTGCGGGGAGCAAGGCGCATCCCGGGTGTTCGGCCCGCAAAAGGGGGCTACACCCGAGATGGTCCTCCAGCTCGATGAGAATCTTGCCCATTATGCGGAAATCGTAAACAAACAGCTGGATAAGGATATCCGCGACTTGCCGGGTGCCGGAGCTGCCGGAGGACTTGGCGCGGGACTGCTGATATTTACACAGGCAGTTCTGCAGAAAGGAATCGAAATCGTTATTGAATATACCGGCCTCAAGCACAAGCTGGCCGCTGCCGATATTGTGTTCACCGGCGAGGGCGGCATTGACTTCCAGACCAAATTCGGTAAAACACCGTACGGGGTGGCCCGCACCGCCAAAGCAGGCGGCAAGAAGGTCATTGCCTTAGCCGGCTACATCGGTGAAGGGATTGAGACGCTCTATGCGGAAGGCATAGATGCCATCTTCGGAATCGTTCCGGGAGCGGCTGAACTGGAGAAGCTGCTAAACGACGGTCCGGCCAATGTCGAACGGACCTGTGAGAATATTGCGAGAGTGCTGAAGTTAAGCGAATAACGAAATTAGACGGCCCCGAAGAAGAAATTCTTCGGGGCCGTCTGCAGTTAGGTGCCGGAAGATGAGCGGCAGCAGCTCTGAAGTTTAGGTTACTTGTACAAGGCCAGCAATCCGTAGGTGAGCTCGAACAGCTGCAGCAGATTCCGCGGATCTTTGCCGGTGAGGCTCTCAATCCGTTTCAGCCGGTACTGCAATGTATTCCGGTGAATGTTCAGCGCCTCCGACGTATGCGAGACACTGCAGTTGTGGTTGATGAAGCTCCTTAGTGTCTCCAGTAAATCGGCGGTATCCTCCAGCTTGATGGTGGTATTCAGAGTGTCCGTCAGCTCCGCATGGCTCAGCTTCACCAGAAATTCGGCCTCCCCGAAATGGATGGTCTGGGCAGAGGGCTTCAGCGCCAGCAGAATTCCCATGGCCGACTTCGCCTGCCGGTAGCTCTCCGCGATACTGGCCTCCTGCTTGCCGGAAGCCAGCAGCACCTGCGGCTGGTTATGAAGAATTTGCCGGATCAGCAGATTGCAGTCCTGCTGGTTCTGGACCAGCATAAGCCAGATGTCCTCTTGGATCCGAAATGAAGGCTGCAGCAGCAGAATCTTGGCATTCTGCTCTGCCGGTGTAAAATTCTTGATATACAGGACCGTTGTTTTGAGCAGCAGATCAATATGATAAGCGGCTGCTTCTTTTCGTAATTTCTGCGAATATGCTCCCTCATGGGCCAGCAGCAGTTCCAGAAATGCCTTCTTGCGGCTCGCTTCATTGGCGAGATCCTCCAGCGTATTTCTTTGTTCAATCAGAAGAGAGACTGTTGTTCTTACGATATTGCAAAAGGGACGGACTTCATCCGGGTTGCCCGAAATTCCAATCACACCCACAGGCGCATCGCCTATAACAATCGGCTCATTGGTGCCCTTTTTTTCATAACGTCCATCCTCCCAGACCTCGACCATTTTTCCGGTGGACAGTGCTTTGACTGCCCCCTGGTGAATGGTGCCGACGCGTTCTTTTTTTCCGCTGCCGATAATGACCCCTTTCCCGTTCATAATGTTGATGTTATACGGGATGTCCATCATCATTTTATCTACAATTTCCTGTGCCTGTTTCTCGGAAAGCTCAAACAATCGGGTTCCTCCTTTGCCAAGCCGGTTATGCTCAGTTGTGGTCTTTGGATTATAGCTTGTGCATTTGAACAAAATTATAGATGATCTTCTGTATTTATAAAAGCAGGAAGTGCTGTTCTGACAGGATGAGGCCTGAGGAAAGAGACTGGCGGTTTCGCTGGTGACATTTCTGATAGCTCTTAGATCAGGTGATGGAGTAATTTAACATTAAATACTAGGATGGGGTGAAAGAGATGAATGACAAATCTTCAATCAGCAACGCTTTTCAAATGTTCAGCAAGGAGGCTCCGGCACATCAGGAGGCATGGATGCAGGCCGTAAAGGGACTGGGGGCTGCAAGCAAGCTGGATTCCAGAACGGAAGCGCTGGCTTACATTGCGGTACTTGCAGTGGCCAGACTTGAGAGCGGACTTCCTTTTCACGTGAAGCAGGCCAAGGCTCTGGGTGTCAGCAGAGAAGAAATCATCAGCGCTGTTCTGCTGGGACTTCCGGCAGTAGGGAATACTGTGGTTCAATCGCTTCCTGCGGCACTTGCGGCATATGATGAAGAGTAGCTCATAATTCTATATCAAATGAACCGGCTGCATGCCTCTTAAGGGGTGTGCAGCCGGTTCTTTAATTTGCAACTTTAACAAGTTGTGAAGCGTCTAATTAAGAACGACAGCAGGATAAGGAGGGAATTCATGTACACGGCAAGAACTTTTGGAAGGTTCGCACTGGTGGCTGCATTGCTGCTTCTTGCAGCCTGCAGCACGACACCAGCAGCAGAACCGGAGGCCACATTGGCACCGCAGCAGTCACAGGAACAAGCTCAAACCGATCCGACTTCCAGCCCGGAGGCAAGCGCTGCACCGGAAGAATCGGCTGATCCGACAGCACCGGCAGAACCTGAGGAAGGGATGCCTCCTACGGCACTGGAAGCTGCCGCAACGGTGATGAAGGCGCTGAAGAACAGTGATATGGAGTCGCTCGCGGCCTGGGTTCACCCGGATAAAGGCGTCCGCTTCTCACCCTATGCATATGTCGATCCCAAGAAGGATTTGGTCTTTACCCGTGATAAGCTAGAGGGGGTAATGAAAGACAACACGAAATATGAGTGGCGGGAGTTCGCAGGTTCAGGTGAACTGATTAAGCTGACCTTTGCAGAATACTTTAAGCAGTTTGTATATGATGCAGACTTTGCCGGTGATGCCGAAATCGCGCTTAATAAGGGATTGGGGCAAGGAACGACAGTCAACAATATCAACGAAGTTTATCCGAAGGAAACTCACGACTTTGTGGAGTACCATATCGACGGTATCGATCCTTCCGTCGAAGGTATGGACTGGCGCAGCCTGCGGCTGGTTTTCGAGAAGATGGGCGAAGATCGTGCGCTTGTAGGCATCGTTCACGATCAGTGGACGCCATAAAAGCCTTGGATGAACTCAACATCAGAAGAGAAGAACAGAGATTCCCCATCATTGGAGAATCTCTGTTCTGAATTGCGGAGAGGACAACGGTTACGATCGAGGAAAGAGCCGACAGCCAAACACGGCCGGCCTGGATGGCAAAGATCAAGATGGACAGCAGTATAATGGCTACGCCCAGCTGCTTGCTGAATGTTTCGAGCTTGCGTTGCAGCGGCGTCTGCTTGGCTTCGGCGCTTTCAAAACGTCAAATGGAGAACGCGGAACTTTCGCTTACAGTAATCTCATTTACCCGGGTGATACGTAACTACTCTACGACAAACAGGGATGCCCCTCAGCCATTGCGGCCGGGGGCATCCCTGTTCACATTCACGGCAATCATCCCTTCGGACTATTGCAGGTTGATGATGTTGCTGATAATGACAGCGGCTTGCGCGCGGTTGGCAATACCTTTTGGCGCAAATGTGTCGGCTGTCATGCCTTTCACAATGCCTTCCTGGGTAAGCAGAGCAACTGCGTTTTTACCATAGGAAGCAATGCTCGATTTGTCTTTGAAGTTCGCAAGCAGCGCATCAGCACCGGTAACTGATTTGCCTTTGAACTTCGTCAGTGCGTTCGCGGCGATGATCGCCATCTCTTCACGCGTGATGGAGCGGTTAGGCTCGAACTTGCCTCCGCCAACACCGTTGATCAGACCACTGTTGACACCGGCAGCAACATAGCTGTAAGACCAACTCGAAGTTGCTACATCACTGAAGTCAGCCGAAACGTTCTCCAGCGGCAGGTTAAAGGCGCGGACGATCATGGTGATGAATTCAGCACGGGTCACTTCTTTGAGCGGTGCGAATGAATTGCTGCCTACACCGTTAATGATGCCTTTAGCCGTCAATTCTTTGATAGCAGCTTCTGCCCAGGCTACTGTGCCAAGATCC
Source organism: Paenibacillus paludis (assembly GCF_042610515.1). Taxonomy (NCBI): domain Bacteria; kingdom Bacillati; phylum Bacillota; class Bacilli; order Caryophanales; family Paenibacillaceae; genus Paenibacillus; species Paenibacillus paludis. The sequence continues at coordinate 48,280 of NZ_JBGJZP010000020.1, forward strand.
GTGAAATTGACACCCGGAGCTGGTGCAGCTGTCGGCTGTGGTGTAGCCGGAACTACAGTTGGAGCCGGTGTTGCGGTTGGCGTTGCGGTTGGAGCTGGCACACTAGTATCCGGGTAAGTCGGTGTAGCCGGAACCGGCTCAAGCGCACCATTATCCATACCGTCTGCTTCCGTAGCTGCCGGAGCGGAGGCATAGATCGCATTCGCCAGTAATCTGAACTGGTTCTGCGGATGATATTTGTTCAGCAGATCGTTCGCGAACAAGGTCACATGGATGCTGTCCGTTTGATAATCCAGTGCCATTACCTGACCCTTGGCAGAATCGCTTTTCGGCCACCAGCCGGCTTTGAAGAAATCATCGCCCGTTCCGTACTTCGCCAGCACTTCAGCGCCTTCCGGAACAGCCGTGATATAAGCGGCAGATACGGTATACAGGTATTCATTGTCTGCATAAGGAGCAGTAATTACGCTGTCTTGCGAGACGGTTGCTTTGAACAAGCCTTCATGTGCTGCGGATCTGTTCGATTGGTTCACCGGATTGGAGTAATCCAGGCCCGGTAAGATATTCAGAGATTTAAGGCTGTTGAGCATTGTACGTCCATATCCGATGAACGGCTTGCCGCTGGCAATCAGGTTTGTGCCTGTATTAACGAGGACGTCTGCAGCAGCAGCATCGGAAGTTACCTTAAATCCAAGATCGGCCACGATAAAGGAAGGTGCTGCGGCAATGCCAACATTCACTGGCTTGAGCAGTTTGCCTGTCTTGTCACCTGATGCGCTGAATGGCACTAGGTCGAGCAAGTATTTGGATGCTACTGTTCTCAGGTTTGATCTGGAGACCAGGAAGCTGCCTTTTTCATAGCCGGGTCCATCGTTCGAGAGCAGGGTTACTGCTTTTCGGTTCGCAAGCAAATCGTTAACCGCTTTGATCGCATCGTTGTTGCTGTTGCGGATGACGTAATTTTGCTCAAAACGATATTGATTCAGATCTGTCGTTGGAATGACGATGCTGCTAACTTGCTGTGTCTTGCCGGAGAATGCACCAGCGCTGCGGCTGATGTACCGGTCGAATCCCCGCATGTCCGCAAAATTCTGTACGGTGTCGGAATACATCGCATCGAAGTCGGATACATCCAGTCCGTCATACAGAACCAGGTTGGCATAGCCTCGTTTGGCCTGATGCATGTTCACCACATAGGTTCCTGCCGGATAAGTGACGCCATCCACGTTTACCGGAGTAATTGTCTGCTCTACCTTCACTCCATTACGAAGCAGGTATTTCACCATTTTGTATGTTTCCAGCTCGTTCTTTTGCAGATCTTTGGCTACTGGAAGCACATAATATTCAGGGAAAAAGTTACTTTCTTCCGTTTCACGCTCACGGCCGACCGATTCATATTTAGCATTTACCAAATACGGGTCAACTGCTTTGTTGTCTTCATTGTTCAAGCCGCGTTTGAAGATTTCGAGTTGGTTCAGGAACAGCTTCTCTTTGTTGTTCTGCACATAGTTAGTGGCAGCCAGAGTTGCATAATAGAAGGCGTTCAGGGAATCCTCATTCAGCTCCGGCACTTCAATGGTATGTCCAAGGGCACCTTGGTGCATCGCATAGACAGCAGTGTAAGCCGGTGAAGCATCATCCCATCCGGTAGCATTGCCATAAGGATCGGCATAATCCGGGTCATTCTTTAATTTCTCAGCTTCCAGATAAGGAATGTGGTACTCCTCATATTTGGTGTTGGCGATCCCGGCATTCCCCATTGCTGTGGCCTGTTCAATCAAATTGTCCATGACCAGATCGTATTCGACGTTCGGATCATGCGGTGGTGTGCATGGCTCGATCAGGAAGCCGCTCACGAACCCGTGCATATCCAGGAAGCTCAGCGGGGTCCACTTGGCGATTTGTGCTGTAACAGCCTGAGTCTCCGGTTGGGTCTGGTAGGAGTTGTCGCGGTTCGGGTCAAGCAGCGTTGAAGTCGCACGTGTGTTCAAAGCACGGCCATCCGGATTCTCCACATAGTCGAGCAGGAAAATCACATTGTCCAGCGCCTTGTCAATGTCCAGTGTAACCGGAACGACATTGCCGTCAGCATTGGTCGTATCATAGTTTACGATTTTCTCGGTCATCAGCGTATCCAAAAACTTAATAATAACGTCTACGCCATTGGCTTCATCCGCATGGATGTTGTTCAGCCAGATGGGCACTTTATAGTCCTGCAACTGGCCGTTTTTGATCATCTCCTGCAATGCAGCAGGATCATTGTTCATCAGCGGCAGTGTTTCATTCAAATATTGGTCTACGGACGCTTTGTCCTTGGCTACGATGGAGAAGTGGATCGCCCGTCCTTGTGTGGACGTTCCGATCTGCTGATACTCCACATAACGGCCATATTTATTGTTGCTGTCGGCAGTAATTGTATCAATTGCCGGTTTGATCTCATCATATGTATGATAGGTATCATACGGGTTCAGCTTCACTTGCTGCTGCACCAGCACATCATCGTCAGGAGCGGTCGCCGTCAGGTTGTATACACCTGCAAGCTTCACATACTCGGCCCGGATGCCGCTAAGTGACAGGTTGGAGCCGAATGGCATATCGAAGTATACCAGAGCGGTTACCGTAGAAGGTGAGACAGTCTCATAGCTTACTTTTACGAACGGGTCACCCGTATATGCTCTAACGTTAGAAGCGTTGTTCCATTTTTTCCACTGTGTTAGCGGCTTCATCTCTTCCGCCGTTCTGCCAAAATTCCAGGTGATTTGGTCTGCTGTCAGACCATCGGGAAGGGTCAATGTTATCGGCAGTGTTCTGGCCTCGGTCATTGAGGCTTGGTAGACTGCTGTCGATACTGAAGGAACAGAAGTTTGATAGACTTCCGAGGAAACCGTAGATGATAAGCCGGAATCCGTGGATGCCGGTGTAGTTAGAACCTGAGGCTGTGCCTCAGCGGCAACTTCACCGGCATAGGCTGCCGGAAGGATTCCGGACAACGTCAGGGTTAACGCGATTAATAAGGATAATAATTTCTTAGACATCATTTACCTCCCAGTAGTTCTCTCTATTTGTAGGCTTTCTAGTAAAACGGACTACTCCAGCGTCTGCAGGTTTATGCATCCCTCCAATAGATTCGCACGGCAATGCTACCATGATTATGTCATAATCACATCGCGTGTGATGAATTAATATACATAATATATTTTTAATATACATTTAATTTTATATAATATAGTATTTTATTCAAAAGCGGAAGCTTTTTCATAGATTAGTTGCCGGGGATCGCTCAAGGGGAGTTTATCAATGAGTCTGACAGGGAAAGAGAACGAACAGGATAAGCTTAATGAAAGGGATCTGCGGGAGCCATGGGAGGAAGAGCCTGAGATATGGATTGACTATGACTGCGTATGATGTGGGATGGTAGATTCTGTAGGTGAGAAAAGAAAAGCCAGCGGATAAATAACCGCTGGCTAGAAAGCTATTCACCCGTTAGGGTGATTTTGTTCAAATATAAGAATTTATATTTCTCGCTGAAACGGATACCGTCCTGTTGAGGACGGCGAAGCCGTTTCCACTTGTTCAGCAGCGGCAAATTATTGAACGCTGCTGGAGGATACTGAGGAACCGGCAGTGCCGGTTACAGGCTGGGCCGTCGCCGTATAGCCTTCCGGCAAGTAGGTGACTACGGAAGCTGCCGAGATCACCTGCGCGTAACTTTTGCCGGGATCCGGCTGGGTTACGCTGTAATAGATGACGGCTGTCTTGTTCTTGCCAAATTCGATCCGGTCGATGCTTAGGCCATAGCCCGGATGCGGCAGGTTGCTGACGGTCACTGTAACTTTGTTTACTCCGTCAGCGGCTTTTTCCAGCTTCACTGCCGTTTCATAATTATAAGAAGGAGCTGTTGTTCCGCCATCCGGCTCAATGACTTCCTTGGCGAATTTAACTGCATCGAAGAGCCATACCGCTGCTTCCCCGCGGGTAACGGCTTCTGATGGGCGGAACGTGTTGTTCTTCTCCAGGGTAACGATATGTGTGTTAACCAGAATCTGCAGGCTGTTCATTTCCGCCGTGGATAGCTTGCTGCCATCGGAAATATTGGCAAACATCATCGTTACCGGGAAGTTGCCCTTGCTCTGCAAAGCCTGGGTCAGCAAATGAGCGAACTGGGCGCGTGTCATCGTGCTGTTCGGATCAACGGTTTTGTCCAAGGACAGGCCGTTCTGCTTGGCGGCTACGAATGCGGAAGCATACCAGGCTTTGTCCTTTACTTTGTCAAAGTAATCACTAGCTTTACCAGCGGTTTGCGGGGACAGCTGCAGTCCGCTTACGATAAACTGAATACCCTGGGCGAAGGTTACCTTTGATTTCGGTGCGAACTTGTCGCTGGTTACTCCGTTGATAACCCCGTCCTTATGCAAAGTATTGATTTTGGATTCGGCGGAATGGCCTTTCAAATCGGAAAATGCAAATGCCGATGTTCCCAAAGACAAGCTTGCCGCCAGAATGCTGCACGCTATGGTTAGTTTTTTAGCGTTCATCTGGAATGATTGATTCTTCTTCATTGTGCCTCACCTCTTATTCCCTTAGATGGCAGAATGCCGCAAAATGTTGCAGGGTGGCTCGAAATAAATGTAATTTAAGCTTTTATCCGCGGAGCAGCGACTCAGCACCATCCACAAATATTTCCGTCCCCGTGACATGAAAGGACTCGTCCGAGGCAAGGAACAGCACCAGATTGGCTACCTGCTCCGGCTTGCCGGGAGCTTGCTCCAGCGGATGACTGCTGTCCGGAAACTCCACGGGGATTTTCACTTCCTCAATTGCATCGCTTTTGTACGTATTATCTCCAATATTGGTATCAATTGATCCGGGGCAGACGGCATTTACGCGGATGGCGTATTGCGCCAGCTCCAGCCCAGCCATTTTCATAAAAGCGACCTGGCCTGCCATAATAAATTCCTCCTAAAAGTTGCTCTGTCAGTAACTACATACCCCTCTCATTGGGGATGAACCAGTCTGGAAGCGGGGATGCCGGAAGGTGCAGCGATGCTTCTGGTCCCTTCACCAGCGCTGTTAGCAACTCATACCGCTATGTCTCTTGCAATTGAACAAAAGAGCCATTTCGCAGTACACTTAAGGATGATAGCGCTATATTTACTACTTTCAGACCATGACAGGAGAACATAGATGATTCAGCAGCAGGGAATGGAACGGATTAACGTCGGGATCTTTGCCCATGTCGATGCGGGAAAGACGACCACGACGGAGCATATTTTATATGAAAGCGGGCGGATTCGTGCGCTCGGCAGTGTGGATAGCGGAACGGCTATGACAGATTCGATGGAGGTCGAGCGGCAACGGGGAATATCGGTGCGGGCGGCGCTGGCTTCATTTGCCTGGAAAGGGGTGCAGGTTAATCTGGTGGATACTCCGGGCCACGTCGATTTTCTGTCCGAGGTGGAGCGGAGTCTGCGCGTGATGGACTGCGCGGTGCTGATCCTCTCGGCGGTGGAAGGTGTGCAGGCTCAGAGCGAGATGATCTGGAATGCGCTGCGCAAGCTGGGGATTCCAACCTTGATTTTTGTGAACAAAATGGACCGCGTCGGCGCTGATCCGGGGGCTGTGCTGGCGCAGGCACGCACCTACCTGTCCGGCGATATTATTCCGGTCCAGCAGCCAGTCGGCAAAGAGCAGGAATACACGGGTGCCTCAGATTTATGGCAGGCAGGTGCAGATGCGGCGGCATGGACGGAGCTGCTGGAGGCGCTGGCCGAACGAGATGAGCGGCTGCTGGAGCTCTACATGTCAGGCGGTGCCTCTGATCTTGCGGTATGGAAAAAACATCTGCAGGCGGAAGCGGCTTCGGGGCGGATGTTCCCGCTTGTCTACGGCGTCGCGGCCAAAGGCCTTGGCATTACGGAGCTGCTGGACGCGATGATCGATTATTATCCCCGGGCTGGAGGGGATGCGGAGCAGCGGGTGTCCGGCATCGTGTACAACATTCAGCGCGATAAAAGCATGGGCCGGATGGCCTTTGTCAGGCTGTATGATGGAACGATACGTAACCGTGATACGGTAAAGAACTACTCACAGAATGTAGAGGCCAAAGTGACGCAGATCCGCAAGGTGGAGGGTGGACGGACGGAGGATGTCGGGGCGCTCGAGGCCGGAGATATCGCCGTAGTATACGGGCTCTCCGGCGTGCGGATCGGTGATGTGCTTGGCCGGCCGGATGCCATTCCGCAGGAAGCGAAGCTGGCTGTGCCGCTGCTGACTGTACGTGTCTTCTGGGGAGCGGAATTCGATGACCACAAGGTGATCGGCGCGCTTCAGGAGCTTGCGGACGAAGATCCGCTGCTGGATGCCCAGTGGCTGCAGGAGGAGCGGGAGCTGCATATCAAGGTCATGGGCCCGATCCAGCTGGAGGTGCTGGACAGCGTAATGGAGAGCCGTTACGGCCTGAAGGTCACCTTCGGCCAGCCGTCAGTGATTTACAAGGAGACGCCAAGCCGCGCGGGTGAAGGCTTCATCGCCTATACGATGCCGAAGCCGTGCTGGGCGATTCTGCGCTTCCTCATTGAGCCGGGGCCACCGGGCAGCGGTCTGGTGTATGAATCGCTGGTGCGCAGCTCGGATCTGCTCCCGCAGTACCAGAACGAGACAGCCCGCCGGGTGCCGGAGGCGCTGCAGCAAGGCCTCTACGGCTGGGAGGTGACCGACCTGAAGGTGACGCTGGTGGAGGGGAACCATCATGTGTGGCATACCCATCCGCTGGATTTTGCCGTAGCTACGCCGATGGGCATTATGGACGGGCTGAACCGAATCGGCACCACGCTGCTGGAGCCGATTCTCCAGGTGCGCATTGTCGTGCCGGAGGAGAACGGCGGCCGTGTAATGAACGACCTCGTGCAGATGCGCGGCACCTTCGAGCCGCCGCTGCTGCAGGGAGAGCGGATGATCATCGAGGGCCGGCTGCCGCTGGCGACATCGCTCGATTACCCGGTGACCCTGAGCTCCTACACGAAGGGGCGCAGCACGTTCACGTCTTTTTTTGCCGGCTACGAGGAATGCCCGCCTGACGTCACCGCCGAGCGTACCCGACGGGGTGTGAATCCGCTCGACCAAGCCAAATATATCCTCAGTGTGCGCAAGGCGCTGCAAGGATGAAACGGATGAGGCTGGTGGAGAGGATTAGTTGGAGTGAAGCTGGATGAAGGAGAACGGGGGCGGAGGATTATGCCGGCCGTATGCGAGTGAGTACGTCTCCCAGCGGGCAAAGCGCTGGATGGGCTAAAGCTAGAAGTCGAGAGGCTGGTGCTGAAGGGATTCTATTGTAAAAGATGCAGCAGATGGCTGATTTTTGAGCTGGAAATGGCAATCTGCTGCACTTCCTGCAGTTGAATTTCTCAATTTGCCAATAATAAGGGGGTTCCGCTGATTTCTACTGCACAAACTGCAGCAGAACACGAATCTCAGGTTATGGCAGGCATTTCTATTGTAGAGAATGCAGTAGATTATTGATGATTGCATGATGCATGGTGGTGCGCAGGGATGTCACATGGGGGATGCAGTAACCTAGTAGAATGGATAGAATGGAGAATCGGTATGGAATGCCTGGGATGCAGAATCGCTAACCGGCTGGAGCCGGGGGTGCAAATTGTTTATGAAGATCAGTATGTGGCCTGTGTGCTGGACATCGCCCCGTTTAATGACGGACATTTGCTGATTATGCCTAAGGAGCATTATCTGGATGTTGAAGAGATGGATGAAGCTACCTCAACGCACATTATGCGTGTCTCTGTCACCATGTCACAGCTGCTTAAGCGCGCCTTCCGGCCGGATGGAATTACAATCTGCCAGAACGGCGGAGTGTTTAATGACTTGGGGCATTATCACATGCATGTGATCCCCCGGTATGAGGGAGACGGATTTGCCTGGTCCCAACCGAAGGAGGATTTTCTGAGCGGAAGACCCTTAAATGAGGTCAAGGAAAAGCTGGTCAGAGCATTGGAAGCACCAGAGTCAGCAGCACTACCAGAGTTGGCATCAGCAACTGCATCAGAGTTGTTATCAGCGCCTGGGGAGCCTCCAAAAGAGTGAACACCGGCGTAGGCCGCAAGGATAATCTTATCCGCAGGCTGGCAGGAAGATGAAGCCGTGGGTTTTTCACCGATCCCCTGTCCTTGATCCGGGACCTTGTTTACCGGTACAGCACCAGCTCAAACGCAGTCCGGCCTGGGCGGTTGTCCAGGTTCAACTCGCCGCCCTGCCGCACCATCATCTGCTTGGCAATCGACAGTCCCAGCCCGCTGCCCCCGTCCCGTTTTCTCGAAGCGTCGCCCCGTACAAAAGGGTCAAAAATCACAGCCTTCAATTCATCGGAAATGCCTACGCCATTGTCTATTACAGCCAGCCGCACGACATCCTCCGACTGCTCAAGCCGGAGCGTAACCTCTGTGCCGGGGGGATTGTAGCGCAGCGCATTCGATAAAAGATTGGCGATGGCCCGCCGCATCAGATTGGTATCGTAAGATACCAGCACTTCACGGGACGGGATTTCAACATGCAGCATAAACTGCTTGTCCTCGAACTGCTGATAATAATCCGCCGCTGCTTCCCTCAGCAGCTCGGCGATATCGCCGGGCTCGACGGATACAGGAAAGTCGGGACTGTCCAGCTTCGACAAATGGAAAATATCGTCGATGAGCGAGGTGACAAGCTGGGATTTGTTATAGATAAGCTGCAAATACTGCTCTCTTTTCTCCTCATTGTCCGCCATTCCGAGCTGCAGCGCTTTGGCGTAGCCCTGAATAGTAGTAATCGGGGTCTTAAGGTCATGCGACAAATCGACAAGCATCCGCTGCTTACTTAGCTGCAGCCTGCGGTTTTCGGCTTCTGTCCGCTGCAGCGACTCGGCCAGATCATTGAAGTACATCTGCACCTGGGCGAATTCATCGCTATCGCCAGTTTGAATATCCAGCCGCTTATGAAATTTACGCAGCCGCATCTCCCGGATGGCTCCGGCAATCTGCTCCAGAGGTCTGGTGATCCGCCGGGCTGTCCAAACACTGTAGATTAAGACGTTTAGGCCAAATAATACAAGCAGGAGCAGCAGCCACTGTACGGAGACCGTAATGGTTTCCTGCTCCACATCAATAGCCATAATCAGAAAGGCTATACCGACTACAGCCAGTGTACATGCGAACAAGATATAGGATTTGACCAGCCTGGACAAAAGCGTATTTTTCTTCACCGGAAATCATCCTTCCTGGCGAACTTGTAGCCCAGTCCGCGGATGGTCCGGATATACACCGGCTGTCTGGCGTTGTCCTCAATCTTCTCTCTCAGCCGCGAGATATGTACCATAATGGTGTTGGCATCTTCATAATAAGGATCAGACCAGGCCTGTTCGAATAGCTGTTTTTTGGTCCATACCCGGCCCGGAGAGTCCATGAAGGTGGTGAGCAGCTTGTATTCGATCGCCGTCAGCGGTATGTCTTGGCCCTCTTTGTACAGGACACAATCCAGGTGATCCAGTTCGAGCTGCCCGATGACTGTGCGTTCCTGCGGAGCCGGTGGCTCAGGGTCCTCCTGGCCGGTAGGTTCGTTAAATTCATAGGTCCGTCTCAGCATCGCCTGAATGCGGGCCATAACCTCCAGCGGATTGAAGGGCTTCGCAATGAAATCATCCGCACCCAGCTGCAGTCCCAGAATTTTATCACTGTCCTCATTTTTGGCGGAAATAATAATAACGGGAATTTTGTAATCCGTCCGGAGCAGCTTCAGCAGCTGTATACCGTCAAGCTCAGGCATCATAATATCAATTACAGCCAGATCAACCCGCTGCTCCCGTATAAAACTCCATGCCTCGATGCCATTCAGTGCCTCCAGCACCTTCAGGTTCTCCCGCTCCAGAAACAGCCTCAGTAATTCCAGAATATCCGGGTCATCATCCGCCAGCAAAACAGTTCTGCTCATCTGCTGCTCCGCTCCTCTCAAGTTGTTCTATTTTCATCAGTCTATCATTTTTTGATGCGTATTTTATGATCTTAAGATGAATTTAAGATTGAGGGAAGATTCAGGACAGAAACGGACGGTATGCTAAAAGCAGAACGAACCATTATAGTGCTGGAGGTTGCAAGAATGAAAAACAAATTACAGCGATTGCTCGCAGTGCCGCTTGTCTTCTTGGGGATGAACGTCTTCATGGGCCATGAAGCAGAAGCGGCTGCCACACCTGCTGTGCCTGCCGCTTTATCGGCGAGCCAGCTTGAACAGAGTATAGACCCTATTATGCAAGAGGAGCTTGAGAAGCGGCATGTTCCCGGATCGGCCGTAGTCGTGACTCAGGGAGACCGGATTATTTTCAGCAAAGGTTATGGTTATGCCGATGTTGAACAGAGCATTCCTGTAGACCCTGCAAAAACAATCATGCGGTTAGGTTCGATTACCAAAACGGTAACAGCCGTATCAGCTATGCAATTGGTAGAGCAAGGGAAGCTGACGCTGCATGATGACCTTAATACTTTTTTGCACGCGTATCAATTGCCTTCCTTCGGAAAGCAGCCCATTACGCTGCATCACCTGCTGACCCATACTGCCGGGCTGGACGAGTCCATCTACAAGATTCAGGCCCACTCCCGGGAGAAGTCTCTTTCGGCAGAGCAATATCTGCGGCAATATTTCCGCCAGCAGCCTCCCGTGAGGGAGCCGGGACAGGAATACGAATACAGCAACGCGGGACTGGGATTGGTTGGCAACTTGATAGAGCAGACTGCGGGTACTGATCTAGGGGCCTATATGTTCCAGAATGTGTTTACTCCCCTGAAGATGCCCAGCGCAAGCCTGACGGTTCCCGAAAGCAGCCCGGATATGGCAAAATCCTATGTGTATTCCAATAAAAAGTACACTGCTGTGTCGTCGACTTACCCCCACATCCCTGGGGCCGGGGCCCTGAGTGTGATTCCCGATGAATTTGCCCATTTTATGATCGCTTTACTTAACCAAGGGGTTTATCAAGGGACGGCATTGTTGAAGCCTGACAGCGTTGAAATGATGCAGCAGTCTCAATTTGCTGAGCACCCGAAGGTTGACGGTGTAGGATATGGCCTGTATCGGGGACATCTTGCAGATGGTAGCACTGTGCTGACGCATACCGGAGAGATCGAAGGATTCGCCGCCAAAATGGAGCTTATCCCTTCGCAGAAGCTTGGCATTCTAATTGTCAGCAATGGTGAAGAGGGTGGGATAACTTACAACAAGGTCACGGATGCGGTTGCCGGGCTGTTAACCAAAAAGACGGAAGCTGTGACGCCATTGCCGTATTCCTTGGAGGATTTGCAGCAATACGAGCGGACTTACACCTTTGCCAAGGTTCCGCAGCATGGCTGGGGCAAATGGCTGTATTTCCTGGGCGGCAGAAATTACAAGGTTACAGCAGCCGAAGGAAAACTGGTTGTGAGCGGAGTATTCCCGGATGGGAGCGGAGAAACGGCGGAGAAGAGCTTCGTGCCGATTGCCGATGGATTGTTTCAGGAACAGGAGGGTGGGATGCAGCTGTTGATCGACAAACAGCATCATTGGAAAATGACCATCATCCAGGAGACGACCTTCTCACCGGAGCCGGGCTTCTGGAAACGTCCTTCCACCTTGCTCATCATGTACATTGTCCCTGGATTACTGTTCCTTGCGCTGCTGGCAGTCACGCTGATCCGTTATGTCGTGCGGTTATTTCGTAAGCCGCGCAGAACTGTATCGCTGCATATTACTGCAATCTCGCTGCTCATGTCCGTCTTTCTGCTGCTTCAGCTGACTTACAGCAATGGGGCCATTACCTTCGGCTACCCGGCGTGGTATGCGTGGGGTGTCTCTTCACTGCCTTTGGTGGCTGTCCTGTTTGCTCTTCATTTGCTCTGGCGGAATGCCAGTCAGGCTGTTAAAGGAAAAGTCATTGCCCTGACGCGCTGCTTCGTTGCGATTGCCTGCATCGGTTATACAGGATTTATGTACTATTGGAATATGTTATCTATCCATTTCTCGTAGCCCGGGAAAGCTCACTTTTCCAATGGGGATTTATTTAGGCACTCTGTTCATGTCCGGAGCCCTAGTGTATGATTAAGCTATGATCTTAACGTTTGCTATAAGCGATGGGAGAGAGCTGACATGAAGAACATACAGGACGGAGTCTTTCCCGCGGTATGCCCGCTCGATTGTCCGGATACCTGCGGGCTGCTGCTGCACAAAAAGGACGGGAAGCTCGTCAAGATAGAGGGCAACCCGGAGCATCCGGTGACCAAAGGAGCGATTTGCAACAAGGTGCGGCATGCGGGCGAATGGACGCAGCATCCGGACCGGCTGACACAGCCGCTGAAGCGGGTTGGCCCTAAAGGGGAGGGAGCTTTTGTGCCGATCAGCTGGGATGAGGCCATTGCCGAAATTGCCCGGAAGCTTCGCTCGGTGAGTGAAGAGTTCGGCTCCGAGAGCATCCTCCCTTATAACTATTACGGCAATATGGGCTTCCTCAGTGTGGAGGGGATGAACCGCCGTTTCTTTAATGCGCTTGGCGCGAGCCGGTTGGAGCTGACCATATGTGCATCCGCCGGAAATGAAGGCTGGAAACATACGATGGGCTTCAAGGGCGGATTAAATCCGGAGGATACGGTGAACGCCGACCTGATTATTATCTGGGGAGCCAACATCGTCAGTACGAATATGCACCAGGTGGTGCTGGCAGAACAAGCGCGCAAGCGCGGGGCGAAGGTCATTGTTATTGATGTTCACCGCAACCGTACGGCCCAGTGGGGCGACTGGTTTATCCAGCTCCATCCGGGAACGGACAGTGCGCTGGCGCTGGGGATTATGCACATCCTGTTCCGCGACAAGCTGGTGGATGAGGATTTTCTGGCCCGTTATACGTTGGGGCATGAGGAGCTGCGCCGGCAGGCGCAGCTGTATCCTCCGCAGACCGTCTCGGATATTACCGGCGTCCCTGTAGACGACCTGGAGCAGCTTGCACGGATGTACGGCGAAGCCAATGTGTCTTACATCCGGATCGGCAATGGCCTGCAGCATCATGACAACGGCGGGATGAACGTGCGCAGCATCAGCTGCCTGCCCGCCCTGACCGGCCAATGGCTGAAGAAAGGCGGCGGTGCGCTGAAGTACAACGGCGCCTATAACGCACTTAATGCCCGGGCGCTGGAACGGCCGAAGCTGCGCCCTAATCCGCGGGCGCGGAGCATCAACATGAACCGGCTGGCCCAGGCGCTGGAGATGACCGAGCAGCCGGTGAAGGCGTTGTTTGTGTTCTGCAGCAACCCTGTGGTTGTGGCGCCGGAAGCGGACCGGGTGCGCGCCGGCCTGCAGCGGGAGGATCTGTTCACCGTGGTGCATGAGCTGTTCATGACCGACACCGCGAAGTATGCCGATATCGTGCTGCCGTCAACAGCTTCGTTCGAAAATACCGATCTGTATGCCTCCTACTGGCATCACTATATGCAGCTCCAGGAGCCAGTTCTTGAGGCACCGGGAGAGTGCAAAAGCAACTTTGAGCTGTTTTCGCTGCTGGGCCGTGCGATGGGGTTTGACGAGGAGGCCTTTAGTCAGAGCGAGGACGAAATGATCCGCGAAGCGCTGGACAATCCGGTCAACCCGTACCTGAACGGTGTCACGCTGGAGCGGCTGCAGGCCGAGCGCCATGTGAAGCTGGATCTGACGGCGCGGGAGAACTTCCTGGATAAGCTGCCTACGCCATCAGGCAAAATCGAGCTGTATTCTTCCACACTTAAGGCGGAGGGCCTCTCGCCCCTGCCTGTTTACGAACCGCTGAAGGAAGGATATGACGGTGTACGCCGTCCTCGTGCAGATGATCCGTATCCGCTGAACTTCATCTCGCCGCCGAACCACAATTTCCTGAACGGCACCTTTGCCAATGTGGAGAAACATCAGCGGATGGAGAAGGGGCCGATGCTGCAGATCCACCCGCTGGATGCCGAAGCCCGCTCCATCCGTGACGGCGACAGAGTGAAGGTTTATAACGGCCGGGGCGAAATCGTGCTGAAAGCCGTTGTGACCGACAAAATGCTGCCCGGCACCGCGATCAGCCAAGGCCTCTGGTGGGAAGGGGAAGACGGCCCGCAGCGGGTCAATGTTCTGACACCGGACCGGCTCAGCGACATGGGCCGCGGCGCCACCTTTTTCTCGACCACCATTCAGGTGGAGAAGCTGAAGCTAGAGGAGCAACCGGAGACGATAGCTCAAGAGTCGTAATATTGCAAATAAATGAGCCGCCCTTGCAAGTGAAGGGCGGCTGTTTTGATTATTGACGCAATAGCTGATGTTTTTTGAGTATAGGAAAATCTGCGTTGCTGAGGTTGAGAAATCAATGTTGAAATTCCCATAAATAAAGTCCAGGGTGAATAAATATGATTGAACGGGAGGTTGAAGCGGAAAACAGGCAGAGCCGAAATGAACCTGAAGGGGATAGCTGAACATGATGATAGTTGGAACGATACTCGCGATTTTGGCTGCTGTGGTATTAACCATTTTTTTGGGCCCATACGGGATACTGGTATTGTTTGCAGTAGGGTTTGGATTATTGCTCAGCATACACGTCAGAACGAAAGAAATTCATAACGACATGCAGAAAATCAAGGAGAAGCTTGGGCTTACAGCCGGCGATGATTATGTCAGCGATCAGGAGATTGAGGCGGAGCTGGAGCTGGAGCAGGACAGAGTGAAGGAAGAGCATTAGGACGAGGAAATGGTAAGGATAAGGTAAGGATAAGGTTAGGACAAAGATAAGGGTTAGACAAAAAACTGATAAAAACTGAGTGCTTTTATATGGAGGTAATAGATTTGGAAACGATTGTATATCTTATCCGCCATGCGGAATCTATATATGTGGAAGGGAAGGATAGAACGAGAGGTTTGTCCGAACAAGGTCATAAGGATGCGCTAAGAGTCAAATCCATTTTGCAGGATGCCATCATAGACAGCTTTGTTTCGAGTCCTTATGAGCGGGCGATCCTCACGGTCAAGCCGTTGGCGGATGAGCTGCACAAGGAAATTATTATTATTGAAGAGCTTCGAGAAAGAACCATCGGCGATATTGGAAATTCGAGTTTCCACGAGGCCAAAAAGAGGGTGTACGAGGATTTCGAGGTGGCTTTTGCGGGTGGAGAATCTAGTTCTGAGGCGCAGGCAAGAGGCATCCAAGAGATGGAGCTTTTACTGGAGAAATATAAAGACCAAACCATCGCCATCGGTACCCATGGCGACATCATGACGCTCATCATAAATCATTATGATCCGAAGTATGGTTACGAGTTCTGGCAATCGACGTCCATGCCCGACATCTACCGGTTGGAGTTTGAGGATGGGAAGTTGAGTTATGTGGCGAGGGAGTGGGTGTTAGAAGGTAATTCGTGAATTTTGCAAATTATACTTGTGGTGAGCCTTCTATGTTTTGAGTGGTTTTCACTTTTATCTCCTGAATTCTTACGTAATTAGAGTAATTTACATGCAATGATATGTAGTAGTTTAGCGAAAAAACCAAAAAAACAAAAAGCACAAAAATTCCGCTTATACAGCAGGAATTCAGTGCTTTTTTTCACTTCTGATTATCCTTTACGTCGTACTTCGAACAAATCGTTAGGACTGACATCAAAGTAGAGACATAACTTCATTATCAGTTCTGCTGAAATTTTCTTCTTATCCATATTATTGTTATGCATTAATTCCGTAATCGTTGTTCTTCGATGTCCAATTTCCTTAGACAATTTTAATACAGATATACCGCGCTCTTTTAATATGGTGTCTAACTTGCAGTAAAGTGTGTATTCGATAAATTCCATGGTCTCCTCCAGATATAGAAATAGTTGCACTTTGAAAGTGCATGTAGTATATTGTTGAAGTAGATGGTGAACTTTAAACGTGCAACTCAATATGAGTATTTTGTTGGTACGCTCTTACAAATATCCTTAGAGCAAACAGACGGAGGAAGCCATATGCCGAAACGCCGACCTCGCAAACTTAATACCCAAGCTATTCTTGATATCACTAAAAAAAATTTGGTCTGGCCGGAGTTAGAGGATCAACAGGATGCAATACATTACTATCATCTCACTGATGCGCTCGGACGTAAATGGCAAACCATTGGTTGTCATGTTACGGATGCGATTAAAGTTTTTAATATGGGGGAGTATCCTCCATGGACGTCAATAATCCAAACTGCGCCCTATAATCCAAATATCACTATTCGAGAACTGGTGCCAATGTTAAATTGTAAAGATAAAGCATTAATAAACGACATGCAAATTATATTAAATACATCTATCCGGTGTAACCAGTTTATAAATAAAATTGTTAACGTGAACTATTATAGTATCTTTCAGGTGTTGTATGACCTCAAAAATGATTATCTACTGAATGATCCAATACCAATCTCAGCATTTGAACATATGTACAGTATTAATCCAATCGAAGCCCTTTCTCGATTGTACTTGGAAAATGTAGATACGTTGGATTATTGGGAGTGGTTGCAAGCTGGTGGTTCGGCTGAACTGGCTATTAATTTTAGAAATATGAATCCAAATCTAACTTTAATTGAAGTTTTAGAAAAAGCAGAGAGAGTGCAAGGAATAACAAAGGTGCTTGAATGAGGCACCTATCATACAAGCACATCTTTCACTATAAAAAGAACCTCATAGCAAAACGGTTCTTAGCCCTAATATAAATCCAAACTATTGATTGCAGCGAAAACCATAACTTTAGCCAAAGTGGCGACTTTACAGAGCCGTAAGAGAGAATTGCTTTTATTGGGAAATATGAAGGCAAGACCCTTATCATCGGCACGTACGGTGATATTTGTGACTCTAGTGCTGAATTATTTTGATTGGCAATATGGATATGGACTCTGGAAATCCACTATGATGCCAGA
Source organism: Paenibacillus paludis (assembly GCF_042610515.1). Taxonomy (NCBI): domain Bacteria; kingdom Bacillati; phylum Bacillota; class Bacilli; order Caryophanales; family Paenibacillaceae; genus Paenibacillus; species Paenibacillus paludis. The sequence continues at coordinate 65,216 of NZ_JBGJZP010000020.1, forward strand.
TAATTACCGGTTGGAGAGGATGGAAAGGTTAGCCAGCGTGGGAAAATGTGAAGTTGAAGCTTATATGGAATTGCGGGGAGGTTTGTACTTTTGTTGTTGCAAGGATTTTAGCGCTATTGAAGAATGTATTGGTGAAGTACTGCTCCTGTACGGGATCATGGATTGAAACATGAATTATTAAAAATACTGGGAGGTGGATAATATTCTGCTATCATGGAGAGAAAGTATCTATTTAGATTATCAAACAAATTCTAAATATCCAAGGTCGGTAATTCAAGTGCGAATGGGAAGCTTACATGATTTCCCCGAGTCCTTCGCACCTCGAATTTTGTCGAAAAGATTAAATATCGATTACTTCCTCTAAAAGTAAATACCTAATCTATGCTTTTTTGTTATCTTTTCGGTTGGAACGCGCTAAATTGATACGGATATTATATTATTTTTGTTTATTTTCGCAGTCGCACTTCGTATGGAGTGCGTGGATTGAAACTTTTATAACTATGGAAAATTATCGCATAGAACTGTCGCACTTCGTATGGAGTGCGTGGATTGAAACCTGAATCCACACCAACAGAATCTACTTATGTTAGTCGCACTTCGTATGGAGTGCGTGGATTGAAATTGGAAATCTTGCTGGTTATAATCCTGGTACAGATGTCGCACTTCGTATGGAGTGCGTGGATTGAAATACAGACACGGACTATATATCTATGGAACCGGCGTGTCGCACTTCGTATGGAGTGCGTGGATTGAAATACAGATATGTCAAATATGAGCACAGACGATTACCGTCGCACTTCGTATGGAGTGCGTGGATTGAAATCGAATGTTAATGAATACCGTTAGGGGCTACGGCCCGTCGCACTTCGTATGGAGTGCGTGGATTGAAATCAATCCAGTTGATCCTGTGGGGTCTTCAGCTCCCGTCGCACTTCGTATGGAGTGCGTGGATTGAAATTAATGTTGTGGCAGGTGCTATCCGCCAAGAAGATTGTCGCACTTCGTATGGAGTGCGTGGATTGAAATCCTACGATAGCTGCGTTATAAATTTTAGGCATTGTGTCGCACTTCGTATGGAGTGCGTGGATTGAAATTTTGATGGTGATAATGTTATCCTGCAGGCAGCTAACGTCGCACTTCGTATGGAGTGCGTAGATTGAAATCGAAGTCCAATCTATCCAAAAATTGGTGTTATGATGATCACCATTGATTTGTCAATGGCGTCGCACTGCGTAAAGGAGGAATAGATAAAAATCCATCCCATCAATACCTCTATTCTGTTAAAACGGAGATGTCGCAGTTCATCTGTCTGAATAATAGTAAGCAGACGAATATTTAGGTAGGACACAAAATAATATCTTATAAGAATAGAACGACCTCCAGAATTTATATCTTATCCGCCATGCGGAATCTATATACGTGGAAGGGATGGATAGAACGAGAGGGGTGTCCGAACAAGGTCATAAGGATGCACTAAGAGTCAAATCCATTTTGCAGTATACAGTCATAGACAGCTTTGTTTCCAGTCCTTATGAGCGGGCGATCCTCACGGTCAAGCCGTTGGCGGATGAGCTGCACAAGGAAATTATTATTATTGAAGAGCTTCGAGAAAGAACCATCGGGGATATTGGGAATTTGAGTTTCCACGAGGCCAAAAAGAGAGTGTACGAGGATTTTCAGGTTGCTTTTGTGGGTGGAGAATCTAGTTCCGGTGCACAGGCAAGAGGCATCCAAGAGATGGAGCTTTTACTGGAGAAATATAAAGATCAAACCATCGCCATCGGTACCCACGGTGACATCGTGACGCTCGTCATAAATCATTATGATCCGAAGTATGGTTACGAGTTCTGGCAATCGACGTCCATGCCCAACATCTATCGGTTGGAGTTTGAGGATGGGAAGTTGAGTTATGTGGCGAGGGATCGGGTTGAGGGAATGAGTAGAATGTAAAGATTAATTATATTGTTAAATATTGGATTGTCGTGAATCTTTCTGTATGAAATAATAGATTTATTGTTTTAATTTAATGTTCTCAAAGTCGGAAATAACTTATGGCAAATAAAAGTTAGCAAGTTTTTGTAGTGCGAATGTATAGCTCACATGGATTATCCGGGACATTCGCACCTTATTTTTTACATTTATTAGTATATTGTAGGTTTGTTAATGTATTTTTTTTCCTGAAAGAAGTGGAAATTTGCAGTTTGTGAAGCGAAAAAAAGTATTTTTAACCACTTTTTCGTTAGAAACCGCTGTCGCTCCCTACGCGGGAGCGTGGATTGAAATTATAAGATACTCTATCTGCATAGCAATGGACCGCGTCGCTCCCTACGGGAAGCGTAAATCGAAATCCTCCAACACGGTTTGCCCAAATAGCGCGTAGCCCCCTATACGCATGGTCACTTCAGCAAACTTTTTAGGTTAGATTTAACCTTGTTTATGTGTGCCTTTTCAGGCGGCTACTTTCTTTATTCTCTATCATGGGATTATTGGCTTAAGTATGATTGGAGCGGATTCGATCTGGTGACCATCCTCCTATCATTTAACATGGTCCCCGGCATCCCCGGCGTCTTCTGCTTTTTTTCGTGCCCGGAAGCGGCGCACCTTCATCAGATTGCCGCAGAGCTTGTCGTCGCAGTAGCGCTTGGAGCGGTTGCGGGTATCGTCGTAGTAGACCCAGAGGCAGTCAGGATTGTCGCAGATGCGGAAACGAGAGGTTTCCTTCTCCAGCAGGGCAGCAGCAAAAGAAGCGGCAATCTCGGCCATAACCTGTTCCCAGTCGTTGCGTTGCGGCAGAAGAGAGAGCTCCACCCGGCCGTCCGGCTTCCAGACTACTTGTCTAATCGCTGGCCCTTTGCCCATATACATATTCAGTTGCTCCAGCAGCTTAGGATCTGCGCTATTGCCTTGCACCAGCTTCTGCACTTCGCCCCACAACAGGCCGCGCAGCTGCTTCAATTGCTCCAGTTCATCAGGCTCCGGCGGCGATGTTACCTGCAACGATTGCTGCTCCAGCCACTTCTCCAGCCATTCCTGATCCTCCAGCCTGTCCCGGTCCTTGCTGCGGTCGCCTGTCCGCCAATCCCGCCAATAGCTGTTAATGAAATCCTCCCACAGCACGGTTCATCCATCCTTCCGCAGCCTTCTCTTTCTCTTGATTGTAACAGTTAAAAATCATGTTTGCTAGTTACTTGAATCCTCCGCTTGAATATGCTACATTTCTTGTGTAACGGTTATCGGAGCTTTGAGTGGTTACATTGCTCACAATACTTTGAGGAGGTAAAACATGCAGAATAAGATTAGCGATGTTTTGCTGCAAAACTGGGATTATGCCATGGATGTCGAGGATTGGGCGCCGCCGCTTAGTGATGCGCTGCAGGGTGTGGATAGCATTCAGGCCAGCTGGAAGCCGGGGGAAGCGGGCAACTCCATCTGGGAGACGGTCAACCATCTGACCTATTACAAGGAACGTTTGCTGAATAAGCTCAAAGGTCTGCCGCAGCTGCCGGATGCAGAGAGCAACGACGCCACTTTTGCCGTAACAGCAAGTGGGGAAGAAGCGTGGGAACAGGCGGTTGCCAAGCTGAAGACCATCCATGCTTCACTGCGGGAAGTGATTGAGGCGCTGGAGGAAGGCATCTACGACTGGGGCGGCTCGGGCCATGCTCCGGGTGAAGAAGTGATGAGCCTGATTCTGCATGATTCCTACCACACTGGACAGATTGTGCTGGTCCGCAAGCTGCAAGGCTCCTGGCCTTCCCACCGCAGTTTTAACTGATTAATTAATGTCTAAAAATGAAGCCGCATCTCCGCTGACCGGGTATATCCTGGCTTTGTGGGGATGCGGCTATTTGTTTCAAGCAGGAAAAGCCGGGGTTAATGGAGGCTATACAAGCTCAAGAATCGAAAGGAGAGATTGATGATGGAACCGAACTATAAGGACAGAAGTGTTGAAGTAGAACGCACGGAGGTACACAAGAAATCGGATTCCAGCGTTGTCGCATCCACCTTTATTAAATACGCGGCGTATATTATTATCATTTTCGGAATCCTGTTCTTCCTGGTGAGATACGTTTTCCCGATGTTCTAAAATCATAGACGACGAGGCAGCGAGCTTGCGGCAAATGTAAGCGCCTGAGGATCTTCACAAACCAAAAGCCACGGCTACCCTGACGGTAATCGTGGCTTTTGATCTTCACACACACCTGAATTGCAATATAACTCTATACTTCTCTAGGTACAGAATCACGGGATTCGGCGGAATTGCGGTAAAAAAACCAGCATTCGTTCAGCAGCTTGATCTGACGGCGGTCCTTTTTGAAATAAGCCTTCATGAGCTGATGGCAGAGCCACTGTGGCAAGTGTACCCCTCCTCTGGCATGCTTCCTATGTACAGCATATGGGAAGGAGTGCCCAAAGGTGCGGCGAAGGCTACAATTTAATGAATACCTTCTTCTTCCTCTTCGTACCACTGTTCCAGCTGTGCCTGCAGCGCACGGATTTCCGTCAGCAGCGAGATCAGCGGATAATTATTCTCCTGAATAGAGGAAAAAGCGCTCTCCAGCCGGTTGATGTACGCAAGCCCCGACTCCAGCGTATACCCCTCGCGCAGAAGATCCAGCGAATCACATTCCGCGATGGCCAGCGGCAGGTTCGGCACATTGTCCGCCGTCAGCTTGTCGATCTCTTTATTGAGGCGGAGATTAAGCGCACTCAGCTGGTACGCATATTCCTCCGGCATTTCCACAAACTGCAATTCCTGTTTCTGCTGCAAAATTACATACCGCATTTTCGGCATACGTCATTCTCCCTCCGGACTTGTCTTCCTTCTTGACAGTTTAGCCTATGGGCAAGTTACAATTCAAGTAGAGATCTTATTTCCTGTGGAGAGGACCTGTGAGAAACGCTATGACGACTATGAGTAACGAAGAGCTGCAGCTGTGGATCGAGCAGGTGTCGCTGGGCAGCTTTGGCGTGCCATTCCGGCACAAAGCAAGCTTTAACAACAGACTTACGACAACAGGCGGACGATATTTTACCAAAAGCCATAATATAGAGATTAACCCGCAGCAGCTGGCGATGTATGGGCGTGAAGAGACGGAGAAGATCATCAAGCACGAGCTCTGCCACTACCATCTGCATCTGGCGAAGCGGGGATATATGCACCGGGATGCCGATTTCAAAAGCCTGCTGGCCCAGGTCGGCGGAAGCCGTTACTGCGGAGCGCTGCCGGGGGCCAAGGCCCGCAAGCCGCAGCCTTACCGGTATAAGCTCGTGTGCACCGATTGTGCCATGGAATATCCGCGCAAGCGCAAGGCTGACCCGAAGCGCTACCGCTGCGGCAAATGTGCCGGCAAGCTGAAGCTGGTAGCACTTGAACTAGGGAATGGCCAGTCTACTTAATGACGAGGCCCAGCAGCCCGGCAAAAGAAGCCGCCTGATCTGCGGAAATAATACAGCCCGGCAGATCTTCAATATCCACATTCAGGCCGCTGAATTCGCAGTCGCTTAAGTCGATATCTCTTAATTTGGAGCCTGCCATTACCGCCTGATCGATTTTGCAGACTGAGAACGACATTTTATTGAAAGTCGATTGATAGAAGTCGGCGCTGTTGAGTGAACTGTTCTCGAAGGCCGTTTGTTTGAAGTTTCCGAACCGGAAGCTGGCGAAGTCCCCTATGCAGTCCGTCACACGGACATTCTGGAATCTTGCTCTGGTAAAGTCGGTTCCGATCATTTTGCACAGCTTGAACTCAGTCCGGTGAATGAAGGCTTCGCTGAAATCCACGTTGGACAGATCGCAGTTTTCAAAGATCACATCCGTCAGCTCGACAGCACGGAGTGAGGACTCGGTAATCGTGACATTTTTGAACAGTACTTTATCGAAGGATACCTTGGACGCTTCCTGGTATTCAATGAAGGTATCGCTGATGGCGCAGAGGCTGAACTCCTCTTTGGACTCCAGGGAGAACACTTGCTGCACTGGCAGAGAGAGCGGGTCGGCGATTTTGGGCGGATCAATTTTATAGTTCATGCTGGCCTCCAATAATGATAATGAGTGGTTCCGTCGCCGAAGCGGCGGGTGAATGAGTTAACTATCCTGCGCGGCAGGTGTTTTGTCAATGTTCCGGTAGTCTGCTGGAGGCTAGCTCAGAACAGGGATAACAGCCTAGTTATAACGGGAACCCAAAGGCTTTCTATTGCAAAAGATACAGCAGATTTCTTACTTTTGGCCTGCAAATAGCAATCTATTGTATTTCGTGCAGCAGATTGAGGTAGGGGTAGAGGTAGAGACCTTTCACAGAGTCACTCTATTGATGTTCAGCGGAGGGCGGCTGGTATTCGTGAAAAATATGCAGCAAAAACAGCTGTTTGGCGTTATTGCCAATCAGCTGTTTTTGCTATTCACCTATTCTGCTATTCACCTATTCTGCTATTCACCTATTCTGCTATTCACCTATTCTGCTATTCACCTATTCTGCTATTCACCTATTCTGCTACTCACCTATTCTGCTGCTCACCTATTCTGCTATTCACCTATTCTGCTGTCCGTCTGGTGATGACTGCGGTTTATTTGAGCTGTTTCATGCCCAGATTAATCCGATAATTGCCATACTCCAGCAGTTCGTCGAGAAAACCATTCAGCTCCGCCTGATCCCCGGTACGCACGCGCATCCAGTAGCAGCCTTCCCCGCTGACCCGGTGCAGTTCCACTACGCTGCTGTGGTTTAGGGCAAACTTTTGAAAGGGAGGATGGGCGGCGTTGGAGCTTAAGAACACGGTGATAAAGGCGTGGATGCTCTGTCCGATTTTGAGCGGATTCCAGCGGACGGTATAACCTTAAATAATCTCTAATTCCCGCATTCTGCGGATTCGTGCGCCTACCGCCTGCCCCGTCATATGAACATATTCTCCGATGTCCTTGTGGCTGAGCGTGGAGTCTTCTATAAGATATTGAAGGATGCGGTAATCTGTATCGTCGATGAGGTAGGGGGTCATAAGTTAAATTCCTTTCCAGATGAAAATAGAACAGGCCAATCTCTTTCACGGCACAATGTATTCCGCACGCAGGTCCATTTATAATTGATTGTAGCAGAAGACAGCTGGAAAGAAGAGGTGTTTAGAATGAAAATTCAATTGATCCGCAATGCGGCCTTATGGCTGGAATACGGCGGTGTTACCTTCCTGATCGACCCGATGCTCAGCGAACAGGGTACCAATTCGCCGATTGTGAATACGGAGAATGACCGTAGAAATCCGCTCGTTCCTTTGCCGGGGCCGGTTCAGCAGTGGCTTTCACCGGATGCTGTGCTGGTTACACATCTGCATCAGGATCACTGGGATGCGGCGGCGGTGTCACTTTTGCCGCATGAGATCCCGCTGTTATGCCAGGATGGGGATCAGGATACAATCGCTGCCCAAGGGTTCGGCAATATCACCGTGGTACAAGACAATGCTGCATTAACGTTCCGTGGGGTGACCCTGACACGAACCGCAGGCCGGCATGGAACAGGAGAGATCGGAGAGCGGATGGGCAAGGTATCCGGTTTTGTCTTTCAGGCTGAAGGTGAGCCTGTGCTGTATCTGGCCGGAGACACCATCTGGTGTGCGGAGGTCAAACAAGCCTTGGACGAGTATAGTCCGGAAGCGGTCATTGTCAATGCCGGAGGCGCGCAGTTCATAACGGGAGGCCATATTACAATGAATGATCAGGATGTCGTTGACTTATGCCAATATGCCCCTGAAACATCCGTCATCGCCGTCCATATGGATGCCATTAATCATTGCCTGGTTACACGTGACTTGCTTAAAGCACGCTTGCAGCAGGAGGGGCTGCTGGACCGTGTTGCCCTTCCGCTGGATGGAGAATGGATTCAGATCGATGCCTAAATCTAAGCTTCATGTATAGTGTTGTGCCCGTCAAATTCATGAGCTGATTGTAAACGATCTCAGAGTGGCTTTTGTCCGCTTGACTAGATCACGAAATCATGATAAATTATTCCTTGTTCATGTAATGTTCCCTGATAGCTCAGTTGGTAGAGCACTCGACTGTTAATCGAGTTGTCACAGGTTCGAGTCCTGTTCGGGGAGCCATTTACTTGGAGAGATACCCAAGTGGCTATAAGGGGACCCTCTGCTAAGGGGTTAGACTGCGTAAGCGGTGCGAGGGTTCGAATCCCTCTCTCTCCGTATCGATACTTTCAGACAGTAAGAGCTCCCGAGCGGGGCTCTTTTTTTTGTGCTGTATACTCATGCTTTTCCAGCCGGACTACCAGTGCAACCCGTTACCTCTTTAATAAATTGAAGGATTGAAGCTGTAAAGAGACAAATGTTATATTATTTACAGAAAAACAAAGCATTGTAACAGAAAAGGGAATAAATACAAAAACAATCGACCTTTAAAATCCTCTGCTTTACTCCGGTTTTCATCGATTTTTGCGAATAATACACAAAACACTCCATTCAATTCACTCATAATGTCAATAAACCTAACGTATAATTCCGAATTTTATATTAAAACCACTCATATATTAGTGACGAAGAAATAACTGTATGTTAATATAAATGACATCTTGAGGGATTGAACAGAATGTAAGGCGTAGAAAGGGGAATTTTGATTATTATGGAGAGAAGGGGATGGCGATGGAGTACTTCATTCAGCAGTTAATTAACGGTATTTCCGTAGGCAGTATTTACGCTCTAATCGCCCTTGGTTACACCATGGTGTACGGAATTATTAAGCTGATCAACTTTGCGCATGGGGATGTGTTTATGGTCGGTTCGTTTATCGGACTGTACAGCGCAAAATATTTGGCGAACGCAGGGCTCCCTCCTGTGCTTGTGTTGATCTTGTCGCTTATAATTTCGATGACCATCAGCGCACTGCTGGGCATCACGATTGAACGCTTCGCCTACAAGCCGCTGCGCAAATCGACCCGGATTGCCGCACTTATTACGGCCATTGGCGTATCGTTCCTGCTGGAATACACCGGAGTGCTTATTCTCGGGCCTCAGGCGAAAGGCTTCCCGGACATAATGGACAAGAAACAGTACCAGTTGTTCGGCACATCCATTCAAGTGGAATCCAATCAAATCATGATTCTTCTAACAACCATAATTCTTATGATTCTCTTGCAATATATCGTACGTTACACCAAAACCGGTAAAGCGATGCGGGCGGTATCGTTCGATGTGGAGGCGGCCCGTTTGATGGGGATCAACGTAGACCGCACCATCTCGGCAACTTTTGCTATCGGTTCTGCGCTGGCCGCTGCTGGGGGAGTGATTTTCGGCATGACCTACAACTCCGTCGATCCGCTGATGGGCGTTATGCCGGGGCTTAAAGCTTTTGTAGCCGCAGTTCTTGGAGGCATTGGAAGTATTCCCGGGGCGCTTGTTGGCGGATTGCTGCTGGGAACGGTAGAGACGGAGATTTCTTCGCTCGGATTTTCCTCCTGGCGTGATGGAGTAGCTTTTGCAGTATTGATCCTGATCCTTATCTTTAAACCATCCGGGCTGTTCGGCAAGAATATCCGGGAGAAAGTGTAGGAGGGAACCGGCGTGAAGATGACAAGAAAAAAGTTCTGGATGGGCATTATTGTTGCCCTGGCGTTTTATGGAGTCGTTCAAGTTCTTCTAACAACGGGAATATTCAGTGACGTTACAAGGTCGACGCTTCTCTTGATCGGTGTCAACATCATGCTGGCGGTATCGCTTAACCTCATTACCGGGATTACCGGACAATTCTCCATCGGTCATGCAGGCTTTATGTCTGTAGGTGCGTACACTTCGGCGATTCTGACACTGGATTATAACGTTCCATTCGTTCCGGCGATTATTGCCGGCGGTTTGCTCGCTGCTGTGTTTGGGGTCCTGATCGGAATGCCTACACTCCGGCTGAATGGTGACTATCTGGCCATCGCCACACTGGGGTTCGGCGAGATTATCCGGATCATCATGCTGAACACGGAATTCGTCGGCGGCGCCTCCGGGCTCAGCGGCATCCCTGCCAAAACGACCTGGACCCTGCTATTTCTCTTTACCTTAATTACAGTGGTTGTGATCAATAACTTTATAAGATCCACACATGGCCGGGCCTGCCTTGCCATCCGCGAGAATGAAATCGCCGCAGAGGCGATGGGGATTAACACGACGCGTTATAAGATTATTGCTTTTACAATCGGTGCATTGTTCGCCGGTATAGCGGGTGGATTGTCTGCGCATACGTTCTACGTGATTACTCCGGGCAGCTTTAACTTTCTGAAATCGTTCGAGATTATCGTTATGGTTGTTCTCGGGGGACTCGGCAGTACAGCCGGCTCCATTGTGGGTGCTGTCTTCGTTACCTTGCTCTACACCTATCTGCGTGAATTCCCGGAATGGCGGATGATTATTTATTCGATCGTTCTGCTCCTGATGATGATATTCCGTCCAAGCGGGCTGCTGGGTACAACGAAATTTTCATTCGGCAAGCTTGGCAAAAAGGAGGTGAAGGCAGATGACAACATCACAGGCAGCAGTGCTTCTTGATGTTAAAGAGGCCAGCCGTTCCTTTGGAGGGCTTAAGGCGCTCAGCGAAGTTTCTCTTCACATTAACAAAGGTGAACTGATCGGTCTGATTGGGCCGAATGGTGCCGGCAAAACGACGCTTTTCAACCTGTTAACCGGCGTATACCCGCCCTCTACAGGCAGCATTCTTCTTAACAATGAGTCCATTGGCGGGATGAAGCCCTACAAGATCAACCATAAGGGCGCTGCGCGCACCTTCCAGAATATCCGGCTGTTTACGGCCATGACAGTATTGGAGAATGTCAAAATCGCCTTTCACCAGCATGCCAGACATTCCTTGTTTACCTCCATGCTGCGGCTGCCGAAGCATTTCAAGGGAGAGGACGAAATTACACGGAAGGCGATGGATATTCTCAAAATATTCAATCTCGCGGACCAGAGTGAAGAGGTTGCCAGCAATCTCAGCTATGGTAACCAGCGGCGTCTGGAAATTGCACGGGCGCTGGCGGCCGGGCCGAAGCTGCTGCTGCTGGATGAACCGGCGGCGGGCATGAACCCGAACGAGACGCGGGACTTAATGAATCTGATCGCCTGGATCCGTGAGGAATTTGACCTCACCATTCTGTTGATCGAGCATGATATGTCGCTTGTTATGGGCGTCTGCAACCGGATTTATGTCTTGGATCGCGGGATACTGATTGCTGATGGAACTCCGGCGGAGATTCGGAATAATCCCAAGGTTATCGAAGCGTATTTGGGACAGGAGGCGTAAGGGCAATGCTTAAAGTACAGGGGATCAATGTTTATTATGGAGCCATTCACGCTCTGAAGGACCTTAGCATCCATGTCGAGCAAGGGGAAATTGTAACACTGATCGGAGCCAATGGTGCAGGCAAGTCGACGCTCCTGAAGACTCTGTCAGGTCTGCTTAAACCCAAAACAGGCAGCATTGAATTTCTGGATAAATCGATTACCAGCCAGAGTGTTCAGGCGATCGTCAAACAGGGCCTGATCCATTGTCCTGAAGGACGCCGCGTGTTCGCCAATATGTCTGTTGAAGAGAACCTTGAGCTTGGCGCTTACCTGCAGGAATCCGGAAGTCTGGCGGCTGATTTCGAGAAGGTGTACGACATCTTTCCGAGGCTTCGGGAACGCAAGAAGCAGCAGGCAGGTACTTTGTCTGGTGGCGAACAGCAGATGCTTGCCATGGGGAGGGCTATTATGGGGCATCCCCAGCTGCTGCTGCTGGATGAGCCGTCGATGGGACTTGCACCGCTGCTGGTACAGGATATTTTCAAGATTATTAAAGATGTGAACGAAGCCGGAACTACTGTGCTGCTGGTGGAGCAAAATGCGCATCAGGCGCTCAAAATCGCCCACCGCGCCTACGTGCTGGAAACGGGCAGAGTTGTTCTTGAGGGGGATGCCAAGGAGTTGGCGGATTCCGAAGAAATCAAAATGGCCTATCTCGGGCACTAAGAGGTTAGCCTCACTAAGGGCATCATAGAAACAACATATATACAATTCTATTATCCGGGAGGCTGGGAGAAACTATGAAGAAAATTGGGGCCATTATTTTGTCAACAGTACTGACTGCAGTATTGGCATCGGGCTGCGGCAACGACAACACAGAGAACAGCGGAAACTCTGCAAGCGGTGGTAATTCTGGCGGGGACACTATCAAAATCGGCGCGAACCTTGAGCTCACGGGCGGCCAGGCCTCTTTCGGCGATTCCGTGTCCAAAGGCGCGAAGCTGGCGGTACAGCAGATCAATGACGCAGGCGGCATACTCGGCAAGAAACTGGAATTAATCGTAGCCGATAACGCCTCGAAATCCGAGGAAGCCACACAAGCCGCGCAAAAACTGATTACCAATGATAAGGTTGTTACCATCATCGGTGCTTCGACCTCGACCAACACGCTGGGGATCGTCCCGGTGGCTACGGAGAAGAAAATACCGCTGGTATCTGTTGGTGCCACCAACCCTAAAGTGACGGTGGATGAGCGCAGTGGCAAAGTGAACGAATGGGTGTTCCGCACTGCCTTTATCGATCCTTTCCAAGGAGAAGTTATGGCTAACTTTGCTGTAGATTCGCTGAAAGCCAAAACAGCTGTAATTTACACAGACACGTCGAGTGACTATTCCAAAGGTCTGCAAAAGTTCTTTGAAGAAACCTTTAAGGAAAAAGGCGGAGAGGTGCTGAGCCAGGAATCCTATCAGCAAAAAGACTCCGACTTCAAAGCCGTGCTGACACGGATCAAAGAGCAAAACCCGGATGTAATCTATCTGCCGGGCTACTATGAAGAAGTCGGCAAAATCGTAAAGCAAGCCCGCGAGATGGGCATTACAGTTCCCTTCCTCGGCGGCGACGGCTGGGATTCTCCGCAACTCGCTGAAATCGCCGGCAAAGAGGCTCTGGACAATACTTATATGTCCAACCATTACTCACCGGAAGATACCGCTACTGAAGTTACATCCTTCGTTGATGCCTACAAAGCTGCCAATGGGGGCGCAGTACCGGATGGGATGGCCGCTCTTGGTTATGATTCCCTGAAGCTGGTTGCTGACGCCATTACCCGTGCAGGTGAGGCTGATCCTGCCAAGATTAAAGATGCTTTGGCAGCGACCAAAGATCTGCAGCTGGCTACCGGTAAAATCACGCTCAACGAAACACATGACCCTGTTAAAGCAGCTGTTGTTCTGAAATTCGTTGACGGCACACAAACTTTCGAAACAAAGGTAAATCCGTAAGAGGTTCAAATGCATATAATAACGGGTAGGAACGATTAAGAACCGCAATCAAATTTGTTTATCATCGGGGTGTCCAGTACGCCCCGAATCACCTTAGCTGTGAAGAGAAGGGCTCAACATTGGGCCTTTCTTTTCGCATAACATTAAGGAGGAGAATAAATGATTGTCGGAGTACCCAAAGAGATCAAAAATAATGAGAATCGTGTAGCGATTACTCCAGCCGGAGTGGAGGCGCTCCGCAAAGCAGGTCATGAGGTGCTGGTCGAGCAATCGGCAGGCGCGGGCAGCGGATTCACCGACAGTGAATATCTGGAGAAGGGTGCAGAGGTGCTTGACGCTGCGGCCGGAGTCTGGAGCAAAGCAGCGATGATCATTAAAGTGAAGGAACCGCTGCAGGAAGAGTATGGCTACTTTCGCAAGGGGCTAATCCTGTTCACGTATCTGCACCTTGCTCCTGAGGCCGGCCTTACCCAGGCGCTTGTGGAGAGCGGAGTAACTGCGGTCGGCTATGAGACGATACAGCTTGAAGACGGTTCGTTGCCGCTGCTTATCCCGATGAGCGAGGTAGCCGGACGGATGGCTGTACAGATTGGCGCTCGGCTGCTGGAGAAGCCGCATGGCGGCAAAGGTATCTTGCTTAGCGGAGTTCCGGGCGTGCAGGCCGGTGAAGTGGTCATCATTGGCGGAGGGATCGTCGGCACAAATGCGGCGAGGATTTCGCTGGGAATGGGGGCACGCGTGACGGTGCTTGATTTAAATGCCAGCCGGCTTCGTGAGCTGGATGATATTTTTGACGGGCGAGTGGCTACCCTTATGTCTGATTCTTATCACATTGAACAAGCTGTACGCAAAGCCGACCTGTTGATCGGTGCAGTGCTTATACCGGGTGCCCGTGCACCGAAGCTGGTAAAAGAGTACATGGTGCGGCAAATGGCAGAAGGTTCTGTAATTGTAGATGTGGCGATTGACCAAGGGGGTTCGATTGAGACAATCGACCGAATGACTACTCATGAGAGCCCAACCTATGTAAAGTTTGGTGTTGTGCACTATGCTGTGGCCAACATGCCGGGTGCAGTAGCCCGGACTTCAACGCTAGCGCTGACCAATGTAACCATTCCTTATGCCCTGCAAATTGCCAATTTGGGTATTCATGGAGCAGGGGTGAAGAACGCGGCGCTTGCCCGCGGACTTAATGTCGTGGCCGGACAGGTAACCAATTTGGCTGTTGCACAAAGTCTGGGATATGAGGCGGCGGATGGGCTGGAGGTACTGGCTGCTCAAGGGGTGTGACGGACATACAAAAGTTGGAGGGTCTCTGCGGGAAGGCGGAGATTTAGCGGGGATGAACGGCTGATTGCTGCAGCTGTGAATGTCCGTTATTTTTTTGAGAAAAGTTCTTGTCAAATCAGCCTGGGTTTGATATACTCATTTTTGTTGTGACAAAGACAACTTATCAAGCATGGCCCGTTGGTCAAGGGGTTAAGACACCTCCCTTTCACGGAGGTAACATGGGTTCGAATCCCATACGGGTCATATATGCGGTAGTGGTGGAATGGCAGACACGCTATCTTGAGGGGGTAGTGGGTGTATACCCGTGGAGGTTCGAGTCCTCTCTACCGCATACGATGTTTAGAAGAGAAAGTCCTTGATATTCAAGGGCTTTTTTCTTTGCATTCACAGGTTGCGGATTTCTGGTACTTGGACAGGAGAAATCACCATTTCAAGGCTCCGGCGTATTTCGGGTACAGCTCACGGATGCAATCCGGGCAGATATCATGGGTGAATTGCAAAGACAGCTGCTGCAGCAGGAAACGTTCAATGGTCACCCACTCCTCGCTGTTGTTGCGGATAGATTTGCAGGAGGCGCAGATAGGAACAAGAGGTTGAGGGTTCTTCTGGTGCAAACGCAACGGCTGGATCGTTCGGACAGGCTGAACAGGCTGACTTGTGACAACAGGGCCAACATCCTGCAGAGAGAGAATGATAGCCTGGTTTGCAGCCGGATTCTCATGGATAAGCGGAAAGGCGTCTACACGGAATCTTCTGCTGCCTTTGGCCGCAGTCTGTAGAATAAACTCGGAACTGGATATTAAAGACTCGCCGCGAAGGATGTGATGCAGCGCCTCCTTAAGTGCAGTGATCTGGGAAGGGGTGGACATCGATTGTTCGAATAACTCCAGAGCATCAGCGCCAGTCCAATCGGCATGCGGGGAGAGTCCATAATGGTTGTTGTATTCCTTCCAGGAGTCGTTGGTGAACAGGATGATCCCCTGGCTGTCGATAACCAGTGCATTATGCGGCAGAGCATTAAGGGAACGGATGAGGGAAATGGATATGCTGAATGGCAAAGGTTATCTCTCCTTGATAGTTTACAGGATGGAAAGCTAGGATGGAGGCAGGTTAAGCAGCTCTGCGACTTGGCGCCTGTAGCGCTCGGCCCTGCGGGTGCCGTGAATCAGATTGGATAGGCGATAAGGCGGAATTCCGTACAGCTCACAGAATTTCTTCTGATCCATGTGCATTTCCGTCAGCCGCTGTTTGATTGCCCAGCCAAAAGGAGTAACAGGACGTTTGCTGTTCAAAACACTTCACCTCTTATCGACTATCCAGTCGTGTGATATAATGAATGGGAATAATAATAGTTAATTATATACTTTTTTACGTCATTTTACAATAAAAATTACGTAAATAAGTATATTTAAATAGTGCGGAAGGCGGATTGCTGATGGCGTCGATATACGAGCGGATAGAATATTTGATCAAACAAAAAGGACTGACAAAAAAGTCCTTCTGCGAACAGCTGAATATCAGTACCGGCAACATGGGGGATTGGAAGCGGGGCAAGTCGACGCCCGGAACACATAAGCTGATCGAGATCGGTGCTTTTTTTCATGTGAGTCTGGATTGGCTGATTCTGGGCAAGACTACAACGGAGATTCTTCGCGAAGGCGGGGAGGATTATTTTTCTGGCCAAATACGGCAACTGAATTGCCAAAGTGAGGAATTGCTGCAGAAGGAGCAAGAATTTATTAAGGAATATATCGAGTTTGCCCGATACCGCAGGCTTAAAGAAAATGACGAAAATTCTTAAAGTGGTGTCTTTACATTTTGCTGAAATGGATTTATAATATTGAATGTTGGCCTCAAACAATGCTTTAACGTTTTACTCACCGCGCGGTAGTGGTGGAATGGCAGACACGCTATCTTGAGGGGGTAGTGGGTGTATACCCGTGGAGGTTCGAGTCCTCTCTACCGCATACAAGAAGAAACCTGAAATACCTTGTTGCTCAAGGGATTTCAGGTTTTTTTGTTTTGTTTTATAGACTGATCCAATGGAGGGAAAAAGAGTGCCGAATAAAATTCACAACTCTAATGAGCGGTTCCTGATCGTTACCGCCGACGATTTCGGAATGTGCCATTCCATGAATGAGGCTGTTATGAACCTGTACCAAGCAGATGCAATCAATTCCAGCATGATTATGATGCCGGGGCCCTGGGCGAAAGAGGCTGCTGAGTATGCCAAAAATCATCACAATGTTAATGTGGGAATTCATCTTACGCTTACTTCGAGTCTCCCGGCCTATAGGTGGGGCCCGGTTACCAGGAGTTCCAGGATACAGTCGTTAATTACTGCAGAAGGATATTTTTGGGAACATGCAGCTCATGTGGAAGAGCACGCTACTGCTGAAGCCATCCGAACTGAAATCCGAAGTCAGATCGAGATGGCTCTAACACTGGGGATTGAACCGACACACTTGGACAGTCATGAGGGCAGTTTATTGGGATTGTCGAGAGGCCGGGATTTTCTGGAGATCGTATTTGATCTGTGCCAGGAGTACCGGCTGCCTTTTAAGCTGCCTGTTAATATAGTAAATCAATCATTTCTGGATTTAGAGACGAGGGAATTAATGACGGAGAGGATTGAATCGGCGCGGAAAAGAGGGATCTTGTTAATTGATGACTTGATTAATCTTCCCTATCACTTGGAGCAGGGGGAGGACTATGACATTGCTAAGGTTAAAATGATGGAAGCTATAAAAGGTGTGGGAGGAGGGATAACAGAAGTTGTCATCCATCCTGCGCTGAATACTTATGAAATGCGGGCAATTACTCCACACTGGAAGAAAAGGGAGATCGAGTACCTGTTATTTATGGATGAGGATATTCACAGATTACTGCAAACCGAAAAGATTCAGCTCACTTCATGGAAAGACATACGCGATAGACAACGTCAGGCCAGTGGCGGTGACACGACGGGAAACCCGGATTACAAAGGTTGCCGTTCGTAGGATGCAAACGGCGGATCGCCGCTATTTTTCCACCACAGGTACACACAGATGGGCCTCGAATCTTTCGTCATCAGGTCCTGACTTCTCTGTATAGTTGATGAAGAAAACCCCGGCTTCGTTGAACTTGAATTCACCTGATGGCAGCCATTCCTGATGGATATAATCCCATGTGCTCTGAAACGCAGCTGCCGGCACACCCTTGGCGATAAAAATGGCATATTTGGATGCGGGGTAATCCTTATGCACAAGACCTTCGGGAACTGTACCGGGATCTCCTACCTCAACGCCTAAAAAATAGCCGGTATCCCAGGCGGATTGCTCCCACAGCTTGGGAACCGAATCGCGGCCTTCGAAGATGCCCAGGTAACAGCCGCTGCTCTGGACTTTTGACGGAATGGAATCAAATTTACTGTCGATATCGATTTCCCCGAAGACATGTCCCCAGATATCGGCATAAGGCTCGCCTGCTTGATTGAGGTTCTGCCAGCCGATGACTTGAAGCTCCGGTAAATCTAGTACATAAGGCTTTTCTCCGCCAATAGAGTCGGTGCGCTGAGGGGCTTCTTTTTCCAGCTGCTGGCGGATCAGTTCGATTACCCGCGGTTTGAATTTAGGGGCGTATCCCTCGGTAGTTCCTTCATAGCTGCTCTGGCGTAACGGCTCTGTCATGCATGATTCCTCCTAGTTCATTTGTTCTTCGTCTTCATTATAAATGGGATTTGAAGGGATGGATTGTCCGTTTATAACAGAATGTTCGCCAATAGCAATACACACCTTCATGGAGACCTCTTCATAGGTTTCATTTACGGTATAGAGGGCAAAAGGGCTGCCGGCCCGCCTATAGCAGCAGTTTTCCTCCAGCCAGCCGGTCATAATATCCGCAAGTCCTGTGAAATCCCCGAAACTATCTGCGGTTAATACCGCATAAAGCCCTGCTTCTAAGTTAACAACACTCAGACCGTCTTCGGCTGATAATTCGCCCGTTTCTGTTTGCTCGACACCGCACAAGTATCCATTGCTGGTAATCTCCACATAAAACGACGATGGAAGGAATCCGCGTTGATTGATCTGCGATAAAAGCTTGGCCGAAGCTTCTTCTTCCGCATGACTGCCTTCGGCATGGGCGACGATATAGTGCTGCTGCGCAAATGGGGTTACTTCAATGATGTAGCTGCTCTGCTTGCGGATAATGGGCAGGGATAGACGAAGCTCTTTGATGGTCCCTGTCTTTTGAATGATGAATTCCTCACGGCAATGATCACCTGCCAGGGTGAACACGCTTTTGGCCAGCCAATGACTGTAAAGGTAGTCCCAGGCCGGGTTGATGCTTCCGGTAAAAGGTACGGATAAGACGGCAAACTCACCGCCGCATAACGTAGCTGGCTCTATGGAGTGATAACCGGCCTCCCCCAGGGCGGAAATCCAGTACTCATGATTCCGGGTATCTATGAATAGGTTGTACGATTGTCTGGACCGTCCAACCTGCACGGGGGTTAATCCGAAGAGTCTAAAACTCATGTCCGTACGCTTGGCTGTGAAGACCGCTTGTTTCAGTGCGTTGATGGCTTGCTGTTCGATGTCTGTGTCTCCTGAGGCGAGGTAAACGGCGGTCAGGCCATGCAGCGGTTGCCCGGACTGGATCTTAATGGCTGTCTCCGCCAAGTGGAGGGGGAACTGCCCGGGGAGGAAGGTATAGAACACGCTGCTCCGTTTGTATTCCATTGGCGTAAGCCCGACGATTTTTTTAAAGACCTTGGAGAAGGAAGGCAGGGAGTCAAAGCCGTTGCCCAGCGCAATTCCGGTAATGGATAACCCGGAGTTCTTGATCTGGGCGCATGCGTTGCTGATTCTTCTTTTGCGGATATAGTCTTTAATGGAATGGCCGGATACGCAGTAGAATTCCCGGTACAGCTGCATCAAAGAAACATATCCCGTCCGGGCGACGTTGTCGAGGCTGATCTCCTCATTCAGATGATCTTCGATATAATCGAAAACCCGCTTCAAAACATCCTGCTTCATAGCCAACCTGCTTTCCGGGGAATTAAACGGTACGTTTCAAGCATCGAGTGCTATATTCTCTGTATACCATAATTAGGGAGGATGGAAATGACAATTAGCATAATGATTGTGGTATAGCGAACACAAAGATACTCTTCACAGGAGCCGCGGGCTTTTGTGAAGAGTATCTTTTCATATTATAGGGGAGGATTAGTCCAGCAGTTTGGCAATATCGGCTTCGATCTGGTCCGGAGTAGTTTGTGGTGCGAACCGCTTCAGGACACGGCCTTCCTGATCGACCAGGAACTTGGTGAAATTCCACTTGACGCTCTTTGAGCCCAGGACGCCCGGCGCTTCCTTGGACAGGTATTTGAATAACGGATGCGCTTCGTCGCCCTTCACGTCAACCTTCTCGTACATCGGGAAGGTTACTCCGTAATTGATTTCGCAGAATTCGGCGATGTCTTCGCTTTCACCCGGTTCCTGTCCGGCAAACTGGTTGCTCGGAAAACCAAGCACCTCAAAACCACGGTCCTTGAATTTATCGTACACTTCCTGGAGACCCTTATATTGCGGGGTGAATCCGCATTTGCTGGCTGTGTTCACGACAAGCAGTACCTTACCTTTGTACTTGGACAGGGATTCTTCTTCCCCGCGCAGCGTGTTAGCTTCGAAATCATAAATACTCATGAATAACGCCTCCCGAACTTTGATTTATCACAATTTAATTTTACACTATTTATCGTAAGAAGCAACCCGTCAGAATTGTGACAACATTGTATATTCGTTTCAAAATATCTCTGTTGTTTAAATGTAGGGTATGCGGCGGTACAAATACATTTTGATAAAGGAGCAGATACAGATGAAAGCATTATATACGGCTACAGCAACGGTTCACGGTGGACGGGAAGGTTCTGTGAAGTCCTCGGATGGTGTACTTGAACATGATTTGAAAATGCCAAAGGAGCTTGGCGGCCCCGGAGGTTCCGGCACGAATCCTGAGCAGCTGTTCGCGGCAGGCTACGGTGCCTGCTATGAAAGCGCCTTGGCCAATATCGCCCGTAAAGAGGGCGTTAAGCTGCAGGATGTGGAGGTCACCGCCAACGTATCCATCGGCAAGGATGACAGCGACGGCGGCTTCAGACTGGCTGTAAGAATGGATGTGAAGCTGCCCGGCATTGACCGTGCGCAGGCGGAGGATTTGGCAGAGAAGGCTCATGCGTTCTGTCCGTATTCCAAGGCAACGCGGGGCAACATCGAAGTTGAACTGAATGTGTTGTAACGAGCAGCCGGTATTTAGAAGGATTTCTGGAAATAATGGCTAAATAGAGACGGTGAGGCAGGAAACAGCCGGGAATAGCGGTCTAAAGGGCGGCTTTGGTTGACATCACCCCTAAAATTCTTTAATATGTCTAAGTATCTGTTATGCACGTGTGCTACTAAGTACCAAAAATATAAATAATGGGTGATGAAGATGTCTTACAGACCGCATATTACGAATGTGACCAAAGCCAGCAGCAATGATAAGGAAGGATTGTACGAGTTCATTATCAAGCTTGCTGACGGAACGGAGTGCCGCGCGTTCTATCATCGGTTTCCGGAATGGAAAATGACGAACATCAGCCGCCTGCTTAAGACACCATGTCCGGTTTGCCGCAAAGATTTCATCTGCAAATGTATGGAATCCTTCACTGCTGATTTCGAAGGGCAAATGCTCGGCGACGAGTGGATCGACAAGGCTATTGCTGAATAATTAAATGGACGGATGATGAGGCGCGGGAGCTATCCCGCGTTTTTGTTTATTTCCGGGGGAGATACTATGAAGAGGGGGTGTGGCAAGATGGAGGAAGAGCAAAACAAGACGGGCGGTAAGTCTATTGTGCTGATCGACGGCGTATGCCATCTTTGTCAGGGGCTGGTGCGGTTTATTATTCCGCGCGATCCCAAGGCCAGATTTCTGTTCGCCCCCTTGCAGAGTGAGACAGCGGGCGGAATGCTGAGTGCAGGCGGGCTTGGATCAGACCAGCTGAATACGGTCGTGCTGGTGGAGAACGGGACCTGCTATACAGAGTCGGCTGCAGTGCTGCGGATCGCCCGTGGCTTGCGTTTTCCGTGGCCTGCCGCATATATCTTCATACTTGTGCCGCGGCCTCTGAGAGATGCCCTGTACAGGCTTGTGGCAAGGAACCGGTACCGCTGGTTTGGGCGTGACGAGCAATGTCTGCTTCCCACACCGGAAATCCGCAAGAGATTTCTGTAAGGTGCACAGCCGATGTGCACAACCCCAAAAAAGCAGCAGGTGGCTATGTCACCTTGCTGCTTTTTGGGCTGGCTTAAACCCCTATTCGGTTTGGGAAAAGAGGATTTATTGATTAAGAGCTGTCGTCGTGAGGATATAGGTTTGCGTAAGCTTCCATTTGCCGTCTGCCGATTTTTTCAGTATATTGACCGATACGGCCCGGCTGTCCTGAAACTCCGGACCTTTTACTTTCTTGGACGTCTGCACTGTGTATACCGCAGCAGTATCCCCGGTATAATCAATAATTTTAGAAGAGTCAAGCGTAATGGCTAAATCATAGGCTTTAAACATTTGCATATAAAGTTCTTTGCTTTGCTCGTATGCAGGGGAAGTTTCGTCAATGGTGGATAATGCCCCATCCAGATCCTCTTTGTTGGAGTAATCCACATTGGCCTGAACCACAGCTTTAATTTGATCTTCATCCGTTTTGGGTACATTGACCTTAGCCTCCAGCACATCTGCCGGAAGAATGTACTGTAGCGCAGCGATTTGGATACCGCTGATTTGCCAAGCAGAACCGCCGGCTTTTCTGGTGAGGGAGTATACATACTCTGCTTGGCTATCCAGCATGAAGGGACCGTTTACTTTCTCGGAGGTTTCAATCGTGTGTACGGTTGCTTCATTCCCTTTGGAATCAATAATTTCCATCTGGAGGACGGTAGTTTTGGCATCAAAGATTTCGTACTGCTCTTTGATTCCTGGGCCGATCCCTGCCAGTGGGGATTCCGGATCAATAAGGTTCATGAACCCGTCATAGTTCTCTGTATTGGAATACGTCACATATTTATCAAATAATGCGGAGATTCCCTTGACATCAGCGGTATTCTCCTTGCTTGTAATTGCAACAGTTCTGGAAGCTGCTTTCCACTCCACACTGTTTCCGGTGGCTTCGCTTACAAAGCGCAGGGGAACATAAGTGACTTTGTCAATTATTTTGGGTGCGGAGGCCAGCTGTTTAACGGTTCCGTTTATAGTTGCTTTTTTGCTTCCGGTCTGCAGCTTGATGCTGAGACCTTCCTTGGTGGCTGTGATCGTGTTACTCTTGGCATCCCAGACCAGCTTCATGCCGAGCTTTTCAAAAATGGGCCGCATAGGGATGAGCACGGAATTGCCCTCCTGAATCGGGGCGGTGGTGGTCAAATTAAGCTTCTGCTGGTCAACGAGTACAGTGATAGGTTTGGTTGCTGCGGCTGCTGACAAGCTGATGGATCCGGATAAGACGAGGGCTGCGAGTAAACTGGGCACTAATTTCATGTTGAATGATCTCCTTTAGTTGTAATCTGGCCGTGCTGAAAGCTGACTGACTAACAGTATAGGGCAGTGGAATAATGAGGTAAATATCCAACTCAGGATATGGTGCGGGCTCAGGATTTGGAGTACAGAAGAGGTATTCGTAAAAAAGATATTGCCGCTCTACTGCATATATGCTACTATAGCTGTAAATTAAAGGATAGTAACGGAAGCACCGTTCAATGACCGTATACCACGGTTATTGGCGGTGCTTTTTTTGCTGTCTTTTTTGTTGTCTTTTTTAAAGGTACGTATTACAGGAAGGAGAGTGATTTCATGGCGGCGAGGATCGTACTGGCAGTTCGTGAGAGTCAATACATTGAGCCGTTGCTGCATTACCTGCATCGTAGTGAGTATGGGGAGATGCTGCGGATCACAGCTTTCAGCCGGCTGGATACTTTTATGGAATTCATGAAGGGAGAAGAGCTGCCGGACGCCGTTGTAGGCGATCCTATTTTCGTTGAGGCCTGGCTGGTGGAAGGCAGAAATACAGTTCCTTGGGGTGTTCTAAGCGAGGCCGGGAAGTATTCCGGCAGCAATGCGGGGAGTCTGGCCGGGGGTATGGTGATTGAGAAATATCAGTCGCTGCCCTCGCTTCTGGAGTCCATCCTCCGGATAGGCAATGTGAAACGCATGAGGACAGCTTCGGCTGCCAAGGAGGAGACGCTGCTGCTCGGGATAGTTTCAGCCAGTGGCAGCAGCGGCAAAACAACGATTGCGCTCAATTTGGCCAAGCAGCTTGGCGGGATCGGGCTGTCTGTATTTTATCTGAACCTGGAAAGTGTGGACAGCAGCGGGTTGTTCCTGCGGATGCCTCCGGGTAATGCTTCCGGCCTGGAACTTCTGTTGTATGAGCTCAAGGCAAGCGGCAGCGAAGGAAGCAAGGGGAATGCAGGCAAGCCTGAACTCGGGAGATACGCCGTAAGACATGACAGCCTCCGCTGTGACGCCTTCAGACCGATCGGTAATTTCAAGGAAATGCTGCAGATGACCCGGCAGGATACGCTGGATTTATTGGAGCTGCTGGCCGGCGATGCTGGCTATGATGTTGTGATTGTAGATACAGGCAGCATTGAGGAAGAGCGGGCCCAGGCAGTACTGCAACGGTGCGGCATTCTGCTATGGGCGCTGAAGAGTGACGAGGCAAGTATGTATAAGACGCTCAGGTGGCTGGAGCATTGCGGAGATCCGCATTCCGGTCTGCCGCCGGAGGTGCCGGGCAAGAGCAGGTTTGTGATGAATTTTGCCGGGGATTCAGCCGCGGGCCGGCCAGGCCGGGAAGAAATCAGAATAGATGGTGCGCTTCCTTTTATCCCTTCCTGGGCACTTCAGCATCATGTGGAGCTCTGCTTGAATTCTCCGCAGTTTACGGCTGGGGTGCAGCAGCTCTGCACCGGTATCATTGAGCCGGCGCTGCCGCGGGTATTCACCGGGGGTTTACATGAATGAAGCCATGTTCAGGAAGCTGCGCAGCGACATACGCGCAGGGCTTGATGTCACTTCGGCTGTCGGAAACCGTGAGCTTAACAGCTATATTGAACGAACCATTCTGGAGATGGACAGTCTGCGTTATTTAACTGCCCAGGAAAAGCATGAACTGGTCAAAAAGCTGTTCGATTCCTTCCGGGGGCTGGATGTGCTGCAGCCGCTGGTGGATAACCCGAATATCACCGAGATTATGATCAACAGTCATGAGGAGATATTTATTGAAGAGGAAGGGCAGATCCGCCGCCTGCCGCTGGCTTTCGAATCCAGGAGCAGACTGGAGGATATTATCCAGACCGTAGTTTCCGGTGTGAACCGGGTGGTTAACGATTCCACCCCGATTGTGGATGCGCGGCTGAAGGATGGTTCCCGCGTCAATATCGTACTGCCGCCAGTGGCCTTGAAGGGTCCGGCGATGACGATCCGCAAATTTCCGGAAACGCCGATGTCGATGAGCGAGCTGGTGTATCGTGGGGCGCTGAGCGGAGAATCGGCGGAGTTGCTGCAGATTCTGGTAGCTGCCGGATACAACATCTTTATAAGCGGCGGCACAGGCTCCGGCAAGACCACCTTTCTGAATGCTTTGTCTCAATTTATTCCGCCGCAGGAGCGGGTGATCACGATTGAGGACTCCGCTGAGCTGCAGATTGTCACCGTGCCGAATCTGGTCTCGCTGGAGACCCGCAACGCCAATACAGAAGGCCGCGGGGAAATCACGATCCGCGACCTGATCCGCTCCTCCCTACGGATGCGCCCGAACCGTATCGTGGTCGGCGAGGTGCGGGGGGCCGAGTGTCTGGATATGCTGCAGGCTATGAACACGGGCCACTCTGGTTCGCTCTCAACTGGACATTCCAACAGCGCACAGGATATGGTCAGCCGTCTGGAGACGATGGTGCTCAGTGCAGCTGATTTGCCGGTATCAGTGGTCCGCCAGCAAATCGGCTCTGCGATTGATATCTTTGTCCATCTCTCCAGGCTGCGGGACCGCTCGCGGAGGGTGATGGAAATCTCTGAGGTCATCGGACTGCGGGATGGGGAGGTGGCGCTGAATCCGTTATATGCGTTTCAAGAAACGGGGGAACGTGAGGGCAGAGTGGAGGGGGGCCTGGTTCCTTGCGGGAATCCTCTGCTGCATTCCAGCAAGCTGAAGATGGCCGGGGTACAGCGTTATCCATTATCGCAATACAGTAGGGGAACTGAGAAGGAGGTGGTCTTCTGATTCATTTGGGGAAGAAGCCGGTCTCTTCGCCGGGCAAGCGGAGGGGGTCCTCCGCAGAGAAGGGAGGGACATCTGCGGAGGCTGAAACCGGGGGCAGTCCGCAGCTGCCAGATTATACCGTCTATGTATTGACGCCTTTGTCTAGAATGCTGGCTATGCTGGCAGGCGGGCTCCTGCTGTTCGGCATCGGGTACCTGTTCTACCATAACCTGTTGCTGTCTTTGCTGCTTGTGCCAGGGGGAGCTTATGCACCGCGGCTGTTGCGTGATTACCTGCGGCAGCGCCGCCGGTCTGCGCTTAACCTGCAATTCAAGCAAACCTTATTTTCGCTCTCTTCTTCGCTGTCCGCCGGACGTTCCGTAGAGAATGCATTTCGCGAGGCCGTGCAGGATCTGCGGATGCTTGACCCGGAAGGGGGCAGCGATATGATCTTTGAGCTGAATATTATATGTGCCCGGATGGAGTATGGACAGCCTGTGGAAGAAGCGCTGCAGGATTTCAGCAGACGGGCAGGCATGGAGGATGTGGAACGGTTCGCTGATGTATTCTCTGTCTGCAAGCGGACAGGGGGCGACCTTGTGGAGATTGTGCGCCGCACCTCCACAATCATCGGGGAGAAGCTGGATATCCAGCAGGACATTGCCGTCAGCATCGCCCAGAAGAAATTCGAGGCGAAGGCGCTGCTGGCTTCCCCGCTTGCCATGGTGCTGTTCATGAGCCTGACCGCCGGAGATTATATGCAGCCAATGTATACAGGTGCCGGAATTGCAATTTCCACACTGGCGCTGGGCGGGCTGTTTCTGTGTTATCTCTGGACCTCCAAGATTATGGATATCCCGCTGTGAAGGAGGTGAAAGAATGATTTGGCTGTGCGGTTCGGCCGTTCTGATGTTAGGGCTGGGATGGATATTCCTGCGCCTGAAATGCGGCAGCCATTATTCCGGGCTTCGCAGTTTGCCTATGGATGGACTGCGGCTGCGCGGATTGGGCGAGCCCTTCCTGCTGCTGATTGAGCGGTGGGGAATAGGCAGTCATATTCCTTCGGTGATGTTCCGAATTCAGCGATCCTTGCAGCGCAGTTACGGCATGCGCTACAGCGCAGAACGGACGCTGCTCTTTATGGGTGAAATGTTCAGCTACAGCTGGCTGCTGCTTATCGGTGGAAGCGCGCTGACCCTGTTCAGCGGCGAGAAGGCGGGAATTCTCCTGGGGACTGGTCTGGCAGTTATTCTACCCGTTGCACTGGTCAGTGATCTGCACAAGAAGGTAAGGCTGCGGGAGCAGAATATTATGCTGGAGCTGCCCGAGCTGCTGAACAGCATTGTCCTGCTGGTCGGCGCAGGGGAGAATGTGCAGCGGGCGATTATCCGCTGCGTGGAGAGCCGGAAGGGAGATTACAGCCATCCGCTCTATAAAGAGCTGTCGATTATGACTGGGGAGTGGGAGAGCGGCTACTCCTTTCAGCAGGCGTTTGAGAATTTCAGCAAACGCTGCGCCGTACAGGAGGTATCGCTATTTACAACCACGGTGCTGCTGAATTACCGCAGAGGCGGAGCCGACTTTGTCTTGTCGCTGCGCGATCTTTCGCGGATGCTCTGGGAGAAGCGGAAGGCGATCAGCCGGACGCGGGGGGAGCAGGCTTCTTCGAAGCTGGTGTTCCCGATGGTGGTTATCTTTTTAATTGTAATCATTCTGGTGGGTACACCGGCATTTATGATGATGAAAATGTAGGAGGATGAGACGAATGATGACATTCATAACAGAAGGCGCTAAGAACTTGTGGAAGGACGAGGAAGGGCTGGGCACGCTGGAGATGATCCTGATTATCGCTGTACTGATCGCTGTAGTTTTGGTGTTCCGCAAGGAGATTGTCAAAGTGGTAGAAGACTTGATCAGCACTGCAGGAAGCAAGAGCCAGGAAGTATTCGAATCATGAAACTGGAGGATGACGAAGGCAGCTTTACTATCGAAGCTTCACTTTTGCTGCCTATCATCATGTGTATTACGATGCTGCTGCTATTCTTCTGCCTGTACAGTTACCAGAAGTCGATGCTGCTGCAGGTCGCTTCCGCTGCGACTGAACGTGCGGCCTACAATTGGGACAACAGCCATAAAGAGACGGAAGGATCATTTGTTATTGGCGAGTATGACTCGCTGTATTGGCGGATCGGCGAGGATGGAATGCTAGCTTCTTTATTCGGGCTTAGCGCCGGGAACGGCGGGGCTTCTGTTACACTGCCGAATGCTGCCGAGGGTACTGGTACCTTGCCTGTAATTAAGCTTCAGCAATCTTCCGGCATAGTTCCGGCAAATTTAAGTGGCCAGATGAATTATACCTACAGTTTAACCGGCCGGAAGATCAGTGCGGAATTGAAGCAAATGCTGAATCTGCCCGTGCTGGATGAGATGCTGGCGGACGAGGCCAACCCTCAAGTGAAAGCCCAGTCCGTTGTTTCTGAGCCTGTTGAGTTTATCCGAACAGTAGATCTGATGCGTTATTATGGTGCGAAGTTCAAGGGAGGCACGGAGAGTGGCAATACCGGAACAAGCATGGAAAAGAAAGACGCGTCCCAGATGCTGAAGAAGCTGCGCTGATCCGGTTTGTGGAGTTCGGAACCCAAAAGAGGCCAAGGGAGGGGCGCGGATGAGGAGTAGAAAGGGTACGGCCTGCAGTCCAAGAAAAGCGTTCAATTCGTGGCGAAAGAAAGGAACAGAGGGATCGGTTTCTATTTTCCTGATTATGATACTGGCCTTCGTGTTCCTGTTCACCGCTGTGCTGATAGATTATGCACGGATTGCCGCCGTTAATGTGCAGCAGGAACGTTTGGCGAGAGCCGCAGTCCGTTCGGTAATGTCTTCTTATGATATTCAGCTGCGCGAGAGCTATGGCCTGTTCGCCTTTGGCGGCAGTGACGGCAATCAGCTGCTGTCCGGGGTGCTGAACGACAATCTATACGAGAGCGGGCGGGTGGATGCTTTTAATTTATTGCCCTTAGGCCTGGATTCTTCGGTCTTGAATTGGAGTCGCCCTCTTGGAAGCTACGATGTTTTTCAAAGGCAGATTGCTGAGGAGATGAAGTATAAAGCACCGATCGATTTTGCCCTGGAGCTGGCCGGAAAGTTTAAGCCGCTCTCGGCGGCTATGGGTGAGGCTTCACGCTCAACCAAATTATTCGGCAAGCTGCAGCCCTTGTATGATGAACGCGAGGCTGCACTGGATCTTATGATGGAGCGGCGAAAGCAGGCTGCGGAAAGCGTAAGATCCCTTCAAGAACTGATTATGAATCCGCCGGGAGACCATATTGAGTACCGTTTTCTGGGGGAGATCACTTCTGCGGTTGACATTGCAGCGATGTATGACGATTATGTCGGTAAATACTATGCGGATTTTTACCGTGAAGAGGATGAATATTCCAGATACAGCAGTCAGATCAGCGAGTATTTAAGACAAACTACGGAGTTTCTTCCGAGGATTCCGTCAGCACTGACTCTTTTTCGTACGGAGCATACCCGTCTTATCGCTGATGCCGGGAATGCGCTGCAAAGAGTCAGGGAGCTGAATGAAGAGATGAGGTACATACTTGAACAGTCCAGAACTAACGGGGCGGGGAGTGCCGAAGATAGTGCGCGGAATTGGGACATACCGGGAAGTGCCGGTGAACTGAGTGCAGAGCCGCTAAAAAAAATGCGGGAGCAGGAGGATTCGCTTATTCTCGCACCGGCAGAGATCAGCGCCATGGAGTATGACTTAAATGTTCAGGAAACTGCCTCTCAGACAGCGGAGCAGGCAGCTTCCGGATTGCCGGGCGCATTGAATGGAGCCACGGGGCTGGATGCGGATTTTGGCAGCATGAATATGGCAGTTTTGAACGCTTTACAGGCCGTCACCAGTTACCTCCAGCACTATGGTGAACATGGAGATATCATTGCTGCTGAAGCCGGGAAGATTGAAGCCCACCGAACTTCGGACAGAGAGCGCAAGCAAATCGAACGGCAGGCAAAAGCCAAGCTGAACGATGCGATGAAGCTGTTGGATCAGATTCGTCAGCTTGGCGACAGCGCCGGAGCAGCGAGGGAACGTTATCAGACGCTGAGCCAATATTATCAGGACAACATTCAGCTGAACAGTGGATCGGACCAGGAAGCCTCGAATTCGCAGAACACATCGGATCCTTATGCAGCCGGAAGTTCTTCAATGGCAAAGACAGACGATATTTATGCCGCAATGGGCAGCATTATGGAGGGTGCCAGAGACCGGCTGTTCCGAACAGAATATTCTGCAATGTATTTTCCGCATTTCGATCTTTCAAAGTTGACTCCGGTAGTTTCCGGCTCCGCAGGTGACGCCGCACTGCCGCTTGCGGACCAGCTTGATCCCCATGCCCAGGAGCTTGAATATATTCTCTACGGCTTCCATAACCCTGCGGGTAATGTAGCGGCAGCGTACGGTGAAATCTTTGCGCTGCGGCTAGCCATCCGTACTATGGAGGGCTTTATTGAAAGTTCGCGTCTCGGCAATCCGCTGGCGATTCTAGCTGCAGCGCTGCTGTACGGAATCGAGCAGGCTGTTCAGGATATGCTGCTGCTATGCAGGACAGGGGAAATCCCGCTGTCCAAATACATGCCTGCAAAGCTGTCCTACCGTGATTATTTGCGGTTGTTCATGCTTCTGCATGGAGGGGGCGATGTGCAGCTCTCCCGCATGCTCGCTTTGATCCGGCTGAACACCGGAATAAATCCGGCCGAGAAATTCACCTATGCCTCGGCGGAGATTAAAATGGCGATGCCGCTTTGGTTTTTGCCGGGCGTAGTCAAGCTGGTGGACTACAGCGCCGGTCTTCCCGGGGATGTTAAGGGCAGATTGTATTACAGAGGGGTAAAGGCTGATTTTTCATATTAGCGGGAGGTTGCAGAATGAAGCAATGGCAGAGCCTAACCAGACAGCGGGATGAAGGCAGTATGGTTGTTGAGGCGGCTATGGTTCTCCCCATGTTTTTGCTGTTTGTCCTGTTCCTGATTTTTATCGTGCAGATGACCTTGTACTCTACAGCCTTGCAGAGCACAGCTTCTGATACGGTCAAGGTGATATCGGCCCACATGTATCCGGCGGCACTGGCTGCGCAGAAGTGGGGGGAAGAACAAGGAGCAGATAGCGGAACGGCAGGTCAGCCGGCTGCAGCAGGAAGCACTGGTGGAAGCATAGGAAGGGAAGCTGATGCCGCTGCGCAAATCAATGCTGGCGCAGCAGGAGGCACGTCCCCGTTATCATCCGGGACTTGGAGTATCCCGCGCCTGTCGCTTGAGCAATGGGGTGAAAGCTTCGCCGCAGACCTTCCTGAGCCCTTGAACGAGTGGGTCAACGCTGCGATACAGCGGGGTGAAGGCCCGCTTCAGGAGCTTCAGGCGGAGGCGTCGCAGTCGGTGCTGGATCTTGCGCTGAAGCCAATAATGAAGCCTTATCTCTCATCTGACTGGCTGGATTATGAACGGATTCATGTCTCCAATGCCATTATTCCGGAGCTGAAGAAAGGCACACGACCTTATTTTGGTCTCGTTGTCAGCTACGAGCTGCCGATGAAGGTCCCCTTTCTGAACCGGAGCATCGTACTGGAGGCAAGTGCGGTGGAGCGGCTGTGGATTGGCGATACCGGAGAAACAGGGGCAGATGGAGACGGCGGTGCCGGAGAAGAGCAGCATTCCATTGTAGTCCTGGCGAAGCCGAATCCGGGGGTGGCAAATCACCAGGGCAAGATCCGGGTTAAAGTTCCGCCAAATGCTTCGGCAAACTTGTCGATATTTTATAAAAGCGGCCAGAGCACGGCCAAATATCTGGGCTGGAAGCAAGCTGATGAAGGCGGTTATATCGAATGGGAATGGAAAATCGGTGTGAATACAACACCGGGTTCCTGGCCTTTTGTAGTCCGTCTGGATGATGGTACATTCCTAGAGGCGGCATTTACGGTTGTGAAATGAACATGGCGGAAGAAGGATGTTATGTATGACGGAATGGGCATTTTGGGGTTGTCTGCCGTTTCTAACGGCGGCGTTAATAACCGATATCCGGTGGATGAGAATACCGAACTGGATTTCAGTCTCTGCATTGACGACAGGCCTCCTTGTGCAAGGCATAATGAACGGCTGGCACAGATTGCTGTTTGCTGCCTGCGGTGCGGGGGTTGGATTTACATTGCTGCTGATCCTGTATGTTATGGGCGCTGTCGGAGCTGGAGATGTTAAGCTTTTTGCAGGAATAGGTGCATGGACGGGCGTGCTGTTCACGCTGCAGGTCATGATGTATTCTATCTTATTCGGTGCTGTAATCGGCTGGATGATTGTCTTGTGCAGACGGGAGGCAGGAAGGAGGATTCGTAGTATTGTCAGCAGGACTGCCGGATTTCTGCTGCTGCGTAATCCAAAAATATTAAGGGCTGGGAACGGCAAGGAAATGCTCAGGTTTCCCTTTATGCTGGCTGTAGTTCCAGGGTTCATTTGTACATATCTCTACTTATAGATTGGAGGTGAAGCTTGATGTTCGGATTGAGCCGCGATTTTGTGCAGCAGGACGGTATCTCTATGCTGCTC
Source organism: Paenibacillus paludis (assembly GCF_042610515.1). NCBI lineage: Bacteria > Bacillati > Bacillota > Bacilli > Caryophanales > Paenibacillaceae > Paenibacillus > Paenibacillus paludis. The sequence goes on from NZ_JBGJZP010000020.1 coordinate 97,640, forward strand.
GGCAAGCCGGATGGATTGTCTGCGGGCGAGCTTAATATGGTTCAGGCCCGGATGCTGATGAACAGCGGCATTCCGTATCACCTGCGGCTGCTGCTCAGAGAAATTGATTTGCAGGTGACCTTGGAATATTCCCTGTCCCGCCGCAAAATGCTCAGCCATTTGCTGAAAAGCGACAGGCTCAGCATGAACGATTTTTTCGGGCTGCTGCTGCAAATTGCCCAGGGAATGGAGGAAGGCCGGCTGTACATGCTGCGGGCGGAGCAATATGCGCTGCATGAGGATTACATTTTTGTAGAAGGTCCGCTGAACGGAGGAAGAGTCTACTTGACCTGCATTCCTTTGCAGCAGCCTGCAGTAACCACGAAGCCGGGAGAATGTCTGAGGTCTTTGATTATGGTGATGATGGCTTCGGTAACAGAGCTTGCCGGAAGCGGTGTGCAGAGACTGCTGCAATATTGTGGAGGAGAGGATTTTACTCCTGCAGGCTTAAGGGATTTGCTCTCGGAGCTGCTGACGGTGATTAGACCTGTGAATAATACAGAGCTGCCGCCAGAAATCCAAATATCTCAGGCAGCAGTGCCGCCGGGTGCAGAGAGACATATTCAGGAGAAGGCAAGTGCACGTGAAGCAGGTAAACTGTCCGCTCTGCCAAGGCGTTCGGTATATGGGGTAACCGAGAATGCACAACCTGCAGACAATACCCAGCAGTATGAGCCTCCATGGAACAATGACTTGCCAAAACTTAAGCGGAAGGACGAGGAGGAGGAGACAAAGCCGGATAAAGCGGGCAGTGAGCATCGTCTTTCTTCCCAGTCCTCTGCTAACAGAACCTATGTTGTACTCGGCGGTGTTTTGGCCGGCGCGTTGTTATGGAAGTTCCTCTATTTAAATAGTCCCAAGCCGTTGTGGCTGGCAGTTTGCGCAGTAGCAACGTTAGTATTGGGTGGATTCTGCTGGATGGTCTGGAGTGAAAGGCTTGTGCTCGGAGGGAGCAAACCAGAGGAGGAGAAAGAGGGCGAAGTAGATGCTGCGGACAAAAGCTGGAGGTCCAAGCGGGAACTGGAATGGGATTTTGGCAGAAATCCGGTAACTCCAGTCCGTACTGAAGCTCCTGTCAGAGCTAATCCGCAGCCGTCTGCAGCTGCAAATGCTCGTGTTCCTGCGGGCATACAAAGAACTGAAGTGGAGATGGAGGGGCGCAGCATGATTAAGCCGCCGGTGGCTGTAGCCGCGACGGCGCTGCTCTCCCGGGAGAATCTTTCAGAGATGAGGCCGGAGGTAAAGCCGCTATCTGCCTCTCCTTATCTGGAAAGATGCGGTGAGGATGAAAGCGGACCCGCAGAAATCATTGAACTGAACCGCGCCAGCTTCATTATCGGCCGCTCGCCGGAGGTAGCCCAGTATGTAGAGAAATCAGAAGGCGCATCGAGAGTGCATGCTGAAATCTCCAAGAGTGCTGAGGGGTACATCCTGAAGGATCTGGACTCCAGGAACGGAACCCTTTATCAGGGAGAAGCCATGATTCCTTATAAGGAGTACCCGCTGAACGAAGGATCTGTTTTTACCATTATAAAAGGGTCTTATACGTTTCATTCGCTCTAACCTTGGAGAAGCGGGCTGATAGCAGATCTATACACTATTCTGATTTCAGCTGTTCCAGAGCCGGCTGCAAGGTCGGATAAGTAAACGTGAAACCATGCTGAATGGCTTTGGCAGGGAGTACGCGCTGGCCTTCCAGCAAAATTTCCGACAGTTCACCTACTGCTGCTTTTAATAGAAACGCGGGAAGCGGGAACCAATGCGGACGATGATATACTTTGCCGATCATTTTGCCGAAAGCCTCATTTGTAACGGGATTCGGGGCAGTCGCGTTGACAGGGCCTTCTATTCCGGGAGTCTGGATGCAGAAATCGATCAGCCGGGACATATCGGCAAGGTGAATCCAGGACAGCCACTGCTTGCCGCTGCCCATTCTGCCGCCGAAGCCCAGAGCATAGGGCAGCTTCATTTTGGGAAATGCTCCGCTCTCGTTGCCGAGCACAACCCCGGTCCGCAGTTTCACCAGCCTAACCCCTGTATAAGCTTCATCTGCAGCTGCTTCCCAGGTCTTGACAACCTCAGACGGAAAGTCCATTACATGGGCCGGTGAGGCTTCGTTAAAAGTATCGGCCAGCGATGTTCCGTAAATGGCAACAGCGGAGGACTGGATCACTACCGGGGGCTTATGCTGCAGCATATTCAGCAGCTTGGCGGCTGCGGCAACGGTTTCAAGGCGGGACTCCATAATAACTTTCTTTCCGCCTGGACTCCAGCGCTGGCTGAGCGAAGCTCCGGCCAGATTGACCAGTGCATCTGCACCTTCAGCAGAACCCGGATTCTCTGAAAGGCTGTCCCAGGTAAGGTAACTGAGTCCCGGATGTATCATTTGGGTTTTGGGCAGCTTGCGTCCGACGATGATGATTTGATGTCCGGCCTGCAGCCAGTATTCTGTAAGCTCTCTTCCGATAAAGCCGCTGCCGCCGCAAATTACGTATTTCATATGGCAATCTCCGTTTCAGGACGTCCTGAAGAGACGTTAGTGGTATATCTACAGCAGGAGATAAGCGGATTGTTACTTGATTAAATGCCGGTAAGGTGAGTAGTCGATGCCGTTCTTTTCAAGGAAGGTGATAAGAAACCGGTTATCACGCCGCGGGGTGGCGACAATGTAGCCTTTGATGCAGTGCTCGCGGGTGACTGCCGGAGCATTGCTCTCTACCGCGATTTTACCGATCTCTGCAGCTATGGAATGTTTGGCAATATCGCGGAAAGGTCCGGGCACCGGCTGCACAAGCTGATCCAGGAAAGCCTTCGTCTCGTTGCTCCATAGCGGACGGCTGCGCTCCACCCAGTAATTCTGCCAGTCCAGCTTGGACTTGCCGTCGGCTTTGGGCAGCACCTTCAAAAACTTGCGGAACATGAAATAGCCGCCGATGCACATGCAGCCCAGCAGCAGAAAAGTCCAGAATGCGATAGAGTTCATAAACCAATTGCTTGGTATTGCGGATAATAAGCTCAAGTCTGATTTAAAAGACATGTATACACCGCCTTTGACAATGATGATTGTCACAATCCTTAATCTCTTCTAAAGTATAGCGTATTTCCACAGTTTTGCGAAGCGAAAGACGTCCGCGGGAGCTTGCCTAGATTTATTTTCCCGATCACGGTAGAATAAGGGTTAATTCGTGAAGGAAAGAGGGAAATGGCATGCTGAAAATAGGTTCACATGTGTCCTGCGCGGACAAGGGTCTCCTGAGCGCGGCCAATGAAGCAAATGAGTACGGTTCAAGCTCGTTTATGATATATACGGGAGCTCCGCAGAATACACGCCGTAAGCCGATCGAAGCGATGTACCCTGCTGAAGGGAAGCTCGCTATGCAGACTAACGGAGTCGAGGAAATCGTCGTTCACGCTCCATATATTATTAATTTGGGCTCCTACAAGGAAAACACCTATCAATTGGCGGTTGATTTCCTGCAGGAAGAAATCCGCCGTACCCATGCACTTGAGGTCAAGCACATTGTATTACATCCCGGAGCGTATACCGACAAGGATGCCGAGTACGGAATTCAGCGTATTGCCGATGGCCTGAACGAGGTGCTTGGCGGTACGAACGAGACAGAAGTACACATTGCTCTTGAGACGATGGCCGGCAAAGGAACAGAGATCGGCCGCAGCTTCGAGGAGATTGCCTCGATCATTGACAAGGTCGTACATAATGAGCGGCTGTCCATTTGTCTGGATACCTGTCACATTCATGATGCCGGATACGATATCGTTGGCGATCTTGATGGTGTACTGCGGAAGTTCGATGAGGTGATTGGCCTGAAACGGCTTGGCGTAGTCCACATTAACGACAGCAAAAATCCGCGCGGAGCGGGAAAAGACCGCCATACCCCGATTGGGTCTGGCTGGATTGGCTTCGAAACGATCAACAATGTGGTTCACCATGAAGCTCTGGCAGGTTTGCCGTTCATTCTGGAGACCCCTTGGATCGGGAAGGACGCCAAGACACTTCGCCCGATGTACGAGGTGGAGATTGCTCTGCTGCGCGGCAATGTGGCTGAACGGTTCGGAGCAGAATTCCTGCAGGAGGTAGAAGAGCTGCATGCTTTCTTTGCCAAGCAGGAGCTGGATTCCCGCAAGTATGTGCTTGATGTGTGGGAGCTGCTGAAGAATGATGCCAAAGCCAAAAAGGCTGATCCGCGTGAACCGCTGGAACGTTTATATGATAATATCGCTTCTGCCGGATTGTTCCCGCAGCTTAGCGAGGAAGCCATCAATCAGCGTTTGATCGCCTGGCTGGCCGGCAGACAAGTTCTCGTGAACGCTTAAGCTAAACTACAGATTGCGCAAGTAGATGAGAGGATGGACAGGGGATTATGGAATTACATGTGAAAAGAGATCATTCATCAGGCGGACAATACCCGAACCGGGCGCGCATGCTCATTTCTTGTCCCGACGGACCTGGGATTGTTGCGGCTGTATCGCATTTTCTATACCAGCACGGAGCTAATATCGTGCAATCCGATCAATATACAATGGACCCTGATGGCGGAATGTTCTTTATGAGAGTGGAGTTTGACTTGCCAAAGCTGGAAGAACGTCTGGAAGAGGTACGGTCCATCTTCGGAGGGGTCGCCGAGCGGTTCAAGATGGACTGGCAAATTTTCAATGTAAGCCATAAGAAGAAACTGGCGATTTTCGTCTCCAAAGAAGATCATTGTCTGGTAGAACTGCTCTGGCAGTGGCAGGCAGGCGATCTGGATGCCGATATTGCGCTTGTTGTCAGCAACCATACCGATATGCAGTCGTACGTTGAATCTTTCGGTATTCCGTTCCATCATATTCCGGTTACGGCGGATACCAAGATGCAAGCAGAGAAACGCCAGCTGGAAGTCATCGGTGATGATATTGACGTCATCATTCTGGCCCGCTACATGCAGATTATCTCTCCTTCATTTATTGAGCATTACCGGCACCGGATCATCAATATCCACCATTCCTTCCTGCCGGCATTTGTGGGTGGCAAACCCTATGCCCAGGCCTATCAGCGTGGGGTGAAGATCATCGGCGCTACTGCCCACTATGTGACCGAAGAGCTTGACGGAGGTCCGATTATCGAGCAGGATGTGCAGCGGGTCAGCCATAGCGATGATGTGAATGAACTGAAACGTATTGGACGCACCATTGAGCGGGTTGTTCTGGCCCGTGCGGTCAAATGGCATATTGAGGATAGAATCCTTGTTCATCACAATAAGACAGTAGTATTTAACTAATTGAATTCATCCGGTGAAAGCCAGAGTGTAATATCGCTGCCAAGCCTGTCCCAATGGGAATACCAACTGTATTGCTAGTGTCATTGACGGCAGTATTGGCCTGGCTTTTACCGGAATCCTTTCTCCAGCCGGGATACTTTATCCCGCAGTTGCCTCTAGATTTGCTACCTCATATGTTTAATCTAATAATCTTCTTATTCTCAATCAGGTAAAAAAGCATTTTACCAGCATTTTGGCTACGTATGCCAAAGTGCATTTTGTCATGCGCAAATGACCGTATTTCAAAGGAGGTAAATCGCTTGGGATCACAGCGGGGACATCTGTTAAAACGAAATTATTTCTTCGCCTTTCTTATACTGATCATTGGTTTCGGCGGTCTGCTTGGCTATGATCTCTATTTCAAGCCGTATGTGCTGTCGCAGACAGTAGTTAAGGTGAAGGTGGCTGAGGGCGGTTTTTTACCTAAAAATTATGAGCTGAAAGTGGGAGATCTCTACCTGGATTCTGTCCAGACCAAGGATATTCCCTCAGGGGTCATTACGGAAGTCAGCCAGGTGGAACACAAGATAACTAATGTGAATTTGATGAACGGCAGTATCCTGACGGAATCGCTGGTCGATGTCAGTGATTTGGAGCCGCAGCAGGATGAGGGGATTTTCCCTATTCCGAAGGAAGCCATCTTTGCAATCAACGGATCGCTCCGCAGCAGAGACAAGGTGGATATCTATCTGGTGGAAGGGGATCCGCCGGATAAATCCGAAGCAGCCCCTCCTACTGCTGCCAATGTATCCGGAGGTCCGGCGTACTCTACAGGAATCATGCCTGATTCATCGGCAAGCAACTCAGCAAATGAGGCCACCCAGCCGGCTGAGCCTGCCCGTCAGGTTTTCCTCAGCGGTGTCACTGTAAACTATGTCCGTACAGAGGATAACAATGATGTGCTGGATACAGAGAACGGCAACATTAACAACCGCTTTACTTCCACGGGCAAGGTTGCAGCGCCGGAACTGAAGCTGAAGAAAAGCGACGGTGAGCTGCTGGGACAATATTTGGAGCAAGGCAAGAAGCTATGGATTGTACGAGTTGAGTAGAAAGGAGGAAGGCAGTCTTGAAAATTTTCAGTCTCGGTATGGATCAGCTAACCATTAACGAAATCAAGCTTGCCGGGTTCACCGTCATCACACAAAGTGTATTGCCCGAAGTCCAACATGCCGAAGGACACATGCTGATGGTAACAAGCGAGCAGGTACCTGTTACAGCCTTAAGCGGACTTCGCCAAGGATACCCGGGTTCAACTATTTTATATATGTATCTGCAAAAGGGAGTCCGCGGCTATCAGTCTATACATATGCTGTGTGAGAGCCTTGGCATATTCTTCATTCCGCCCCGCTCAACATCATCGGCGGTGGTGGAGAAGCTGCGCTACATTCTGGAGGAGGAACACGAGGAGCGCGGAAATCTGGTCGGCTTTTTCGGATCCGGTCCGGGCATTGGCTGTACAAGTGTGGCCAAGCTATTCGCCAGAAGGATTGCGGCAGCAGGACTGCGTGTGATTTTGCTCGGTTTGGATTTGTATGATCCAGGCTATGATCCCAAAACGGCCGTAAGTCTGGACAGGCTGCGGCCGCGTATTACCGGCAAGATGCTCCACCCCGAGGATTTCGCAGGGTTGGTTAAGCAGGATGGATATAGCTATTTACCGGGCAACTTCGATTACTTAAGCGCACAGGATTATCAGGAGGAGGAGATCGAATATTTGCTCGCGGAAGCTAAGGCGAACGCTGACCTGGTCGTTGCCGATTTTGGCTCCATTCCTGAAAGTGCCGCGTGGTACATAGGAATGCAGAAATCAGTGCTCCGGATGATCGTAACCCATCCCAAACACGAATATCGTCTTCAGCCCCTGATGGAACTGGCCGGACACATGGACCTCTATCCGCAGGACTTCCAGTGGATTATAAACCGCAGCAATGTCGAAGAGCTGACCTCGCCTAAGAATCTGGCGTTGCGGTTCGGCAGTGAGATTTTGCTTGAGCTGCCGTATTATCAGCCTTTTCTGGAATCACTGCCGCTTGGCAAAAAGGAGCTTCAGCAGGTAGACGACAAGGTCCACTCCCTGTTGGTTAGTCTTGGACTGGCGCAGGAAGCCCGAAAGAGAGGGATTTTTCAATGATCGAATACCGGGAAGAGATGTGGCAAGCAGAACAGAAGCCGGGCCAGAAGCAAGATCACAGGAAGCTGCAAGGTAACCTGTACCCTCGTCCGTATGCGGGGGACAATAGTCCGTCCGGTCTTGAACCGAATAACCGGCACAGTTATCTGGACTCCCATCGGCCCTTCTCGCTGAAGCAGAGTCTGCTTCGCACCAGCAAGCCGGGCAAGGAGGACTTTTACGCTTTTCTGCAAAAGATGAAAAACGATATGAACGCCGGACTGGAGCGGGAGGATGACAGCTATTTTGAACTGAATGGAAAGGCGCTGATCGGTGATCCGCAGGCGGTTAGCTTTTTTATGAACGAGATCGAGAAATACTTGCGCAAAACACCGTTCACCGGCAAGCTGCCGGAGGCATACCGGACCGCGGCAGAGGCGCTTTTTCACGAATGGAAGGGCTTTGGGCCAGCCTACCGCTGGTTCACGGACCGGGCTTACAGCGAATCTACCGGGCTGCAGATGATCGGGAAGCAAATTTTTTATAACCATCGTGGGAAATTTGTGCCTTATCCGTATGAAATGCCTTCGCTTGACCGGGTCGAGCAGCTGAAGCGCTCCCTGCTGAAAAGTGATCCCAACAAAAAGCTGAACAAGGACAATCCTTCGGTAGAGTTCAAAATGGATGATCCGCTCTGGCCCGGACGGTTCATCCGGCTCGCGATCTGGGTGTCGCCAAGGGTGTGGGACGGTTTTACGACCATCTCGCTGCGCCGCCAGGTTGTGGAGTTTCTGGATCTGGAGGATCAGGCCGGTACGGAATGTATTCCTGCCGAAGCAATTGAACTGATCCGGGCGTTAGCGGGCACGTTCCGCAACACGATTATTGCCGGGGCAGTGGGTTCGGGCAAAACCACTTTTGCCAACACGATTGTCGGGGAGCAGCTGCTCGGTTCCACCTCCTGCATGGGAGTGGTGATGATCGAGAAACATCCGGAGTCGATTTTGCCGTATCAGATTAAAGGTCACCGGATCATTCCGATCCAGGCTGCCAACGAAGAGCTGATGGAAGTCGGGGTAGAGTCGCTGCGGCATGATCCCAATATCCTCTATATGACGGAGATGCGCTATAACGAATGGGAGTTTTACCTGTGGAGCGGGGAAAAGGGCTATGACGGCATCACGGGAACCTTTCATACGGTGGATTCGGAGGATATTCCTTATCAGGGCGCTTTTGCCGTGTCCACACGGATCGGAGGCAGTCTGAAGGGACATCTGATCTCCGCGCTGAAGTCCTGTGAGCTGGTGTTCATTCTGGAAAGCGTTCCGGACGGGAAAAAGCGGCTGGCGCGGATTTCCGAGGTTTTTTATGAAGAAGGCAGCAATTCGGTGTTTGCCAATGATCTGATGCGCTGGGAGGATGAGAAATCCGCCTGGAGCTATAATGACAAGCTGACAACAGCCCTGATGACCAAGATGAAAAAGAAAAATCCGCAGGCAACACGTCTGCTTCTCCATGAGCTGGGGCATCTGGCCGCTATGAAACCGATGGAAGGACCGCTGAAGGAAAGCCTGAAATCGAGGATTGTGTTAAACGAATGAGGGGGCGGAGAGTGTGGAACTAATCTTTTATATAATCCGCTTTGCTCTTCATGTGCTGGTTGTCTGGGGCATCTGGCTATTGCTGAAGCCGCTTGTGGATCGGCATTTGCGGGAGTTCGGACAAAAAATAGACTATCGGATGAACCTTAGGGTCAGTCTTTTCGGCAAAAAGGTCAGCGGGATCAAAAAAAGAATGTGGCTGTACCGGCATCTGGATGATCTGCTGTATTTCTCACACCGGAAATATGAGCCTGGCCTCAGTGTCTTGCGTTTCTCCATGCGGACGTTCTTTCTGTTCACAGCGGTTTTCTTGTCCGGTTTGTTGACGTTAAAAGAGCTGCCGGGACAGATGAGCTTCAGCAATCCTTTTTTGGAGGGGATCAGCTTCAATGAACGGCTGCCGGTTAAAGGTGCTTGGCGCCTTCCGTTATTTGTGGCAGCAATCTCAGCGAGCGTTCCCTATTTGCGGATGAGATACACCTATGCCCAGAGAAAAGTGCGCGGAAGCTACGATTTGCTCGATGTTATCAAAATTGCTACCAAATTCACGCATTTATCGGTAGATGCTATTTTGTCCAGAACATCTGATTTCCTGACTGAAGATAATGTGCTGAAGACCCCCCTACGGTTACTGGGCGCGGCGTTCGCTAATTACAGTAATGAAAGTGAGCTGAATGAGGAAGCGGCCAGATTCTCCGGGGCGATCGGGACAACCTTCGCTGTAGAATTCGTGTCGGACCTGCTGTATTGCGAGAAGGAAGGCACCCGTTATTTAAAAAGCTCGCTCATGATGCTGAATCGGTCCATGGAGCAGCAGCGGGAGACGATTCTGACGGTAAAAGCCGGGAGCAGGGATGCAATCAGCCTGGGGCTGTACGGCAACCTGATAGTGCTCGTATCCTCTGTCGGAACTTTTATTTACATGCTGAAGCCTGATGTTTATTTTAAGCTGCAGTTTGAAACTTCAGTCGGCATTATTTTTCTGACAATCATTATCTCTGGACTTTTTATTTCTTTCATCATTAGTACCATTCTCGCCAGACCCAAACTGGACTACCACTAAGGTGATGAACTATGGATAGATTATTGCTATTAATCTCAATATTTGGTGTTGTATATCTCTCGCTGTTGGTCTTTGTGAGCAGCAGCAGCAGGCAGGAACGATATGTTCACCGGTTAGGTGTGAAGTGGAAGGCGCTGGGGGAACGTGTGCAAAATGAGCGGCTGCAGCAATTACTGTATGGCAGCGGCCTCTCGATATCTGCAAGCAAAATCACACTGTTTCGTTATTCGGCGGCATTGATTTATTTAGCGGTTCAGGTGACGGGTGATTTCATCCGCGCAGTTCCCTTTTCCATCTATGATTTGCTGATTGCTTTACTGATTCTGCTCATCACCAGTCCGCTGCGTTATCTGCCTTTCGGCTGGCTGCTCGCTTGGCTGCATCAGAAAGCACTGATTCAAAAAGACGGTGAACTGATCTCCTTCATCCGCCTCTACGAGAACAACCGGCTGCGCAAGCGGGGGTACATGCAGTTTGGTGCCTTCTGTGCAGGAACGGCCAGCCATTTCCAATACATCCGCCAGGACTTATATGAGCTGTCCGAACGGGCAGTCGATGAGGGGAACGAGCGGGCAATCGAATGGTTCTGCGGTAAATTCCCAGACGGTCATGCTTTTATCAACGATATCCGCTCAATCCTGCTGGCCACGGAGGGGATGGATGATGACACGGAAGCGGCGAACTATTTGCGGGAACAAGGCAAGATCATCACCAAAATCTCCAGCGATCAATATCTCAAAAAATGGTCGTTTATCGGCGACGTTTCCACCATTATCAACGTGATCCCGTCGCTTGCCACTTTCCTGATGATCGTCTCGCTGGCCATGCAGTACATCATGCTGATTAAGGGCAATTTTAACGGTGTGGGGATGTTTCAGTGAGGTTTTTGTTATATTCAAGCATCACTATAAAATATACAATTAAAAGGGAGATATTAACAATGAAAAAAGACGCTATTTCTACTGGACTGTTCATCGCTATCGGATTTCTCTGTGTTGCCATTGTAATTGCCATTTTGGTTCCTTTGGTACGTGATGTGGTCTCTAAGGCGGATGATAACAGACCCGATATCCCCGGTGTAACTATGCTTCAACCTGCCCAGCCGGGGCAAATGGCTCTGGGTGATATTTCACTCCATCAAGTGGGTTAAGAGGATATGAAAAAAGACTCCATTTCAGTCGCTATGTTTCTGGCTATCGGTTTTGTGATTGCGGGGATCTTTATTGCGGCAGCAACAGACATCATTGGCGGAAGCCAGGACGATATCATTACACATACCAAGCAAGTGGAGCAGTATTAAAAGGGGGCGTAAAGTTTGAAGGCAACCGTCCTCCGCGCTTTGTTTATGTGGCTTGTCTTATTCATCATCCTGCAGCCGATCTTTACGTACATCGATTATTTGCTGGATTTGCAGGTCAAAGCCAACACCTCCTATATTACGCAAAAAGCGGCAACAGAAGGCATGGTTACGGCTTCGTTGCGAAGTGAGGTCATTGCGAATCTGAAGGCAGTTGGATTTCCTGAAGCTTCAATTGCAATCACAAGCAGCACGACGAGTGTGCAGGAGCGCAAACAGCGGCTTGATGTGTATGTTACCGCACCGCGGATGAATCTGTTTCCCTATAATTTCTCAGGCATGTCTCAACCGACACGTTATTATGGCCATGGATCGATCATGAGTGAGTATCTTGACTGATTAAGGGATGAATCTAATTTATGGATTATATTATTAAACTGGCCTTTGTTCTGCTGATTTTTATTTATTCCTGGTTTTTTCAGATCCAGAATCAGGAGTGGGACATGCTGCGCAGTATGCTGAAGGATGCCAACAATATGGCGGTCCACGATGCATCACAGCAACTGAATGAAGCCGCACGGGCACAAGGCCGTCTGATCATCGACCCGGCTGAAGCATACGCCACCTTCCGGCAGTCGCTTCAGATTAATCTGGGCCTGGATGGCGGCCTCTCCCCCCTGGCAGGCAGCAGGCTCCAGACGCAGGTGAAGATTGTAAAGTTCGACATTGTGGATGAATCGATCGGAGTGAATTTTCCGTTCCTTTACGAAGACAGCGCTCATGGCATCGCCAAATACATACAAGGCCCCTCGGTCATCGCTGTTATCGAGACCAAACATCCGGTGCTGGTCACCAGAGCTAAAGTTCAGGAGGCCATTATTGTACCGGCGGTGCAGGAGTATAAGCTGAATGAGTGATTTTGTCAGATACAAGATATCTGCTATATCAGTTGAACTAAAGGACTGGCTAGAGACTAAAGCAGTGGGAGGGTGGAACTGTAAGAGCGATAGCGACCGCCTTTGTCTCCGGATTTCAACCGCAAAAAGCGGTATAAATCAAGAAATCCGGAGACAACAGCGTAATCGGTAAGTACAAGATTAACGAACAGGCTGAGGAGAAACTAACCAAGTTCATTAGAGGAGACGTTAACCTTGAAAAAGATGTTATCTCAACAGGACTGGTTATCGCGATCGGTTTTCTCTGTGTAGGATCGTAATCGCCATCCTTCTTCCCGTCGTTCGTGACGTTATTAATGATGCGTATGATAACAGATCCACAATACCCGCTGCTATGCATTTTGAGATGATAGATTCGTTGGATAGGGAAGGCCATTTTACAGCTTAACCTGAATAAGACTATTGATGTCTTATCCAGGTCTCTCACAGGTATGATTATCGATCCTGTTAATGGATGCATTACTAAATATGAATATAAGGGGAAATTCAAAATGAAAAAGACAATGATTAAAGCAGCTTTAGCAGGATCGATGTTGTTTAGTTTGGTGTTGGGGCAGGTTGTGGTTATGGGAACGGGGGTAGCTAATGCAGAAGCGAGTACGGCTACAACAAAACCTGTTATGGATAATCTGTCCCAGTATGGACTGAAAAAAGATTTAGAGCTGCCAGTAACGGTGACGGCTGGGGGACTTAGCTATACGCTGCATAAGGTGATGATTTTTGACTATGAGTCTACGGCAGCGATCGCGCTACGTGACAAGTATCAGTATGCTCCACATGCTGAAGTGCTTAGTGATCCCGAATATTTTGTATGGACTAAAATCACAATTGCCAATAATTCTAAAAAGACGGTCGAACGCAGTGTTAAAGATATGTTCTATAAATGGCGGTTGTTCTTCGAAAGTGGTGGAGAAGCCTATCCTGCGATGTCTGCTGTAATGAGAACAACTCCAAACAGTAAGGAGGCCCTTAGAAATTTCACACTCAAACCTGGAGAATCTCTAACTACCTACCAAGCTTTGTATTACAAAGGCAAGTTCGACTTTTTAAGAATTGGACTTCGATATAACAATCAGTATGTTGATAAATATGTAGTTAATGAGCTGGTATCTCAATGAAGCAGAAATTAATCTTAATAGTACTTGTAGTTATTCTAGTAATACCAAACATTGTTAATGCTGCTCAAAACAATGATAAGATATCAGGTAATATTGCTATTCCGGAATTAAATGGACTTGTCGGGAACAATAATAGTGCAAAAAGCTTTTTGCTGGATTTGCCCAGTGGTGTAAATGCATCTGCTATCTCAACAAGCAGCCTAAAGTATAGTGGAGGGAATGAAGTAATAGGGACGGCCATTGAAAATGGAAAAATAAAGATAACCATGAGAGGGGTTGCTAATTCAAAAACAATGGAAGTTACTGGTTATCAAGATCGAATAGGAAATAATTTTAAAACAAATGTCAAGAACGCTGTTTGGCGTTATTCGGATGGCCGACGTTGGCAGATTAGTGATTACAACGAGGCCAAGGATGCTCTAGAACATAATGATAAAAATGCTACTGATTCATTTGTACCATCTCAAGATCCACCCAAATTAATGATTTCCGCTGCATCCGATCAAAGTGTAGAAGGGATGAAATGGTATGATTCAACTAAACAAGAAATAGAGGGCCAATTTGTTATTAACTCTTCCATATCCATTAACCCGGCAGGTGGTCCCTCCTATCTTGTGGGTGGTAACGCTAAGTTTAAAAATAAAAAAATTATAACCAATTACTTGATTGGACCGCGACCACCAAATCCTAGAATCACAGATCCAAGTATGAACTCCGAATTCGAAGACATAACTAGAACAGCTACAATTCCGGTAACTGGACATGTGCAGGGCCGAGAATATTTTGCATATGCCGATTACTACTACACCGCCACCGCCAAACTCACAACCTACAGCTACAACGGCAAAGTGACCTTTGACTACGCTCAGCCGACTGAACCGACCTTAGTCGGTGAAGCCATTATCCAAAAGCCGAATCCCAATCCAACTAAATTTGAGAACAAGGATGTTGCGGTGCAACTTTTGCTGAGTGGCGAGCTTCTTGTTTACACGGACACTTCCAATATTAGCGAATGGGTATTTTATGCCAAGGAAAAAGATAACGATAGTACATTACAGACCAAAAAAGAATATTCCAAAACACTTAAGAGCTCACGGCCGTTCGATTTTATTATTCCTAAAAGCAGAATCAACAAAGATAATGTTGAACAGAAGTACACTTTGACCGTAGTTGTCCGATTCACCAAGCCGGTGGTGACGAAGAATGGAACAGTGAATTCCTTACAGGAAACCTTCACACCGACCGTGGAAGTCTATAAAAAGGACGGCCCTATCGTTACACCTCCACCACCCGTCAAGCCGGCCCTGAAGCCCCCTGTAGCGATACTGAGTATTCCGGATAAAGTTATGGCTGGATCTGAGTTTACAGCCTCGGGCGAACGTTCGTATGATCCGGATGGAAGGGTTGTCGATTACTTTTGGGATCTAGCAGGCGCAGAGGATGTGATAACTGGCTCCAAGGGGGAGACCTGGTATCCAATCAGTGAGCTAGGGGAGCATAGAATCGTTTTACAAGTCATGGATAACGATGACCTGTTCAACTCCACTTCCGGCATAATTGAGGTTGTTCAGCCCAAACCCACGGCTTCTCTTCGTATCGGAGGAACACGAAAGGAAAACCGGAAGGTGATCATCACGGACACCAGCACCAGCCCGGAGCACTATCCGATTGATGTGACCAAGACCCAACTGACACTTTCCGTGGTTTCCGGAGGGACGAATGAAGCGATCAAATACAGCGGAACATTAGCTGGCTTTAAGCAAAAAAATGTTTTGTTTAAAAAGTCGGGGCAATACAAAGCTACGATAACCGTAACCAATACTGCGGGATTTTCGGATTCTACCAGCATCACCTTTGAGATTGTTCCAGATGAGGCGCCAGCCGTTTATCTTTCGGTGCCGGGCAAAATTTACCGTGACCCTGATGCGGGTAACAAGGCGAGTGCGAGCTTAAGGGACATGTCCATTTCACCGGACTATGATTTTCTGGACCGCCGAATCTGGGAGTATCGCTATGATTCCAACAATAATGGTAATTTTGCAGATGAAGCCTGGGTCATTTTCAGCAACGAGAACAAAAGCGAATTGAACCTGCAGCTAAGTCAGGTCGGAAAATATGAAGTGAAGCTTACAGTGATAGAGAAATTTGACCAACCCACGATTGATGAATTTGTGACCGAAGCAGACCGGAGATCTGCGGATTCGTATACGGATGTTTTAAAGCAGCCGCTGATCGAGCGAACGATTGAAGTCGCCAACCGTGCTCCTGAAGTGGATTGGTCTTATTAAAAGGAGAGAAGTCGGGTTGCGAAAAAAAATGAAGTGGATATTTAAGTTGATGTTAATCGTCACAATACTTTTCTCATCGTTAGTTTTACCAGAGGACAATAAAGTTTCAGCTGCCGGGGAAGTACTAGAGTACAACGATATTCATATTCCTGCGACTCAGCTAAACGCAACCCGATCCCCTTCCTACGTAGGGGACCCTGACTGGTACTCAAGTAAAATGCAGATCGATTTGCCAGAAGTGAATTTATCAGGTTTGACGTACAACCGAGTTACCGGAGAGCTGCATTTAAATCTAAGTAACTTATATACTCCTACTTCGTGGAGGGTAACACGTCAGCCATTAGGGGGTTATCCAAACTTACCAGAACAGACTAGATGGTCACACGGTTATAGTACAGCCTATCGAGGGACAATTTTAGTTACCTATAAGGATGGAACTACTGAAACTGTGGCGGATATTGGGGGCGGATCTGGTAGTAATGGGCAATATGAGACGAATTTTGATTCTACTCCATACGCTGCGCTACCTTATTATCGGGCCAGGATTCCATATCCGCCTCCGTATGACGATGAATACTCAGAAATGTCAAAAGAAGTCAGTACATCTTTTTCGGTTTTTCTCAGAGAGGTAAATAATAATAAGATCCCAGCACGTATTCAATTTTTTCAATCTTTTTCTGATCTATATTGGACAAGTGATCAGTGGCAAAACTCTTCAAGTACTCAAAATCATCACGTTTATACGATAAATGATGAACGGTCATTTCCTCTAACAACGAATAAAGGACCTAATATCACCCTAACGTCCCAACCAGGGCAGACCGTCATGAACGAAAATGGATTAAGTGTTTTTAATGTCGAAGGGTATGTTCAAGATCCGGACAATGACACTGTTGATGTACAGGTTGAGGTACCGAATGTGTTTTACAAAAAAATCTCTCTTTCCAACACGGCCTCTCCCAAAACATTCTCAGTACCCATAGATGTGATAGAAGAAAACATACCAACCGGGAACTATACCGTGAATGTGAAAGTGATCGATCCTTTTAATTTAAAGGCAGGATCATCCACAAGCTTTAATGTCGTTACCCGCTTAAAGAACAAGGCTTTTGTGATCATCAACAGCCCTGTAGAGATTAGGGAGAGGTACAGTGACTACGAAAGTGATCAGGCCTATTCCTATAGATATAAATATGATCATAATCCCAATTTTTTTGACAACTCCATGGGAATGATTTCAGACAGCAGCCTTTGGAGATCGACGATCTATACCTCATTCCCATACAGTGGAGTGTACACGGCAACGGTTCAAGCCAAAGATAATCCGAAGGATGACAATCGGTTCGATGCGTACCGCCTATGGGGCCGGGATAACCTGTCATCCATGTCCTATCATGTTCACCGCAAGCCGGTTGCCCTGTTTTCTGCAAGGCTGATTAACGGTACGGTGCAGCTGGCCGACAGTTCGTATGATCTTGATCATACCTCCAATGTTAACAAAGGACTCTCCCAGTGGCAGTGGCAATACAAAGCATCTAATGCAGAAGTGTGGACGGATGGACAACCACCTGCCCGGCTGCCAACGAGTAATCCCTATGATATCCGGCTTCGTGTCCGGGACATAGATGGAACTAGCGGGTTTGGCGTATGGAGTGACTGGTGCCAGCGAGTTCTAGGCAGTCCAGGAAATACACCGCCAGTAGCGATGTTTACGGTTGAGCCCAGTATGGTCTCCTACCGTAAAGCGACCACAATTACCGACAAATCCTTTGATCCGGATAATGATCCATTGGATACCTATCAATGGACCGTCGTCAAAAATGGATCTCAAACCGTATGGTCGTACTCAGGGGCGGTCAAGGTTCCACCCAACATTGCCGGATATGGCGTAGGGGGCTATTTGCTGACCTTGAAGGTCCGGGATAACCGCGGGCTTTGGTCAGAGTCATACAGCCAGAACGTGACAGTGATGAATCACCCGCCGGTAGCAGCTTTTACTATGCCACCGGAAGTTTACCGGGATACGGTCATTCCGCTGGAGAACTTGACTCCAGATCCGGATGAAGATGGCGACGCGCTTTCTTACTCCTGGAAAACACAACTGGACGGAGGCACCCTGTACACTATCGGGGCGGCCCGTAACGAGAGCTTGACGGTCAGCAGTCTGATCCAGAGGAACGGGATATCTCCCAAAAAGGCAATCTCTGAAGGATGGGGAATGCGCCTCACCGCGTCAGACGGTTCACTAAGCTCCAATGCAACCCGGACCTATGCCGTGAAAAACCATGTCCCGACCGCAGCAATTAACGGGCCAGCATCAGCGTCCCAGTTCGACACGCTACAGTACAAGTCGGCAGACGAAGATCAGGATACTTCTGACGTAGCCAGTCTGAAATACTACTGGAGGGTTACTGACAGCGATGGAAGCGCCCAATATTACAGTACAAAAGATATCCGGCTGAGCTTTAATGAATTTGGAGTCTACACCCTGGAACATTGGACTGTGGATCAGATCGGTGACAAGTCTAATGTGGCCGTGTTGAAGGTGAAAGTTACACCAAACGAACCGCCATCAATCACGCTGATTTCTCCACCGGGCACGGCAGCGAGTCCTTCCGTCATTGATGCGCAGCTGCTGGGAGATCCGCTAGTGAAGTGGACATACAGTGATCCGGAGAACGACGCGCAAGAGAAGTATTTATTAGAGTTTTATGACAAGGATGGATCATTAGTTAAAACCATTCAGAACAATGATCCCGCCGGCACGCTGCGGCAGTATCAGATTCCGAACCCGACTTTTGAGCGGTTCGTATACTTTTATCTGTACGGCCGAGCATACTCCAAAGGTTCCTGGTCGGAAATTTCGAATGAGAAAGCCTTCATCATCGACAATCCGCCGCAGCCGGGTTTCACTTTACTGACGGATACGGGACGTAATGCAACTCAAGTGCCGATCTACCGGACGGATATCGTGAACATACAGGATAAGGCCACAGATCCGGATATCGTGAAAGGCGACAGCATTAGTCATAAGTATTATCTGAAGCCGGCAGGCGGAACGGAGAGCTTAGCCAGCGCCCAGGGCAATTTCAGTAAGCAGTTCACCACTAACGGGACCTTTACGCTGCGACAGGTAGTCACAGACTCCCTGGGGCTGTACCGGGAATTGTCGCAGTCCATCACTGTGGCCAATCGGCTGCCTACGGTTAACATTACGTACCCGACCAGCAGCAGTCAGGCGAGTCCAACGGTAGTCAATACGCTAACGCCGATTATGAAGTGGGAGTACCAGGACGAGGATGGTGATCTGCAGCAGCGGTATAAAGTGCGAATCATTAATCTTACAACCGGGGCTGTGACTGTACAGTCGGGGGAACAGACTACAAGTGCGAAGCAGTGGGAGATCCCGGCAGGAAGCCTGGCAGAAAATCAGAAGTATGCAGTGGAGGTAGAGGCGTTTGATGGCTTCGGCTGGAGTAGCGTTTCCCCACGTAAATATTTTATGGTCAATCTGCTGACGGTGAAGGGCGGAGTGCAGCACACAGGGGAGTGGAACAAGAATAGGCAAGCTTATAATTTAAAAAAGAGCGGGAATGCGGAGAGTCCGCGAGGCTATAACATCTTTTGGGCGGGGGAGAGTTTTGTACTTGAGGCAAAAGCTACGGGTATGCCAGATACGGTTGATGTGACCATGACGGGTGGCTACACGGTTCAACTGAATCCGGTGAACAGTGACAGAACGCTGTGGACTGGCGAACTGTATGATCCCGCTTTTGAAAAGCTGCCGGATTGTCTGGTTGCGTTCACTTTTACCGCTAAAAATGAGTTTAATACCAAAACGGATACTGTGAGAGTAACTATCATGGGGGAATGGACCGAATATTTTCAGAGTCACCGGATAAAATAAAAGCAAAACCGGACGGGCGGAGGGATAATCGTTAGACGATTCCCTCGGCTCGTTCTTCTGTTGCTCTTAACATTCTTGAACCTAGCGAGGCAGTTGATACAGCAGATCCTGTTTTCATTCCCTGGGTTATGTAAGCCGTTCTTTGAGTTCTGCGCATATAGTAGGACAGTTTGCCGCTGTAAATTTTATGAGCGCACAGCGATGAGGCGAAATCTTCAGGCGTCACGAAGCAAGAGGGCTTATCTACAGGCTGAAACGTAATCTCTTCAAACAAGGAGGCGACAAAATGGGAACAAAAATAAGCGTCCTCCCTGTCTATTTTTATGTTCAGCAGGACTCCAATCAGGCCCAGGAGATGATATTTATAGCGCTCTTGATGCTGCATCATGCCCTGCACATGGTTGTACATCGTCTCGTATTCCGTATTGCTGACTCTGAGCTGATAGATTGCGCAATTCGCACTGCTGTAAAAGGGGTCGATAAAGTTCTCGTGAATGAGCCCCGCAACAAAAGGGTTGTACATTTTTTTTCTTCCAAAGCTGTATACCTCGCGCAATTCACTGTCAAAGGCGATCGAAGCATGATTCAGCTCAGCTTTCGTGAACCATTTGATTAATCCGCTGAAGGCGGTACCCGTCCCGGTAAGCACAATATAGATATCTCTATTTGCGGTCATGTTCGAAATTCCTTTCTTCTGGAAGTATTATATCATCCGGTTAAACCGTTAATTGAAGTATCTTCATCTTACTGTATAATCCAGCTTTGTAAAACAAACTTTAGTCTTAACTCAAAACTGGACCAAAGGCTAAGTTGACATAAGTTAAACTTCACCTTAAACGCTTATAAAATTGCTCCCGCCAGTTAGCACAGCATTTATTTAACGGAAGAGCCGCTAGGGGTTCATGCTTCAAGATGCAAGTTTTATTTGATGTAGGTGAAATCAGGTATAGGATGTTTGGGAGATACAAAATATAAGCTGTTGAAACCTAGAGTTTACAAAAACAATTGGAATTGCTTCCACATTAGTGATACAATAATAGTCAAAATGACATTCTTGATTTAGAGGAGGATTATTGTAATGACAGAACAGGCAAAAGAACAAGCGATCCACAAAGAAGAAAATTCAACGGTGGATAACCTGGCCATCACAACCATCCGTACTTTGGCAATCGATGCAATTGAAAAAGCCAATTCCGGACATCCAGGAATGCCGATGGGTTCAGCCCCAATGGGCTACCAGCTGTTCGCGAAAACAATGAACCACAACCCGGATCACCCGACTTGGGTAAACCGTGACCGTTTTGTACTGTCTGCAGGACACGGCTCCATGCTGCTATACAGCTTGCTGCACCTCAGCGGATATGATCTGCCAATGGAAGAATTGAAGCAGTTCCGTCAATGGGGCAGCTTGACACCAGGCCATCCGGAATTCGGACACACTGCCGGTGTTGACGCTACTACGGGTCCGCTTGGACAAGGTATCGGTATGGCGGTAGGTATGGCTATGGCTGAAGCTCAGCTTGGCGCTACTTATAATAAAGATGAACATAATGTAATTGACCACTATACGTATGCAATCTGTGGCGACGGTGATTTGATGGAAGGGATTTCTTCCGAATCCGCATCGCTTGCAGGACATCTCAAGCTGGGCAAATTGATTGTAATGTATGATTCAAATGATATCTCCCTTGACGGCAAGCTGAATCTTGCGTTCTCCGAAAATGTAGCTAAACGTTTTGAAGCGTATGGCTGGCAGGTTCTGCGTGTAGAAGACGGCAACGATCTTCCGGCGCTGGGTAAAGCACTTGCCGAAGCGCAAGCGGACAGCAGTAAACCGACACTGATTGAAGTCAAGACTGTTATCGGCTACGGAAGCCCGAACAAACAGGGTAAAGGCGGCCATGGCGGTACTCACGGTTCCCCGCTAGGTGCAGACGAAGCGAAACTTACAAAAGACTTCTACAAATGGGTATATGAAGAAGATTTCTATGTACCTGACGAAGTGCGCGCCCGTTTTGCTGAAGTGAAGGAAAATGGCATCGCGGCTAACAAAGCTTGGGATGAAAAATTTGCTGCCTACAAAAAGGCTTACCCTGAGCTTGCAGCACAGTTCGAAACTGCAATCAGCGGCGAGCTGCCTGAAGGCTGGGATGCCAAGCTTCCATTCTTCAAAGCAGAAGACAAAGCGGTATCCACCCGCGTAGCTTCCGGGAATGCACTGAACGCCCTTGCTGCCGGTGTTCCTCAATTGGTGGGCGGTTCCGCTGACCTTGAGAGCTCGACAATGACACATTTGAATGGTCTGACACAGTTTACTTCCGATTCCTATGACGGCCGCAACATCTACTTCGGCGTACGCGAGTTCGGTATGGCTGCAGCGATGAACGGAATTGCCCTGCACAGCGGTCTCAAAGTATTCGGCGGTACCTTCTTCGTATTCACCGATTACCTGCGTCCTGCGGTTCGTCTGGCTTCGATCATGAAGCTGCCGGTAACCTATGTGCTGACACATGACAGTATCGCTGTCGGCGAAGACGGCCCTACCCATGAGCCGATTGAACAACTGGCTTCCCTGCGCATTATTCCAGGTCTTACTGTGATTCGTCCGGCGGATGCCAACGAAACTTCCGCGGCTTGGGCCTACGCAGTGGAGAACACCTCGAATCCGGTAGCGCTGGTGCTTACCCGCCAGAACCTGCCAATCCTGCCTGGTACAGTTGAAGGAGTGCGCGATAATATCAAACGCGGCGGATATGTTGTCTCCGACTCCAAGAATGGCACACCGCAAGCACAAATCATTGCTACCGGTTCTGAAGTGCAGCTGGCTGTAAAAGCACAAGCAGCGCTTGCTGAAGAAGGTATTGATGTACGTGTTATCAGCTTGCCGAGCTGGGACCTGTTCGAGAAACAGGATAAAGCCTACCGTGATTCCGTCATTCTGCCTGAAGTAAAAGCTCGTCTGGCGATCGAAATGGCGCAAACCTTCGGCTGGGAACGTTACACAGGTGACCAAGGCGATATTCTGGGCATCACAACCTTCGGAGCTTCTGCACCTGGCGATACTGTAATTAAAGAATATGGCTTCACTGTGGAAAATGTAGTCAGCCGCGTAAAAGCCCTGCTATAATATACGCATTAAGGACAAGGGGGAGAATGAGCACATGAGTCAGTTCACCAACGCGACAATTCAAAAAGCAGCCAATATTTATTACGATGGAAAAGTTACCAGCCGTACAGTCATTTTGGAGGACGGAACTAAGGTGACACTCGGCATTATGCTCCCTGGTGTGTATGAATTCGGCACGGATGGTCCCGAGACCATGGAAATTTTGTCCGGTGATCTAAAAGTGCTGCTTCCCGGCACAGAGGTGTGGAAGGAAATTAAAGGAGCGGAGACGTTCCACGTTCCCGGAAACTCCAAGTTTGCACTGGAAGTATTCGGCTTAACTGATTATTGCTGTTCTTACCCGATTCTGTAACAATAAGTATTTCAACCTGGAAGTCCCGCGTTTATGGCGGGGCTTCTTTTTTTGTCTTCACTGGAAAAATGATAGGGACCCTCATGCCGCTTTTTGCCGTATTGGATCGTTCAAGGGATGATTTATGCTGTTACATTGGAGCTGATCCGCTCGTACTCAAAAAATGCGTCTTGACTGTCAGGGTCCCCGATTACTCCGGTCTGGACGAATCCCATTTTCTTATAGAAGTGATGATTTCTGACGGCCCAGGAAGGGGTGTCAAGTGTCCATCTCCTCGCGCTTGGGTAGCTGGCAAAGAGGTAATGAAATGCTTCCTGTCCGAATCCGCGATTCTGCTGGAGGGGGTCAATAAAGATCCGGAGGAGAAGGAATTCGTCTTCCCCTGAAGCAGGGAACACGATCATTCCGCCGATAATAACGCCGTCAGCAAGAAGCTTATAATAATGGCCTTTCTTCATCATTTCTGCCTGCCAAGCAACGGAATCGTAACCTGGCGGTCCGTCTTCCGCTTTATTCCGATACTTAAGTGCATCTTCGTCGAATGTTCTTTTCTGTATTTCAGCCAATACCGGAGCATCCGAAGGGTCAGCGGGATGAATGTTCAGCATGGGGTTCCTCCTTGAAATGATATGTACTTAATTTCACAATCAATATTCGTCAATGGACAGGCAGAATCCTGCATGGATGCTCCTTACAATAGGTTAATAACGGCTTCACAGAGAGCGGTGCGACAACCCCGGTTATACAGCAAAAATAGACGCAGCCGGTACTTCCGGCTGCGTCTGAAAATTCAGCTAAATTAAATTTTTACTCCTGGCTAGCGCCAGCGCCAATCTTCTGGCCGATCCACTCTTCATAACATTTGACGACAGCAGAGAGATCTTCATCACCGTACCCTTGGGTATATCCGGCTTGGAACATACTTTTGGCAA
This sequence comes from Paenibacillus paludis, assembly GCF_042610515.1. NCBI lineage: Bacteria > Bacillati > Bacillota > Bacilli > Caryophanales > Paenibacillaceae > Paenibacillus > Paenibacillus paludis. The sequence continues at coordinate 121,751 of NZ_JBGJZP010000020.1, forward strand.
GGCCAAGCATTGGTGAAGGCACACCTGTGGAATCGCTGAGCGAGGAGGCGAGCTTCAGGTCCTTCAGCATTAGTGCGAGTGAGAATTGGTTGCTGAAGTCATTTTCGATAATTTTGCGGCCTTTGAGCTCTGCCTGCTTGCTGCCGGCTGAACCGTTCTGGACGAGCTCAAGGAATTTGTCCGCAGGAACGCCTGACTTCACGGCTATAGAGAAGCCTTCAGCGAGGGCGACATTATGAATCCCGACCATGGCATTATGGGCAAGCTTGGCAACGGCTCCGCTGCCGTTGTCACCCATGTGCAGCAGCAGTCTGCCCATAGAGTCGAAAATATCGCGGTGTTCTTCAATCACCTCTGCGCTGCCGCCAACCATAAATACCAGCGTGCCTTCGACAGCCGCTGGTTTGCTGCCGGTGACAGGCGCATCGAGGAATTTCCCGCCGCGTTCTTCCACCGCGGCTGCAATTTCCCGCACCAGTCCGGGTGAGATCGTACTGGAATCGATGATAACGGCTCCCGGTTTAAGAACCTCCAGGATGCCGCCCTGACCGTAGAATACTTCCCGGATCGAATCATCATTGCTGATCATGGTCATAATAACATCCTTACCCTCTGCCGCGTCCTGTGGTGTAGATGCACTCAACGCGCCTTCTGCAACGAGAGGCTCGCATTTAGCGGCTGTACGGTTATATACCGTAACCTGAAAACCGCCGCGCAGAAGGTTGGAAGCCATGGGGGCTCCCATTGTACCGAGTCCAATAAAGCCGATCTGTTTCATTCCATTTCCACCTTCGCTCTTTGAGATTACTATAGAAATTGAACCTGTAGTTCCCGGCTCAGATTCTTTAGCCATGTTTTTCTACATTCTATCACGGCACCCGGGCTTGTTCCACAGGAGAGGCTACCATGATTACACGGCAAACGCTTCCATGAAACTTCCAAAAACATGGTTCTAAAGCCGGGGATGTGCCTTAAGACCTTGCCAGTCAAGGCGATTTAAAGTATCCTAATTATAAAGTTGTAACAAACGGTGTCAAATCTAAAGAGATAAACAGGAGGTTACCATTACCGATGTCCAAGAAGATTAATTTTGACTACACCAAAGCTCTTTCCTTCTTCAGCCAGCAAGAGATCGATTATTTTGCTGCTCCCGTGAAATTGGCTCATGAACAGCTTCACAACAAGAGTGGCGCAGGTTCCGACTACCTTGGCTGGATTGATCTGCCTACAGCCTATGACAAGGAAGAGTTCGCACGTATTCAACAAGCTGCCAAGAAAATTCAAAATGATTCCGATGTACTCATCGTTATCGGTATCGGCGGTTCGTATCTGGGCGCACGTGCTGCCATTGAAGCACTTTCGCATTCCTTCTACAATAACCTTTCGAAGGACCAACGCAAGACGCCGGAAGTTTATTTTGCCGGTAACAATATCAGCTCTACATACATCACGCACCTGCTTGATCTTGTAGAAGGCAAAGACTTCTCCGTGAATGTCATTTCCAAATCCGGAACAACCACTGAACCGGCTATTGCCTTCCGCATTTTCCGCGCAGCGCTGGAGAAGAAATACGGCAAGGAAGAAGCACGCAAACGCATCTACGCTACTACTGATAAGGAGAAAGGCGCGCTCAAGAAGCTGGCGAATGAAGAAGGCTATGAGTCGTTTATTATTCCTGATGATGTAGGCGGCCGTTATTCCGTGCTGACGCCGGTAGGCTTGCTGCCAATCGCCGTAGCAGGAATCAACATCGAAGAAATGATGCAAGGGGCCGCAGCCGCAGCAGATGAGTTCAACAACCCTGACGTGGCTACTAACCAGAGCTATCAATATGCTGCAGTACGTAACGCTCTATACCGCAAAGGCAAAACAACGGAAATTCTCGTAAACTACGAGCCGTCCCTGCATTTTGTATCGGAGTGGTGGAAACAGCTTTACGGCGAAAGCGAAGGCAAGGATTTCAAAGGAATCTATCCTTCTTCTGTAGACTTCTCCACAGATTTGCACTCGATGGGCCAATTCATTCAGGAGGGTAACCGCAACATCTTTGAAACAGTTATCCAAGTGGAGAAGGTGGAGCATCATGTAACGATCGAGAACGATCCGGATGATCTGGACGGTCTGAACTTCCTGACCGGCAAGACAATGGATTTCGTTAACAAGAAGGCTTTCCAGGGAACCATGCTGGCGCACACGGACGGACAAGTGCCGAACCTGATCGTTACCATCCCTGATCAAACGCCATATACTTTCGGTTATCTGGTGTATTTCTTTGAAAAAGCCTGCGGTATCAGCGGATATCTGCTGGGTGTTAACCCGTTCGATCAACCGGGCGTAGAAGCATACAAGAAAAATATGTTCGCGCTGCTGGGTAAACCGGGTTACGAGAAAGAAAAGGCTGAGCTCGAAGCCAGACTTACTGAGTAGTACCACTGCCTAACACAGAACATTCATACTAAGTAATCATCAGGGAGCAGTCCATAGGTAATCCATACCGGGGCTGCTCCTAAACTATATTAAGTTATCATACGTAGGTAAGGACTGGAATAAGGATGCTGGAACAATATCGGACGGTGCGTTCTCCCGGTTTCCGGGAAGTCGTAATCCGTAAATCACGCTTCATCGGCCATGTAATGCCGGTGGAGAATGAAGAAGAAGCGGTGCAATTTATCGAGAACATCAAGAAGCAGCATTGGAATGCTACACATAACTGCTCTGCTTATACGATTGGTGAGAGGGACGAGATTCAGAGGCAATCGGATGACGGGGAACCGAGTGGAACGGCCGGTAAACCGATTTTGGAGGTAATCCGCAACCAAGGTGTTAAAAATGTCGCAATTGTTGTTACCCGTTATTTTGGAGGCATCATGCTGGGAGCAGGAGGACTTATCCGGGCGTATACGGATGGGGCAGTGCTGGCACTCGAAGCTGGAGAAGTGATCACCCGTGTGCTGAGGCGGGAAGTATTCGTGGAAATCGAGTACACCTGGCTGGGCAAGGTCGAAAATGAGCTGAGAAATAAAGGCATTAAGACCGGAGAAACTTCGTTCACAGATAAAGTCAAGCTGCTGTGTCTCCCGCGAAATGATGAAGGCGACGCATTTAAGGCATGGATAACAGATCTTACCGAGGGGCAATCCCTGGTAACTGAAGGGCGGCGGCTTTACTACAGCGAAGGGGAATAAGATATGGCAAGAAGAGCAGTGGAGAGAGAGTTGTCGAGGGAAAGAATATTGGAGGCGGCAAGGCATCTGTTTATCACCAAAGGATACCGGGCGATTTCCATGCGCAGCATCGGTCAGCATTTGGGGTATAGCCACGGCTCTCTTTATTATCATTTCAAGGAAAAGGCGGAGTTGTTCTACGCCATTGTAGTAGAGGATTTCAATCATGTGGCAATACTGCTTAATGAAGCAATGAACAAACCGCCTGAACCGGGAATGACCCGGGTGGAACAGCTTATTATGGAGTTTATCCGCTTCGGACTGGATCATCCTTACCAATATGAGATTATGTTCATGATCCGGGATGAAGAGCTGCTTGCTTATTGTCGAGCGGAACAGGGACGATGTTTTGAGTTATTCTCAAGTATTGTACGCAGCCATATGAAGGAAGAGGGTTATGTTTCGGAGGATTGGCAGAGCGTACCATTAACCTTGTTTTTATCCGCTCACGGATTCATTTCTTATTACATTCAGGACAAAGTTTCTTTCGATGATGTCAAAGAGGCCGCATTGACACATGTCAAAGTACTAAGCCGCAGTTTGTAAAAATACCGTTTTTCTAGCCCTTCACACTTTAGAACGTTGCATTGGTATAACTTTGCATGGCGAAAGTGTTATAGAGGCTATACATTGTATAGAAGGCGGATCCCCGAAACTGGCGGATCCGCTTTTTCTATACAATAAGAGCTATAACTTTCGGGCTGCCTACCCCTCGACAATTTTCAGATAACACTGCCGCCGTCTCGGTCCGTCGAACTCGCAGAAGTAGATGCCCTGCCAGCGTCCAAGCAGTAGCGCGCCTTCGTGGATAATAATGCTCTGTGAGGGACCGGCCGTAATCGATTTCAGATGAGCGGCGGTATTTCCTTCCGCATGACGGTAGTTGGGATGCTCCCAGGGAAAAACTTCGTCAAGTCTCATCAGCACATCATGCTTCACGTCGGGATCGGCATTTTCGTTGATCGCAATTCCTGCGGTGGTATGCGGACAATACACGACGATAATCCCGTTCTGTACACCGCTCTTTTTAACATAGGAAATAACTTCGCGGGTAATATCCCGCAATTCGTCCCGCTTGCTGGTCGTGATCTCCATGGTATGAAGCATTAGTAAGTATCCCCTTTCGGTGCTGCAGAAGTTGGAATGATAATATATTTTACCCCAAAAGTCTGTGAAAGTAATTGACGATACCAGAGGCATTTGGTAAAGTAGTGATAATATTAAACCAAGTATATTAATAGGAATAATTATGGGTATAAAGGCAAGTAAACCGACCGGTAAGCCGGAGGTGGGGGGACTTATAACTTGAATTCGCTGCTTAGACACAAGGGTTGGACTTGGGGATTTCGCTCAACTATACTGTTGTATTTCGTAATTCTTATCGTTTTGCCTATACTGGGCGTCTATTACAATTCATTTTCGCTAGGGTTCGGCAGTTTTGCTGAAGCCATAAGCGACCCAATTGCCTGGAAGTCAGTCTTCTTGACCTTAAAACTGGCCGTTATTGCCACAGTTATTAATGTTGTACTCGGCACGATGATTGCCTGGGTCCTTATACGTTATCAATTCCCCGGCAAGTCATTGCTGAACAGTCTTGTTGATCTGCCTTTTGCCCTGCCAACAGCAGTAGGTGGACTGATGATTCTCCTGCTGCTGGGTCCAGGCAGCCTGATTGGCGGGCTCGCGGAGGCGCTGGGCTTTGAAATTGTGTTTCATCAGCCGGCGATTGTAATCGCAATGGTTTTTGTAACATTTCCCTTCGTAATCCGTGCGGTTCAGCCGCTGCTGGAGGAGCTTGACCCTTCCGAGGAAGAAGCAGCTTATACGATGGGAGCCAAGAGCAGCCGCGTATTCAGGCAGGTGATTCTGCCCTCTATGGCACCGGGGATGATCAGCGGCGGGATGCTGGCCTTCTCACGTGCGCTTGCGGAGTTCGGAGCGGTTGTATTGGTAGCAGGCAATATTCCGGGCCGTACACTCGTCTCTTCCGTTTTTATTTTCGGGGAAGTGGAGAGTGATAATCCGGTGGGGGCCGCTGCGGTTTCCATCATTCTGCTGACGTTGTCCTTTCTTATTCTCTGGATGATCAATCTGCTGCAGATGCGGGGGAGACGGTCATGAGGAAATTATGGATTGGACTAACTTATCTAGTATTTTTCCTGCTGATTGCTGCACCGCTGGGCAAGATGGCAATGGGGGCTTTCAGTGAAGGCTTCGGCGGCTTCTGGGCCGCCCTGAGCAGACCGGAGGCGCTGCATGCGCTGATGATGACCGGGTTTGTCGTAGTTGTCGTTACGCTGCTGAACACGCTGTTTGGCATTATGATGGCTCTTTATCTGGTGCGGGCAAACTGGCTGGGGAAACGGGTAAAAGGGCTGCTTAACAGCATTGTAGATTTGCCCTATGCGGTATCTCCGGTTATCGGCGGGCTGATGATTGTGCTGCTGCTGGGCCCGGACAGCGCTTTGGGGTCAATCTTTGAACAAATCGGACTGAAGATTGTGTACGCTTTTCCCGGGATGGTCATTGCTACGCTCTTTGTAACCTTCCCTTTAATGGTGCGTGAAGTGATGCCGGTGCTCCAGGAGATCGGTTCACAGCAGGAAGAGGCGGCTTCAACGCTTGGAGCCTATGGCTGGACAACATTTTGGAAGGTGACCTGGCCGTCGATCCGCTGGGCGGTAATTTATGGTGTAATTCTAACGGTTGCGCGCTCGCTTGGTGAATTTGGTGCGGTGCTTGTCGTTTCCGGTAACATCATGAACAAGACCCAGACCGCGACCACCCTGGTCTACCAGGATGTCGAGAATTTCAATGTAACGGCTGCGGGCGGGATAGCGCTGGTGCTGGCCGCATTTTCCGCGGGTCTGCTGCTGCTGATGGAATGGAGCAAGAGAAGAAAGGGAGTGCATTAGGTATGCATGTCGAGGTTCGGGGTCTGAATAAACATTTTGGAGATTTTCATGCCGTCAAGGACGTTGATTTCGGGATTACCAAGGGTCATCTGATCGGGCTGCTCGGGCCCAGCGGAGGCGGCAAAACCTCGATTCTGCGCATGCTGGCAGGACTGGAGACGCCAGACAGCGGTGAAATCATTTTTCACGGCCGGGCGGTGAACAATCTTCCGCCGCAGGAGCGGGAAATCGGCTTTGTTTTCCAGAACTATGCACTGTTCAAGCACATGACCGTTTATGAGAATATTGCTTTTGGTCTTAAGGTGAAAAAAGTTAACAAAAATACGATCCAGAACCGTGTTATGGAACTGGTGGAGCTCACAGGACTGAAGGGGTTCGAGAAACGGTATCCACATCAGCTCTCCGGCGGCCAGCGCCAGCGGGTGGCTTTTGCCCGGGCGCTTGCGCCTGAGCCGCAGCTGCTGCTGCTGGATGAGCCGTTCGCGGCGATTGATGCAAAGATCCGTCAGGAGCTGCGTTCCTGGCTGCGCGAGCTGATTGAGCGTGTCGGGATCACCTCCATCTTCGTTACACATGACCAGGACGAAGCGATAGAAGTGGCCGATGAGATCATGATCATCAACCAGGGCCGGCTGGAGCAGAAAGGCACGCCTTGGGATATTTACAAGGAGCCGAAGACGCCGTTCGTGGCGACCTTTATCGGCGAGTCTACACTGATCGAAAGCGCCTCCGAGCTGAAGGGCTTTAAGAATGCAGGCGGCGGCAAGCCGACCAAAGCCTTGATCCGCCCCGAGTATATCGAAGTGGGCCATCTGAATGAATTTAAAATGGCTTCGGCCACGGAGCAGGGTGTTGTGAAGCATCTGCATTTCCGCGGCAGCGAATGGCTGGTAGAGGTGGAAGTGAACGGCCACAAGCTGGTGACCTACCGTTCACTGGAGAAGGAAACCTTGCAGCCGGGCCAGGAGATCGCTGTGCTTGTCCACCGCGCCTATTTGTTTAATGATGAGCGGAGCTGGATTCAGGAGAACGGGCTGAAGGAAGACCCAATGCCTGTATTCATTTAATCACTCACTAGATTTCATATCGTTAACCGTCCGCAGCAGGACGGTGCAGTTTTTAATAAATACAAACAGGGTTTAACAATCTGTTGTCAAAGCGGCAAGAGGCGAGTTGAAGCTGGAGCAAGCGATAGCGGACTTTAGAAGAGGTACTATACAAAGCGGATAGGGCTGAGAAGCAACGGAGGGGAATTTTGGAACTGTAGGAGCGACAGCGTTCGCCTTTATGTTTGGATTTCTACCGCTAGCAGCGGTTCAAATCAGGAAATCCAAACATAACAGCGACCGGAAGTCCAAATATTCACCGCAGTTGTGAGCGAGCCTTTGAGCAGTGCTTGAAGTACAGCTTATATCCGCTGTTTGTTGCACGATAGGCGAATTCTCCCGAGCCAAGCGTCAACACGGATTTTTCAAACCCAACACCCCGAAGGATGTGGAGCCGGTATGAGGCTTTTCAAAAGGAGCAGACAACTGCACGGATGGCTAGCTGCCTTAATGCTGGTATTGCTCGCGCTGGCCCTTGCCGGCTGCGCGAAGGAACAGGACACCGCAGCGGAGGAAACTCCCCAGCAAGGAGACCTGACGCTTGTGGTCGGTGCCTATAGTGTGGCTAAAGACGCGATGGGCGATATTCTGCCGTTGTTCGCAGCGAAGTGGAAGGCGGAGACTGGCCAGACTATCGCCTTTCAGGAATCCTATGAGGCTTCGGGGACCCAGGCCCGGGCAATTGCCGGCGGGTTCGAAGCCGATGTAACGCTGCTGGCAATGGAAGGCGATGTCGACAAGCTGGTGAAGGCAGGGCTGGTAGAGAAGACTTGGAAGGAGCGGGGAGAAGCCGGGATGGTGACCCGCTCGGTTGTCGCTCTAGGGACACGCGAAGGCAACCCGAAGGGAATTCACGGCTTTGCTGATTTGGCGAAGCCCGGCGTTAAGGTGCTGTATCCCAATCCAAAGACCTCCGGCGGAGCACAGTGGGACATCAACGCCATCTATGGGGCGGGTCTCAAGCTGTCTGAGGCGCAAGGAGGGGTAAAAGACCCTGTTGCCGCCAAAGCTTTTTTGGAGAGCATACACGCGAATGTAGAATCTCTGGACAAAAGCGGGCGGGCTTCGATGGCTGCCTTTGAATACGGCGTGGGCGATGTTATTGTCACCTATGAGAATGAGCTGCTGGCGCGGATTGCCCAGGGTGTAAATTATGAGGTTATTATTCCACAGAATACGATCCTGATTGAGAATCCTGCGGCGGTCGTGGACAAATACGCGGATGAGCATGGAACCCGCGAGGCAGCGGAGGCGCTGGTGGAGTTCCTGACAACCCGGGAGGCCCAGGAGGTTTTCGCCGAATACGGCTTTCGTCCGGTGAATGAGCAGGTGTATGCGGAGAATGCAGACCATTATCCTGTCCCGGCTGGGCTTTTTGATATTCAGTATCTTGGCGGCTGGGATGAAGTGCGCAGCACACTCTACGCCAAACGTGGAGTCTGGTATCAGGTACTGGCCGGAATATAACCCATATGGATAGGATTGCGCTGCCTAAGCTGCAGCAAATAAGACCGTACCTCATCGCAGAGGGCGGTCTTTGCTCTGTTTTTATATGTAATCTTAAAGCCTATACTTGTTAGCCTACAATTTCTCCAACGCTCCCCGCAGTTTATGCTTCAATTCTTCCAATGCCTCATGACTTGGTCTGACACTTTCAGAATACATCGTCTCTCTAGGTGTCCACCAAACTGGATGAGTAGGATTCGGTTCTGTTAATCTTCTAGGGAAGATATGCCAGTGTATATGTGAATCACCGTTGCCAAGCAGTTCATAGTTCAGCTTATCCGGTTCAAAAGCTATGTTGACCGCCTCAGCGACTTTACTCATTTCCATAAGAAACTTCTGCTTGAAGCCGTCGTCCAGTTCGTGAAGCTCCCGTTTATGTTCCTTGCAGAGAAAAAGAGTGTAGCCTTCAAAATACTGATGGTCGCCAATGACCACATAGCCGGTTTCGAGCTCAGCTACGAAGTAGGGATTGGTGTCTTCTTTAATCATGTCAATCCGTCTGCAGATCAAACAGTCTTCCATGAAAATAACCTCCTGTATGCGTTCTTGAAATCCACATTTTACATTAACAGCTACCCCCTTTCACCGCTGTGCTAAATATGCTTGTTGCATGGAGAGCTTTAATAATAATGAGATGAAGAGGGAGATGTACTATAATGGGGGTTACTTAAACTTCCGCACCGGGAACTGAAGGAGAGATTAGAGATGGATAACTTGGTGTTTTTGGGGACAGGCGACGCAATGGGCGTTCCCCGGGTATATTGCAGCTGTGAGACCTGCATGGAGGCTAGAGCGGGCGGGCTGAATGTGCGGCTTCGCTCCTCCGTGCTTATAGATAACGGCAGTGATTTTTTGGCGATTGACTGTGGTCCGGACTGGCGGCGGCAGATGGAATCGCTTGGGCAACGTACCATGCGCAGGCTGCTGGTGACCCATGCCCATTTTGACCATATTGGCGGATTGCCCGAATGGGCAGATGCCTGCCGCTGGATGGGATATAAAGGGGAGCTGTACGCGCCTGCGGAGGTGATTCCGGTGATTCTGCGGCAATATCCATGGCTGGACCGCAATATCGAGATGATACCGTGCGATGACGGGATCGAGCTGGATGGCTGGCAGATCGACACATGGAAAGTGAATCACGGCAAAAACGGATACTCCTACGCCTTCCGCTTGGAGAAGGAGGGGTATAAGTGGGTATATTGTCCGGATTCCATCTCCCTTACACCGCAGGAAACGGAGCGGATGCATGGCCTGGATCTGCTGGTACTGGGTACAAGCTTTTATTATGAGGCGGCGGAGCTGTCGACCCGCTCTGTTTACGATATGACGGAAGCAGCAGATCTGCTGCGGACAGTTCAGCCGGCACGCGCCGTGTACACACATATGTCGCATGATGTGGATCTGAGAAAAGCTTATATTTTGCCGGAAAATGTGACGCTGGCGGTTACGGGCCTAAGACTCCCGCTCACACGTTCGGAGTAAGGAATGGGGCTGTCCCAAAAGAAGATATTCTACTGTCGGAGACAGGCCCTCTATCTCTCAAAAGCTTAAGACTCAAAAGAGCAGCGATTCTCCCGTTATTGGAGAA
>NZ_JBGJZP010000021.1:0-128751 GCF_042610515.1 Paenibacillus paludis
GAGATCTGGGAGGGTGAACCTCCGTGGGCCAAGTGGAGTGTGCAGGATATCGACGATCTAAAGGCACGTCATGCGTTGCTTCTGTTCCCGCCCGCCCGCTAACCGCTCGACGGTTCAATTTCCATCGTAAGCCAACCATCTCCACCGCTTCATAGCGATGAAATCCTGCGAATGAGTGAGCATTCGTGAGAATCCCTCTTAATTACGAGGGACGGATTCAGGAGGCGCTATAGAGAGTAAAACACCTGTTTATTCTCTTATGCGGACCCAGGTGACCTTATCTGCTCTGCATTCTATCTAAAAACGGCCAGCAGGGAGAAATAACTGCGCTGGAGTCCGATGTCCTCCTGTATCAGGCTAATAGCTCCAAATAAGTGCAACTCGGTCCGTTCATGCTCAGAGCCAGGAATACACTTTCCGGAAGCACACACACCTTGCGGGTGAAGCGGTTTGAAGACACGCCCTAGTAGAATGGGTGCTTTGAAATTTCTCGTTAAATTCTTCCAGGTCTACGCTGACATTTTTATGAATTCTAAGCGTTAACTCAGGTCACTTTGTATCGTCGCCAACCTGCAGCATACGGTAACCTACTCCGATATGGGTTTGAATGTACTTTGGCTGAGAAGGCAGCTTCTCTATTTTCTTTCTCAGAGTCGCCATAAATACGCGCAAGGCAGGGATGTCATAGGTATGACTGCCCCAGATTTCATGCAGGATGTAATTATGGGTCAATACTTTTCCCACATTTTTGGCCAGCAGGCAGATTAGCTTGTATTCAATGGGAGTGAGGTGGATTTCTTCTTCGTCCAACAATACGATGCCTGCCGAATAATCGATTCTGAGACTTCCGTTAGTAAAAATAGATGCATCCTTCAGCAGCTTGTCACTATCGTACCGGATACGCCGCAGGCTGACCCGGAGCCTCGCCAGCAGCTCTTCCACGCTGAAGGGTTTGGTCAGATAATCGTCTGCGCCTGCATCCAGCGCGTCGATTTTGTCCCGGTCTTCACTGCGGGCGCTGACCACAATAATCGGGATATTCGACCATGCCCGAACCTTCTTTATAATATCTACGCCATCCATATCGGGAAGTCCGAGGTCCAGTATCATAATATCCGGCTGCTTGGAGACCGCCTCCAGAATCGAGGCCTGGCCTGTTTCAGCTGTATGGTACTTATAGCCCTGCGTCTCCAGTGTTGTAGTAATCAATTTGCGGATGGGCTTGTCATCCTCGACGACAAGAATTAAAGGCTTATTCATGAACAACCACCTCCACGGCCTGCAGGGTAAAGCGGAACACTGTACCTTGCGGAACATTATCTTTCACACTTATTGTGCCTCCATGAGCAGTTACAATAGATTTACACAATGAAAGCCCGAGTCCCAGTCCGCGGCGGCCATCTCCGCGGATATTATCCGCCGTATAGAACATGTCAAACAGCTTAGCCTTCGCTTCCTCCGGGATACCGGGACCGTCATCGGAAATCTCTACACTGACCATTTCTTTATCGCGTCTCGCCGAGACTGTAATATGCGACCCGGTCCCGGTATATTTAATTGCGTTGTCGACAATATTGATCAGGACCTGAATAATCAGCCGGGAATCCATTTTAGCCATAAGCAGCTCTTCATCAAGTACGGTGCTAATCATATGATCTATGCTGCTTCGATGAATATGAAGCAAAGCTTCCGCAATAACTTCCTCCAGAAGCTCTCCCTGCATATTCAGATTTAATGACCCATTATCAATCCGGGTAATGGACAGCAGGTTCTCCACCAGATTAATAAGCCACATGGAATCATCATAAATATCGGTGTACAGCCCCTTCTTCTGTTCCTCGCTCAGCACCTTGGAGTTTCCGATGAGGATTCCCGCATTGCCGGATATACTGGTCAGGGGGGTACGCAAATCGTGGGAGATTCCCCGCAGCAGGTTCGCCCGCAGCTGTTCCTGCTGGATTTGGATCGAGATTTCTTTTTGTTTTTCGTTTAGCATTTCTTTTTCCAGCGCCAGCGCACATTCTCCCAGCATGGCAATCATCAGACTTTTCTCAAAAACCTCCAGCGGGTCTTCCTTATCCATGGCGATGGCTGCCACTGCAAATACGCAATCTCCTCCCCGCACCGCATGATACAAGCAACTGGCGGCAGAGAAGGTATCTGTGGTAGCCCCGGCCCGTTTGTTATTCTTATAGACCCAGTCCGCAACCGCTTGTTCATTTCCGCCCGAAAACTCTTGAGGATCTACAGCCGACTCTTCCTTTAAAAAAACGAGCGGCTCAGATAAGCTGTCTTGCTGCACCGGATAAAAGATAATCGTTCTGTCCAGCAGCTTCACCATTTGCTGTGCCGTCTCATGAATGATTGCCGTGGTGTCTTTCGCCTGCTGCAGTTTACGGCTTGTCTCCAGAAGCACCTCTGTCCGATAAGCCTTTTGCGCGGATTGCCGGGCCTGCTCTTTTACCCGCATTGTCAGAGTGCTTGTGATAAAGGAAGCCGACAGCATCACCAGGAAGGTAACCGGATAACCCGAACCATACGCCTGTAAAGAAAAATAAGGTTTGGTAAAAAAGTAATTAAACACAAGCACACTAACAACCGAAGACACAGCGCTGTACAGCCGGCCTCCGGTAACCATCGCATTGAGCAGCACACCCAGAATATAGACCGTGATGATATTTGCTTCCCTGAAACCGAGATAATTAAACCACAGTCCGATTAAGGTGCAGACAACCAGAATTCCAGTCGTCTTGGCTGTGTCAGCCAGTGACAGCTCGGGATAGCTCACATATTGCGGAAATCTTTTATAGAACGTAGGCTGGGTGTCCGGAATAATATAAATGTCGATATTGGGTGCAGATGCGGTCAGCTTATCGGCCAAATTCGCTTTTGCAAACCACTTCTTTTTGTTATGGGAGCGCCCCACCACGATCTTCGAAACCCGGCTTGCTTTGGCATACTCCGCAATCTGTCCAGGGATATCTTCTCCATAGACTGTGGCAATTTGTGCGCCAAGCTGCTCTGCAAGCCTAAAGTTCGCTCTAAGTTCCGCCTTGTTTTTCTGGGTTAGCTTTTGCGTCTTCGGTGTCTCCACAAACAATGCGGTGAATTCCCCGTGAAAAGCCTCCGCCATTCTCGCCGCCGTGCGGATCACCTTTTTATTGGTAGCCGCCGAAGAAAGGCAGACCAGGACATGGTCTTTGGCATAATATTCGTTGGTTTTTACCTGAGTACCGATGTGTGAAGCGATTCTGTTCAATTGATTTGCCGTGTACCGCAGTGCAATCTCACGCAAGGCAGTCAGTTTTTCTTTGATATACAAATGAGCATTTGCCCTTTGTGCTTCTTCATCCGGATAAATGTTCCCCTTGTTCAGGCGGTCGATCAAATCATCAGGTTCAATATCAACCAGTTCAACCTGATCGGCACTATCGAATACACTATCAGGAATACGCTCCTCTACAGAAATGCCGGTTATTGAAGCGACTACATCCTGCAGGCTTTCAATATGCTGCACATTAATAGTCGTATAGACATGGATTCCTGCGCGAAGCAGCTCGCTTATGTCCTGATATCTTTTTTTATGCCTGCTGCCAGCCGCATTGATATGAGCCAGATCATCCAGAAGGATAAGATCAGGTCTTCTCCGGATCGCACGGTCCAGATCAAACTCCTCTGTAAGGATACCGTTATGGGTGACTTCCAGTGGCGGCATAAGCTCCAGACCCTTGAGCAGAATCAGCGTCTCCGGCCTGTGATGAGACTCAATACAGCCTGCAGCAACATCAATTCCGGCTTTTTGTTCCTCATGGGCAGCACTCAGCATGGCACAAGTCTTGCCGACACCTGCTGCGTAACCGAAGAATATTTTCAGTCTTCCAAGTCTTTTCTCTTCCGGCAGGTCTGGAATCTGCTCAAATTCGGAAGCTGAGCCGGTGCGGTTTGTTGCCATTTGGCTACCCCTTTTTCAATATCTTCGCTTTTAGCGCTAGTATATCATGAGCAAAATCTGCATAGTGTTACAACTTTGGCTGTGGTATTAAGATTGTATTAAGATGAAACGGGCTGACCCCCGAGGATTAGATCAACCTGCTCTTTGGCACCTTGCCAGGTGGTAAGCAGCGGAAATGCATATTGCTCCCGGGCCTTCAGGTTCCAAGGATGTGGAATGCAGAGTACTTTCCTTCCCTCCTGCAATGCTGGCACCAAATTATGTACCCCGTCATCAATGAGCAGATCGTAGTTAATCAGCGTCTTCCGCTTGCAAGGGAAGAAGTTCTCAATTGGAATAAAAGGCATATGCTTCTGAAGCCAGTTCCACTTCTCGATGACTGTCTTCGGCTGTGCAGCCGTAACGATAATTACATCATAAGCGTTATGCAGCTTCTCCATCTCCCCGACGACATGTTCGTCGAACACTTCAAGCTCCTCAAACAATCCGGGCCGTCCGTAGAAGATTTCCTGAGTGCAATCCGGATGGCGCAGATGATCGGTATCCCAATCAAGCATATCTTCATACCGCAGCAGATGCGTAGGGAAATCATTGTTGTTATGGTAAATCGCCCGCTTAACCAGATGACAGATCGTATCATCCATATCCACGGCAATAATTGGCTTTCTCATATATGTACCCCCATAGGTTGTTTCTAGTTTTTAGTATTGCTTTATTTATATTCGCTTATATTGCTGTTTTAGTCGAGAGCAACTTTATCACAAGAAAAAATTCTAGGCAGGAATTGCAAAAGCCAAGCCCCTCTAGTAAGAGGTGCTTGACTTATTTGTTGAAGCGGCTCACTTGTTATACTATTTGTTCCCTGCATATGCAGCGAGGAATTCATTTACTTCCTCTGAAATCTTCTTGGAATGGGTCCAATGCAGATAATGATGCCCTTCCAATACGACGAGCTTGTTAGAAGCTACATTCTTCAGCTGGGTTTCGTAAAAGGTAATGTTGGATTTGCCTTCTTCATTCACTTTGTCCGGTTTTGTAGTAAAAATCATTACAGGTATGTTTGAAGGAAATGACAGGTTCTTTGTTTTTTTGATATTGTTGTTAATTTCGCTTGCTTCATTTACTACATTCTTATTATAGGCATTCCATGCAGTGAGGATCTTGGTCAGCTTTAAATTCTCATCAGAATAAGTTCCATCAGCAGATATCGGCAGAACATTCTTAGGGCTGACGTAGGTTGCCAATCTTACAAGTCCGGTTGGTGCCGCCATGCTCAAATATTTAGGCATCGCGGGCGCAGACTCTTTGAAATACTCAACCGCCTGCGGCAAGGTTGGATCAATGCCTATTACTGCTTTTACCTCAGACGGATATTTATTGGCATAATACATGCTATAAATTCCGGATATAGAGTGGGGCATTAGGATATAAGGGCCTTTTACATTTGCCTTTTGCAAAGCGGTCCGCCATTCTTCAACGATATTTTCCACAGTTCGTTGTTTTGAAGTCCGCTCACTCCAGCCAGATCCGAAAGGCTCCACGACGACCACTCTATTGTTTTGAGCCAACTCATTCATCAAAGGTTCGAAATCCAAGACAGGCGCTGCTGTCCCCAGGCCGCTTAAAAGAACAATAGTGTTTCCCGTCTCACCTTTGGTGTACACATGCATTTTCTTGCCGGAGACTTCCACGAGTTGGCCCCATGCAGGGTATCTCTTTTGTTCGTACTTGGTCACCAGCATATTCGCAACCACACCGAGAATCAATACTACTAATAATAGCAGTACAATACTTCTAACAATTCTCCAAAATTTAAACTTCTTTTTCTTTTTCTCTTCCATCGGTTTCACTGCTCCCTGTAACAAGTCTTTGAACGTAATCGGATAATCGCCTCTCCCCTACTGGTCTATTGTAAAAGACGTAGTTTAAAAATCGGGTTGGTGAAAGGTTAAATTCCGTTTAAATAAAAATCTCATTACAGGAGACAGTACCTATTTTTGCGATGAGAACTCTACAGTTTGCGTGTCCATAATCGGGTTCCAATACCGCTCAATAGTTAAGGTTAGCGGTTGCGGGTATTCAACGGCTTCCTTTCCAAAATTATAGAGGTATTTATCTACGGCCGTACTCTCCTTGTTCGAAGAAATTCTACTGATTTGGCCGTTCACACCCGCCGTTTTGTGGGATTGACCATTGCCATCGGTAAAGGTATCCGACAGCCGCATACTAATGATACTGTTCAATGGGGCTTTCTGAAACGTTTGCTGGAACAGGATCTTTTCAGCTTCCGCCCCCTCTTCAGATTCAATAATGGAAAGGTCTGAGTTCGGAGCTTCGATCATCTGCTTTTTGCTTAGATCGACTTTAATTTTCATTTGATCTTTATCAAGAGCGGCAATTCCGAAGGTCTTCAATGTGGCAGCGTCCGGCTGGCCGTCCTGGGTGTTCTTGAAGTAAAGCGTGGACTGGGAGCGGTCCGAATAGACCTCGGAATTATCGGCTGTGATGATGCCGGGGTAGTAGGATTTCACCGTCTTTCCTGCGCTTTTAACAATCAGCACAGGCTCAATCAGGCTGAAGACTTGTTTATCATTATTCTTATCAAATTCCAAATCCACATAGGTGTTCAGCGGAGTATAGAGCACCTGATTCACTTTAATGGTCTGACCATCAACAATCAGATTGCTTTCGGGATGTAGCGTTCGTGTCTGTTCCTTGAACATGTCCGGATCAAGCTCGAAAGGAATTGACAGGTTAGTCTGGAGTCCCTTGCCTGAAGTTTGGTACAGCATCACATTCCATGTCACTTCCTTGGGATAGTCAACCGTGGGTGACAGGTTATTCGTATAGATGAAATAGGAGGTTTGGCCCGCGTTGATTTGACTACTATGAGCAGTTATCTCTAAACTCGCTCCGATAGACGCTGCTTCAAAAGCTCCAAAATCCAATGAGAAATCAGCATGAGATACCGTTTGGTCCGTATTGTTGTGTACACTATACAAAATAAACAACTTTCGGGTGTCTGCGACAGCGCCCATGACTTCGACCCGCAGGCCGTTTTTCTCCACGCTCTGGTAGACAGGCTTTATGAGATTCCGGTCTAGTATGCTTTGAAAAGATCTATCGCTTATGGAGGCTCCGCTAAATTTTGCGGAATCGGTCCATGGTTTAGTGGTAGCTGTGTAGCTCTGCGGCGATTGTTCGGCAACTTCCGTTCCTGGAGCATCATTGATATTAAAAAGAAACAGTGCTGCTGCAGCGGCTGCGATTACTACACCCATTCCGTAGAAATAGCTGCGCCGCTTTTCGCGTTTTTTTCCCTGCATGATTCCACCTCGCATTGCATTATAGAGTTTCATTTCCTCAAGGGCTTCAGCATTATGCTTTACTTCATCCACATTCTGGTGCAGAACGCGTTCTTCTTTGTCAATCATGTTCTTTCACCTCCCGTATCTCTACAGATAATCCCGCAGCTGCTTAAGTCCCTCGCGAAGCCAGGTTTTAACCGTACCCTCCGGTTTCTGCAGCACATTGGCAATTTGGGCAGTTGTCATGTCCTGGTAGTATTTTAGAATCACCGCATGCCGGTATTTCGGCTTCAACCGGTCCATCGCCCGTTCCAGGTCAATCCGTTCATTGCTTTTCATTTCCTGCGCCGCTTCTTCTATCAGCGTCTCCGCCGGAAACACACGTTTTTTGCGCCTGAGTTCATCCATGCAGCAGTTGATGGTAATTCGTATCACCCAGGATGTAAAGGCTTGCTCGTCTTTGAGCTTTTTGCGCTTGATCCATGCCCGGCAAGACGCTTCCTGCACCACTTCCAGCGCGTCAGCTTCACTTCTCAGGTAGCTGAACGCGATCGAGTACAACTTGCGGTGCTCCACATACAGCCGCTGAAAAAAAGCTTCTTCATCCATCTCGGCAACATCCACCATTCTGACCTCTTTCATCGTATTTTCTACCATCGCCACTCCCCCTCTCTTTCTTTAGTGTTGGCATGTAGAAGAGGCCCTCTGAAAGAGTTCATGTAAGTAAGACGCCTTTCAACGGGAAAACGATTGATTTATTTTTACCGCGCTCACATGTTATACCGCAGATCAACCTTCCTTTAATGTTCTCAAAAGGTTATAATTAACTAATAATGAAGCAAGGAGCTGATTTATATGTTTGATGGCAATAACTCTCCTCCACCCCGTACAACGGACCATGTAGGCCATAAAGCCAACTTTGATGTAAACGAACAGAAGCTTCACTCCCGGGGCGTTCCCAGTCTGTGGGATGAAATATCCAGCTGGCTGATCATCGCCGGAATCATCGCTGGAATATATCTGCTTTTCAAAATATTTTAGATCAATAAAATGACCGTATCCAGATAATTCACCTGGACACGGCCATTTTTCATTTATACGTTGCAATGGGAGCAACTCCCTGAAAACCAAGCTTTACAAGTTTCTGAATATAGACATCGTCAAGTGTTTCACCGGTTAATAATAATCTGTAGAAAATAGGTCCATAAATGAGATCCGTACATATCCCGATATCGAGTTCTGCATTTAGCTCCCCCCGCTTGACGCCTTGCTCCAATAGTTGTCTGGCCTCCAGCCTGCGCGGCTGAAAATACCGTGTCCGGTACGCCTCTGCCAGACCCTCATCGAGTTGTCCTTCACCGATAATCTCGGTAATCATTTTGCCTTCCCGGCTAATCAGGAAACGGGCCAGATTCGTGGCGTGGATAAGGATGTCCTCGTACACCGAACCTGTATCCGGCAACGGCAGCCTTTCTGTAGTCGCTGAAAGGAAGCCATCCATTACAACTGCCGCTTTATTGGGCCACCACTTATAGATCGTAGCTTTGCTAACCCCGGCACGCTCTGCAATTTTCTCAACGGTTACTGCCGCAAAACCATGCTCAAGAAGCAGTTCATAGGAGGATTTCAAAATCGAACTCTGAGTCTCCATGTTGCGTGGACGCCCTCGTTTGGTATTCACACTATCAGTCCCCTTCGCAAAATAACTTCACAATCCCATATTTATAAATACTATACGTTCATTATACTTAATCTCCCACAAAAAGAAAATCAAAATTACCCATTTACAAAACGATACGTTCAGTATATTATTTGATTATGAATTAGTGAACTGAACGTTCAGTATATTATTTAAACCATACTTTTATGAAATGAGGAGGATTACAATGCAAAATGAACAAGAAGTGAAGGGTCTGCCTATTCCGGGATGGATTACCTTTCTGCTCGCGGCCTCTTGCGGTATCATCGTTGCCAATCTTTATTACGCACAAACGTTAGTGGGTCCGATCAGTGCTGCAACAGGGCTGTCCTCAGCAGCAGCAGGATTAATAGTTACCATTACTCAAATCGGTTATGTTCTGGGTCTGCTGTTCATTGTACCGCTTAGTGATATTATCGAAAACCGGCGTCTTGCCGTGGTTTCGCTGATCGTCGTCGTGATTGCTCTAGTGGCCGCGACTTTCGTCCATCACGCAGCACTGTTCCTGACGGCTTCCTTTTTTATTGGATTAGGTTCTGTAGTCGCTCAAATTCTGGTCCCTTATGCTACTTATTTGGCTTCTGAAGAACAACGTGGACGTGTAGTGGGAAATGTGATGAGCGGACTTCTGCTCGGCATTATGTTCTCCCGTCCATTAGCCAGCTTTACTGCAAGCTTTTGGGGATGGCGGTCTGTATTTGCAATCTCCGCGGTTCTGATTGCCGTACTGTCGGTCTTGCTGTCGCGGATTCTTCCGAAACGTATGCCCTCGCGGGCAATGAACTATGGAGAGTTAACCCTGTCGCTGGTTACTTTATTCAAGCAAACGCCGGTATTGCGGCGCCGCGCCTTTTATCAAGCTTCTCTTTTTGGAGCCTTCAGCCTTTTCTGGACTGCGGTCCCTTTACATTTGGCAGATGAGTTCGGATTGTCCCAGCAAGGGATTGCATGGTTTGCTTTAGCCGGTGTGGGAGGAGCCGTAGCGGCTCCAATCGCCGGACGTCTGGCGGACAAAGGCTGGACCCGCCGTTTAACCGGACTGGCGATGGTTTTGGCTACACTTTCCTTTCTGTTGGCTTTTCTGCTTCAAGGCCATTCCAGAGCAGTCCTTCTCCTGCTTGTACTCGCCGCTATTACCCTGGATATGGCTGTGTCGGGAAATCTCGTGCTTGGACAGCGTGCAATTTATTCACTCGGGAATGAGGCCAGAGGCCGTCTGAACGGTCTGTTCATGTCCATATTCTTTATGGGCGGGGCTATTGGATCCTCCTTGGGAGGCTGGTCCTATGCTCATGGCGGCTGGAGCTTCACCTCTTTGATCGGAACGGTCTTGCCGCTGCTGGCGTTGCTTTACTTTTTTACGGAGAAAAAAAGCGGAGTGAACAACGTTTAACCTTTTACTGAGACACGGATGATATTTAGTGCTTTTCTGAAACGGCCCATAGTGGTAAAAAAGGCGTCCCATCTGCAGAAACTCAGCTGAAGGGACGCCTTAAGTGTAAAAAACCTCCCAATTTTCCGGGGAGTTACACTATAATAAAGCTTAACAGGCTTGTTTACATAAATGAACATTAATGGAGTGTGGTAATGATGAAGCTGAAATTTAATTTATTTCCCGGCGGGATGTCCAAAGCACTCACCATGAGCTATGATGACGGGCATAAACACGATATTCGTCTGGCCGGAATATTTGATCAATACGGGATCAGAGGAACCTTTCATCTCAACAGCGCAATGCTGAATGCTCCCGGATTTCTTACAAATGATGATGTACGGGCCATAGCCCGCAATCACGAAATATCGGCGCATTCTGTAACCCACCCGCATTTGGACCGACTGCCATTACCCATGGTGGTAGAGGAGCTATTGGAAGACCGCAGACGGCTGGAGCAGCTCGTAGACTATCCGATTCGGGGAATGTCTTATCCCTATGGTTCGTATTCGGCAGCTATCATCCCTCCGCTACAAGCAGCAGGTATTGAATACAGCCGTACTGTTGTTTCCACCAGACAGTTTGATGTCCCTCTTGATTTTATGGAATGGCATCCGACTTGTCATCACAAGGATGAGCTTGAGGGGATTTGGGAGCGCTTTACTACCGAAGGACCTTCGCAGAAGTTTAGGCTCTGCTATGTTTGGGGGCACAGCTTTGAGTTCGAGCGCCAGAACAACTGGGAACTGATCGAAGCCTTTTGCCGGAAAGCCGGCGGTCACTCCGATGTATGGTATGCAACAAATGTCGAAATCATGGATTATATTCAGGCTGTCCGTTCCTTGAAGTTTAGTGTCGACCGCAAGATCATCCGCAATCTTTCCTCCGTGGACGTTTGGCTATCCATTAATGACGAGCCCGTTTGCATTAAAGGCGGCGGTACCTATATCTCAAATTAATCCAGTGAACAAGCTGCCGGTTCTCCCGGCAGCTTATTGCGGCTGCTTAACTTCAATCTACATAGGTTTAGCCTGCGGATGATCAGTCAACCCCTTCATTACAAACTCCGCCATGTAATCCATAATCTGCGGAAAATGCTGAATCCCGATTTCATCTTTATGGGTGTCTATAATAATAATTCCTGTGAAAAAAGCCATGATCAGCTCAACATCCAGGTCATTTCTTATCTTTCCTTCAGCTTGCCAGCATCTGAACAGTTCTGCAAAACTGTCATATAAGAAATCAACCTGTTCGACGCCGTTCTCTTCACGGTATTGTTGCTCAATCTTGACGAAAACATCTTTATTAAACCATTCTTTAAGGATCGGGTTTGAATTCATCCCATTAATGTTTAATGCTATTAATTTTTTGATCAGCGGCAGAGGTTCCTCGTTTAAGTCGATTGATTTCATAATGCTCTTTTTCAGCTTCACATTTTCTTCCAGAAAGATCTCCAGAAACAGCTTCTCCTTAGAAGAGAAGTAATTATAAAATGTGCCTACTGCAATCCCGGCCGCCTTTGTAATGTCGGAGACATTGGTTTGTTTAAAACCTTTCGCACTGAAGATTGCTTTACCATTGTTAAAAATCTCTGTTTTCTTATCCTCCACTCTATTGCCCTCCGATAGATAGATATATAGTTACTGTAACTTGCTATGAGCGTTTAGCCATTCTTTTTCCCATTCCATCGAAAATACGACCAGCCATTTTTTTGACGAGCCCTAAGGAAACCGGGTAATAGTACCCCGATTCAAACCAGCCGTTTTCCTTGTAATACCGGTAATCCTTAGACTTATCGTCGAGCATTAGCTGAATGCTGGTACGGGACATACGGAATGTCATCAGCCTGAAAAAAGAAGGAACTGGTGGTGCTGGTCGCATAAGGTTCTTGTAAAATCTCACAGAGGCTTTTTTGATTTCCCGGGTTATTTTGTTCTGCGCAGCTTCACTCCGGGGCTCAAGCGTCGTCAGGACACAGCCTTTGGAAACCCGAAATCCGAAGTTACCCCCCATACTGCTAAGATACTTAACGATAGCGTTGCCTCCAAAGATTCCCTGATTAACAATAGCCGTAAAGGTCTTCCCGAAAAACCGCGGTCTATGGAATGTAAAAGCAAGCCGGTCCAGCAGGTTCTTCATTGGTGCGGATACATGAAATGCGTAATTGGGGGTAGCGAAAATAACTCCGTCTGATTGGATCATCTTTTCCATCAGAATGTCACGATCATCATGCAAAGGGCAATATTCCTCCCCTTTTTCAAAACATACCTTACAACCCCGGCAATATTCAAGCTGATAATCTTTAAGAAATACGATTTCGAACTCAATATTACCATAAGCTTTGAGATTACGCTCAAATTCACATACTGCCTTGTAAGTCGAATGCTTCTGATGATTCCCGATAAATGCAGTAACTTTTTTCATTGAAGCCCCTCCAGTATCTTCTGTGCTTAAGTCGAGTTTGCTGGTGAATGAATATATTATTATTCATTCATATCATAACATGGATATTCGGCTCTGTCAGGATTGATATCCATGTTTATACAAAAAGGCCCTGCCCGAGATATCCCTTCATGGAATCCCTCTCAGGCAGGAGCCTTTAGTTAATCTTATTGAATGGTCAACTTAAACCCATTTTGGATGAAGTATAAAGCTGGATATGCGATATTACTTGTCGTCAGATTCTTGAACGTTGCGGAACCATTACCGGTGTAAGTGTAGATCGCCGCACCCAGATGGGGTCCTGCGAACCGCGAGGTGGTTATCCCGTCCAGTCCAGTACCGTTAATATTGATGTTGTTAAACACAATATTCTCGAATCCGCTTCCGTAGCCGAACTGAACTGCATCCCGCTGAGTGTTGATGATATCAATATTGGTGAATGTTACGTTCTTAATCGGATCATTGGAAGCCTCCAGATCTATCGCTCCGCGTTCCCCATCGTACAAGTCTTTACTGGTTCCGCTGTTGATTATGGTTGTATCCGAGAATACAATGCCGGTGTTGTTCTGGAAATGATATCCCGGGAACACCGTGTTCATTCGGATTCCGGAACCTCCAACGGTGTCAATGATGTAGTTGTGATCAGCCTTATGCCCGCTTCCGCCAAAGAAGGCGATAGCCGCTGCACGCCAGTTATTCTCGATTGTATTATAGGAGAAGATATTGTTTACACCCGCAGGTGCACCATTGGTATTGCTGGTCCATACCGCAAGACCGTCATCTCCGTTATTCCGCACGCTGCTGTTACGCACGGTGGAGTTGCTTGTTCCTTGGGCGAAGTTGATTCCGTCGGCGAGGTTGTTGCGGATGCGGCTGTTCTCGACAACCAACCCGCTGGCATAGATTGCCGGAGTATGCCCATAGTCCCCTACCCACATGCCGCATTCAAAATGCTCTACCCAGACGTCATGGATGATGGAATTGGTTCCGAAATTGTCCATGAAACCCTTGTAAATCGCATTTTGCCCATATCTGGAACGCAGATTCGAATTAAGATACACATTGCTGAAATCAAGCTTGCCTGTTATTCGGAGCGAAATGCCTCCACCCGCCGCATTTGGATTAGTAAACTGGAGATTTGTATGCCAGTAACCCGCTCCAGTAATTGTTATGTTGCTTATCATTTTACTGATCGAGCCAATCTGCCAAATGCTGCTGAGGTTGAAGGTTCCTGCCGGAATGTAAAGTGTTTTCCCGGCTGCGACTGCTGCAGTAACGGCAGAATTGAAAGCAGCAAGATCATCCTTATTGTCATTCGCCACTGCCCCGTAATCCGTTACAGAGACTGCACCTGCCGGACGTGAGACAGCCGCCGGAACGGGCTCAATTTCAATGAAATCCACACCATATTCCAGGCTGTCCCCGTTATTCTTCTGAATGCGTATCGTATCTCCCGGTTGCAGCGCTGTGTCCATTTTCCAATGTACTTCATCAAAACGGAACAGCGGGCGTCCCGCACTAGGTGCATCTCCCGGCATATCGCCCGAGAAATACTGCCAGCTGTAATAGGAGGTCAGCGGAATAGTCTTGGCCTTGACTCCATTTACATATACATCCAGCGAACCGTTAAGCCCCATACCGTCTGCCGAATCTGGCATGGTGAATCTCATGGTTACACCCGCACCGCCTTCACCCGGTCTTACTGTCCACTGCGCATAAGAACCGTTCGAAGGCAGTGCCACATAACGCTGGCCGGAAGCTTCCGAAGCAATCAATGCCTGATTGAACGTAGGTGCACTCTTCAGGGCTGCAGCTCCACCTCGGGCAACGTCATCGGTGTCGTACCGTGTGTAGGGTACACTTGCCCCACGAAGAGAAGATACAACCAGATTTGTTGTATTTACATTGTTAGCCTGCTTTGCCGTCACTTCGTTGGCGTCTGCGGCAACGGTAGTAGTTACGGTATAGTTGCCATTAAGCG
Organism: Paenibacillus paludis; assembly: GCF_042610515.1. Classification (NCBI taxonomy): domain Bacteria; kingdom Bacillati; phylum Bacillota; class Bacilli; order Caryophanales; family Paenibacillaceae; genus Paenibacillus; species Paenibacillus paludis. The sequence goes on from NZ_JBGJZP010000021.1 coordinate 14,815, forward strand.
CTGCCCAAGTCCCCGGAATTGCAACATGAACAGATGCTCCGGCAGCGAGGGTACCACTGTAGGAACCGTTAAAGGTTTGAATGGTTGAACCTGCAAAATTCTTAAGAACTACAGTGACTCCATGGGCACCATTTGCTGAATCCATGGTTCCCTGATTTTTAAGATTCACAGTAAACTTGACAGCGTTATTGGCAACCGGGTTGCTTGGTGTCCACGATACTGTACCCACCAGATCTGAGCTAGTCACAGGAGCGACAACGAGCGATGCTGCATTCGTATAGCTGTTGTTGGTGTCGTTCTGCTCGATTATAAGGTTGCTCTCATCAACTTTGGCGTTTAAGGCGTAGGATGCAGCGGCTTTTGTTCCTATATTCAGCGAAACGTTCGCCGACCCGCCTGCCGCTAATGCGCCTACCGGGGAAGTTCCGGCAAGTTCACGGTTCAGGTAAAAATTCACCGTAGAGGCTGCGGAACTTGCATTGCCGTTGTTCTTAACCGTTGCATTCAACGTGATCACACTGCTCTCAACAGGAGCGGCAGGTGTCCAAGATATGCCGCTAATCAGGAGATCCGGGTTCGGTGCAGGTGTGCCGAATACTTGAAATTCAGCAATTTGTCCGGCCGGTGCGCCGGAATTTGCTGTGACTTTAAGCTGTATACGTTTGACCGTTGCGGTCACCGGAATAGTGACCGTATTGCCGGAGGCCGGATTAAACGTATACGATTGTGCAGATACCAGACTGCCAAAAGCCGTCGTGTCCTGGTTATGGCCGAGCACTTGAATGGTTTGTGTGCGCGTACCCCATTCAGTGGACGGATTAAGCTTGAGCACCACCGATGTAACGTTATAATTTGCGCCGAGATCAAGCGTTAATGTACTTGGATTGCCGCTGCCTTCCCAGTATGTGCTTGTATTATTATCGTTTGCATTAGCAGCCACGAACGATTGAGTACTTGAGGATGCGCTGATTGTTTTGCCGGTGGCAATGTTGCTGCCCGGAGAAGTCGTTGGAGTTGCTGTCGGGTTGACTGTTGGTGTCGGTGTAACCGTTGGTGAAGCTGTTGGTGTAATTGTTGGTGTTGGTGTTGGCGTAATGCCGCCGGTACCATAAATTTCGAATTCAGAGAGTTGTGCAGCTGGCCAGCCGGTATTGGCTGTTACTTTCAGACGGACGTAACGTGTACTGACAGCGGTGAAATGAATGGTAACTGAATTGCCAGCCACCGCCGGATTAAATACGTACTCCTTGGATCCGACAATATCTGTAAACGTTGTGCCGTTCGTACTGCCTTGGATGGCAAGCGTTTGTGTACGGGTTTCCCAGCCTGCAGGAACTTTGAGTACAATTTGATCCATGCTCGTACTTGCTCCAAGATCGACACTAATCCATTGGGGGAATGCACTGTTCGTGCTTTCCCAGTAGGTTTCCTGTTTGCTGTCTTTGATGTAGTCCGGGCTGTACGTTTGAGATTGTCCACTCGACGTTACGTTCTTTCCCAGCGTCAGGTTCGTTCCGCCAGCCGCAGATACGGGTGCGAAAGGCCCAACGGCCAGGAACCAGCTTGAGATCAGCAGAATGACTACAAGTGAGCCTGCAAGATACTTGCTGCGCATTATACTCCTCCTCCAAAATGTGTAGGTGCTTGATCGTAGCTGTAGCCGATGCTCCTCCTTTCTATGCAATACACCTTCATTATAGAGATTACGCAGCATAACCTATGAGAGGTATTTCTACGGAAAAGATGGCCGATTCCATGAATATTCCAGCGCCGATCCTTATCATTGAAAATGTATTACTAAAGCGGGACGCACACCGTAACAAGCTAAGTTGACACGTCCATAACTGCGAATACTGCTGCGAGGGCCAATAAAAAACGCGCGTGAAGAACTGCCATGCTGAGTTCTCAGCCACCACCAGGAGCAGCCCGATTCTTCACCCTCCTCGGTGATATAGTCATTTTTCACTTTTTTATTATACACGTACAAGTGGCATCCATCGTTCTTTTTTATTCTGGCAAATTCTGTTGCTATTGCCCGACGTTTCACACTTAAAGAGACTTCATCAAGTTTATAGGTCAATTCCTTCACTTCCAAAACACTGGGCAAAAAAACCTTGTCCTCCGTGTCTGCACTACCCTCTCCATTATCAGCGCAATGTGTAGTCTTGATGAACCTCTTCTCGGAGCCATTGAATGCGGCATTATAAAACTCATCGTTCAGCCACCTTCGCAAATCAGAGTCACGCCATGTAATATCAGCATACTCCCCATGATATCGCCTGCAGTCCAAAATGTACTCGCTCAAAATGAATAGCTCACTACCCGAATTTTGCAGCACCCGCCACTTTATCGGTGTTCTGTCCTCGCCGCCAACCGTCTGCGGATAAGTGCCGAAAGTAAAGATTTCGCCGGGCTTTGCGCTCAAGTGCAGCGTGAAAGCAACGTTATCTTTTTCCAAGTAAGATCTCCTCCTTTCGTTTCTAATGTAATCGTACAACATTTATGCAAGTGCTAAGCTAAACCCGCCAGACCCTTGATTAGCCGCAATATCAATTTAAAAAAGTTTAGCTATGTACTTTAATGTTTTCCTCTAAGTTTTGTCTGCAGTTATGACGTTTGCCAGAGCGTAAGTGCAAAGATCATAGAGTAAAATTAAGCGAAAAAAAACAGCGGCAGGCTCTCACTGTGGAGTAAGAACCTGACACTGCCGAGTCTGAACAGAGCAATTACGGCATTTACAAAGGATACCCGTAAGTAAATTGGTAGCTGCCCGATCCCATTTCTATTTGCACACCAGTTTCTGCAGGCAATGTGCTGTAGATGCCTTCAGCCTGCTCCACCGGAACGCGGCTCTCAAGCAATCCCTGCAGCGCTGCTCCCGGAAGTATAACTACCGCACTTGTATTTGCGGGGACCGTAATCTGAACTTCCATGCCGCCATCCTCCAGCCGCCGCCATGACGAAGCCACTGTGCCATACATGGTTTCTAGGCTGGCTTTGGCGAAATCCATGCCTTGGCCCGGTCTCGGACGGATATGAACCTTCTTAAATCCCGGCTCAGCTTCGTCCGGCCCGATTCCGGCAACATAACGGTACAGCCATTCTCCTATTGCTCCGTATGCGTAGTGATTAAAGGAGTTCATGTCTGCACTCCAGAAGCTGCCGTCCTCCTTGATCCCGTCCCAATGCTCCCAGATCGTAGTTGCCCCTTTAGTCACTTGATAGAGCCAGGATGGAAAATCCTTCTGAAAGAGCAGCTTGTAGGCAAGGTCGTTGTGCCCGCTGTCACTAAGTACAGGATTCAGATAAGGCGTGCCGACAAAACCTGTCGTCAGATGATCTCCGGCTTCGGCGAGCAGTTCTGCCAGTTTCAGGATTGCCTGCTCCTTTGCTGCCCCGTCTATAAGATCAAAGCGCAGCGCCAACACCTGAGCCGTTTGGGTAGGGACGGATATCTGCCCGTCTGGATTCACATATTCTCCGTGGAAGGCTTCAAGGATTCTACGCTGTAATTCGCGGTAATCATCGGCATCCTTTGTATTTCCCAGCGCGGTAGCAGCTTTAATTGTCAGTGAAACCGAATAGGCATAAAATGCGGTAGCTACGTAATTGGGATCTGTGGCTCCAACATAGCTGTCCGGCTTTGAATCCAGCGCCAGCCAGTCCCCGAAATGAAATCCGGTATTCCACAAATTAGGATTGTCTCCCTGGGCGCGAATATATCCCACCCAGCTTTTCATACTCTCATACTGTTCTGCTAGAAGCCGTTTGTCGCCGTACATTTCATAGATCGTCCATGGACAGACTGCAGCTGCATCACCCCAAGCTGCCGACGAGTTGCTTGTCTCTCCCCAGCCGTCAGAGAAAGCTTCCGTCAGGTTGGGAACATAAAACGGAATGCCTCCTTCAGGGGTCTGATCCGCCTTCAAATCCCGCAGCCATTTGGTGAAGAACGGCGCAGTGTTCATCAGATACGAAGCTGTACGGACAAACATCTGCGCATCACCGGTCCAGCCGAGCCGTTCATCCCGCTGCGGGCAGTCGGTTGGCACATCCAGAAAGTTCCCCTTCTGCCCCCAAAGAATATTGTGATGCAGCTGGTTCACCAAGGGATCCGAACACTGGAAGTCCCCGGTACGCTCCATATCTGAATGCACCACCACACCTGTGAAATCCTCAAGTTGAACGGTTTCCGGGAAGCCTGTAAGCTTCACATAACGAAACCCCTGGAAGGTGAAATGAGGCTCATAGCTCTCTATTTCATCACCCTTCAGCGTATAGCGGATGAGCTGCGTCGCACTACGGATATTTTCCCGGTAGAAATTGCCGTCCCCGTCCATTATTTCGGCATGCTGAAGTTCAACGGTCTCCCCGGCCTTCCCCTGTACCGAAAATTTGAGCCAACCGACCATGTTCTGCCCCATATCCAGAACTTTATCGCCTTGGGGAGTTGTCAGCAGTGCAATAGGCTGCAGACTCTCATTCCGGGTTACAGGAACATTTTCCTGTGCCACAATAATATCTTTGGAATGCCCGATGACAGCAACGGGATGCCAGCCTGCTTCCGGTGTACTCATAAGATTACGCTCCAGCCGTGCATCGTAAGTCTCACCCATATAGATATCCGACATGCGGATCGCGCTTTCTGCCGCCTCCCAGCCTTGCCCGGTATGGATGCGCTGCGTACTGCCATCCGTATATTTTATATGAAGTTCCAGTAAAAGCGCTGTTGTTGATCCATAGATTTTTTTCTCCTTTTTCCATCCCAGATGTCCCTTGTACCAGCCATTCCCCAGCAGTGCGCCTAGCACATTTGTCCCCCCGGACAGGAGATTGGTTACGTCATACGTTTGATACTGTAAGCGTTTACCGTAACTCGTCCAACCGGGAGTGAAATAGTGATTTCCGACACGCCGGCCGTTCAACTGCAGCTCATACAGACCCAGTGCGGTAACATAAATTCTTGCACTTGCAACCGTCCCTTTAAGCTCAACGAATGTACGAAGCTGCGGGCAAACCTCGGAATCTTCAGTGAAATACTCGGTTGGAGCACTGATCCACTCTCCCTCCCATAGCTCACCCATTAGCCCGGTTTCAAAAAATGCAGTCTCCGACCAGCGGGAGCACACTCCGGTTTGATCCCATGCCCTAACTTGGTAATAGTAACGCGTGCGCGCGTCCGGCTTCACCTGATCTAGCGCGACATGAATGGACTGCGATGACTCCACTCTGCCGGAATCCCAGCGCATTTCACGGTAGCTGCTATCCACAGCAACCTGAATCTGGTAAGCAGCCTGTTTGCAATCTCTGCGATCCGTTACCAGCTGCCAGCTGATTTGGGGTGCAGCGAGATCGATGCCGAGCGGGTTTTGTTTGTACTCACAGCGAAGTTTTTCTATTGCGAACATATCGGTGTGATCCTCCCTCTATAGCTATAATTTAATCATTGCTCTATAATTATAGCTTCGGTACCGCTTTCATTACCCGGCAATACGGTCAATATATCCCTGAAATCATGCCATTTTTTATAGGAGGAGATTACATGCAACGATCCGCACAATTGTTCAAAAGCGAGAGTTTGTTGCAGAACAATCTGCACTTGCTGGTCAACCGCTACGCGGAAAACTTCTTCGCTCCTTATCACTCCCATGACTTTATTGAATATTGCTACGTCGCTGAAGGGCGGGGTTTTCATCACATTGATCAAGCTGTGATTCCGGTTCGCAAAGGCATGCTGTTCGTGATTCCGGTGGGCGTTTCCCACGTGTTCCGGCCGGCCACATCTCATCCAGAACAGGACCGTTTGATAGTCTATAACTGTCTTTTTGATGATCATATGGTGGACCGTTTGTCCGCCCTGCTGCAAGAAGAATCACCAATTATAGAACATCTGCAGTCACTCGGCAGCAGGGGATCAGCTTATTTTTCCGTCTCGGATTGGGACGGCTCGATAGAGAAACTAATGCTGAATCTCCACCGCGAAATGTCTGTGCCTGGCATCGGCTCCGTAACTATGCTGCAAACACTGCTGAGCCAGCTGATAGTCACCGTATACAGACAACTATATGCGGATCAAGACAGGTCTACAATCGAGGCTTCCGATTTCGCCCAGGTCATTCTATTTATGGAGCAGAAGCTTTCCGAGGGAATCACTCTTACCCATTTGGCCCAAATGTCCCGCTGGAGCAGCCGACATCTTCAACGTATGTTTCTCAAACATACCTGCCAGTCCTTTGGCTCCTATCTGCAGCATCTGCGGATTCAAAAAAGCTGCGAACGGTTGCGCACCTCTGATCTCAAGATCAGCATGATTGCCGAGTCGGTAGGATACCGGGATATTGACACTTTTAACTCCGTATTCAAGAAAATTGTCGGTGAGCCGCCAATGGCCTATCGAAAGCGACATCGAACGTAACCTTTCCTCTATCAAAAGTGGAAACGGCCTCGCCTTCCTCATATAAATTATATTTTTAAAAAACCGCCCAAAAGGGCGGCTTCAACATTCTTTTGTTCTAAGGCGTATCTTCAAACCGCTTCCCCGCCAAAACCTGCTGCTGTATGCCCTAAGGAATCATGGGTGCTCTGAGCACGAACGGACCGAATTGCACTTATTTAGGGCTTTTAGCCTGTTACAGTAGGACAACGGACTCCAGCGCAGTTATTTCTCCCTGCTGGCCGTTTTTAGATAGAATGCAGAGCAGATAAGGTCGCCTGGGTCCGCAAAAGAGAATAAACAGGGGTTTCACTCTCCATAGCGCCTCCTGAGCCCGTTACGAATAAACAAACCCGCTGCGGGCTTTAGGGCCCCTACTTTCAATACTAAATCTCTGCTTCCCCAAAGCTCTTCCAGTTTGAAGATATCCTCTAGTCACTCGGGCTTTCTGCTGAAACATTGTACCGCCGCATCACCGGATGCGCATTCAGAGGCAACGGCTCTGCAAATTTGACATCCTTAAAGATCTGATCGCTTTGCGACTGCCACCGTGTTCTCTCTTCTGATTGTGGGATGACAGTGCTTGTAATGATCTTACCCTCCGCATCACGCTGAGTAATCTTTAATGTATGCTCAGTCCGGTTAATCTCCAGCATGGTATTGGATTCAACCTCTATTCTCGCGATCTCAAAAGGCAAAATATCAATAATTACAGTCAGCCCAATTCCATTAAAGCTGTATTGATAGGTCTGTCCGAAAGCTTCCGCGGAATAGGCTGCATTAATACTGCCGTTACCTACTTTGACCTGATAGTGCAACTCTTTGATCTCTTCAGGGATTCTTGGTGCAAGCGTAAGCGTGCGGCGGATCATATCCGGCCGGATGCCAAGAAAATATTGGTACCAGACCCGCAGCTGCTCCGCATTGGACCAGGCCTGCAAATAAGCTCCAGTTAGCTTCGCCCAGTCCTCACCCTCCTGAGGGTAAGCATCCAGATTCTCACTCAGTCCTCCGACTACACCCAGATTCAGCGCTTGCCAGTTCATATTTCGGAACAGCTTGTATGCCGTTTCTGGCTGGCCTGCTTCAATCATCCGCTGCATGGCGATGCCGTTTAACCAGGTCCATACCGCGCCGTTGTGATAAGCTTCATCTTTGTGATAAAGCTCCGTTAAGTGAAAGGGATGGAACAACGGATGCTGACGGTCTAGTGAGGCAACTCCCCAAGGATAAGCCAGTTCCTCCCATGCGGTGCGGATAACTTTGCTCTTATATTCACTGTCTTCGAGCATATCCAGAGCAAACAGCTGGTTCGGACGCAAGGAGAATTCCGCTTCGCCCTCCGCAGTCAACCGGTCTGCCAGATAAGGATGTGCCTGATCACGGAAATCCAGCTCGAAATTGCCTTTTAACTTCTCAGCAATGGCATCCCATTTGGCTGCATTTTCTTGATCGTTCATAACCTCCGCAAAATATACGCCCGCACGAAGCTGATTGTACCAAAGCGCTTGTATATCATTGGCCCGGGTATCCCTTGGCGAATAAGAATTCAGATCGGCATCGCGGGCATCCATCCACGTTTCATTGTCTTTATGTGTAAGATATCCTTTGTCATCCACCCAGTTGCGGATCGATCCTTCTATACTGTTCTGCACCGCCGGGTATAGCTGTGTGATGATTGCAGTGTCACCGGAGTATTTTACATAATCCTGCAGCTGGATAATAAAACGTGGTGTACCGTCAGTGGTATGGTAATCAATGTTCTGGGGAGCGAGAATATTCGGCACTCTGCCGAAAGTTCTGGACGACTCCTCCGTATCCTGAAATTCCGCAAAAGATAGCAGGATATGCTTGGCCGTCTCAAATTGTCCGCTAACGAGCGCTGCACCCGGAAGAGCAATAAATTGATCGCGCCCCCAGTACTCATTGAACCAGGGCAGACCGGCGTAAATCCCCTCTCCCTGCTGCCTTGTCACCAATTGATCCATCGTGAGATTCAGCCAATTCAGCGCAAGGGTGAGCGACTCCGAGCTGGAATCCACATATACATTATGGTTCAAAAAGTCTTCCATCCGCTTCACACGATCCGCTTTCCAGCGGACAGCATGTTTCTGGGCATCCTGAATCAAGGCAGTTGCCTCAGCGGCCGATTTGCCAACCGCAATGTAAAAGCCGTCTGAGTTGCCAGAGCTGGTTACAATCCCGTTGTCCATAGACAGCGGCTGGATGTTCTTGGAGCTTACAGCAATAATCCAGTCTCCCTCCATGGAGGCAAACAAAGCAATCTGATGATTTAGTGCTATACATTCAACATTCTCACCGTTTATGACAATTCCGGCAGCCTGCCCGGAGCCGCCTTCCAGACTTACTTCTATTACATTTTTATAATCAAACATCCAGAGCTCTTCGGTCAGTTCCCCGTGTTTGCGAAGCATTTTATAGGGATACACCCAGACATCCGACTTTTGATTATCTAGCTTTTGCTTATCTATATATAGAGAATATCCGCCGAAAATTCTGTTCTTGGCCACATTGAATCCTTCAAAATGGGCATGCTCCGGATGATTCGTCAGGTGCGATTGAGTGAAGTAAAAGGCCGCTTCCTTATTGGTAAAAGAAATGCCGCGATTGGCGTCTTGTGGTACAAACATTGTCATCGATTCTAGAATAGCTGGTTTGCCCTCTGCATTCATTAACATTAACCTCCATAATAATTACGTTTCACTTTATTGAACCAGCAACCGGAAGGAGTAAGGTTCCATGCTGATTTCATCTGATAAGCGAACGGATTCTCCGGCAAAAATGTCCTGAAGCACCTGATCCTTCAGTTCAACGGGAAGGTTGAGGCTTGCCGCCACCGGTGAATTATGAATCAGCACATACAGTGTGCTGCCTTGTGATTCTTTTGAATAAATCAAGCTTCCGGTCTCATCATCAATGGACAGCCATGAGATATCAGTTTCCTTGAACACGTTGTATTGCTTTCTTAATTCAATCAACCGGCGGATGGTCTGATAGAGATCCTGGTTTTGCTTCGCAGTATCCCACGGCATACATTGCCGGTTGTGGTGTTCATCCCCACCCAGACCCACTTCGCCACCATAATAAATGCTTGGGGAACCACCGTACGTAAGCTGGAAGACATAGGCTAGCTTCACCAGTTCTGCATTGTCCCCGCAGATGTGGAGAACTCGTGCGGTATCATGGCTGTCCAGCAGGTTGAACATATTTTGCATCACAGGTTTGGGATAGCTGACGAGCAGCCCGTTAATCGCATATACAAAATCTGCTGCTGTAAACCGTTCCTGATTCTGAAGATGGACCCCGAAGAAACGGGTAACTGCTGCCGTGAACTCATAGTTCATAACCGAATCGAACTGGTCGCCCTGTAGCCAAGGGTTGGAGTAAAACCAGTTTTCACCGAGAATATAGATCTCTTTGTTAATGCCTTTGATTTTTTTGCGGAATTCCCGCCAGAAATCATGGGGCACTTCATTGGCAACATCCAGCCGCCAGCCGTCTATATTATATCGCTCAGTCCAATACACCGCTACACTCAGCAGGTACTCTCTTGCTTCTGCATTTTCTGTATTCCATTTTGGCATATTTTCGGCAAATCCAAAAGTCCGGTAGTTCAGATGTGCTCCCAAATCATCGTCATCCGCCGTAGCCGCCATAGAATTTGATACCACAGGTTTGTCCGGGTCCATAATATAAAAGTAATCAAAGTAGAGCGAGTCTTGTCCATTCTTCAATACATCCTGCCAGAAGGGATGCTCATGCCCGCAGTGGTTGAACACGGCATCCAACATCACTTTAATGCCCCGCTTGTGCGCCTCCTCCACCAGCAGTCCAAAGCTCTCATTGTCGCCAAACTGGGGGTCGATCCGGAAATAATCTTTGGTGTCGTATTTATGCGAGCTAGGTGACTCAAAGATAGGCGTAAAGTAAATCCCATCACAACCAAGACCCCGGATATAATCCAGCTTCTCTGTCACGCCCTGCAGATCCCCGCCAAATTTCTTCTCAGGGCCGTCCAGTTCATCGCTGCCCCAAGCGAGCAGATTATCCTGTTCTCCGGCAGCTCCCCTGTTGAACCGGTCCGGGAAAATCTGATACCACACGGTATCCCTTACCCAAGCGGGTGCCCTATATAGGTCATCTTCGAGAATATAGGGATAATTGAAATAATTCGTATGGTCGGCAGGCGGCGTCGAGTCTTCCTGCAGCGGGATGAAGCTATGGGATCCGGCAAAACACAGCTCCTGCCCGTCATCCAATATAAAGCCATAGCGGATTCTGCTCCATTTGAACCCCGGCACCTCTGCAAACCAGCAATCATGCAGACGGGTAACATATTCCTTCTTCATCTCCACAGGCTGTATGGTTTTTACTGCAAACTCCCACACATGTGAACCTTTGCTTACAGGCTTCCAGTTGTACGGGTCAATAGGAAGAAGCTTAACGGCTTGAATATCATCTCTTTTGGTCTTGATACGGATATGAAGGGTCTCCTGATTAACCGCATAGGAAAATGCCCCCTTCGGTTCGTGGATAAATGCTGCCAGTTCCATAATAATCGCTCCTTATAAATTAATATTAAAAGGTCAACTTATACGTTTAAGTCATTTCATTATAAGATTCTAATGAGCAGGCTGTCAATTGATGTGCGGAATCCAGACGGTAAAGCGTAAAAGCAGCAATAATCGCCAGGGCAACGCCGGCAGCACCGAACCATGTAATGGAGGACAAAGCAACTTGATTGATGGCTATGCCGCCGAGCCCCGCTCCGGCAGCCATCGCGAGCTGCATCATGGACTGATTCAGACCTAGCATAACCCCAGAGGCTTCAGGCTCAATCGTTGTTAAATAATATTGCTGTGTGGGTCCGGACGACCAGGCAGCAAATGACCATAATACCAATACGGCCAATACTCCGGCCAAAGAATCCTTAACTACAGCTAACAAGAGCAGCATTACGATATGAAGCGCCATTCCGCTGAATAAGGTACGGTGTACTCCCCAGCGGTCTGTACTGTAGCCGCCAACCTTTGAGCCAATCATACTGGCGATCCCAAAAGCCAGCAAAGCCCCGCTGATGTAACCGCTGCTTATACCTGATACTTTGAGCAGGAACGGTGACAGATACGTATAAGCGATAGAATAACCGCCAAGCCAGAAGAAAGAAATGGACAATCCGAGTGCTACTTTTGGCTTTTTCAGCAGTGCTAATTGGTTACGCAGCGGTACAGGTGAATCTCCTTTAATATTCGGTATGGTGAACGAGAGAATGATCATTGCCAAGATGCCCAGCAGAGCAATTCCGCCAAACACAAACTTCCAACCCAGGATATCCGCGGTCATCCGTCCCAGAGGGACTCCGATAATAAGCGATGCCGTAAATCCCATGACGACCGTTGCGATGGAGCTGGCCTGTTTGCCTTCAGGAGCGATTTTGGCAGCAATATTTAAGGCCGTAACCACGACTACTCCGGCTCCAAGCGCCATCAGGATGCGTGCAGCCACGAATAGTCCATACCCAGGCAGCACGAAAGCAAGAATGTTGGATACAACAAATACACCGAGTGCAGAGACGATTAATTTGCGGCGGTCCATGCTTGCTGTCAAAGCCATAAGCACAGGTGTGCAAAGCGCATATACCAGTGAGAAAATCGTAATCAGTTGACCTGCAGACGCTAGCGATACACCAAACGAAAGTGAAACCTTATCTAAAATACCGGATAAAATGTATTCCGAGGTTCCGACTAAAAAACTAATGATGGCGAGTGTGTATATCTTCCAGTTCGTAGACATATGTAATGTTCAGCTCCTAAGTTGTTGTTATATATAAAGATATATCTCGAATTATAGATGTGATTAATCATGAAAAAATCTACATATTACGAATTATCGAATTGTTAACTTAAAACAAAACCGAATTCTTAGATCAAGAACTCAGTTTGTGCCTTACATTTCTTGCTTCATGTATTCAGCCATTTTGAGAATCGCTTCTTCATCCCTTTGGTAATACGTAAATTTGCCAATACGTTTGGTAGTAATAAGCCCTGCTCTCTGCAGTATCGAAAGATACTGGGAGGCTGTTGATTGGGTCATATTCAGCTTATCGGTAATTTGACTGACACATACCCCGGTTTCCGTCATATCAATCCCTTCATGGGGCGTAAAATGAACATCAGGCTCCTTGAGCCATTGCAGGATTTGAATCCGCGATTCATTGGACAACGCTTTAAAAACATCTATAGGTTTCATGAAGTTTATTATATCGATAATTTGCGATATGTCAATTCTCCATTCCAGAAATTCGGGAGACCGGTATTCGTATTTCAAAAATTCCATCATGAATGAAATTAGCAGCGTCTTGCTGCACATATACAACAATCCGTCCATCCAGCAGATACCAGCCAGTACTGGAGGTTTCGATTCCCGGAAACTGAAGCGGTGCGAAAGGGCCTGCTTCCCCGGAAGCAATCTTCAGGTTAATATACTGATTAATCTGTGTCTGGTAATTCGGATTATTCCCTGCAAGCTGCTGCAGTGACAGCTCCTCTCCTGTGGCGAGATCGAAGGTCCAGCTGTACCGGATGCTTTTGTCCTGCTTGGATTCGCCCATATATTGATAAGTATCCGCGTACAGACTGAGCAGGCCCTTTTCATTGTAAGCGATCGTCCACTCCACTTGGAGCCCGTAGGGTAAGATATGCGCGTAGTCTATAATTTTGTCCTTGTTGGGATGTGCTGCCCAAGCTTGCGCAAGCTCTTGCTCGGCCTGTGTTTTCCAGCCTTCTGCCTTGTTCTGGAGGAAGTGATTAATCTTATCAATACCCTCTTTGTGCGCAGAACCGGAAAGAACGGGATAACGGATAGAAAATGAATAAGGCTCTGTAGTTACCGCCAGCTCACCGGAAGCGGAAATCGTCAGCTCATTTTCCGGACGTGAATGGAGGAGATAGCTGTTTTTGCCCTTCAGCACAATATCATAACCTGACATTGTAGCCAGCTGGCGGAGCGGCACATACGTGGAACCCTCTCTGACAAACGGTGTTTTGGCTGAAGAAGTTAGGCCGTTGACACTATAAGAACTATTGTAAAGAGTAAGCTTGATCACGCGCCGCGGTTTGCTGAGCGTTAGATCACCGGTCCCGGCCTGATCTTCCACCGTATATCCCATGGCCCGGGCAATCGGCATCAGCTGGACCAACAGGGTTCCATCCGCACTGTACGCCAGTGCTTTCAGCTGTTTACCTTCAATGTTGAATGTTGTGAGAACCGGTGCATAAGGTGAGACAGTAGCGGCAACCTGAGATTTGATTGCAGAACCTGAAATTTCCTTAGCTGCTTGTTCGCCACTCATTCGGGAAACTGCTCCGGCATCGGCAGATACCCGGGCAGGTGTGGCAAGACACATACTCAATAACACGCAAGCAGCAGTAAGTCTGAAAGTGCGGCCTTGTTTCTGTGACTTTTGAATAGGCAGTGACATGGTAAACCCTCCGTTTCCATTACTTACCTATAGACGAAGAATTGCTTGTTTTGTTTCGGTAACTAACCGGAAAGAAGATTTCAACTGTTGAAATCTTCCTCTGTCAGATCCATATTTACGTTCATACCAATTCGGCTGCCGTCGGCTGCGGCAAAAATCAATTGGGAAGGCGCGAAATACGAAGCATCACCTGCGGCATATACACCGGAGACAGAAGCTTGTCCCTTGTCATCTGTCCGAATCCCTCCAAGCTCCGTTATTTCACAGCCTAATTGCTCTCCTAACGTTGAGCTTTGCACAAGTTTCGGAGCTACAAAGCCGCCGGTTCTGGCCACACTAGTTCCATCTGCAAAACGAATGTGCTCAAGCCGGCCGTTCTGGCCGTGGAAAGCCGCAACCGGTTGTTCGATCACGACGATTCCTCTAGATTCAAGCTGCTGTCTTTGCTCATCGGTCAAGGACGCCTGGCCATGTGTACACACAAGCAAATCCTTGCTCCAATTGAGGAGCAGCTTAGCCATATGGAATACGGTCGGATACTCAGAGACAATGGCCAATGGTTGATCCCTCAGCTCCCATCCGTCACAATAAGGACAGTTAAACAGGCTTTTACCGTATAAAGGACGCAAGCCTTCGATCTCCGGAAAGATCTCCTTTAGACCCGTCGCCAGGATCAGCCTCCGGGCTTGAACACGGACTCCTCCCAAATCCTCTATCTCAAATCCACCTTGCGCTTGAGAGACCGAGACCACTTCGAACGGCAAATGGTCTACAGACGGATAACGCTGCAGTTCCTCATGTGCCACGCGCCTGAACTCAGCCGGTGTTACTCCATCCCTTGTAATAAAACCGTGAGACGCATGCGTAACAGCATTTCTAGGCCGGTTGTTGTCGATCAGAGCCACACTTCTCCTTGCTCTGCCAAGCACTAGGGCTGCATTCAGCCCGGCAGGTCCCCCACCGATAATCGCGCAATCGTAAATCATAAATCTCATCCTCCTTGATGGCTATTAAAGACTTTTTATATCCGGGAATACAACATATTTTTACCCTTGAAGTGCTAACCTAGACTTTCAGATCTTAAGTTCTTATATTAAAGGACTTACTATATCTATAATATCTTTATATTTGCGACTGTCAAGTTGAAACTTGATAATCCTATTTAATGAAAATATAATGAATTAGATAAGCACCAAACTAATAAAACCTATGGAGGACCTATGAACCTCAACATTCATGAACAGTTGGATCCCGTCTTTGAGACCTTGGGTTTGCTCTACGTCAGTTGCCATGTGGAGACTTACAAGAAAGGGACGATTGAAGACCTGAACAAATTCGGGCTGGACGGAGAAGCCTTTTACAGCAAACATTTGAAAATAGTAGACAAGTACATCCATACCTTTCTTAAATATCGTGTACTTGGTAAGGAAGCGGACTTCTTTTTCGGGGATGAAAATGACTCCTTCTTCTCCGTTCTACATCTGCTGCTCAGTGAAAATACGGCTTGGCTAAACTCGCTTGCAGAAGTGCCGGATGAGGTGCTTCATGAAGAAATATGGAAGATCCTGCTCGACATGGAGGTCATGCAAAATTACCAACTGCAGAAAACCTCACCTTCCGGAAGTCTATCTTTGGCTGATATCATCACCTTCCTGAGCGACAGTCCTCTTGAAGAAGGGATGAAATGGAAAATGTTGAGGCTGCTGCAGCAGCCGCGTACACAAATCCAGGCGCTTGCCCGGATCATCAACAATAACTTGTCTGCATTTGAGCAGGTGTGCCAGGAACTGGAGAAGCCGCTGAATAAGCTGATTTCCAAGTATGTTCAATCCGTGCAAAGGCAGGACGATGTACAATTTATTAAGCTGGTGGAGATGTTCAGCGATGCACCCTCTGTCCATCCATCCTTAATTGTTCCGCTTGGGCAGGTGATGTTCGCCAAGCATTGCTACTATGGCCTGTTCGTCGATCTGCTTCCGGTAGCCAGCAAGGGCCATGCCGATTCCAAAGATTTTCTGCTGCTTCGGATGAAGGCACTCGGGGACAACAGCAAGCTGCAAATCCTGGCGTCGCTCAAGGTCAGTCCGAAATACAATCTGGAAATTGCAGATCAGATGGGCTTAACTGCTGCCACCATGTCTCATCATATGAATGTGCTGCTGGCCTGCGGTATGGTCGGAATTGAGAAAAAAAACGGCAAGGTGTATTATCATCTGGACTCTGACAACTTGCGGCAGTTAATTGCTGACCTTGAACATTTTCTGCTATAGCATTGACAGACTTCCCGTGTGTTTTTAGCGGGAAGTTTTTTTGTGCGCCTGAATAAGATATCCGTCTAATATGTTTGACATAATTAATATTAATATGATACTGTCATCTTATAAATTTAATGATAATCTAATATTAGGAGTTGTCTATTTGATGAAACAGTCCATCCGTCAAAACAAAATGCTGCTTGCGGTTACCCTGCTGTTCAGTATCATTACCTCGGCAGCAGGCGTACTGGTTGCGATCATTCTGCAAAAGGTAATCGATGCCGCCATGCAGGGTGACATGTTACTTTTCAAAAAAATTCTGATCCTGTCGGTTGCTTATTTGCTGCTGCTAAGCTTGTTCGGTTTCATATATGCCATTTGCAGCAAAGCCTTGATCCGCAATCTGACCCTGTCACTGAGGGAGCGGGTATTCCGTGGAGTATTCCGCAGAAATGCAGAAGAATTCACTTCGTCCAATACGGCTGATTATTTGTCGGCACTCACCAATGACATCAAACTGCTGGAGGATAACTATATCCAACCCCTGCTGCTTACCCTGCAGAATGTTGTGGTTTTTGCCTCCTCCCTCATTGCACTCCTCTACCTGAGCCCGCTGGTTACCTTGATCCTGGTGGTATGTATGATTCTGATGTTTGCCGTCCCTTCCCTTTTCGGCAAAGCTCTGCAGGACAAACAAAGCGCCGTATCTGCCCGGATGTCCATTTTTACCACTAGCGTTAAGGATTTATTGTCGGGTTATGAAGTGATCAAATCCTATGCCATGGGCAAACACACGGAGCAGAAATTCCAGCAGGAGAACACCGCAGCCGCAAATACCCGTTTTGCTGCTGACCGGCTATTTGCCGCCAATGAGAGCCTCTCCGAAACGCTGGCTATTCTTACTCAATTTTCAGTAGTCTTTATTGCTGCTTATCTGATTATTTCCGGAGACTTCTCAGCGGGGAGCCTGGTTGCCCTTGTCCAGCTGAGCGGCGGTTTTGTGGGACCTGTACTGGTCGTGATGCAGAATCTGCCCAAAATTCAAGGTGTCAAACCCGTTGTACAACGGATCAATGATCTGGCAAGCGAAGAGGCACAGCTGAAGTCAGGGTTGCTCGAACCTGTTTTCAATGAGAATCTGGAGGTCAGCCACTTACAATTTGCCTATCAACAAGGAAATCAGGTACTTTCGGACATCAATCTTTCCCTGCAAAAAGGAAAAAAATATGCACTGGTCGGACGAAGCGGCTGCGGTAAATCTACACTAGTTAAACTGCTTAGCGGGTATTATGACAGGTATGAAGGCTCCATCACCCTTGATGGGATCAACCTCAAACAGCTTGACCCAGAGCGGCTGCAGCAAATGACAGCGACCATCCATCAGAATGTCTATATGTTCGATACGGACATTAAGCAGAATATTTGCTTGCACGAGGAATTTACCGAGGAAGTCATGGAAACAGCCCTTCGTACCAGCGGAGTCCATAAGTTCGTGGAGAAGATGCCCAGTGGACTGCTGACTACCGTTGGCGAGAACGGCTCACAGCTCTCCGGCGGCCAGCGGCAGCGGATTGCCGTTGCCCGGGCGCTGATCCGCAGCAAACCGATCCTGATTCTGGATGAAGGAACTTCCGCGATTGATATGCAGACCGCTTATGAAATCGAAAGCAGACTGCTCACGCTTAAAGAGCTGACCTTAATGACGATAACCCATAATATGAATGAGGAATTGTTGGGATTATATGATGAAATTATCTATATGGAGAACGGACGAATCGCTGAGATTGGCAGCTTCCAGGAGCTTCGCGCGCGCGGTGGCGGATTTGCAGCCTTTTGCTCATTGCACAAGGAGGATGTTGCGGAGGCGCTTCAAGCATAATCAGGTGAGATCATAGAAACAGCCAGCTCCCCATAAACCGGAGACTGGCTGTTTTCCCCTGCTAAGAAACGCTGTTAATAATAACAGGCTGAACCCTGAACGTCTTCACAACCTATAATCAATTTGATTCTACAAATTAAAGCCGGGCTGTCCAAACCGCTCTTGTCCAAGCCAGTTGAAATCCGGCCCGTTCCATATTGTTCTGGCTTGTAGAACCAAAACCCGCCTGAGCCGTTATGAGCCGACAACCTGCCAAGTGAGCCTCGTGCATCCTCTTGTGCAATAATGCAGTCTGGATCCCCCTGTTTCTGTATTCAGGAATTGTTGCGGCGAGTGTGCAGGAGGCGATATCTCCGTTTATATGCATCGCAGCCACTCCGGCCGGAAGCCCCTCCCAATAACCTGCGAAAAGCTTCCACCCCGCCCTATTCAGCAATCCTAGATTATTATTCACGAAATGAATCTTATCGGACAACGGCATGCCGGAAGCTAGGCAATGGATTTCTGCATAAGTGTCAAAGGAATTTACGTTATCAATTTCGACAATTGTTATCTTGGATGGAAGTTCAGACGGCGTTTGACGCGGCGGCCCATACAGTACAGCATGAAACCCACTCTGGTAAAGTCCATGACCGGATAACCCTTTAAAAAGCTTGGAGCTGCAATGAACAGGATCCACATCGATCTGGAAAGCTCTGTCTTTGGCAGCATAAAATCGGATGATCTCCTCCAGCTTGTCCACGTCCTGATCAGAGATTCCTTTAACGGAATTAAACAGGCTCCATGGCATGGTCCTGATATAGAAACCAGTGGTGTGGCCGAAACGGACAATCTCAACACCCTCCGGGTTACCTTCGCGTTCGCGGATGGAGTTAATTCTTGAGGTTAAATAGTCAATTTCCGACTGCTGAATTTGTTCAGCAAGACCTTGGTTCAAGACTGGCAGCTTCATGAAAGATCACTTCCTATGATGGATTTGAGTTTCGCTTCAGTATTTCAATTACTCCCCGTTTTGCATCTACCTGTACTTCATCACCATTCTGGAGAAGACTTGTCGCTGCCTCTACCTGAACAATCGCCGGAATGCCCATCTCCCGGGCAAAAATAGCTCCGTGCGATAAGAAACCGCCCACTTCGGTTACGATAGCTGCACAGGCCAAGATCGCATAAGTCAGATTGGGCGTCAGGATTGGAGCTACGATGACCGCATTCTCCGGAATCTGGTTGTAGCTTTCCCGGTCCAGCGGATTCATTAATTTAAAGACCTTTCCACTTCTGCATCCTTGCGCCACAGCTACCCCCTGCAGCTTTTGGTCTTCGGACACCTTCCGCGCATTACCGGGCTTCAGAAGTAATGGAGGGTTAATTGCTGCTGCTGCGGCAAAGCTTTTTTCCCGTTGAAGGAGTTCCGTTTCTTCCACACTTTGGCGGGCACCGGAGATCAGTTCATGTATTTCATCGGGATAGAGGAAAAATATAGACTCCCTGCTTTCTATTTTGCCGCAGTCTACTAAACGCTGAGCGATTTCGAGCAAGATTCTTCTAATAGAGGATGAACCTTTCTGGAGCAGATAATCGTCATCTTCTGTTCGGATCACGTAGGCTCTATACTCTGTTAACAGCCTATGAAATTCCGTTTTCTCGTCATGCTCCATCCGTTGCCCAATCCTGGCAGCAACTTCTTTCCAGCTTTCCTGACCTTTCCCCTCACGAGAAATCTTGCGGGTATGGAGTTCAGCTGCAATTCTGGACAACAACGTTTCCGGACTCTCGGCCAAGGTCTTCAGGTGCAGTGCCAAGGGATGTGGAAGCTCGTAGCCGTACTGGGAAATGAAAGCAGCAAATTGGTCTGCCCATGGATGAGGTTCACTGCTTCTAACCTTGTTACACAGTTCTCCAAAGTCAGGATATTTCCGCGCAGAGTTTACCAATTGGTTAAGCTGCAACGTTTTTTGATACGTGATCGTGTTCACTTCTCCAGTCAGCGAGGACAATAAAAGCGGTACGTCTGCATTCTCTCCAGCATAGCGGCTGACGAGCTGTTCCAGCTCCTTCCCTATGATGCGTCGTGCCATGAACCAGTCCCGGTTCAAATACTCACTCACATAAGACCGGTTGATCTCTACCCGAACAGCTGTCTTCTCCCATAAGTCTTCAAGTGAGGCTTGCGTAATATTTTCGTTCAGCTGTTGATCGAAGATCGGCTCGTATCTGTTTCTAAGCGCCTGCCATCTAAGCAGCATGCTTGTCCCGTCGTCCGGTTGTGAAGGCGCAGCGGCACCAACGTTCTTTTTCAGACTGATGTAAGGGTAATGCTGAACGAACCGTATATCCCAATAAGGCATTTGAAAATAATTGCCCGGATCCAGCTTCTTTACTAACGGAGTAACGGGTTCCGTGCACTGATCAAGAAGAAACCAGTCCTCTTCAAGGAAGGAGTCAGGGATATGTGCAAAATCGTAGTCCCACGAATCGGTATGGACTCCGGTTGTTACAGGACGAACCTGAAGCCAGTAAAGCGATTTGTTCTTGATGCAAAACTCCATGTCCACCTGCTGCTGCATTAGCTCCTTTGCTTTCATAATCCATGGTTCCATATGGAGCAGGAGTTGTTCGAGCAATGGGCTGGAATCGCTCCATTTGCCTTCCCGGTAATGGACCATTGGATTGGTGTCCCCGCCCACGAGAGCTTCTCCTCTTCCTTCTACAAGTTCAATGATTATTTCGGATTCTCCCGTAAGCGGGTTGCAGGAAAACAGAACACCGGAATAATCCGGTTCAATAAATGTCTGAATGATCACAGGAATTGACCCCTCATGCACTTCAGCAACTGCAGCCGGCAGCTGAGAGGAATGCTGAATAATTACGGTCTTGTATTGACCAGCCATGGACTTCATTCCGCCGTCTTCGTCGATTGCCGTGGAGCGGACGGCCCAGCCGTCAGCGGAAGGAAGCATTCTCTCCAGACGCTCAGACAGTCGATTCAACTTCTGCTGCAGTTCAGCTTCCGAACATGCGAAATAAGTTTGGGACAGCACTACACCATCGGGCACGCTGAATTGTTCGTTTATAAGCTTGGACAAATTCGAGGCTTTGTTGCCAACTTCCGCTGCTTTTAAATCCAGAGATTTCAATGATAACTCCAAGCCGCAATCCTCCTTTTACAGCTAATTTTCAAGTTCCCTAATATACCAGGCGTCACAGGCAAAATGCTCGAAACCGGCAAAAGGGGCCATCCCGCACCCGCCCGCAACCTCTCCCTCATCCTCTACAATCCAGTAGGCGCAATCATTACGGTTATTGTAAAAATGAAATAAATCACGGAGACTGTCATCTGCACATTGCCTCCAAACCCTTCTACATATTCTCTTAATTATACATGAAACTTCCGCGCATCCCCCCGTCTTTTTGCCTGTGGTTGATGACCGATGACTTACATACGATATCCTATGTGCTGAAGGCTGCGGAATGATCCATTCCCGTAAGACAGGCAATATAAGTGTGTAAAGCTATACTTCCACTATTAGAACGAGGTGACCTGCTGATGTTGTCCAAGAAAGCCGCGACCACCAAAAAAACCATTACCATTGCAAGCAAATGGTCCAAAACAAAAATGCTGCTTAACCATTCACGGCTCCGCCAATTCGTGCCCGATAGCCGGATCTATTCGTATGAAGCCCTGCAGTCCATGCTTAACAAGCATAAGATGGTATATGTAAAGCCTGTCAAAGGAACCGGAGGAAATGGTGTCATTAAAGTTATTAAGTATGGTGAACATAAATATGCCTATCACGTAGGCGAGACTCCCCGTTATTTTAAAACTTACGGCGCTCTGTTCACTTCGCTAGGCAGCAGTAAATTAAAGCGTGAATATTTGGTTCAGCAAGGGATAAATCTGCTAACTTATCAGAATCGTATCTTTGATGTGCGCATTATGACGCAAATGAACAGCACGAACCATTGGGAATGTACCGGATATATCGGGCGAATGGCACATCCTAAGAAAATCGTTACGAATTTCCACAACAGCGGAAAACCGCTTCCTCTGGAAACGCTGCTTAGTCCTTACCTGCAAGGAGACAAGAAAAAAGACTATATCAAAGGATTAAAAGCTTTAGGGGATCAGGTGGCGAAAGAATTCCATAAAAACCACAGCGGATTTAAGGAAATAGGCCTGGATATTGGATTGGATTCTGCTTTGAAGCCATGGATTATTGAGGTAAATACGCGGCCGGATGCTTATATCTTTAATCAATTGAAGGATAAAACGATGTTCCGCAGAGTGATCTACCTTAAGAAGTGGCATAAATTATTGAATTCCGGCAAGAAAGTTGTCAAATAAGGTGAACACTACCGGGTATAAAAAAGGTTGAACTTGAGCGCTCTCTTTGGCTCTGTTCAACCTTTTTTTGGATTGCAAAAAATGATAGGATATACTGGTTGAGGTGTGAACTGAATCGGGATTTGAGGAGAGCAGAATGATGAATAAACTGGTATTTTTTCTGGGACCGGCAGGTGCGGGCAAAACGACGCTGGCCAAAGCGGTAGCCTCGCGCCGCAAAGCCGCCTTCTTCGATATGGATATTCTGCTGCGGCCGGCGGCGGACGCCATCATGACCATGCATGGTCTGGACCCGACTGACAGAGATTCCGCAGAATATAAAAGACTTTGCCGCGACCTCGGTTACCGCATTACGATGGACGCCGCACTTGATAATATCGGCCTGAATAGCGATGTATTCGTGGTTGGACCCTTTACCAAGGAAGCAGCAGACCCAGACTGGATTAGCAGTGAGTTGTCCCGGATCGGTCTTACGCTGCCCGAGGTTGAGGTCAAGGTTGTTCTGGTCGGACTGGCCAACGAGGATTTGTACCGGGAACGCATTCAAGGCAGGCACTCGTCTTTGGATGACTGGAAATTTCAGCATTGGCAGGAATTCCGGTCTTCGCTTGGCAGCCGCACTGTCGCGTGGCCGCTGCCCGCGTCGAATGTCGCAATGATCGACAACTCAAATCCGGAGATCGAAGATACAGTAAGGACAGTTGAGCATTTTATTTATGCAGCACAATGAATGAACGAAAGGCAGCCGTGGGCTGCCTTTTTTTGTTATGCAGTATTCATGAAAGGTCCAGCTCCGATTATATCCCCCCTGCATTCACCTTTAATCCAAACCATGCAATCGTTTAAAATCCTCAGGCTTCATCCCTGTCACCCGTTTAAACACCGCACAAAAGTAGCTGGCATTCTCAAAACCGACATCCCGGGCAATTTCGTAGATTTTTTTACCGCGAACGTTAAACATTAATTGCTTGCTCCGGTTAATCCGCTGTTTATTAATGTACGTTACCGGCCGCTCATGAACCGTGTGCTGAAACAGCCGGCACAAATACTGCGGCGATACTGCAGCTACTTCTGCCAGTTCTTTTAACTGAAGCGGCCGGTGCAAATGGAGTTCTATATAGCGCAGGACGGGCTTAATCCGTTCCATTTCATCTTCCTCGCTGGAAGAAGGCAGCAGTTTGCGTTTCAGATCCAACAGCAATGCGTACAGCAGCTTGGAGCATTCCAGATCATCTTCAAGCGGATGTTCATTAGACAAAAGAAGCATCTCCCGCAAAGGCTCCAAAAGTGCTTCGTCTCTTAATCTCCCGGGTCCAGACTCGCGTATTCCTGCGTACATCAGCATCTGGGCAGCTTCCCTGCCGCTAAATGAAATCCACGCCAGCTTCCACTCCCTGCTAACCGGAGTATAGAAATGCGGAATTTCAGGATATAGAAAAAACACTTCCCCGGGGCCTACGATGTAACTTTTGTCATTAATATTCAGTTCACCTTTGCCTTCAAGCACCTGATGCATCTGATAATCCGGAAAACCGGCCGGACGCAAAGTTTCAGCCTGATGCTCCCAATATCCGATGGTTGTGGCATATAAGGGCAGCAGCATCGTCTCATCAGTTTGGCAAAAAATCATTTTGCTTTTCACAAGGATTCTCCGTTTCTAATTGTTGCTTCTATATTAGCCTTCATTTCTAGCGAAAGAAAGCCCTATTTAGTTTCATATTGTGTTATTTGATAAGAATATCATTATATATACCTTGAGCCTTTCTCATTCTATAATATGAATATAACAATATAAGGAGATGTTAAAGTGCGTAAGAAGCTAGTCTATCAGCCACCTGCCAACGGATATCCCGAATGGAATAACAATCCGGAGATTTTTCAATTGAACCGAATGGAAGCGCATGCTTCCATGATGTCTTTCCCGACTGCTGAGCAAGCACTCCAAGGAAATAAACAATCCTCCTCCCGTTATCAATCGTTGAACGGCACTTGGAAATTCGCCTTTGCCGAAACTCCTGAGAAACGCAGCAAGGATTTCTATAAATCAGATTATGACAACAGCAATTGGGCGGATATTCCTGTTCCTTCCCATTGGCAATTCCAGGGCTATGATTACCCTCAATATACCAATGTGCGGTATCCTTGGGCAGAGTCAGAACCGGATTTGAAGCCCCCTTTTGCCCCTACTTTATATAATCCTGTAGGTTCCTATGTACGTACATTTGATGTACCGCAAGCTTGGGACGGCCAGCCTGTATTCCTCAGCTTCCAGGGTGTGGAGTCTGCTTTTTATGTATGGGTGAACGGAGAACTGGTCGGCTATGGTGAAGATACCTTTACCCCGTCGGACTTCGATATTACAGCTTATCTGCAAGCAGGAGAGAATAAACTGGCCGTTGAGGTGTACCGCTGGTGTGATGCGAGCTGGCTGGAAGATCAGGATTTCTGGCGGCTTAGCGGCATTTTCCGCGACGTTTATTTGTATACCGCACCTCCCGTACGTGTTGCCGACTTTTGGGCCCGGACCGATCTGGGCAACGAGTTTGTGCATGCGGAGCTGAACGTGGACATCAAAGTGGAAGATTACTTTAGCCGCAAAGCTGGAGATTACTCGCTGCAAATGCAGCTTTATGATAACAATGGCCAAGGGATCTGGGCTGCTCCGGTTGCTGCTGCAGTATCTTTTCAGGAAGGGGATTTGCAGCAGCTTAAACTGTCGGCACCTGTAGCTCAGCCTCATAAATGGAGTGCGGAGAAACCATACCTTTACACCTTGGTGCTCTCGCTAGTGGATGGTCAGGAGGCCGTTCAAGAGGCGGTCAGCACAAAGGTTGGCTTCCGCTCCTTCGAGATTAGAGACGGCTTAATGAAGATTAACGGGAAACGGATCGTACTGAAAGGCACTAACCGGCATGAGTTCTCTTGTGACACTGGACGCGCATTGTCCGTAGAGGATATGATCCGCGATATTCATCTGATGAAATCCCATAACATTAATGCGGTACGGACCTCTCATTATCCCAATCAGTCAGTTTGGTATGAGTTGTGTGACGAATACGGTCTCTATGTAATTGACGAAACCAATCTGGAGACACACGGCAGCTGGCAATATGGACAACAAGAGCTGCATGAGGGCAATGTTCCCGCGAGCAAGCCGGAATGGCGCGCCAATGTCATCGACCGCTGTAATTCCATGATGCAACGGGACAAAAATCATCCATCCGTTATCATCTGGTCACTCGGCAATGAGTCCTTTGGCGGCGATAATTTTATTGCCATGCATGACTATCTGCGGGCAGCCGATCCTACCCGTCCTGTTCATTATGAAGGGATTTTTCATTACAGACCTTCGGAAGCGGCGAGCGATATCGAGTCTACGATGTACATTAAGCCTGCCGGCGTTGAACAATATGCGACAAACAATCCGCAGAAGCCTTATATCCTTTGTGAATACAGCCATGCTATGGGCAATTCCTGCGGCGGACTGCATCTCTACACCGATATGTTCGACAAATATGATGTGTTCCAAGGCGCATTCATCTGGGACTGGGTGGATCAGGCCATCCGCACTACAACTCCAGAGGGGATTGAATATCTGGCGTACGGCGGCGATTTCGGTGAATCCCCACATGACGGGAACTTTAGCGGCAACGGCCTGCTGTTTGCGGACCGGACAGTAACCCCTAAGCTGCTTGAGGTCAAAAAATGCTATCAGAATATAAAAGTCACCGCCCAGGATCTTCAGAAAGGTCTCTATCAAATCCGTAATAACTTCTTATTTACGAATATCAAAGAATATGATTTACATTGGAAGCTTGAATTGGAAGGCGTAACTTCGCAAGAGGGCTCTCTGCGGATTGCCGCTGCACCGGGAGAGACTGTCGATTGTGTCATTCCGTATGAGCTTAGTTCCATAGCCAATGATAAAGAAGCAGTGCTGACCTTGTCCTTCATTCAACCTGCTGCTGCAGCATGGGCAGATGCCAACCATGAGATTGCATGGGAGCAGTTCATTCTAGTTCCAAGAGTTGCAGGAAATCTTCCCGTTTCAGCAGGAGATCCCCTTCACATCACTGAGCAAGAGGAAGCATTGATCATTGCAGGAGCTGACTTTTCACTTTCTTTCAATACGGCAACCGGAGATTTGTTCTCTTATCAAGTCCTGGGCAAAGAACGCCTGATTGAGCCTGCAAGACCGAATTTCTGGAGAGCCGTCACTGATAATGATCTTGGCAACCATCTGCAGGAACGTTCCGCAGTCTGGAGAAAGGCTTCCTATGAACGCAGTCTTGTTCAATTCACTACCCGGACTCAAGAGAATCTTTGTTTCGTATCGGCAACCTACTTGCTGCCCACCAATCCCGTGTCCACTCTAATGGTCACCTATGAAATCCGTCCTGACGGATCTGTGGAGATTTCGCAGGAACTGAACCCGGGCAGCAGCTCGCTGCCGGAAATTCCCGAGTTCGGAATGCTGTTCGTGCTTGATGGAAGCCTGGACACTGTGTCATGGTACGGACGCGGACCACATGAGAACTATTGGGACCGGCAAACCGGAGCCCGACTGGGACGCTTTAGCGGCAAAGTCAGTGAACAGTTCACTCCTTACCTCAAGCCACAGGAATGCGGGAACAAAACAGATGTCAGATATGCTTCAGTTACAGAAGGCAGTGATGGATCAGGGATCCATATCGAAAATGCAACATCGCTGGAAATCAACGTACTCCCTTGGAAACCAGAAGAACTGGAAGCCAGCGATCACGTCTATAAATTGCCGGCTTCGGATAAAACCGTGCTGAGGGTCAATTACAAGCAAATGGGTGTCGGCGGTGACGACAGCTGGGGTGCACCGACGCATGAACAGTTTACTCTGCCTGCAAACCGGCCGTATAGCTTCCGCTTCACGCTCGCTCGAATTTAATCTGCCATTGCAACAAAAAGCGAGATTCCGCTCAGCGGATATCTCGTTTTTTTGTTTAGGGAAAACGTAAAAACCACCTTCTTTTGCAGCCATCTGTGAACACATAGGCGTAATCCCCATACTATGGGGATATAAGTATTCAGGGGAGGTTAGATTGTATGTATTCTTATGGGGGCTTTGGCCCCTCCGCAAATAGAACGTCTTACGCATGGCCCAATATGGCTCCTGCAAATGCAGGTCCACAGGTGATCTGCCTGACCAAAGCTCAGATCGAATTCAAAAATAATATGCGCTTATTATGGGAGCAGCATGTGGCGTGGACACGAATGGCCATCATCAGTCTTGTTTTCGGATTGCCCGATACCGATGCGGTACTGGCGCGCCTCCTGCAGAATGCGCCGGATATGGGCAACGCGCTTAAGCCCTTTTACGGAGAGAGTATAGCTAATGCTTATAGCAATCTTATCAAAGAACACTTGGTAATTGCTGCTGATCTTGTCAAAGCTGCGAAAGCAGGTGATACCAATGCAGCTGCCGCCGCAGAGAAAAAATGGTATGCCAATGCGGATCAAATTGTTGAATTTCTAGCCCGCATTAACCCCTTTTTCCCCAAAGAAGAGTTCAGGAAAATGTTCTACGATCATCTTGCACTAACTAAAGCAGAAGCAGTAGCGATGTTGAACAAGGACTACAACACCAGTATTCAGCTGTATGACCGTATCGAGCGTGAAGCGTTGATGATGGCGGATATGATAAGAAATTCCATACTCATCCAATTCCCTCAGAGGGTATAAACCGGATTATTGCTTCTTAAGCCTAACAAAAGCCCTCATTGCTCCGCTTCAAGGCGGAAACCTGAGGGCTTCTTGGTTATACAGACTCCTGCATATTATGCTGAAAAAGTGTCCGATACAGCACGTTGCGGCTCCATAATTCGCTGTGGCTTCCACGGTCCGCAATACATCCGTCTTCAAGCAGAATAATCTGGTCTGCCCGCATCACAGAGGAAAGGCGGTGTGCGACGATAATCATCGTCCGCTCGCCAGATAGATTATCAAGCGTGCGGTTTGATTTAATGAGAAAAATGTGGCCTAAATCCATATATTAGTGTAATGCTTGACAATCATTTTTGATAGTTATTATTCTGTGATAGCCTTGTGGACTCGGTAGATTCGGTTGCTTCAACCTAAAAATCCCCGTTCTATCGCCCTTGAGCAATAAAATGGGGATCTTCATATTCGTATGATACAAGCTCGCAACGCTGGCTTATGCTATTCCTCAATCACTGCTGGAGCCCGGAAAAACCGGGACAACACACCGCTTGACGGAGAACCCAGGAAGCTTGCTATAAATACAAGTCCGGTAGCAAAGGCCATGGAGCCTGAAATTGAGGTGTCCAGCCACACTGCAATATAGTAACCCGCGACAGCAGAGAGGACGCCAAAACCGGCGCTGAGCATCAGCATGACTGAAAGACGGTCTGTCCACAGATAAGCGGACGCAGCCGGGGTAATCAGCATGGCTACGACCATAATTGCCCCGACGGCATCAAATGAGGCCACCGTTGTTACCGATACAAGCGTCATGAACAGATAATGCATCAATACGACCGGAAGTCCAAGACTGGCCGCAAGCGCCGGGTCAAACGATGTAATCTTCCATTCTTTATACAATGCAAGAATAACGGCAAGAACAATAATGAGTACAATGAACAGCATTAGCGTTGCTTGAGGAACGGCACCTATCCAAGGCAGCTCCACTGTATTCCACGGAACAAATGTAATTTCACCCATCAATGCGTGTTTTACATCTAGATGTGCATTCCCTACCTTTGTTGCAATCAGAACTACACCGACTGCGAACAATGTGGTGAAGACTACGCCAATGGAAGCATCCTGGGCTACGCCGCGGGAGTGCAGGAATTGGACCAGCATGGCTGTCAGCAGACCGGCGATGATGGAGCCGATCAGCATATGTCCGCCGCTCAGCTGCTTGGTGATCAGGAAGGCAACGACGATCCCCAGCAGCACACTATGGCTGATGGCATCCGCCATCATTGCCATTCGTCTAAGGATGAGGAACGTTCCAATTATTCCGCAGGTTAAGCCGACAAGTGAAGCTGTAAGCAAGATCCAGGCTGTGTAGCTCATACCGCTTTCCCCTCCTCAGGCGTATGCAGATGTGCTGATTCCGCCGATTTTTTCTTTTGCGCCCGCAGGTGAAGAAGCTTCGCCAGCCAGCCTTTCTGAAAGCCAAAGACAAGCGACACAAGGAACAGCGAAGACGAGACCAGAACGATAAAGGGTCCTGTCGGCCAGCCTTTTCCCAGTGTGCTGACCCATGTTCCTGCGGCCCCGGCACCCCCGCCGAATACAGCGGAAATGATAAGCATCCGCTTGAAGGACTGGGTCCAGTATCGCGCACTTACCGGGGGAATAATCAGGAGAGCCGACATCAGGATGACACCTACCGCCTGAATCCCGATGACAATAACAAGAATCAGCATACTCATATACATCCCGTTCATCACCCGCCCGGACAAGCCCAGTCCCTTGGCAAAATCCGCATCGAACAGAAACAGCTTCCACTCCTTGAAACCGATCCATATGAACGCGATCACAATCAATGCCAGCACCAGCATGATCTTAACATCTTTACCGGTCATGGAAGCTGCCTGGCCAAATATGAACGAATCCAGACCGCTCTGGCCTCCGCCTGCCGTCCGGTTTACAATGGACAACAGCATGATTCCAAGTCCGAAAAAGATCGACAGCACGATTCCCATCGCCGTATCCTCTTTAATTTTGGTGGACGATTGAATCCACTGGATAAAGAGAAAACCGAGCACTGCGCTTAGCGCCGCTCCGGCGATCATTGCCGGAACGCTTTTGACACCAACGATCGTAAAAGCAATCACAATTCCCGGCAAAGCCGCATGGGAAAGGGCGTCGCTCATCAGGCTTTGGCGTTTCCAGTACGCCAGACAACCGATCAAACCTGAGGCGATCCCAAGAATTAAAGTACTGAATAATACCCAAAGTGTGTTAGGTGAGATGCCGGTTATATCCATTAGGTGCCTCCGATCCAGCGAAGCGAACCTCCATAGGCACGGTACACTTGCTCTTGGGTAAACGCCTCACGGGTACTTCCGTGGGCTACAATCGTACGGTTCAACAGCAGCACGTGGTCGAAATACTCCTCTACCGTATGTAGATCATGATGTACGACCATCACTGTTTTGCCCTGCTCCTTCAATAGCTGGAGTGTCGTCATAATCGCCTTCTCCGTCGCGGCGTCTACCCCGGCCAAGGGCTCATCCAGAAAATAAAGGTCAGAATCCTGTACCAGCGCCCTGGCCAGAAACACCCGCTGCTGCTGCCCGCCGGACAGCTGGCTGATCTGGCGGTGCGCGTAATCGGCCATCCCCATCTGGTCCAGGGCGTGTAATGCCTGCTGCCGGTGACTGGCTTTGGGCCATTTCAGCCACCCAACTTTGCCATACAGTCCCATCATGACTACATCCAGCGCATCCGTCGGGAAATCCCAATCCACGGAGCCCCGCTGCGGCACATAACCGATACGTGATTTCACCTTGGAGAAGGCGGAGCCGTAAAAGGATACGGTGCCCGACAGCTTGGGATGCAGGCCCAGCATCACTTTGAGCAGGGTCGATTTCCCGGCACCGTTCGGGCCGATGATCGCCGTAAGCGTGCCGGGCTGCACCTTGAAGGAAACATCGTGCAATACTTTATTTTGCCGGTAAGAGGCATTTAAGCCTTCTACTAGAACATCGCTCATCTTATTTCCCTCCCCCGCTGAGTGCAGTATAGATCGTTTCCACGTTATGTTTATACATTCCCAGATAAGTACCCTCAGCGGTATCCGCATTACCCATGGCATCGGAGAACAGCTCGCCGCCGAGCTTGACCTCCAGCCCCTTGCTCTTGGCTCCTTCAATCACAGCCTCTATGGATTTCGGGTTAATACTGCTTTCTACGAATACGGCAGGAATTTTGTTCTGAATCAGCAAGTCAATAGTATCGTTAATGTCAGAGACGCCAAATTCATCCTCTGTACTCAGTCCCTGCAAGCCTATTACCTCAATACCATTTGCCCTGCCAAAATAGCTGAATGCATCATGCGCGGTAACCAGTGTCCGCTGGGCTTCAGGAATCTGTGCCAATTTGGCTTTTGAATCCGTGTTCAGCGTGTCCAGCTCTGCGAAGTATTTCGCTTTATTGCTCTCAAAATATTCTGCATGCTCCGGGGCCAGCTTCTTCAGCTCCTCTGCTGCATTGCCGAGGGCCTGCTTCCAGAGGTCGATATCAAACCATACATGGGGGTCCGTGTCTCCCAGTTCATTTGTGAGCAGCTGGTCTTCCGGGATACTCTCAGCTATCGCTACTGTCGGCCTCGTTTTGCCGATCTCTTGGAACACCTCATGCATTTGGCCCTCCAGATGCAAGCCGCTGTACAGGACCAGGTCTGCACCGCCCAGCTTGGCTATATCTCCTTGAGTGGCATTATACAGATGGGGATCCACACCCGGTCCCATAAGACTCTGTACCTGTACTTTATCTCCGCCAATAATCGTTATAGGCTCTGCAATCTGTGAAATGGTCGTAACCACAGCAATGGTGTCTTTGTCTGTCCCTTCTGCTGCGTTCCCGCTCTCCTTCTCATTACAGGCCGTGATTACAAGTGCCAAAGACAGCAATGCACCCACACCTAATTTTCTCGTTCTCTCCACCCACAGGTTCCTCATTTGTTTCTCCTCCTGGTTCATAGAATAGATAAGATTCAATAATTTGCATTAAGGAAAATATGTTTCCCTGATGAAACTTATTTATATATATAAAAATAAAGGCATTTGTTTCTAATGTCAAACTAATTTTCACTAGGGAAAGATTTATGTAATAATAATCCAGTCCATCCTCATGAGCTGCGTTTCCAGAACACAACAAAAAAACAGTGGCAGCCATGGACGAGAATATTGTCCTGGACTGCCACTGTTTTATTGTACTATCGTGTCCCGTTTGCTTAATCTTAGCTGGACCCTTACCCTTTTGTAATACGGTTCGCTTTAACATGTTTTAGTTGGGCCACAATAATAACGCTGATGATCACCAGCAGGAACCACGAGCTGATCTTACTGAAGCTAACCACTTGCCAGGCTTGGTACTGGTCAGGATATTTCCAGGCATTAAAGAATGTAGCTATATTTTCGGCTAACCAGATAAAAAAACCTACGATGAAAAAAGCCAGTGTCAAGGGCATTCGATATATAACGGTCCGTACCCGATAGATGATCCAGGTTTTCCAAAAAACAATGAGCACAAGTGCCGTCAGCCACCAGCGAAAATCAGGAATGAAATGATGTGTGAAAAAGTTCAGATAAATGGCTCCTCCCAGTGATCCCGCAGAAGTAAGCCCCGGCCAGCCGGTCATGTCCATCTTCAGTCTACGCCATACCTGGCACATAAAACTTGCAACACTTGCATACATAAAACCGCTATAGAGCGGTACACCGAATATTTTCGTAAGCCCGGGCTCCGGGTATGACCATGATCCCATACTCACCTTATATATTTCCAGCAACAGTCCAATACAATGAAATATACAGATCACTTTAATCTCATCCCATGTCTCTAATCCACTGCGGTACATGAGGTACTGCACAGTAAGCAACACGAAAAGAATGGCATCATAACGGTAAACGAAAGGCACATTTATTACACCGGAAAGAGCTAAGGTCCCAAAGATCGCAATCGGAAAAATGCAGCTCATCGCCTGATGATAGCCAAAATGCAGAAGTTGTGTTATTGGTTTCAATGATGTTATCTCCTCACCGGCAGCTTTAGCCTTCCTTTTTTATTGAAGTATTACCGTTTTGAATTTAACATATAATTTATCGTTTTACAATATATTTTGATTGTTTTATGATAGAATAAACCTTCCTGAACCTATTATATGTTCTTACTTAATCCATATTTCCTTGTAGTCGATTTTGCCCCAGGCATTCATCTCGATCCCATGCAGCGACTTCTCATGCCCGACTGTCTGCACACTATGATACATAAAAAGCACACTGCACTCCCGCTTCAGCTCCGCCTCGATCCCGCGCAAAATCTGCATTCTCTGCTCCGGCTCGGCAGTTTCCAGAGCATCCCGGATTCGTCCATCGACTTTTGCCAACGTGGCAGCATCTAAATGGTTGCGGATATAACCGTTAGGAGACCGGTACATCTCAATTAAAGCAATCGAGGGCTGCCCGCCCAGCACTTCACCAACGAAGATCATATCTGCCTGCACAATCACCCCAGCTAGCGACAGTTCCAGAATAGGCAGCACATTTATTTCCACCTTAACGCCCAGCTTGCCGCACTCCTGCCGGATCCAGCGGACATCCTCTTCATTGCTGAAATACTCATAGGTGTACAGCTGCAAGACTTCACCGGCATAAGTAGAGGCTCGCAGCAGAGCTTTGGCTTCATCCAAATCAGAGCCATATGCGGGGTCATTCCACCCGGGATCAAAGCCTGAAGAAGTCACGGCTCTTTTACCCTGCAGCTCCCTAAGCATTTGCTTCCGGTCCAGCGCAAGATGAATCGCCTCCCGTAATCGCCTGTCTTGCACTACTCCGTTTTTGGACAAATTGAACGTTAGCAATGTACTGCCCAGCTCAGATTGGTTCAATGTCCGGTCAGAATCCCCCTTACTAAGCGCTTCAAAATACAGCAGCTGTGTTTGATCCGAAGACCGCTCCCTGCTCCGCAGCTGTTCTTCGTAATTAGGCCACACCCACATTTCAATCCGGTCCAAGAAAGGCCGTCCATTAAAATAACGTTCATTGGCCTCCAGCACCAGGATGGATTCATTATTCTCCGTCATTTGAAATGGGCCGGTGCCCACTGGCAGCCTGGCGAAGTCATGTCTCGCAGCTATCTGTTCCAAATCATTCGGGATGATCGAAAATCTTTCGGTGGCTATAAAATGCGCAAACAGCGCATTCGGCTCAGCCAGCTGGAAACAAACACTATACGTACTCTTCATCTCCACCTGCAGCACACTTTGTGCCAGAAAATCGCCGGCACTCCAGTTCCTGATACGCTCGAAAGTAAAGCGCACATCCTCCGCTGTCAGCCTTTTACCATGATGGAACATCACGCCCTTGCGCAAATAAAAGGTCCAGCGGCTTTTCGTTTCGTCACACTCCCAGTGATGGGCAAGTCCAGGCTTCAGCGTCTGCTGCTGCGGATCGTATTCCACCAATGTATCAAACAACTGGCGGATCATATGCGCCTCCGTTCTCCGGACAACTGTCAGCGGATCAAGATCAGGCACGGGCCTGTAAAAGGGAAACCGAAGCACATCCTCATCACTCCGCTGTTTATGCATGCCAAACTGGTCACCAAGCCAGCTGTGGAACTGCGTATGCAGAGATTCGTCACTACTGGCCTGCAGACATTCGAAGGCTTCACGAATCCGGCCTTGCTGCGCCCGTCTGCGCGCTTTTTCCAGAATCAGCTCTTCTTTGTCCCGGAGAAGTACAAGCTGTGAAGTATTCCCCCTGCCCAGTCCCGATTTCCAGTCAATATAACCATGCTCCTTCAGCTTCTGGACGAGAAATTGCGTATTGCGGCGCGTGCAGTCAAAGATAACCGACAGCTCATCCATCGACACGGGAAACCAGGTTTTATCCGGCTTTAACTCATATTGTTTATGCAGCGTTAAGTAATGATCTTCAATATCCATCATCGTCACTCCTCTAAAAGGCGAAACCAATAAATTAACTTTTCTATTTTACTACCACTTTTGTAAAAGTATAATTTGAGTCATTCCATCCGTAAAGAGGAGCGTGTATGAACTAATGTCATCCAACATAACGCAAGCGCAGCCGGTGCTATCCATTTGGCGCAGTCCGGCTTTTATGATTCTATTAGGGACAGGTGCGATCATGGCGTTGGGGAACAAGATCTATGAGCTGGCCCTCCCGCTCATCTTGTATGATCTCACGAAGTCCTCCGTGGTTATGTCGACGATGAGGGGCATTGAATTCCTGCCGAATTTGCTGCTCGCGATGTTCATTGGCGTACTGGTAGACAGGGTACATAAGAAAAGGTGGTCTTTAACGGCTATTCTGCTGCAGATCGTAATTCTCGCGGGGTTGTACGCGGCTATCGAAATGGGGAGTCATTCTCTTTGGCTGTTGTACATTGCGGGTTTTCTGCTGATGACCTTTGGGTATGCCTATTCTAACGCCCGGGTTGCCATGGTGAAGCAATCGCTTCCCAAGTCTATGCTCACCCCGGCAAATGCATCCTACAATTTCGTGACGACCTTTGTGGGGATCGCCGGACCCGTATTAAGCGGCTTGTTGCTCATCCTACCCAATCTCCATGTATCTCTGCTGATTACGGCGGTTGCATTCACCTTGGCCTTCATTACACTTTCCTGTATTCGAACCCATGAAGAGACCGCATCGCCTTCTTCGAAGCGAGACGGCTTCTGGAAAGAGCTGCATGCAGGCTGGATTGAATTACGCACGAATCGATTATTATGGACGATGACGATCGCCGTTATTTTTCTGAACAGCACGTCAGGGATGGTGGATACGACAATTATTTTTTTCGCAAAAGATGAACTGAAGCTAGGGAACGCGCTACTTGGCCTCGTTTTCTCGGCTGCTGGAATCGGAGGACTGGCAGGAAGCCTGCTGATCGGTAAATTGCGGGGTTATTTCACAGTTGGACAGCTGATTACGTTATCCTGTTTATGCGTCGGGTTGACGAGTATCATCTTTTATTGGTCGCACTCTGCTTATGTACTTGCCTTCGGTCTGTTTCTATACGGTTTGTTTGAGACGATAAGCACGGTAAGCATCTGGACGTTCCGCCAGGAGACGACACCTTATCAGCTAATTGGCCGGGTCAGCGGAATTACGGGATCAATCTTCAAGCTGGGGATGCCCTTCGCCATTATGGCGTCGGGCTGGATCTCTGAGCTGTCGGGGCCGCGCACGGTGTTCCTGATTACGCTAAGCATAAATATGCTTATATTCGCAGGTTGTCTGTTTAGTCCATTATGGAAACATCGCGGGGCGATAAAGGGATAAATCAGCATCATTTCACGCTAAAAACAATTTCAGTACCTGTCTCTTTGTTCTTGAATGGTCCGATGTATTCCTTAAATGCAAGGTCTATCCCTGATAAATCGTCAGGCAGCGGAGGGGAGACCACATAATTATAAGCGGCATGCCCCGTTGAGCTACCGCCATCTGACATTCGGCAGTCATAAGCTTCACCCAGATCAAGTTCAAAATGTTTGTGATGTTTATAGGAATGTCTGATCAGATCATCTACCGTAACATCCCAATCTATATTGAATGTAATTACGCTGGCATTGCTGTATTGCCGCAAGGAAGTCAGTGTATAGAAATATTCACCCTGCTCAATGGATTGAAGCACAGGAATATGTTGTCTGAATCCGGAAGGCTCAATCAAGGGTTTAAAATGCTCTTCACTTAACAAGGTTCCGAATACTGATTTTAACAAATCCTCGTAGAGTTCGAAATCCGCCGCCCATTTAGAGATTTGCTCTAAGGGAGGAAAGCCCGGATTATTGCCGGAGATATCTTTCCGCTGCTTGATTAGGGCACAGATTTTCTCGTCGATATCCATGATCCGTGCATCATAATGTTCGGTTGGACGTTCAAAGGGCATCCGTTTCATCGTTAACCTCCTTTAATAGAACAAACACTGACACCGATTCAAAATACAGCAGCCGTTTCTCATCCTCGTAAATATCCGGAGGAAGCGACAAATACTCTTCAGTAAGCAGATCCGCTTCGCTAAGGGCATCGGACCGCCATAACGTCAGACCAAGCTGAGGAAAAGTATAGGTGCATCCGGTTTCCGCAGGATTCCGTTCATAGGGAGATAATTGATCCAGAATAATTATCAGCTTCTCAGCCATGGTAGCAAATAGATCAATCCCGGCAAAACTGCAGGTCCACTCTTCCCCAGAATTGGCGATTTCGATGAATACCGCCGATCCGGCACCGTTATATTCTACTTTATAAAATAACGGAAATTCCGCTGCGGCTTTCGCGATCTCTGCTTCGGTCATTCCAAGCCGCAGCGGGCCAATGGATTGTCCGGGCAGAACAGGGATTATCCGGGGACCGGACTCCATTGAACCTGCACTCTGCGTGTAAGGAAGTTCTCTACGCTCTGCTTCTTCAGCATCACTAATAAACGGTATAACAGATTCCTGTGGCTCTGGAGCAGACAATCCGTATTTGTCCATCAGGCGAAGTTTATCCTTGCTGCTAATCTCTACCTCGCAGGTTTGATTGCTTTGTTCCAGCGTTATGTATTCTCCGGCTTCTCTGAAGCTGCTTAGGTAACCTGATCCTACCGCTGCGCATAATGCCGCACCCACTGCCGCTTCTTCCTGTGAGCTACTCAGACTAAGGGGAAGCCTGAACGCCGACCGGACTTTGGCACATAATACTGTGTTGGCACGCAGTGCGTTACCAGAGCCGACTATATATATCGTAGGTTCTGCCGGTTTTCATCCCAAGAGCCGTGTAGAATACGTGCAACTCATCAACCATCCCCTCCAGAAAGGCATGGGCAAGTTTGCCGGGAGTGAAATTGTCCAGCGAAATGCCTTCTATGCTGCCGCGCGTACCAGGGTTTGATCGGGTTCCAAGGAACTGTGAGTGTACCGTTAACCCCTGGCTACCCGCCGGATTATCCTTTAACAGCCGATCCATTATACTGTATACTTCTTCCGCTGCTTCTCCGGTATAAGCTTCGATGATTTGCCGAAAAAAATGCTCCAAAAGAGCGTAGGATTTGCCTCCGCTGAGTGCAGCACCTACCATGAGCACACCACCGCCGGGATAAGGCCGCATTTCCATTCCGTCTACTTGCTCCATACCCTCCGGCAGCAGCACCGACAGTTGGCTACCTGTACCGATGTTCAGCAGCAGCGATTGGTCAGGAGCCGGTACACTTCCCAGAAAGCTTGCCTGATTATCTCCTAGCGAGGTGTATACAGGAATTCCGTGAGATGTGAGTCCTACTACCGTTCCTGAGGGTACAACCTGTGGCAGCATCTTCGAAACAATTCCTGCCTCAGCAAGGGCTGTCCGGTCAAAATCATTTAGAAGGAAGCTGTAGCAGCCAATCGCAGCAGCTTGTGTTGCGTCGATTCTTGGCACATCGCACCCTGCTAACCTTAATGCCACATAATCGGCAATCGTACAGAAGCTGGAGGCATCATTCGGAACAAGATCATGCAGCAGGTTATAATAGTGTGTTGCCAGCCCGTAGCCTGGAGCGACCGGGTAGCCGGTCGATTCACTCAGCTTCTGCGCATAAGAAAGCGAAGCATCGTAAGGAAGACCCCCTCTGCCATCTTGCCAAGTATAAAGCGGACTGACATGTTGCCCATTTCTATTTATATATAGGATACCGTGCATTTGTCCGGTCAGGCCTATCCCGGACACATCCGGTTCCCATGATACCAGTTGCTCCAGAATATCTTCCACTTGCAGGAGAATTCTTTCAGGGTCCTGCAGCCTTTCCCACTCCGCTGAGCCAGTAGGGGTATTTCCTCCCTCATCCGAAATGGTATGAAGCACTGTTCGCTGCTCCAGATCATACACCAATCCAGAAATTGAAGTCGTTCCGATATCCAGCCCGATATACTTCACAATCGCTCTCTTCCTTCCCTGTAAACTACCATAATTATTTCCAGAATAACATAAAGCAGATAACATGCAAATAAACCTAAGGAAGTGATCCACAGGTACAGCACAGTGATTCTGCATAAACTGGATACCTTTAAAAGATACTAGCGTTTGGAAGATATTCGCGACATTGGAGGAATTCAGATGAGACTTCAGGACAAAGTAGCTGTGGTTACGGGGGCAGCTTCAGGAATGGGTAAGGCAATCGCTTTGCTTTATGCAAAAGAAGGTGCCAAGGTCGTAGTTTCAGATATTCACGAAGAAGCTGCTAAAGGCACCGTAGACGAAATCAAGTCAGCCGGAGGCCAGGCTATTGCAGTAAAGGCGAATGTAGCGTCCGAAGCAGACATTCAGAATTTGATAGATACTACAGTGAATACCTATGGCACATTGGATATTCTGGTGAACAATGCCGGAATTATGGATAATTTCGAACCGGCCGGGGATATTGAAGATGACAAATGGGACCGTGTCTTCGCAATCAATACGAACTCCGTAATGCTCTCAACGCGCAAAGCTCTCCCCATCTTTCTTGATAAACAAAAAGGGGTAATTATCAACGTCGCCTCGGCCGGAGGATTAAACGGTGCCCGGGCCGGCGCTACCTATACCGCTTCTAAACATGCCGTTGTGGGTTTCAGCAAGAATACCGGCTTCATGTACGCTCAGCAGGGAATCCGCTGCAATGCTATTGCACCGGGCGCAGTTGAGACTAATATTGGTTCTTCAATGACAAACATTAGTCAATTTGGTATGGGGCGTACCCAGCCAGGACTGGCCCTGAACCCGCGGGTCGGCAAACCGGAAGAAATTGCTCAAGTAGCGCTGTTCCTTGCTTCCGAAGAATCCAGTTTCGTGAACGGAACCGTCATCGTAGCAGATGGCGGCTGGACGGCTTATTAAACATCGCGAATGAACATGCCAAAAACCCACCTATGCTGAAATGCTGAGACAGGTGGGTTTTTGGCATGCAGATGATATTTCACTCCATCTCACTTAGCATCCGCTCGAAGATTTCGATCTTCTTGTTAACGTAAGACGGGATTTTTATAGGAAAATGAACTTCTTAAACTTCATTTAGGGAGTATTCTCTTTCTACTTTACAGATTCTCGTGATGTAATTTTCGTACCAATCCGTTTTCCCTTTTTCCTGTGCTAATCCATGCGCTTCGTTTGCTTTCCAATTTTTAATGGCCTCCAAGGATTCCCAGTAAGAGATCGTTACCCCAAAACCAAGCGAATCCCGGACACTTTCCACACCCAAAAAACCTGGTTGTTTGGACACCAATGTTACCATATTCTCTGCCATGCTATCGTATCCATGATCTCCTTCGGTACGTTGACTCGAGAAGATAACCGCGTAATAAGGCGGTTGTGGTGTTTTAGCAAAATTACTCATTATCTTCATCTCCTTCTCTTACGCTACTTAAGTAGGCCGTCTATCATGCTTCCAGCCTTTTCCCGTTGTTTTGCCGACGGATGCCATCAGAACAGAGAGATGACTGCTCCCGTCGATGCCCAGATATTCGTTCATGTTTTTGTCGAACCAGTGGCCTATGGTGGCTACCCCCAGCCCCAATCCGTTCCCGACAGTATGAAGATTCTGTGAGACATGACCTGCATCCCACCATATGTACCGATATGCCCGTTCGTTGTACTTGTCTTCCGTGCGTCCAACCATAGCAGTCCAAACAAAGTTAACGGCCGCCCGGCGGGTCATCTCCTGCTCCTCCGTAAACAGATAGGCAACCTGCGCTACGTCCTCCAGTTTTAACCCTTCCAAGGTCCATCGCTCCACATCCAGGTGATACAGTCCTTTTTCCAATCCTACCACGTTATTCACCAGCAGATAAGTTTCAATCGGATAAAGTGCTCCTGCGGAAGGCGTTGTCCGAAGTTGATACCCCTCCATATTTGCAGTGATTCCCTGTGTTCCCCAGAGCAATAGGTTTAATTCGTTCAATGAAAGTGGCACATTGGTGAAATTACGCTTAGTACGGCGGTTGTTCAGCAGTTCCCACAGGGCTGGAGCTTCCGGAAAGTCCGGATTTCCCAATGGGATATGCACAATAGCGTCTTCATACCGCAAATACGTAGGCGGAGCCTTAGAAAAGTCGTACTTTGCCGCCCAACCTTTTTCCAAATCGCCGACAGCGTAAGAGGTTGCCTGGATAAAATCATTACAGATGCTCTTCCACTCAGGATGCATAAAATATTCCTCCCTTTTTACAGTTGATTCACTGCTCACAAGGTAGAGTATACGACGCAGTATACCATTAGTGAAATTATGCTTTATTATATAGTTAATAAGTATTTACTAATGTCTAAGGAGGAAACATGACACTTACGCAGCTACAAGTTCTAATTGCAGTATCGGAGCACAAAAATTTTACCAGAGCGGCAGATGCATTGGGGTTTACGCAGTCGGCGGTATCGCAAATGATCAACAGTCTGGAGAAGGAATTGGGAATCTTGTTGTTTCACCGCAACCGGCGCGGCATCTCCACGAGCTACATCGGTGAACGGATGATTCAGCATGCCCGGGAAATTTTGCGTATTACATCATGCATGAGAGAGGAATCCTCTGCTTCCTTGGGATTGGAAGCGGGAACACTTCGCATCGGAGTCATTCCCAGTGTATCCGCTAAGGTGCTTCCCGGCTTAATCGGTTCGTTCCGGGAGCTGTTTCCTCAGATTGATATTGTCTTGTTTGAGGGGAGCTACGAAGAGATTCACAGCTGGATCTCCGGCTCCGTAATAGATGTCGGCTTTACCACCACGCCTGATAAAGAGCTACAGGCGTTTCCGTTGCTTCAGGATCAAATGAAGGTGTTTGTTTCAAACGATAGTCCGCTGAAAGACGAACCGTTTCTCACTTTCGAGCAACTGAGGGGCAAATGCTTTATTATGGTTAAAGACTATGGCATCCAAAAAC
Source organism: Paenibacillus paludis (assembly GCF_042610515.1). Taxonomy (NCBI): domain Bacteria; kingdom Bacillati; phylum Bacillota; class Bacilli; order Caryophanales; family Paenibacillaceae; genus Paenibacillus; species Paenibacillus paludis. Next base: position 56,842 of record NZ_JBGJZP010000021.1, read on the forward strand.
TGTTACAGGAGCATGGCAATGTACCGAACATCACCTTCGAGGTGAGGGATCCGGCCACAATCCTCTCCATGGTGCAGGAAAGGGTCGGGGTCACCATCCTGCCCGAACTGTTCATGCCGGAGGTATTGCCAAAAGTGACGGCTGTTCCCCTTCGACCAGCCATAACTCGCGAGGTCGTACTTGCCGTACGTGACTTTCAGTACGTTTCTCCGGTGGCCGCAGAATTTATTGTACACAGTCAAAATTATATGAAGAAAGTGGAAACAGCTGGACTCTGAGAGATTGAGCCTGCCTGGCATCATAAGGAATACACTTTACATAAATTCCAGGAGTACATCGCCGGCAAAGGGACCCAGTTCTTATCCCGAGGAGGATAATAACCGGGCCCCTTACAACAGAAAAACCGCGCAGAGCGCGGATTCTTAAAGGACTATGTTCTTGTCATCTGACAAATTTATTGCCGCGCATCTCTCACTCTGATATTGCTTCCGAATAAAGTGGAATCGCTTGTCAGCTTGTAGGATGGATAAAGTTCGTCGGCCTCCAGAGTCATCACCTCATCAAATAATGATTCCTGCTGGCGGTCGCAGAGAAAGACGAAGGGTTGCTGCTGGAAGACGATATCCGTTGTATTAGGTTCATTTACGATCAACAAAACCAAAACACCGTTGCAGCCGCAATCTTCCGTGTCATAGAACAATTTGAAGGATCCGGGTTTATCATTAAGACTTTCTTCAAGTCGTCCGGAAGTTAAGGGATCCAGTTGAATTTGCATATCCTCCACTCTCCTTTAGAGCAGGTTGCTCCTAAATAGATTATGGAATAAGTATAGATTTTATATTCAACCGGGGCCTGTGACTGCACTCACTTACATCTTGACAGTTCCTAAAAATTATAATCCATGCGATTATCCAATTTGCGAACGTGCGGCATTCTCCAGAGCCAGCAGCTGTTCCCTCACTTTCACCGCTTCACCGATGATAATAAGTGCCGGATTGCTGATCTTCATAACCGTGGCCAGCTTGTCGATGTTGCCAAGCGTACCGGTCACCGTCCGCTCACGGGCTGTAGTCCCATTCTCGATCAGCGCTACAGGAGTTGCAGCATCCTTCCCATGCTTCAGCAGCTGTTCGCGGATCCCGCTCAATTGGCTCACCCCCATGTAAATGACAAGGGTATCCACGCTGTGAGCAAGCGCATCCCAACGGACAGGAGCAGCATGATCGTGACAGCGGCTGCCGGTTACGATGGCAAATGAGGCGGCGAGGCCGCGATGAGTCAAAGGAATTCCAACGGAAGCCGCTGCACCGATGGCCGAAGTAATGCCGGGAATGACCTCGTAGGGAATTCCCGCAGCAGCAGAGGCAAGCGCTTCTTCCCCGCCCCGTCCGAAGACGAAGGGATCGCCGCCCTTTAAACGGACGACATGGCTGCCGGCGGAAGCATGTTTAATCATCAGCCTTTCAATGCCATCCTGCGGCATAGAATGCTGGCCCGGCGCTTTGCCGCAATAGATGCGCAGTGCCTCCTTCCTGCCATAAGCGAGCAATTCTTCATTCACCAGCCGGTCATAGAGAATAACATCCGCAGTCTGAATGCGCCGCAGCGCTTTGACCGTAATCAGCTCCGGGTCCCCCGGTCCTGCTCCAACAATACTTATGCTTCCCTGTTTCATAGGCCTTTCTCCAATGCTGCCGTGCTTGAGATAACAGCATCTCCCCGTCCGGACGGCTGATCCGCAGCGGAAGAAGCTCCGGACTTAAAGCTTTTTTGAGAAAGATAGAACAGCAGGCCAGTAAACAGCACCCCGCCGAGAAAATTCCCGAGCAGAACGGGGATACCATTCCAGATCCACCAGTCTCCAAAGCTGACTTTTGCCCCTAGCAGCATTCCGGCAGGAATCACGAACATATTGACCACCGTGTGCTCAAAGCCTTGACCGAAGAACGTTAGGATCGGCAGCCACATCGCCAGTATTTTTCCGGCTGTGGATTTAGAGGTCATTGCCATCACTGCCCCGAGCGTAACCATCCAGTTGCAGAGCATCGCCTTGATAAAGGCGAGCGTCATCCCTTCTGCCCCCATACTCTTATAGGCTGATGTTTTGCCTTCACTTGTTGTGATCAACATCTGAATTAGCGGATTTGACATATCGGTCCCCATTTTTGTAATAGTGAGGCCATATAATGCCGCATATACTGCACAGCCAATTAAGTGACCGATAATTACCCAGAAGAAATTGTTCAGCATCCGGCCGGGAGACGTCTTTTTCTCCAGCACCGCCAGCGGAATCAAAGCAAAGCTGCCGGTAACGAGCTCCAGTCCAAGCAGAATAATCATTACAAAGCCGACAGGGAATAAAAGTGCTCCGATCATAGGTATCTTGGTTTGGGCTGTTGCTGTAAAAGCTAAGGTAGTCGCACACGCCAGTATCGCTCCGCCGAGGCTGCCGCGTACAATAAGCTGCATGATGCTCAGCTCTGCTTTGGCCTTGCCGGCTTCGATCATTGCGGACAACACTTCACTAGGCTTCACGTAATCCATGATCATTCCCCCTGTAATCATTATTTGTACTAGATAGTCAGATAGATGTGCCCGCTGCTGTGGTCTACCTCCACCTCATAGGTTGTCACATGACCGGAATCGGGTGCCTGTACAGCACCGCTATGAAGGTCAATCCGCCAGTCGTGGAGCGGACAGTGCACCTTTGAACCGCAGACCATACCTTCCGATAAGACGCCGCCTTTGTGCGGGCATTTGTTCTCAACAGCCAGCACCTCACCACCGGAGAGACGGAACAAGGCTATCTCCTTGTCTCCCACCTTGAACTTGCGCGAGCCTCTGATGTCGATATCCGTCAAATTGCCAACAAGCATTTTGGTCATAGTCATAGCAGTGGCCTCCTTATACCGTCTCGGGTTGTGAGAGTTCTTCGAAATTTTTGCGCAGCTCCGGCTCATTAACAATTTGTTTCCACGGATCGGTGGTGAGACTGAGCGTCTTCTGAATTCTTTCCTGCAGCGCCAGCCGCTCTTCCTTAAGCTCTAAGGCCTGCTTAATGCTGTCCAGACCCACACGTTCGACCCACTGGGCTGTCCGCTCATTCCAGCCGGCATTCTCCCGGTAATATTGCAGAAATGCACTGGCCCATTCCAGCACCTCATCATCGGTTTTCACTACACAGAGGAGATCTGTTGCCCGTACATGCACACCGCCGTTGCCCCCGATATGCAGCTCCCAGCCGCCATCAATGGCGACAACGCCGAAATCCTTAATCGTCGCTTCCGCACAGTTTCGCGGACAGCCGGAGACTGCAAGCTTCACTTTGCCCGGCGTATTCAGCCGTTCGAAAGCTTTCTCTAAGCGAATGCCCATACCAAGGGCATCTTGCGTACCGAACCGGCAGTAGGTGGAGCCGACACAGGTTTTGACCGTCCGGAGTGTCTTGCCGTAGGCATGCCCGGAAGCCATATCCAGCTCTTCCCACATTTTCGGCAGATCCTCCTTCTTGACGCCGAGCAAATCAAGTCTTTGCCCGCCGGTGAACTTCACCAATGGAACCTCGAACTTTGCGGCAACCTCTGCAATCTTGATCAGCTCAGCCGGTGAGGTCACGCCTCCGTAAATTCGCGGCACCACCGAGTACGTGCCATCTTTCTGGATATTGGCATGGTAGCGTTCATTCGTGTACCGGGACTCCTTCTCATCCACATATTCTTCAGGCCAGAGCATCCCCAGATAGTAATTCAATGAAGGACGGCATTTGGCACAGCCCTCTTCATTACTCCAATCCAGTACATTTATGACTTCCTTGACTGTCTTCAGTTCCATCCGCTTGATCTCAGCGACGATTTCGTCGCGTCCAAGTGTAGTGCAGCCGCAGATGCCTTCCTTGACCGTGACCACATGATCACCGGCATAAAGCTGCAGCAGTCCCTCTACCAGCGGTTTGCAGCCGCCGCAAGAGGCGGAAGCTTTCGTGCAGGCTTTGATCTGGCCTACGCTGGTGCAGCCCCCGGATTGAATAGCCTCGGCTATCGCCCCTTTGGACACACCGTTGCAGCCGCAGATGATCTCGTCATCAGCCATGCCCTCGAGCCGGTTTCCTTTGGGCGAGGCAAGGGCATCGCCGGAAATCCCAAGCAGCAGTTCTTTTTCCTTCCCTTTAATATTCTCGCTTTTCTTAATCATGGAGAATAGCTGTGCCCCGTCATTCGTATCGCCGAACAAGACGGCACCGATCAGCTTGTCGTCCTGAATGACCAGCTTTTTGTAGACTCCGTCGATCTCATCCTGATAGCGTAAAGCTCTTGACCCCGGCTGCTCCGTGAACTGGCCTGCGGAGAATACATCGACCCCGGATACTTTCAGCTTGGTCGAGGTAATAGAGCCTGTGTAACCTTCAGTCGGAACACCCGCCAGTCTCTTGGCGAGCACAGCCCCCTGCTCATATAACGGAGCTACGAGTCCGTAAGCAATACCCCGGTGCTCTGCACATTCTCCGACTGCATAGATTCCGGGAATATTGGTTTCCAGATAATCATTCACAATGATGCCGCGGTTAATCTTTATAGAGCTCTTGCGTGCCAGCTCAATATTCGGCTTGATGCCGACTGCCATCACGATCAGATCGGTTTCGGCTACTTCGCCGTCTGTGAACAGCAGTCCTTTAACTCTTTTTTTACCGAGAATTGCCTCCGACTGCTTCTTGAGCAGGAACTTCATCCCCTGTTCTTCCAGCTCTTTGCGGAGCATCACCGAAGCCGCTTCATCCAGTTGGCGTTCCATAATGTAATCATGGATGTGTACAACCGAAACCTCCATCCCCAGGTGCAGCAGTCCTCTTGCCGCCTCCAGACCAAGCAGTCCTCCGCCGATGACCAGCGCTTTTTTATACTTTTGCGAAGTTTCCTGCATAATCCGGGTGTCCTTAATATCGCGGAATGCGATGACTCCTTCCTTCTCTGCTCCGGGCAGCGGCAACATGAACGGGTTAGAGCCGGTGGCCAGAATCAGCTCATCATAGCGGGCTTCTATCCCTTTATCCGTATATACTTTACGCTCCACAGTATCTATGGAAGTGACAGTGTGGCCCGTATACAGCGTAATATTGAAACTGCGGTACCATTCAAGGTCATTGATAATAATCTCATCCATGCTGGCTCCGCCTGCGAGGACAGAAGATAACATAATCCGGTTATAGTTCGGATGCGGCTCGGAACCAAAAATCGTAATCTCGTAAGCCTCAGGAGCCAATTTGAGCAAATGTTCGATCGCCCGTACCCCCGCCATCCCGTTTCCGACCAGTATCAGTTTTTTGCGTATTGCTGACATATGCCTCTCTCCTCTCCATGTAGACAACAGAAATAGCCCGCTTCACTCCGGCCGGAAACTTACGATTCCAGGTAACAGATGTGAGAGCAGGCGCCATTGCCGCTTCGACCGAATACAACGTTGTATTCGTAGATTTGATGAATTTGTTAAAATGACTATACTACATGAATTCGTAATACGTCAACAATTATGACATATAAATTTTTATATATTTAATTTATCGACAACATCGCTAAATATGTGTTATATAATATAACATTATAACTTATATAAGTACGTTCAAGAGTAGATCTATGACGTCGATCATTACGATGTAAAAGGAGCGTCAAACTATGCATTCCCTGCTCGTCATTCATAATGGTACAACAGAGAACGATACAGAAACGCTCTCGTCCCGGAGCCCGGACGTCATTCTTCGCTCCTGCGGTTATGTGGTCGAGGTAGCTGATACTCCGGAACAGGCCCTGGCCCTGATCAGCGATGCCGATGCCTCCATTCTTCATCTGCCTATCACCGAAATCAATGAATGGAGCACCCCGCTGATCCAGCACAAAATTGCGCCAATGGTCTGGTGGTGCACCTCCCTGACCGCGACATTATCTGTCTCGGCCTGTGAAGACAATATTAGGGTCGACGGGATATTATCCCCCTTCATGCACCCGCAGGAGATTCACTGGATTCTTCATTTCAGCGCCAAGCAGTGCTTCGAACGCCATCAATGGCTGAAGGAGCGGGAACAGCTGCTGTCCCGGATCGAAGAGCGCAAATGGATTGATATGGCTAAAGGCATTCTCTCCAAAGCGAAGAACATCAGTGAATCCGAAGCCTATGACCTTCTTCGCAAGCAGGCGATGAATGAACGCAAGCGTATGGTTGATGTCGCCACGTCGATTGTTAAAGTATATCAGCTGCTGCAGGATCAAACTTAAGGAGAATCCCATATGATCAATATTCTAAAAGAAGTTGCCAGAGGCAAACGGGGTGCCCGGGATTTAAGCTATGATGAAGCTTATTTTGCAGCGGAATCCATTCTGGGCCAGACAGCCTCTCCCGTGCAGATTGGTGCCTTTCTAATTGCGGAGCGCATCAAGCTGGAAAGCATCGAGGAGCTGGAAGCCTTCGTAACGGTCTGCCGCAAGGTTGCCCTCCGTGAGCCGGTTCAGCAGGGCCTGGATTGTGCCGGGCCTTATGACGGCAGAACGAATTCTTTTGTCGCCACCTTCCCTACCGCCTTCTTGCTGTCTGCTGCGGGAGTGCCGGTCACACTGCATGGTTCCCCTTCATTGCCGCCCAAGTGGGGGGTTACGCTGCAGGACATTATTCAAGCCTCCGGTATTGAGATTGCCAGGCTGTCCCGGACAGACGCGATCGAAGCTGCAGAAGAAAGCGGCGTCCTCTTCGCCAAGGCTGAGCAGTGGTGTCCTCCGCTTGGGGCCATCCGCAGCCTCCGGGAAGACATAGGCATGAGAACGATCCTAAATACAGCCGAGAAATTGATCGACTATTCTTGTTCTCCTTACATCGTATTCGGGATCTATCATAATACTGTATTCGACCGGATTTCCAGACTTATCGTGAAGCTCGGCTACCAAAAGGGATTGGTTGTTCAAGGGGTGGAAGGCTCTGAGGATCTCTATATCGACCGCCCGAACCGCGTATACTCCATTGCGAACGGCATAGCGCAGCTGGATATCATTGATCCTGATGCCCTGGGACTTGAAACCGTTGTGCCTGAAATGGACTGGACTCCCCAACGGCAGCTGCTGACGGCTGAAGCAGTACTTCAGGGAGGCGGGCATATGGCCTTCTACAATCAGACGCTGTTGAATGGCGCAGCCCGGCTTCACGTGGCCGGAAAGGTCAATTCCATAGAAGAAGGCGTGTATACTTGCAAGCATTTACTGGACAATGGAGACGCCTGGATGGTCTACAGCAAGTGGAAAAACGCACTGCTCGGCAGTAAAGCTCTCCACTAGAGCTGTAACAAAAAAAGCGCGCAACCGTAACCATACGGTGCGCGCTTTTTGCTGCAAAAAAGACCTAAGCCTAAGAATAACTGCTATTAATCGGTATGCAATGCTTGCCGCTGCTTGCGGGGTTCGGCAGACTTTTGCGGCTCGCGGCCCCCACCTAATTTGAAGACCAGAATTCCGCCTACAATCACCAGAACACCTATGAGCTGATTCAACGTGAACGGAACCTTGGCCAGACCGAGCCAGCCCAGTGAATCCCACAGCAGGGCGAAGCCGAGCTGAGACGTCAGTACAATCGAAATCGCATATGTCGCTCCAAGCAGTCTGGTGGCCTGCACCAGACAGATGACCACACCGACACCGATCATTCCGCTGATCCAGTACCAGGGCTGCATATGCTGAAGAGTGAACATATTTTTGCCTTCCACGATCAGCCCCATTACCAGTGAAGCAATAAAGCCCATCCCCAGTACCAATGTTGTTGTGGACCATGATCCCGTATGTTCATTTACTTTGCTGTTGAATATGTTCTGCAGGCTCACAAGCGCCCCGGCAAACATGGCCAGTAGTAGTCCAAGTATCATTATCTATTACTCCTTTTTTATCTTCTTTATGTTCATCAGTATGGTGTGGTTTACTCATAAATATTACGGTGCGCCAGCCTGCTAAGCCCTTCCCGGTCCTTCACCAGAATGTAGCCTTTGCTGCGCTCGGTCAGCCCCTGCTGGCAGAACTTCTGGATTACCCTGTTCAAATGCCTATAGCTGGTGCTAATAAAATTCGCCGTATCCACCAGATTAATCGTGCTTAACTGCCCCGTAAATTGAGGATCAGATTCATCATAGGTAATGGATAAAAGATAACTCGCCAGCCGTACCTCAACGGGGTGCATCAGGTTCAAGCTGAGGAAATCGGATTTTCTGTAGAATTTCTGAGTAATAATCTCCAGCAAAAATTGCAGCAAGGGCGGATGGTTCTGCCCGTATTTTCTCAGCCACCTGTACGGTATACAAATCATATGAACCGGCGATACGGCTTCAACCGTGTTCAGCAATTCTGTTCCCTGGATGTATTCAACATCCCCAATTAGCTCGAGCGGTGTCTTGAAGGAAATAATCAGCGTCTTGCCCTCGGCCGTCGTCGTATAAATCTTGAGTTTACCTTTAACCAGCACGTACAGCGACTCGGAAGGATCTCCTTTGAAGCAAATTGTTTCCCCCTGCGCAAAGCTGTACAGCGACAGATGCGCCCTCAGCGGTTCAATGAGAATCTGCTCCAGCTGATGTTTCTGCAAATAGGTCTGCAGCAGACCTTGGTCTTGAATTTCCTTCATGGCCGGCTTTCCCTCCAAGGCTAGAACTTAAGAATGACTACTCCCAAGATCATCATGCCGATTCCGATGAATTGCGGCAGCCGCATCTTCTGCTTCGCCACACCGAACCATCCGTTACTATCTATCAGAAATGTAAGGAGCAGCTGCGCGATCAGTAGTGCCGATATGGTAAAGGTAACACCGATATTCTGAATTGCGGTCACTTCGCTAAAAATAACAAAAGCGGCGAATGCACCTCCTGTTAAATACAAGGGTTTGACCAGCTTGAAGCCTTGTTTCTTCCCGTCTCTAACGAACAGCAGGATGATAAAAGCCATAATAAAGCCCGTTAATTGGGTGATCGTTGCTGCCTGCCACGTGCCTATATCCTGGCTGATGCGGGCGTTGGCTACCCCTTGCAGCGTAATGCAGGCCCCGGCCAAGAATGCAAAAATAATTCCTCTCATTGCTTCTCTCTCCTCTATGTGATCTCTGCTTTAATTAAATGACATCTGGCGTTATCCGTGAAGGACATATGTCCTAAGTGGAGGAAAGAGTTGAATTGGAGGTGACAGGACAGTAAATCGAAAGCCCGTTTCAAGCCATGGCATTGGCTGAAACGGGCCTGGAAAAGCAAATATTAGGAGAGTAGCTTCATTTCATGTAATTGGTCAAAGATGATCTGGCTGACAGCGGAAACATGTTCCCTGTCTTTATAGCTAAGCCATGCCAATTCTGCAATTTCCGCTGCCGGAGCAAGCTGCCCTGTGTAATCTGCGGTGAAACAGGTCATTTGGACAAGCACGCCTTCCTCTTTGCCATGGGCTGCTGCTTCATAAGTGCCAAAAGACCGGATACTGTCCGGCACAAGCCGGACCGTTAATTCCTCTTCGATCTCCCGGATTAACGTCTCATTGTCAGTTTCACCCGATTCTCGTTTCCCGCCGGGAAAATAATAGGTATCCTTTCCGTGGGAACGGGCAGCCAACACTTTACCTTCCACGATGTGAATCCAAGCGATCTTGTCTATCGTTACTGTCATGTAAATCCCCCTCAAAATCTTGGCCTTTGCTCTTTTTAATTAAAAGCGAAACTTCTTGCTACGGAAAGGACATATGTCCTCGTTGCAATCTGCCAGAGGGTGCTTACCATTGCCGCTTCACATGCATATGTTCCTCCGCTTCATCCCAAGGTACGGAGAAAGCTTGCCCTTTCGCGCAAAAAATCGAAATGGAGGTGTAAGCCGGATCGGCATTTTTATTGTATTGTTTATTTAGGATAACGGTTTCCGGTTCATGGCAATCCTGATAACCGGCAACCCTTAGCGACAATGAGCCTTTGCCCTGCGTCATTGAGGCCAGTCTGACGGAATAGTTCATAAAGGTGGCGACAGGCACCGTACCCGTGACGACTGCCACTTGATCCGTCATCTCGGGTGCGGCAAAGCTCCCGCTACCCTGCTGGATATCCGCCATTACTTTGCCCACATGATCGATATTTATCCTGATCTTGAGCGCATACACTGGCTCCAGCAAAATATTCTCCGCCTTCTCCAGTCCTTGACGCAAAGCCCGGAATGCGGCTTCCCGGAAATCCCCGCCGTGGGTGTGCTTATTATGCGCTCTTCCACTTAGCAAGGTGATACGCAGATCCGTCAGCGGTGAGCCGGTAAGCAGGCCACGATGCCGGCTTTCCAGCAAATATTGCTCAATCTGGTGCTGGTAGCCGGCAGCTAAATCGTCAGGGTGGCACTCATTCTGAACAGAGATACCGCTGCCGCGCGCGCCGGGCTCAAGCTTCAGATGCACCTCGGCGTAATGGCCGAGCGGTTCAAAATGGCCGCAACCGTACACTGTGTTCTGGATCGTCTCCATATACAGAATCTCCGGATCGCCAAATGTCACCGGGATACTGAAGCGTTCGCGCATAATCTGCTCCAGAATCTCCAACTGAATTTGCCCCATCACCTGAATATGCAGTTCCTGCAATTCCTCATCCCAGCTCACATTCAGCGACGGGTCTTCCGCACCCAGCTGCTGGAAGGCAGTATGCACTTCCTTAAGATGCACGGGCGGTTCAAACCGCACCTTTGATTTCAATGTCGGGACAAGCCCGCTGCTGAGGTGATCCTGCAACAATCCGACGCCTTCTCCAGGCTTAGCGGATGTTAATCCCGTGACCGCAAACAGCTCTCCCGCAGCGCCCCATTCCGCTGCTGTTGTCTTAGCCCCGTAAATTTTGCGGATACCGGTAATCCGTTCCGCTATCCGTTCCTGAGGCGGACCGTAAGCCAGTTCCTCTCTTGATTTAAGCACGCCTTGCAGTGCTTTAATGTAGGTGATCCGTGTTCCCTTTTCATCATGGCGGATCTTATATACTCTTCCTGAAAAAGGCTGTTGGTAATCATATTCAGTATGTACCAAAGCATCCAGGCTGCGGAGAAAGCTGTCGATGCCCTCGTCCAGCAAGGCAGAGCCAGACATACACGGAAAGATTTTGCCGTGAAGGACTAAAGCGATGAGCGCTTCGAGCCAGTCAGAATCGTTTAGACTTCCGTCCAGATAAGCCTCAAACAGCTGATCATCGCGTTCGGCCATAAATGACTTGAGTTCTTCGTCTACTCCGGTTTCCTGAAGTTCCGGCAGCATGAAAGCATCCCTGCTGAGCTGTAGGCGGATTTCATTCAATACACGCTGCGGGTCAGCGCCCGCACGGTCGGTTTTATTGATGAAGAAAAAGGTCGGAATTCCATGCTGGCGCAGCAGCTGCCATACGGTCTCTGTGTGTCCTTCCACACCTTCAACAGCACTTACAATGACTACTGCGTAGTCCAGAATCTGCAGCGCGCGCTCCATCTCCGGCGAGAAATCGACATGCCCGGGCGTGTCCAGCAGAAAGTAGCGCGAATCTCCAATGCTGAATTCCGCCTGGTCTGCAAATACCGTGATTCCACGCGCTTTTTCAATCTCATGCGTATCTAAAAACGTATCTTTATGATCCACTCTGCCCCGGCTGCGGATGGCCTCCGTATGATAGAGCAGCTGCTCGGCGAAGGTCGTTTTCCCGGCATCAACATGGGCAAGCAGACCGATGGTTGTGTTCCTTGTCATAGAGTCGGCTTATACACCCCCACGGATGTGCGGAGCGACATCGTTGCTGTAAAACTGGCTTAACCGCTGCATCTCTTCTGCCGTAAAGGAAGGGACTTCGCGTGAAGCGAGATTGTCGGCTACCTGCGCTTCATTCTTAAATCCTGGAATGATGCAGCTGACGGCAGGATGATCCAGAATCCAGCGCATCGATGCTCTTGCCATGTTCCCTCGGCCTTCGCTGATCCAATCCAGCTTGCGGGCCAGCTCTACACCTTTGACAAAAGGCAGACCCGCAAAAGTCTCGCCCACATTAAACTGCTCGCCGTTGGCATTGAAGCTGCGGTGATCGTCAGGCTGGAAGGTGCTGTCCTCCTTGAACTTCCCTGTGAGCAGGCCGCTGGCAAGCGGCAGCCGCACCAGGATTCCCGCACCTTGCGCTTCGGCACGCGGCAGCAGTTCCAGTGCAGGCTGCTGGCGGAACAGATTGAAGATAATCTGAAGCGCTTGCACGCCAGGATACTCGAGACATAGAAGTCCCTCTTCAATCGTTTCCACGCTGACTCCGTAATGACGGATTTTACCCTCGGCTTTTAATTGATCCAGAACGGCAAATACACTACCGTCACGTAAAATCTCAATTGGCGGACAATGAATCTGATACAGGTCAATGGCTTCACGCTGTAGGCGGCGCAGGCTTTGTTCCGCGTATTCACTTACTCTCCGTGCTGAATAATTCTCAGAATCATGAATGTCACCGGCACGGCAAAATTTCGTGGCAATATGTATTTGATCTTCTTTGCCTTTGGTGGCTTTGGCAAGCAGCTCTTCGGCATGACCGGAACCGTAAACATCAGCGGTGTCGAAGAAATTCACGCCTTGCTCAATAGCCAGCGCCAGACCCTTCAGTCCGTCCTCATCCCGGCTTGTTCCCCAGTCGCCGCCAATGGCCCAAGTGCCAAAGCTGACTTCGCTGATTGACAGTCCTGTATTTCCAAGCTTACGGTAATTCATATGATATCCTCCCGGAATATTAGATTGTTAACGCCACTTAACGACATTTGCACAGCAAACCATCCATTTCTATTATGAACGGTCCGCTGTGCAAGACACAAGTATCACCTTACTCCCTCACAAAAGAAAATACCGGGTATTGCTCAACAGGGGCAAATCCCAATTTGGAAGCTAGTCTGTGAGAAGGGTGGTTGTCATGCGTCGTTTCCCAAAGTGGAACCATCCCCCTTGTCAGATAATAGTCGATTAAAGCAGTTGCAGCTTGTTCTGCATAGCCCTTGTTCCGCTCGGCTGCTTCGAAAGTATCCACATCAATAAAATATTCACGTCCGGCTGTGAACCCGTTATTTTTGCAGATCGAAAGGGTACTTTCTCCAAGCTTTACCGCCGCACCGCAGGTTGTCTGCTCCGCAAACTTTGAAAGTACATAAGGCAGGTGATGATAAGCATCCGGCAAAACAGGATACTCAGAGAGTTCGATCCGCAGGTTACTGGTTAAATCCGGTTTCGCGTATTGTTGTCTCCGATTAAATTGCTCAGAATGGAACACATACACTGACTCGAGATGTTTATCCACGTTCCATTTGTTCAATTTGTCCATTCCGCCCAGAAACAACGTCTCCCACTCCCTGGAATCGTCCGTGTAAATTTCAAACCAGCTGCGGTTCTGAGCTTTGCAATCGGGAAGTACCACATCCTGCAAAAACAGCTTCACTGCCTCTTTATTCTGCTCCGGGTTGATGTTGCCTGCGGCATACATCCATCTGCCGGTCGCCCACACTATTGCAAGGGTCGGCCTCTCCGTCACATCTGTAAATACCCGCCCCGGATAACTCCCCCGCAGCACAGATAACGCCGGAATATGCTGCTTTTTCTGGTTAAACAAAGATTCGAGTATTTCATACTCTTCATAGTTCAGCTCTTTCATTACAATTCTCCTGAAGTCCGACATGGAAATATAAACAGATATACATTTTAGATTATACAAGCTCTATTGCGATTATAAAGGGGCAGTTATTATATAACCCTTAAGCAACCCTCAACGCCAAATGGCCGTATTCGCTTTTTAGCGATACGGCTATTTTTTATAAAGATACTTTATTTTGAGAAATACTTCTGTTTCAGTGATCCGAAGTACAGCTTCGTGAATCTATGGCATCAGGCGATCTCGTCTAGATAAATTCTTTTTTGGCAAATTCATAAAAAGCAAGTGCATTCTCCCATGCCGGAAAGCCGGCCTGCGCCATCTTATCACTGCCCCCGCCTTTACCCTGGAATTCTGCCAGGCTGGCTTTGAAGAAGGCTCCACAGGAATTTTCGGAGCTGCCGCTGTGGGCCAGCACCACTTTATTCTCTGCTGCCGAGAGCAGCAAGACCGGAAGCTCCGTCTGTGCAGTCAGCTTAAGCACCAGACTCTGCAAATCCTTGAGAGATCTTTGCTCAAATACCTGCGAAACCAGATGACATTCTGGTTCCAGAGCTGACAACAGCTCCCGGGCAGTGAAGCTGTCATTCTGGTCCTTCAATGCCGTGAGTTCCAGCTGCAGGTCCTTATACTCCTGCTCCCACTTTTCAATCCGGTCAATGATTTCATCCTTGCCCGTATTGTATTTTGCGGACAGTACGCTGAGTATTTGCAAACTCTCATTAAATTCCTCCAGTGCGCGGGTTCCGCATTTGAAAGTAATTCGGATATTGCCCTTCTGCTTCTCTGCTTTCAGCAGCTTGATCATGCCGATAGCTCCTGTAGAAGAGACATGTGTCCCTCCGCAGGCGTTATATTCTACACTATCAATTTCGACAATCCGGATGTTCTCCGTCACTTTGGGCTGCTTCACAAGAGGCAGACGCGCCAATTCTGCTTCATTTACGAAATAGCTTGTAATGCTGTGATTCAGGTATATGTGCCGGTTGACTTCCCGTTCCACAAGCGCCAGCTGAGCTGGAGCCAGCTCCGGCAGTTCAATGTCGATCGTGGCATATTCACTGCCAAGGTGAAAGCTTAATGTCATGGCCTGGCAGAGATCGAGGAATACGGCTGAGAGCAGGTGTTGGCCACTGTGCTGCTGCATATGGTCGAACCGCTTGTCCCAATCAATCCGGCAGCTGAGCTGGTTGTTTGCAGGCAAACGTTCTACCTTGTGCAGTACTTCATCGTCCTCCAGAATAACATCAAGGACTGGAAGTTCATTGATAAACCCCGTATCACAGGGCTGCCCTCCACCGTGAGGATAAAAGGCCGTTTCTTCCAAAGCTAAATACAAGCCATCTTCTTTCTCAACCACACGGCTGATTTTGGTTTGCCATTCCTTCAAATAGGCAGATTCGTAGTAAAGCTTATTAGTCATAACTGTGTCCCACTCCATTTCCGTCTCCGGTTGTATCGAAAAACTGTCTCCGCCATTTCTTCTTGTTAATGCATCGTATCCCAGATTTGCTTGCTGATCAAGATGACCGTCACCGCAATAAATAACGGACGGATATATGCGGCACCTTTGCGGATGGCAATTCTGGACCCGACAATGGCCCCGATCACCATCGGGATTCCCATAATCAGTCCGTAGGAATAACTGACCGAGCCTAACGCTACAAAGGTCAATAAGCTTGAAATATTGCTGGCGAAATTGAGCACTTTAGCATTTCCAGCGGCTGTCACGAACTCGAACCCCATCATCAGGAAGGCAAAGATCAGAAAGGAACCGGTTCCCGGACCAAAAAATCCGTCATAGAAACCGATAAGCAGAGCGACTGCAATACCGATTAGACGTGATTTTTTGCTGCTGCCGGCGAATGTGGATACATCTCCCCAAGCTTTTTTGAACAACGTATAAATTATGATCACGACCAGCATGACAATAACCAGCGGCTTCAGAAACTCCGAGGGCACCTGCCTGACTGTAAGTGAACCTGCCACTGCACCGATGATGGAAAAAGGAATGAGTACTTTGACCAGTTGAAAGTTGATCTTCCCGGAACGCATAAAAGACGCGGTACTTGTGAAGGAGCACAACGTCCCGGCTAATTTGTTGCTCCCGAGCAGTAAGGGTAATGGGATACCCGCAGACAGCAGTGCCGGAATTGCAATCAGCCCGCCGCCTCCAACTACAGAATCAATCAGTCCGGCCAGAAATCCGCAAATGACCAGAATAGCTATCATACTTATGCTTGCATGCTCCATACTGCGCAAATCCTCCTGCTATGTATTTCAGAGACTGCCCTCTAAACAAACTCCAGCATACACAATTTTGGATGAGCGCACCATAGATTTATTTCCCTGTGCTATCTTTAGCTACCTAATGAGTCAACCGCTTATTATTTAGCTCAGCATACCTTTACCCAGACCTCACACGAACTCCTTTGCTCCATCCGTATCCTTGAAAATACTAAATTTATCGAATAACGCTCCTTGATGATCGATCGCGCGAATTTCCAATTGTTGTGGAGTTACTGCTACTTGCAGAAAATGCGGCACTGCCAGCGATTGTGAAGTAAACCATTCCCGCTTGGGCAGCAGCCACTCTGGCATTGCACCGGCTCCCCCAGCTACGACATATACGATCCCGTCCTTGAAATCCAGCTTGCCGGAGCGCAGCGGATAGCTTCGTTCATACACAATCGTATGGGAACTGAGTACAAGATCCACACTATGCTGCTCCAGCAATGGACCAAGCGCCCGCAGTGCTTCAACCTGATACCCGCCGGACACATAAGGAGAATAGTGAAAGTAGACAATTTTCCATTTGGCGGAAGTGTTTTGCAGATCTTGAACCAGAAAATCATATTGCGCATTTCCTGCCTGAAATTTCCCCGAGCTGTCAGGATAAGTATCATTGTTTATGAAATCCGTGCTGTCCAGAGCAATAAAATGAGCATCTCCATAATCAAAGGAGTAATAATTCTTCGGAGCGGTAAAAGCAAAAAAATCATAATACCATGAGCCTCCGTTCTCATGATTGCCCAAGCAGCTAAAGCAGGGGGTATCTTGCAGCAGCTCTTTTCCGGGACTGAAAAAATACTGATCCCAATCGGCATAATTTGTTCCATCGTTAACAATGTCACCGATAAACAGGCTGAAGTCCGGACGGTACTTTTTCATCTGTGCAAAGATGCTGTTGTTGATCTCACCGCCTGTGATATCAAAACCGCTGTAGCCGCCGGTTTCACTGGTTACCGTAAATGAAAACGGCTCTCCTGGCAACATAGCTGTCTTAAAGGGAAATGGCCCTGCTTCTGCCACCTCCTGCTCATTCTGAGAATACACCTTGTAGAAATAAATCGTTCCTGGCTCCAGTCCGCTAACCGTAAGCTGCTGGATTAGGGAATATCCTGAATTCTCAGCACCGGCGAGGATCTGTTCCGGCTGCTTGTAGTTTCCTTGATAACCACTATGTATTCGTTCCGCCCTCATCACTTCCACTCTGGATGTTGCAGGCTTAGAGGTTTCCCACATGAAGGTCATAGACTCTTCGGTCGGCCACTGCAAATAAGGCCCCTTTATCATAGTCAGCATTAATTCACTCCTCTCTCATCTCTACTTCCACCCATGTTCCGAAAACCATACTCCCTGCCTGTATTGGTCCAGCGCCTGACCGGCAACAGGCAGAAGATTAGCTGGCAGCCGGTCTAATGGAAACCAGCGAAGATCATCACATTTGTGGGGTTCAGCGTTGCTTATTTCACCTGACCACTGCTTGGCGATAAAGAAAAAATCAACCCGTTCGTCATGGGAAGTTTTAATATGCATTACTCCGGCCATTTCTAAATCCCCGGGAGCAATTACAGCGCCGCATTCTTCCTGAACCTCACGAATTGCGGCGGTCATTACCCCTTCACCACGTTCCAGACGTCCCGCCGGGAGCGCGTAATATCCATCATCATGTCCCGTATTGAAGCGCCTGAGGAGCAGCAGTTGCTGGTTTTTAATCATAAAAACATGCACAACACTTAAGAGGCGGAATTCAGACATTCTGAGGTGCACCTTCTCTCTTTAGTTATATTATAGGAACGTACGTTTGTTAAAGGCCATGTGAAAAATATAGCATAAAAAATCCCACTTATCTACTTCATCTATAACTTAGCTGCGGCTTAGCAGTTGATAAGGGCGGTGTTCTTAAACTATATAAGTGGAACTTTAGATTTATTGAGCCGGCATAGAACGCAACTGCGGTGAATGTTTGGACTTCCGGCCGCTGTTAGGTTTGGATTTCCTGAAATTGTTCTTTAGTTCAACTTTACCTAGAAATAAAAACTCCTTCACAGCAGCAGCCGTGAAGGAGTCTAGTATTACATCTATCGAAGTGACTGTGTTATTTGGCAGCTTTGGCTGCGTTCAAAATAGCCGTTAAGTAGCCCTTGGTATCCACCAGCGTAGCCCCGCTGACGGCATCCACCATTTCTTCTTTGCTCTTCTTAGTGAGCGTAGCTTCAAGCGATTTAATCGTCTTGCCGGTCGCAAATTTCTCAACAGCAGCTAAGTTTTTGTCATAAGCAACGGTGGATTTGGCTTCTTCTTTCATATGATCACTGTAATATTTGTTATTGGCCTTCTTGGAGGCCAGAACCATTGCAGGGTCTTTATAATTTTGTCCGAAATCGGCATCAGAGTTAGGGACTCCCTTGGCCACATCTGTGCTCAGGAATTGATAATCATCCAGCGAGGCAGCCACGATTACACCGTTTTGAACAACGGCAACAGCTACGGTGAAGCATTTCGTGCCATGTGCTGCCGCTTCTACCCGGCCTACCTTGAGCGGTGCACTGGCGGCTGAAGATACATCATTCAGCACGTTGCTGTTGCCTACTCCTACAACTGCCAATGAAATACCGGCTACCAGCAATAACTTTGTTACCTTTTTCACAACCATTCCCCCAGTCATGTTATAAAAACGCTTACAATCTATATTTATCAATTTTTGTCCATCAAGTCAGTTACAAATGTTACTAATAAAATGTAAATAGATGGAATGATGTGTGTCTTTAACCCCTGCCCGGAAGGCAGTAATATATGTATCATGGTCGTAATCTTATACTAAAAGCAAGCCGCCTTTGCTATGATGGAGGTATGAATACCAAAAAAGGAGAATATTTTTCATCTATGGAAATTGAAAATCTAATTACAGCAATATCGAGAGAAGCGTTGAGGGGTTGGCTGCAGGAAAATGCTAAGACTGAAAAATATTGTTGGGTCGTAGTGAATATGACGCCAACCCCAGATACGTTGCTATACTTGGACGCGGTCGAAGAATCCTTATGTTTTGGCTGGATCGATGGAGTCAAAAAGAAAATATCTGAAACTGAGCTGGTGCAGAGACTGTCTCCCAGAAGCAAAAAAAGTTCTTGGACTGAATTGAATAAAGAACGTGTCCGCCGCCTCGAAAAGTTGGGGTTAATGACTGATGAAGGAAGAAAGGTACTTCCTGATATGGACCACGATTCTTTTAAAATAGATAGGGTTATTGAGCAAAAGCTTAAAGAGGAAAGGCAAGTTTATGAGAATTTTTTGGCATTTCCAGCTCTTTATCAACGAGTTCGGATCGACACGATACAATGTAATATTAAGCAACCCGAATTATTTAAGAGTAGATTAGACAAATTTATAACAAACACTAAAGAAAATAAAATGTACGGTCAATGGCATGATAATGGACGCCTTCTGGATTATTAAGATGCGTTAGCTCAAATGGTGTATAAATGACAAAAAAAGCGGCAGAATATCTTCTGCCACTTTTCTTGGTGCTACTCAAGTGGAAGGATCACTTATACGTGTTTTGTTCATTTTTCTTATAAGTCGTCCTATCATCCCGGAGCGACTCTTTGCGGTTGTCGAGCTTTTTCTGCTCCCTTTGCTGGGCTTCCTGGCTGTTGACGGGTGCATTCTCCAGTTCTTCCACCGTATTGATCAGGTTTTTATCCGGCGTTGTTTCATGCGGCACTGTGTTGCCTCCTTTTAAGTTGGATACTTATTAGTGTTCCAGCTTATTTTGGCATTTCCACAGTCAGATTATTCTTTCCAGCGCCCCCTAACAAAATAACCCCATATAAAGATTGCTGTCTCATATAAAAAAACGGCCAGAGCAGACAAAACATCTGCTGGCCGTCTTCGGATGAAATCAGTGCTGCTATTCTTCGGAATCTACATTATGATATACCTGCTGTACATCATCCAGTTCTTCCAGAGCATCAATCAGCTTCTCAAATTGAGCCTCGGCATCTTCGGCAAGCGCGACATAATTCTGTGGAAGCATGGTTAGCTCTGCCACGGTGAAATCGGTTATGCCTGCATTGCGGAACACTTCCTGTACCGCATGGAACTGGTCCGGCGCGGCATATACTATGACAGCCTCGTCCTCTTCCAGTACATCGCGAACATCCAGGTCCGCTTCGATCAGCATTTCCATCACTTCATCGGCAGATTTGCCTTCCAGACCGATAACGGCTGTTTGATCGAACATATACGTTACCGAACCACTGACACCCATGTTGCCGCCATTCTTACTGAACGCGGAACGCACCAGGGGAGCTGTACGGTTAACGTTATTCGTGAGCGCATCAATAATGATCATTGAGCCGCTTGGTCCGAAGCCTTCATAACGAAGTTCAACATAATTCTCATCACCGCTGCCTTTAGCTTTTTCCAAAGCACGGTCGATAATGGCTTTCGGCACATTGTACGTTTTGGCACGTTCCAGAACAACCTTCAACGCCCGGTTTGATTCCGGATCAGGTTCGCCCTTCTTCGCGGCTACATAAATCTCTACCCCAAACTTGGCGTAGACCTTACTTGTATTGGCATCCTTCGATGCTTTCTTTTCTTTAATATTATTCCATTTACGACCCATATAGTTTCCGCTCACTTTCCAACATTAATTATAAACAGTCGACTTCTATTATACCTCTGATCGAACGATCACGTAAAGGGCAGTCCATTTGCTAGGAAAAGTCTAACAAAGCCAGTATTTGTTCCGCTCCCAGCACCTGAATTAACACGGGAATCCGCGGTCCTTCCTGTTGATTGAGAGTGAATTGATAGATGATTTTAAACAAACGTTTTTGATTGTTTTTCATTATTTTTTTGTCCTTATCGTGACAAATTGCGTAAATTTCCGTCATCAGCTCTTGTTCATCCATTCCTTCTCTTCGCAGTAAGCTGCAAAAATCTTTAATCCATTCCTGTTCGCCGGGCTCTAAAGTCTGATAATAGGCGATGTCAGGTTCAGTATTCACTGTAATCATACGCTGCGGAACCCATTGTCTGATCCAATGCTCCGCACGGTTTGCGGTTTGTTGCAGCAGCTCCTCGTCGTGCCCTCCACCGTTACGTGCCACTATCTCCTTTAGCAGTTCGAAATCGAAGTTCACAAGCGGCAAAATACCGGAGACCTGACTGAAGCTTGGGGCCTTGGCCTCTGTAACATGGTTCATGGACAGCTCCAAAGCAGCTTTGATCTCTTCAGAGAGTGCTGGAGACGGGTAGGCTTCACGAAAACGCTCAAATTCTGCATAATTTCGGAGTACATCTTCATCCATCCCAATATGAAAAGCGGCATTCGGCTGATATTTTGCGAACAGAAACAATAGATTCTCCGGGGTATACACTTTCAGAAGATCCGCAGGCGTGTAATGATTTCCCGACGAGCTGGACATTTTGGCGTGGCTGCCTTTGATGCTGATGAATTCGTAAGGCACGTAATAAGGCGGCTTATTCTCAAAGATTTGTGCAGAAATCACACTGGCTACGTTGAAGCTGCCTGTTTCAGAGGAATGATCGCGTCCACCGGGCTCGAAAGCTACCCCTTCCATTCCCCAGCGCATCGGCCAGTCTATTTTCCAATGCAATTTGATTATAGCAGCCTCCGGGACAGAGACAGTGTTATGCTGACCACATGTACATGTATAGGATAGTGTTTCTGCCTGATCGTCAAAATCCACAACCGTAGTGCTGTCCTTTCCGCATTGCTCACAATATACATGAACTGGATAAAAAGCAGCTCTGTCTTCCGCACTGGCTTCCCCTGTTTTAAATGACATGAGAATATCGTAAATCTCCCCTCTGCGGCGCAGCGCTTGAAGAATGGCCGGATTGTAGCGGCGCGACTGATACTCCCTGCTCTGATAGATGAACTCGGGTGTAATCCCAAATGCCGTCAGCGCTTGTTCAAATTCTTGCTCGAAATGCTCCGCATAGGAGGAATGGCAGTCATAAGGACACGGAACCTTGGAATAAGGCAAACCAATATACCGTTCAAAGCCGGGATCGACATGATTAGGAACCTTCCGGAACCGGTCGAAGTCATCCCATGAAAAAATAAACCTCACTTCTTTGCCCGCTTTTTCGAGCGCTTTGCTTACAAAATAAGTCGTTGCGATCTCCCGGAAATTCCCGATATGTACCGAACCCGACGGGCTGATCCCCGAAGCACACACAAAGGATTGCCGCTCAGGATGCATTTCGATTAACTGACTCGCTATTTTTTCTGCCCAATGCATAACCAATCACCTCTAATTTTTTAGTTGGGAAAAGCAAAAAAGCTCCCGTCCGCAAGATTGTCATCTTGAGGACGAGAGCTATAATTAGCGTCGTGGTACCACCTCTGTTTGCGAACAGGTTACCCTGCTCACCTCTTCGGGTACGGCCATTACGCTTATACCCTATCTCTGTAACGGGAGATCCCGTCATACCATCCTTGAGCAAGCGACTCAATTCTGTATGAAGCTCGGAGACTTTATTCGTTGGAATCATCGCTGCTCCATTTCACCAGGCTGGAGCTCTCTGTGAACAATACGTTCCAAGTACTCTTCTCTTCATTGCTATTGTTGATGTAAGTTATTGTAAGCCATAGTAACCCGGTTCATGTACATCTGTCAATAACATCCGTTTGATGAATAGGTATGTTACGATAGCTTCAAGGAGGCTGATGAGATGAAAGAGAGCTGGGAACGGACAGAGCAACCTGTTTCACTGGAGCTTAAGCAAATTAAGGAGATTGTCGAGCCTGTATTCTCCGGGAAACGAGTAACCTATGCTGAAGCAATGTCTACTGGATTTCGAAATTCCAACTATAAGATCACTGTGGAGGGAATGGCTGACCCCTTTGTGCTTCGCCTGTACAGAGAGGATGGTAGGATCGCTTACAAAGAGCTGGCCAT
Source organism: Paenibacillus paludis (assembly GCF_042610515.1). Lineage (NCBI taxonomy): Bacteria > Bacillati > Bacillota > Bacilli > Caryophanales > Paenibacillaceae > Paenibacillus > Paenibacillus paludis. The sequence continues at coordinate 79,710 of NZ_JBGJZP010000021.1, forward strand.
TGCCGGACTTATAAGTCCGACTGTCCCTGTAGCGAATTTTATTCATGTTGATACGAGCTGCACTATTTTTAATCAGCCGTGGGCTGTGCAGGAATGGAAACAAGGAATTCACTTACGTGATGTATTAAAAACCGGAACAGCTCTGGATGTCGCATCAGCCGCAGCTTCAATCGGCAGAGTTCTAAACGGCATACATAATTACACATTCCCGGAGTTTGGTTTCTTCGGCAAAGACCTGCGGATCTCCGAGCCGTTCAATACTGATGCCGAAGGTTTTCTCGCCTTCGTTGAGGACAGCCTCTTCCATAAACCTTGCGGGAGCTGGCTTGGTGATGAGCTGACACAAGCAGTTTGGTCCTTCTGCCAGTCAAATCTTGCAGCCTTGAAGGAAAGCCGGAGCCATGCCAGACCCGTCCTCGTCCATTCTGATTTTAACGGATTGAACATTCTGATGCAGCGGGATGCTGCAGACTGCTCTGTGTCAGCTGTACTGGATTGGGAGTTCGCTTTTTCCTGGAACAGATACGTTGATATTGGCAACATCCTGCGTTATGAAGCGGCTGATTCTGTCTTTGAGAAGCATTTTATTGCAGCCTATCAGGAGCACGGTACGGTTCTGGATAAGAACTGGCGGCTTCTCTCCAAGCTGGAGGATCTCATTGCCCTATGTGAACTGTTGAATCATTCTTCAAGAGAAACTCCCAACCGGATAAGGGATCTTCAGCAGTTGATTGCGAACACTGTCCTACCCTTCCGCTGATGTGTTTTATCCTGAACAACCTTCCTACAGCATGAAGACAGATACCTAAAATGTGCTGATTTCCCCTGTTGTTTACCCATTTCAAACAAACGCAAGTGCCATATATATAAGTTGAATAAGGTAAACACCTACACATTGGAGGGATATCATGTATAAACCGATCCGCAAAAAAAATTTCAGAAGAAGACCTTTGGTCATAAAAATCTAAAAACATAAAAGAGTTGAACCGAAAAGAATAAGACCTCTGGATATCTGGAGCACGATCCGTCCATCGGCTTTTAGGGCAATCGGTGCCCCAAACAGCGTTGTCAGCATAACTAAAGCAGATCAGCTTACCAAAATTCCTTTTCCTGTGGTTCAATTCGATTTATGCGGTGAGTTTCTACGATCTTGAAACTGAACGGCGGCGATCGGGTTGAAATCTTTGCCACCACCACAACTCCAGGCTTTATAGATCAATTTTCATTTGTTGTCACCACTTCGTTCGAAGCTGCCAGATTCCCGTCTCCTTGCTAACTAACGAATCTGCATTAAGAGACCGCTCCTAATTTCAGGAGCGGTCTCTTAGGGGGGTAACTCCAATTCTATTCAGATCCAGACTTCATTAGCGGTTTCAATAACCAGGCGCAGCTTATCCCACTGCTCTTCCTCGGTCAGCATATTGCCTTCCTCCGTGGAAGCAAATCCGCATTGCGGACTCAGACACAGCTGCTCAATATTTACATATTGGGCGGCTTCTTCGATTCGGAGCTTAAGCTGCTCTTTACTCTCAAGGCCTCCATGTTTGGTAGTCACCAACCCCAGTATTACAAATTGATCACGGATAAACCGCAGCGGCGCGAAATCACCGGACCGTTCATTATCGTATTCAAGGAAAAAGGCATCGACCTCTGCCTGAGCGAACAGCACTTCGGCAATCGGCTCATATCCCCCTGCGGCGAACCAGGTGGAGCGGAAGTTGCCCCGGCATACATGCAGGGCAATCGTCATATCCGCCGGACGTAGAGAGATGCTCTCGTTAATCAGCCGCACATAGTCCTGCGCCAGCTGGTCCGGATCAATTCCCCGGCTGCGCAGATGCGCCCGGTGTTTGCCGCTGCAGAGCGTTCCCCAAGTCGTATCATCCAGCTGCAGATAGCGGCAGCCCGCATCATAGAAAGCCTGAATCGCTGCCCGGTACACTGCAATAATATCTGCGTACAGCATTTCACGCTCCGGATAAATTTCATTCCCGTTATAATCCTGCACGAAATGAAACAAGGCAGGAGAAGGAATCGTCATTTTTACCGGCGTATCTCCGGCTAACTGCTGCGTCTTGATAAATTGTCCGATCATGGGATGATCCGTAAAGGCGATTTTACCGACAATCTTGAAGCTCTCCGCCCGCTGGGCAGTTTCTTTCGAGCCGCCGCCTTGGTTTAGGCTAATTTTCTGTGTGCCTTGGATTCCGAAGAAGAAATCCAGATGCCACCAGGAACGCCGGAACTCACCATCTGTGACCGCCTTAACTCCCAGCGCCTTTTCCTGTTCCAGCAGCTTGGAAATCTCTTGATTCTCTATCTCATAAAGCTGCTCTGCCGTGATTTCACCCTGTTCAAACAAATTGCGGCCGGTCTTAATCTCATCTGTACGCAGGAAGCTGCCGACGATGTCGTAACGAAAGGGAGGAGCATTTCTTTTGGAGCCGATAACTGGACTGATCATACGTCCCTCCTGCTGTTATAGTAAGGATTGATTGAAGTCGAAATATTGTTCAGACACCAGATCATTCAGAATTTCAATGAACCCGGACATGATTTCGCTTGGCTTACGGTCCTTGTGGGCAATCCAGCCAACCGTGAAGACCTCATTGCTGTCAAAAGGAACCGTTACGAGCCCTTCGCCATTCAGCTCAGAGGCCATAATGCCCGTGCCTATCGTATAGGAATCACTCCCCAGCAACAAGTGGGTCAGCGTGGCCCGGTCTGTCACTTTAACATTTTTCTGTATTTGCGTGAAGCTCAGCATCTCTTCAGAAAAATGCAGCGAATTGTTATCCCCTTGCTCAAAGGTAATATAGGGATACGGAAGAATCTCGTCCTGTGTAACCCTTTCTTTGGCGGCCAGTGCGTGGCCCGTTCTGACATAAACATGCGGGTTCGTATTGAACAGCGGGGTGAATTTCAGGTTCCCGTCGCTGAACAGCTTGTTCATCACTTTATAGTTACTCTCGTTGATATACAGAATACCGAGATCGCTGCGCAATGTGCGGACATCTTCAATAATTTCATAAGTCTGCGTTTCTCTCAAGCTGAAATTATATTCCGCCACATTGCGCTCGTTCATCAACCTGACAAACGCATCAACGACAAAAGCATAATGCTGGGTCGATACGGAAAAATAAATCGGGCTGCGTTTTTTGCCGGTATACCGGTTCTCCATAAACTCGGTTTGTTCAATGATCTGCCGGGCATAGCCCAGAAATTCCATCCCTTCAGCAGAGATGCTGATCCCTCTGTTGTTTCGTTCAAATATAGTAATTCCCAGTTCGCTCTCCAGTTCCTTAATGGCGTTGGAGAGACTGGGCTGCGACACAAAAAGCCTTTTGGCCGCTTCATTCATCGAGCCGCTGTTGGCAATTTCAATTGCGTAGCGGAGCTGCTGCAATGTCAACCCTGTTCCCCCTCCGGTCCTTAAGCGATAATTCAGCATCACAGAAGATATCGTAGCATAGAACCTTCTGACGTTCCACGTCTGTTCTGTCTAGGATACCTGCAGTTTAATGTGTCCGCTTCTTTCCAGCATCGATCTTCGCAGGGTCCAGGCCTTCCCAGATGTTCGTAATATCCGCCTGCTCCGGGTGTTCAAACACCAGAAAAGCCGTAGGCAAATAACGTTCTCCGTATTGCGAAGAAGGTTTGTTGACGATCTCGTTGTCCTTAACAAGTACGGTGGATGAACCTCCGTCCAGATTGGCAGCGATCACCGCTCCGTGCTTCAGCATGATTTGCTGTACATCATATAGATTGGCGCCGATGCTGTATCCGGGCTGTCGTCCGTCGATCACCACAAATAGAAGAGCACCGTCATCACGTTGACCCATCGCCGTTCTTGGGGCAATCCCCCAGCCTTCGGCCGCATTCTTAATGAGGCCCTTGCCATTGACGATCAATCTCGGTTGAAAGGACACTGCCTCCTGTACACCAAGATCACTGAGCTCATTCAGCGAATAATTGCCAGCGATCATTTTGCCTTGCTTATCGAGGCCGACGATTTGTGTTGATTTTTTTCCGCCCAAGCCATTGTAAAACAATTTCCCTTGCGAAATCACGAGTCCTATCGGCTTAAATCCGTTGCCTTTCCAGTTCGGGTCGGCGAAGCCGCCACCGTTCACACCGGCAATCGCGCCGGTTCGTGACACCATGCTGGACACTTTCTCGCCTGATCCAATTTTGCCGGGAACACCCAGCCGTACCTTGGTCGGATCATTAACGGTCATGACATAACCGGAATAACCCGTGCCGGACACTTCCTCAATCTCGACCAAAGGTTTCTCTACCTCCACCGGCGGCTGTACAATGGTATGGGTGTCCTTCTCATCTCCCATATGCACAAAGCGTTCATTGTACTCCTTAACCCGGTCTTTCAGTTCATCTTCACCAATGATATATTTCGCCATATAGCGGTGCTGAGTGGTAATCAGCGTATCTGCGATCAAGTAGCGAAGATTATGCGCGGAGGGCGCAAAATACAGCCAGCTCCCGCCGGCGATTAGTAATAGGATCAAGATTAAAAAAAGTCTGGAGAGTGTGCGTAAAAAACTTTTTTTCTTGCGCTTGCGGACCGGTTTTTTCTTCTTCTTGCTTACAGCATTGCGCTGAGGTAATGATGATGAGCTCACTTCATAAAGCCTCCCTAATACTTCTATTAATGGTAATAAGCATGAAAACATATACTTTCATCATAGACGATAATGAAAGATTAAAAGTTTCATTTTTTTCAATTCTGCTGCTGAAGGTTAGGAGACCCGTGTACTATAATGAGGTTAAATGTCGTTTGGAGGGGGATTACCAATGAATTTTAAAGATTTTGAGATTAGAAAGTTTCGGCTTTCGGATATCGAACAAATTGTTACCTTGTTCTATGAGACGGTTCATTCCGTAAATAAAAAGGATTATTCTGAGAAGCAGCTTGACGCCTGGGCAGATAACAATGACCGGGAAACCCGGCAGAATGCCTGGAAAGAATCGTTGAGCAGCCACCTTTCTTATATAGTCCAGTTGAATGACAGCATCATCGGTTTTGCGGATATGTCACCTGAGGGATATCTGGACAGAGTATTTACGCATAAAGACTTTCAGGGACAAGGCATTGCCTCGGGATTGTTAAAAGTACTTGAAGCCGAAGCCAGAAGCTTGGGACTGGTCCAAGTAACTGTCGATGCAAGCATCACAGCAAAGCCATTTTTTGAACATCACGGCTATAGGTCTGTTCAGATGCAGGCGGTGGAGCGAAAAGGTGTTATCCTGCATAATTTCAAGATGATCAAAGAGTTAGACTAACGAAGTAATATTAAACTTCACATAAAAAATAATGCCCGTTGACCTTATAGGGTCACTCGGGCATTGGATATCGCCTTTTCCGCCATCATTTCATCCGTGTCTTTGCTTGCGGCTGCCATAACCGTATAGTGCGATTTTTCTGTTCCGCCATACTATCGCAAGGCTAAACAACAGGATAAACACAAGAAACAGACCGCTGACTATTATACCTTTGGATATAGAAACAGGCTGGTTTTCCACTACCGTTGCTTTGTCAGCCGGTAATGCAGCCGTACTGGAAACGGCAATAGTCTCTGAACTTGCCACTGTGGAACTCTGGGGAATATCTGCTCTGGCCAACAAGAATTTGTGCAAAGCATTGACTGTTGCTACCGCACCACCTGCGTAATTTTTTCGGGCAAATTCCGGTTCAAGCACCTTATCCAGAATATCTTGCATCGCCTCATTGGTCAGCATTCCGTCGATGTCCTTGCCTTGCAGTATATGGTAATTGTCCCCGCCGATGTCCAGCACCAGCATTACATCCTTGGAACCCGCCCCAATGGAGGCGAATTTCGAATACGTATATTCCTGCAGGTTTTTGTCTGCGGAATTTTTAACCGTAACCACATAAATGCCGCTTCCGGTCGTTGTCTTGAAACGGTTGCTGGATTGGTTGAGATAAAGCTTTCTGACCTTTTTGAGAACTCCGGCATTATCGGACACGTAGGTTTTGGAACCGACCTGCTCCTTCCAGACTCCGCCCAGCTTTTGGATCAGTGACCCGTAAGTTTTGCGTGCCCCGAAGCTGTACTCCTTCTTGGCAAAGTCCGGCGCAAGCGACTGGGAAAGAACTTGCGATAAAACAGCGTCATTAAGCTCGTCCTCCAGGCCTCTGCCCCTAACCGCCCAGTACTCGTTATCTTTGATCGAAAAGAGCAGCAGCACACCCTTATTGTTGTCAGCTGAGCCTACTTCCCAGGCGTTGAACAGCGAGGTTGCATACTCCTCTATCGCAGCTCCATTTGTAGAGTCCACTGTCACCAGCACAACTTGTGAACCGCTCTGCTGATGCAAACGAATACCATAGTTGACGATGTAATTTTCGGTTTTATCATCAATCACATTGGCGAAATCATTTACGTAAAAAGAGTCCGTGTGCTCAGGCACGGCAGTTTGGGCCAAGCTAAAAGCGGGCAGCAGCATACTCAGCAGCAGTACAATTAAAGCTATGATAAACGTCTTTTGTCTCATCCGAATTTCCATGATCTTCATCTCTCCTCCCATACGAAAATAGTATATTCAAAACATAGCCTGATAGAACAAAAAGAGACTCAGCGTGATGCCGGGTCTCTTACTTTATTTCTATAGTTGCCGTTAGATAGCGCGACTGACTTATGATATGGTCAGAACAAGGAAGCAGGAATCAGCTTTCGGCCACCCTTAATGAGCGTGGATTCCAGCATTTCTCCTTTATCTCCCCCAAAATACAGCTGCCAGTACACGCCGAAACGGATGCTGACATCATTCTTCACCAGCTCGGGCGGCGTAACGATCAGCCACTGGAATTTGAGTGCTTTGGATATTTCAAATACCGGATCAAGTACGTTGTTCGAAACCATCTCACCAAATGGATTATCGTACAGGAAAACCGTCCAGCCCTTGTTCTCACGGTTGACCCGCTTATGGGTCATGATCATCATAGCAACCAGCAGCTGCACAGACTGGCGTTGCCCGCCGCTGCCGACAGCCTCATCCAGTGCTCCGCGGTTAATAACTTCCCAGTCGGAATAATGGTACTCTTCAGGAGCCGCATACAGGAAATAGTTCTCGGTCACCGGCTTGTAGACCTGAAGCACCGGAAAACGGTTCTGCATCGCGGCGTATACGATTTTCCCGTCATTGATCATCTCTTTGACAGCGGCTGCCGGCACCTGCTCAATCTTGGCATATTTCTCCAATAGCCCGCTAATGCAGCGGTTGAAATAATCACTGACCAGCGGCTCGATATCATCGCTCGTCTTCGGCACCGTAATGTTCTTGTAATTCAGGCGGACCAATGGAAAAGCATGTCCATTCTCATTAAGAATGATCATCCGGCGTTCCATACGCTTCAGGATATCGACAATCTGCACGACACGTTTGGCGGCGCGGCCAACCCACAGCTTGCGGGACAGCTCCATCCCTTCCTTGTCGCTGCGGATGCTCTCAATCTGATCGCGCGAGCTTTGGAGCATGGAATCAAGCACCTGCCGGGCTATCGAAAAGTCATCCCAATGTACAGTATTCAGCCTTTCCTGGATTTTGGTCTCCAGCTCGGCATTCCAGCCGCTTTTCGCCAATTTGCTGCTTAAAGATGTCTTCTCTTCCTTCACCTTACGGGAGATTTCCGACCGCTCGCTGCGGCTTTCCTTGCTGCGCAGCAGCCAGTCAGCTACCTGCGGCTCACAATTATCTTTTACCTGCTGCTGCAGTTCTTCAGGAACATCCCGCAGTTGGACCCGTCCCTCAACATGGGTATCCATGATTTTGCTTTGGCTTACCAATGTTTGAATCCATTGATCCATAACGCTCAAGGCTTGTTTACAGCTGTTCAGCAGCTGTTCATTCTCCCGGAAACGCCTGCTGATCTCTTCTTCCTTTTGATCCAGCGGATCATGCCATATTTCTACAGCACGTTCATGTTTTTCCTTAATCGCTTTTTCGGATTTCCGTAGATCCTTTTGCAAGTTCTCAAGGATGGTCTGGGCGCGGATAAACGAATCGTGGACAAGCTGGTAGTCCTCATCCAAGTATACCGTCTCGTTCTTCTGTCTCGCTCTGGCCGTCAAAATCACCTCGGCTGTATCCGTTGGAAGAGGGGCATTCCGCCAATCTTGATCCACCTGGACCACCGCAGCTTCGATCTCCGCCAGCTGTTCACCGGCCCGTTTGATATTCCCCGCTCTCGTACGGATCTCCAGTTCATTCTGCGTTAAGGACTGCTGGAGGCTTTCCACCGTGCTGAGCAGCTGCATTAGCGTATCTTGAGCAGCAGGATCAAGTACGGGCTCTTCTTCCAGAGCAGGAGCAGCCGGATATTCGCCGGGGAAAGCAATTTCGGGAAACCAGTTCTGCAGCCTTGGAAAAAGCGAATAGCGGGTATCTCCAATCCACTTCTCCCGCTGCTGCGCGGTACTGCCCAGCTCGGCCTTTACCTGAACCAGCCCCTGATCCTTGCTGGCGATTTCTTTGCTCAATTCTTTTTTGCGTTCTACCGCTTTTTGCTTATCCTTATAATCCTGTTCCTGCTTCTTTGTCCGTTCATCCCACTGGCGCAGCGCCTGTGCTCTTTCTTCATGCTCGGTCCGATCGGCTTCAGATTGTGCCAGCTCTCTCTGAATAACCGCAAGGCTGTCTTCATTCCTGCTGATCTCCGTGTTCAAATCCCCGAGCTTTAGATTCAGCTCATTCTGCAGTAATTCAAGTGTATTCAGTTTGGCTTTCAGGGCCAAGGTATGTTCACTCTGGAACAAGCGCTCGAATTCCTGCCGCGCCGATTTGAGCTTCGACAGATAGGCTTCCGCATCCTTAAGCTCTTCCTCCTGATGCTTAAGACTGGAGGATATTCCGCGTTTCCATTCCTGGAAATGATCCGGCTGCAGAACCATCTGCGGACCTTGATTGGCTGGCAGCAGGAAAGGACCGGATGCGGCTTCCGCCATCTCTTCCCGGATGAAAACCGGCACCGCTGACTTGAGCAGGACTTCTTTCAGCGTATCCGGCTGGAGCTTGGCAGCTTCGCGCTGCGTCACAATAATTCCGTAAGGAAGAAGCGGATGCCGTTCCATTTCCTCTTCACGGCTCAGGTAAGGCAGGTCATTCAGGTAGGAGCTGCCGATCATGGAACTGATTTTGAGTGAATCCAGTGTGTCCTTCACTCTCAGGATATCCGCATTCGGCAGCCAGAAGGACTCCTGCTGCAGCTCTACATCGATCAGCTGGTTGTAATAATCCCTTCTCAGCCGTTTCGTCTGCTGCTCAGCCTCATCCAGCCTGCGGATAAACCGCTCCTGAATGGCCGGTTTCGCTTCAAATAGCGCCGTAACTCCCAGTTGGTGATGCTCTTCATACATTTCCAGCAGCACGACCAGCTGTGACCAGAGCTGAGACTCCCTGTTCATCTGTGACTCCAGCAGATTCTGAAGCTCATCGCTTTGGCTCTGCCCGGCATTCAGCTTCACCTTCAGCTCGGTCTGCGATTGGTGCAGACTGAGCTTACGCTCTTCAGCAGTTTTGCGCTGCTCGTTAAAGCCGCTGATATTGTCTGCGATTGTCTTAGCTGCTATTAACGTGCGCTGCAGCGCCGCTCCTGGCGCCCCGGCTGCTTCATGCCCATGGCGTGAGGCAAAAACACCCAATTCCTCGGTATATTGGCGGATGGCTCCTGTAAGTTCATTGATCCGGTTATCCAGACCGCCCAGTTCCAGCAGCAAGCTTTCCCTTTCTTTGCGTAAGCCATTTTCTTCAGCAGTCAGAGAATGCTGGCGGGTTACGAACGACGAGAGCTGTCCCTGCCAGAGCTGAAAGACTTTGTCCCACTGCAGCCGCAGCTCTTCCTTCGCTCCCTGAATAACCTCCTGGCGTTCCTTCATTTCCAGCGAGCCTTCGATAGCTTCAATTTCCTTCTGCCATTGCTCGATCTGGCGGAGCTGCGCGCTGCGTTTGGCCAGATAATAAGCTACTTCAAGCTTTTTCTCTTTCAGCTTCGACTCATCCAGCCGCAACTTGGCCCGTGTCTGGTTGTCTGAAATCCTCGTGAATTCATCCTGCTTAAGATCCTGTTCCTCTTTGCTGCGCAGATATTTCAGATTATCGCCCTCAAAACGCAGCTGGCGCGCCTCCTGGTGATGCTGAACCAATGCATCGGCAGTTTTGCTGCGTTCCGCCTCTGCATTCTTAAGCTCCTCGTGAATGACCGTGGACATCTGCCGACCCAGCAGTTCAGTCTCTCTGAAGCTCCGCTCGGCTTCCGTTCCCTGTTCGACCAGCTCATACAGCGGTGCAGCCAGCGTAGTGAATTCGGCAAAAGCCTTTTCCCTCTGCTCCAGCATCGGAAGTCTCTGGGCAATGGTTGCGGTATCGATAAACATCCGCTGAAGCGAACCATCCTCTTCTTTGACACCCTCGTTCAGACTGGAGCCAATCTCCGGAATAATCAGCTTCTCGAACAGATTGTGGTTGGTAAAGGCCTCATTTTTTTGAAAATAGCCCTTGATCCCGCCCTCTTCACCATTGATCCGTTTCATGTTACGCCATTCACCGATATGAATATCCCGTTCAGCAAGAAAGCTGTAGTACTTCTTCAGATCGGAGCTGTGGCTGCCGAAGGCAACAATTTCATTCCGTCGTTCCCGTACAAATTGTTGAATCGTCTCAAAACTTACAGGACCGCCTTCCGCATGATCATACAGCGGCAGCGTTGAAAGGGTCAGCTCAGCCTGCTCTTCATAATCCATCAGCGCGTAGAGCAGATAGTCAACCTTAATCTCCAGCTGATCTATCGAGCTGTGGGCAGTCATGGCAATACCGGTCGTCATGTATTCGTTACGCTCACTGTTGTCCAGCCGCCACTCAATCGCTACGTGGAAGGTATAGGGCTTGAGCTGTTTTTTATGATTATGGAAAAAAGCCTCGACCTGGTTCTCATTGTCTTTCCCCCAAGCCGCCTTAGGCAGGAGCAGTTGGAAGATGGACTGCAGCAGTACGCCTTTCCCGCCGCCGTTCATTAGGGTAATCAGGGTATTGGCCGGGCCTTCCTCATTGCAAAGATCAAGAATCATATCATCATACTTCTTAAGCATCTTCTCGTATTTCAGTCCGGCGATACGGATTCGTTCAATGCGCGGCATAGCCTTCCCCCTCCTTCTCCGTCAAGGTCCGGCCGATCAGAGCTTTCAATTCCTTGTAACGGTCTACATCGTGGTACAGATACCGCATTCTTTCATATAACTCTTCCCGGGGGAAAATCCGCTTCTCGTTCTCGGAAATAAACACCAGATGTTCCTCCTCCAGCAGCTTCATCCCTTCATGAATCAGTCCAATCCGTGAACCGGAGCCTCTCGACAGGGAATCGCCTTCCTCCTGGCTTTTGGTCTGCATATAAAGGCTTGCCCATACTTTATGCATTGCCTGAATATCCAGACGCCACTGCTTGCTGAAGCTGCCTTCCTCATCCAGCTCGATCCATGCTTGTAGAAGCGAGGACACCTGATCGGAGATTTGGATATAGGACATGCTGTCCTGACCGGGCTTAAAGTGCTGCTCATCCTGATCCATTTCCGCCAGAAAAACCAGGATAATGACGTTGATAATATGTAAATGGGTTTTACGTTCAATTCGTGAGTATTTATTCCGCAGCTGTGTGAAGTTGGACGCGAACCCCGATCCCAGCGGATTGACCAGCAGGTGAAGGCGGTGCCCAGAATTCATAATCCGGCAGCCTCCCTCTTTAGCCATATACTGCAAGGCGTCATAGGCCCCCGTATCCTGCAGGCATTCCACTGCAGCTGGATCATCCAGAGATATGACTTTCCGCCGAAGCAGATCAAAAAACAGCCGCGAAGCCTGCTGCAATTGTTCCAATGAATAGCTCATGCTGTATTCTCTCACCTCTCTACTATAGTAATGGTATAAGGGCTCATTTCCAGACCGGGCCAACTCACGCTTGTCCCCTGATCCGGTTCAAGTATGGTTGTCCGCAGCACTTTGCCCCGCAGCATCTCCAGCTCAGGACAATCCGTAAGCAGCCGCTGAATCAGCTTCTGGCACTCGTCACTTCCGCCAGGGTTGTCTTCGTTATACTCCTGTACGACGACCTCGGTATGAAAGAACTGTACCCACAGGTCAATGGCATCCGGGAGCCGTGCCCAACGGGACTGTTCCTCCGGAGAGAAAGCATCCGCTTTGAACGTAAAACGTCCTTTGCCGGCAAGCTCGGTAAAAATCGGTTTCCACAGCTCCGCAACTTCAGTCCAAGGTATAGACTTAGGCGTATAAGTTGCAAGTTGCTCCTCCCCTTCTTCATCGGGCTCATCCAGATATTCTTCCGGTAGAAAACCGACATCCTGTTCTTCCCAAGCCCAGGCGAGGGGGTAGATAAAGTCCTGGCTCGGTGTGAACAGTCCGCTAATCAAGGTTTCCAGACTGTCCCCGCTCGGCAGGCCTTCAGCTTTCACCCATTCCTCCCATACATTCGTGCGGAAATTAAAACCGGCAGCTCCCCAGAACAGCTCTGGAAAGTTCAGTCTTAAATTGGTTTCGGCTTCAAAAATGCTAAGCACAACCTCCGCGAGCTCGTCATGTACTTTTCTTGACAGCTCCACCCGTTCGGATAACAGGCGCAGCTCGTTAAAGTCGATAACATCCTTCTCGTCATTCGCCAACCGGGCCAGGGAACGGTGGATATTATCAAAATGCTTGCGTTCTTCATCAAACTGCTGGTGAATTTCCTCCACCCGCTGATGCCGCATAACCCCATATTCGCTGAACATATGCTTCGGGTTGCGCCGCAGCGCATTGCGGTATTCCTGCTGTTGCTGGGTCATCTTCCGAACCCGCGAGATCAGTTCACCCACATCCTGCATCGCCCGGGTGACGCGTCCATGCTTAATATGCATTTGGATCTCCAGCAGTTTAATACTAATCTGGAACTCTTCTATAATCTCATGGCTCATGAAGATAAGCTCCATCGCATATTCGGAAAGGCGGTAAACTGTCTTGCCGCTCTCTTCCCAACTGGTGCGGGTCGCATCCTCGTCTACCGTGAAGTATTTGTACTTTTGCAGAGTCATCTGCCGGGTCTGATCATCATAATAAAAGGCTTCAAAATCCCCGCCGCCCCCGCTCCACAGCAGCCCGTCTACCAGCCGTTCCACAGATTCGATGGTTCCAAACCTTGCAATATTAAACCGCTCCAGTGAACTCCAGGCCAGCTCAATAATATCCTCTTTGGCTCTTCGTTCATTGGATTCCAGCTCGAGATAGTAGACCTGCAGCAACACACTGAGCGCAATCATTTCCTTATAAGGCTGCAGTTCTCCAAGATTCATGCCCGCCCCCAGCGTCCACAGTGGGTTAAGGCGTTTGTTCCGTTCACCAAAATCAGACCAGTTCATCCTTGCGCCAACCTCGCCATCACTTCGTAGTTTAGGAGCATTTTTGCATAGCCCTCACAAAATAACATAAACCCATATCTGCCCCATGAAGGGAGAAATATGGGCTGGGTACCACTGATAACTTACGTTTATTGGGGAATATATGTTTCTATTATACCAATGAATTGAGGATAGTTCTACGAATATTTAACATTCAGCAGGTATTGCAGATTCTCTTTGACCGCAGGCCACTCCTCGTCAATAATGCTATAGAGTACATTATCAAGAACGGTGCCCTCCGACGTAATTCTGTGCTTGCGCAGAACGCCTTCTTTTACAGCGCCAATACGTTCAATGGCTTTCTGTGATCTCAGATTGTATCCGACTATCGTAAAATTGACCCGGATCAGCCCCAGTTCTTCGAAGCAGTAATGCAGCAAAAGCGACTTGGATTCGGTATTGACTGGCGTTCTCCAATACTCCGGTGAAATCCACGTACAGCCAATCTCCGCATTGCGGTGAATCCGGTCCAGATGCATAATCCGCGAGGTGCCGACGACTTTTCCAGAAGCTTGTTCAATCATGACATAAGGAAAGTCCGCCCCATTCTCCTTATTGCGCAGCGCAGTTTCTATTAGTTGTTCCACTTGTTGGATTGTTGTTATTTTCCGCCAGGTGTATTCCCAGATTTGCGGATTGTGCAGGAGCTTGAGCAGCTCCGCCCTATGATCGGCTTCCATAGGAATAAGCTTGATAAACTTGCCGTTTAGTTGTTTGATGTTGTTTGTAATCACAAAGGACGCCTCCAGTATTGTCTATTCATCAAGCCCGAGATTATTATAAAATACCCGAAACATCCTTGTCTGCCTATTTACGTAAAATGACTGCCCCGTCTATGAAAACGGAGCAGTCACTGGAGTTACATTATAATGTAGAAACACCTATTGCCGGGCGGCAATCTCGCTAACGATACGCTGAATGATCTCCTGAATACTTACAGTGCCGAGATCGCCTACTGCGCGTTGTCTTACGGAGACAGAAGCGGAATTCTGCTCATTTTCTCCAAGGACGAGCATGTATGGCACCTTTTCCAGCTGAGCTTCGCGGATCTTCAGGCCCAGCTTCTCCTTGCGGTGATCAAGCTCGACCCGGATTCCTGCCGCTTCCAGCGCTTGCTTCACCTCATAAGCGTAATCGGCAAAATGCTCGGACACGGGCAGCAGTTTGGCCTGTACAGGGGCCAGCCATACCGGAAATGCCCCGCTATAATGCTCAATGAGAATACCCATGAACCGGTCGATCGAGCCGTAGACCGCACGGTGAATAACGACAGGCCGATGCTTCTGGCCATCTTCACCGATATAAGACAGGTCGAACTTCTCCGGCATCTGGAAATCCAGCTGGATTGTTCCGCATTGCCAGCTTCTTTTGAGCGCGTCCAGAATATGAAAGTCGATTTTCGGCCCGTAAAAAGCTCCGTCTCCCGCATTCACCCGATAAGGGATGCCACGTTTCTCCAGTACCTTTTGCAGCGCCAACTCGGCCTGATCCCACAATGACTCCGCCCCCATATAATCTGCAGGCCGTGTAGACAGCTCCACCTTATACTCAAAGCCGAATACTTTATAAATATGGTCGATCAAGGCGAGTACCCGGCCGATCTCTTCCTCAATTTGCTCGGGCAGAACGAACAAGTGGGCATCATCCTGACAAAAGGTACGGACTCTCATCATTCCGTTCAGCGCGCCGGAGAATTCATGGCGGTGAACCTGGCCGTATTCCGCAATGCGGATTGGCAGCTCCCGGTAGGAATGCAGGCGGTTTTTATAAATCAGCATATGCCCCGGGCAATTCATCGGCTTAAGTGCGAACTTGTTCTCATCGACATCTGTGAAGTACATTTCATCTTTGTAATGATCATAATGTCCGGATTGCTCCCACAGCCGGTTGTTCATCATCAGCGGTGTACGGACTTCACTGTACTCCCTTTCCCGCTGAAGCCCCCGGGAGAATTCCTCCAATGCTGTACGGACGATCATGCCCTTTGGCAGATAGAATGGCATTCCTGGCGCTTCCTCGGAGAACATAAACAGCTCCAGTTCCTTGCCCAGCTTGCGGTGATCGCGTTTCTTCGCTTCCTCCAGCATGTACAGATGCTCTTCCAGCTGCGCATTCTTCGGGAAAGAAGTCCCGTAAATCCGCTGCAGCATCTTATTACTGGAATCTCCCCGCCAATATGCACCTGCTACACTCAGCAGCTTGAAGGCTTTGATCGCACCTGTTGAGGCCAGATGCGGCCCCCGGCACAGATCCGAAAATTCGCCTTGATCATAAATGCTGATTACTGCCTCCTCCGGCAGATCCCGGATCAGTTCCAGCTTCAGCGGCTCTTCAAATGCCTCAAATGTCTTCAGCGCCTCGCTGCGGCTGATCTCCCGGCGGACTATGGGCAGGTTCTCTTTGATAATGTTGCCCATTTCCGCCTCTATCGCAGCCAGATCTTCTATAGACAAAGGCTTCTCGATATCCACATCGTAATAGAATCCGTCTTCGATGACCGGGCCGATGCCCAGCTTGACATTCTTATCACCGTATATACGTTTAATGGCTTGAGCCAACAGATGCGCTGTGCTATGTCTGTGGATCATCAGGCCATCTTCACTGTCCAGCACTACGATTTCAACGAGGCTGTCCTGTGTAATCGGTTGATGAAAGTCAACAAGTCTGCCGTCAAGTTTACCGGCTACTGCATTTTTCTTCAGTGTAGGACTTATGGATTCTGCGACTTGTGCAATCGTGGTGTTACGCGAATACCTCCTAATTGTTCCATCCGGCAGTGTTGCTTTGATCTCCATGATTCAGCCTCCATTTCTTCAAGTTTTTTTGTATGTTTGAACGCAAAAAAACGCATCTCATCCCAGAAAGGGACGAGTGCGTTTAGCTCGTGGTTCCACCCTAATTTGATCTGCGCAATAGCAACCCCCTGCTGTTCGGCGGAAGTAAAGCTGCAAGATCCTTATTGGTATCCGATATCGGGGATAAGACGGTGACATTTACAGCCTTCCTAACAGCAGGAGGGGTTCAGTGCCACGGCTGCAAAGGGGTAAATTCCGGCCGGTTCTGTAAGAAGCTCTCACCTTGCACTTCTCTCTCTGGTCAGTCCGTGAAGGAACTCATGTCTTTGGTCATTGCCTTGGTTATGGTGTTTATGGTGTTGCTGGTTACATATTACTCAATCAAACACGGAAAAGTCAATACACAGTTGAAAAATAGTTTTTTTGTCCTTGTAAGATAACCAAACGGGTAAAAGGCTCTTTGAGCGACAGATTAACGTCTGCTGCTCATTGTATTGAGCTTGAGATGTGAGATAATCTCACCAACCTCTTTTACTTGATGTGCGATATAATCGGCCCCTGCGTTCACAAGCTCCTCCTCCGACCCATAGCCAAAGGTTACCCCAAGCGAGGCCACGCCGCAGCCTTTTGCCCCAATAATATCATGCTCCCGGTCTCCAATCATCAGTGCCTGCTCCGCGGCAATCTCGTTCTGCTCGAGCACATACCGGATTACCTCCTGCTTCTTGGAACGTGTGCCATCCAAATTGCTGCCAACAGTGTGCATAAAGTAGCCATCCAAACCGTAATGTCGGAGGATTTCCTTAGCAAATACTGTCGGTTTGGAGGTGGCTACATAAAGCTTGTATCCTTGCAGCCGGAGCTCTTCCAGCAATTGCGGAATACCGGAAATCACACTGTTTTCAAACATCCCCAATGTACGGTAACGCTCCCGGTAAAATTCAACAGCCTTCAAGGCATTATCCGCGGTAAAACCCTGGATCTGGATAAAAGATTCATATAACGGCGGCCCTATGTAAGGAATAAGCAAATCGAGATGCTCTACCTCTATTTCGAACTTGTTGAGCGCGTACTCCACGCTTTTGGTAATCCCCTCTTTGGGGTCGGTTAAGGTACCGTCCAAATCAAATAAAATACTCTTCAGTTCTCCCATGACGTATGCCTTGCTCCCTCCAAATTCAATTGCCGCAGTCTCTTTCCCCTCATCAGCTGCAGCTTTTTCAATCATACCTGCGTTTCTCCATACTTTCCACATACTTATCTTTTAACATTACAGGTGAAGTGATTTTATTTCCTGGAGGACTTAACATGAATATGACGCATTACATGTCCCTGCTTGCGGACAACCAGCCGTGGAACTTAATTCTTTTCATGGCGATTCCGGTCATTTTTGCAGAGACGATCACCGTTACAGAATTTATCATCCTGTTTACGAAGAAGCTGGATGGACCGCTCCGAGCATTTAACCGGATCTGCAGCATTCTTGCCGGACTTTACTTTACCGGCGTTTTTCTCTATTTGTTCCCTACCGCGTTTGTCCCGCTCACCGTAAATGGCGAGTGGCATACATGGGTGGACGTAGTAGCGGTAGGCTTCTATCTGAGCGGCGTGTTCTTCCTGCTGCCGCTGGCCTTGCTTGACCTCGGCCTGATTGGACGCAAATATCCGGAAGAGAGCAAGCTGAAGCTGCATTTCATGCTGATCAGCGGCTTCCTGGTGGTGGCGCATATCGCCATGATCTTTGGCATGATTAACCCGGAAATTATGGGCGGCATGGCCGGGATGAATCATTAATCAATCTTCGAAGGGGCCTCTCCGATTTTGGATTGGCCCCTATTTAAGATCACACAGTATAAGTAAATGCTGCTCAAGCATTTGCTCAAGGCGCTCATCGGACAACCGCCCGGGCTGCATCAGCTGATGCATGGCCAACCCGTCAATCAGCGCATACATTTTCTCTGCTTCCAGATCAATATCGAGCTCCGGCTTCGCCGCCTTTTGTTCCACTAATGTTGTAACGACAAACCTGGAAACCTTATACACCTCTTCCTGCATCCGGTCGTTCAGTTTCGATAACTCCGGGTAGATCAACACCTTTGCATTAAAAGAAAACCAAACCTCGCTTTCTATAATTCTCTCTTCATCCAGCGGAATCAGTTGCAGCAGCAGACGTTTCATATCCTGCAGCAGGTTGCCCTCCGGCTGGAATCCCTCCACCCGCTGTTCAATTCTCGCAAGAAAAAGATTCATGCAAAATGCGAACAATTCTGCCTGCGTAGAGAAATAATGACGCATCGATCCTACCGATAAACCGGATTCCTTTGCGATATTACGGACAGTGGCTTGTTCAAGACCCGAGTTATGTATAATTCTCAGAGCGGCGTCGGCAAGCCGTTTTCTTTGTTTCTCATGATCAACTTTTTTTGGCATATCTCTATTATACCTGCTTATCTTTTTATAATACAATGTGCTATAATGTTTTATATAATACGTTTGTATTAAATAAAACATCGAAAGAGGAGCATTATTTTATGACTATTCAACCACAACAGCCGAAGAAACGATCCAAAAAAAAGATCTGGAAAAGAGTAACTCTCTCCCTGCTCACCTTCATAATTTTACTGCTCGGGTCCGGATTTGCTTATGAATGGCTGGCATCCAGAAATGCAGAACAGAAATACCAGCCTCCCGGCAAGCTGGTTGATGCAGGCGGATACAAGCTGCACATTAACAAATTGGGGCAGGGCTCCCCAACCATTATTCTTGAATCGGGAAGCGGTGAAACCAGTTTGTCCTGGAGGGATATTCCTGAGAAGCTGTCCGAATTCGCAACTGTTGTGAGCTACGACCGAGCCGGATATGCTTGGAGTGAAAAAGCGCCTACAGCACGCACGGGAGAAAATATCGTTCGTGAGCTGCATACGGCATTAGAACGGGAGGGAATCGATGGCCCTTACCTGCTAGTTGGGCATTCTTTGGGTGGGATGTATGCCCGGTTATTCGCTGATACTTACCGGGATGAGGTTGCTGGTATGGTACTGATTGATGCCAGACCGGAAGATGACGAGCGTGAGACCAAACCTATTCTGACTGCGGAAAAATTTGCGGGCAATCCCCCCGCAACAGTCTTGCAAGTGTTGAAATTATCAGGCGCTATGCGTATATTCCAGGATGTGCTGCTGGATGGCCTGGTTGCGAAAGAAGATAGAGGGCAGTTCATAAATGTCATTTCAAAGCCTAGTTTCTTCAAAGCTAAAGAACAAGAAGGAAATCTGGCACATACCACAGAGGACGCTATTCGGGGTCAGAACCTTGGTTCTCTTCCGGTAAGAATCCTGTCACGAGGAATTCCTCAGGATTATGCAGGCTTTGGCTTCTCCGAAGCTGCCGGTAAAAAGCTGGAAGATATTTGGCAAAAGGGGCAGCGCAAAATGTTGGACCTTTCCACAGACAGCAAGCAGACTGTCGCAACCCATAGCGGACATATGATTATTCACGACGAACCTGATCTCGTCATTCAGACGATCCGCAGCTTGCTGACACAACTACAGTCACCATCCCCTCAATAATTCATATTATGCTCACTAGCCCGGACCCGGTCTTGTTTATGGACCGGTCCCAGGTCCGTGACCATATAATGAGACGGCCATGAAATCCGGCTATTTATAAAAAACAACCCTACACCGTGTTCCGGCTCCGGCCCTGCTAGTAATCTCAATCTCGCCCCCGAGCAATTCTACCAATTTGTTCACAATGGACAACCCCAGACCGGTGCCTCCGTACTGCCGTGAACGTGATTTCTCTACTCTGTAGAACCGGTCAAAGATATACGGAAGCTCCTCCTCAGGAATGCCAATCCCAGTGTCCTCGACGATAAATGCAGCTGAGTCTACGCGAAAATCCAGCTGGACGCTAACCTCTCCTGCATCGGTATAACGAATAGCGTTTTCCAGCAGATTCATTACGATTTGCTCCATCCGTTTGCCATCCCCTTGCAAACCAAACGGTTCACCGGTACAGCTGGAATTTAGCTGCAACCCTTTTTCTTTAGCAGTCAATTCGACTTTGCGGACCGCCTGATCGACGAGCAGCGCCAAATCGACCTCTTCCAGATTCAGCGGTATTTTCCCCTCCTCCATTTTGGCCAATTCGAACAAATCGTCTACCAGATGTTGAATCCGGTGCGCCTCTTGGTCGATGATGTCCAAGTAGAGTATTTTTTCTTCTTCCGTCTCATACAGCCCTCCCTTAACCACCTTGGCATACCCCTGGAGATAGGTGATCGGCGTCCGCAGCTCATGGGAAATATTAGCGAGAAACTCCTGGCGTGTATCCCTGTAGTGCTGCAGATTCATAGCCAAATCGTTGATGGCACCAGCAAGAAAGCCAATCTCATCGTTGCCGCTGATCGTGAGCCGCGTTTCCAGTTCACCAGCCGCAATCTTGCGCGTAGCCTTCTGCATTTGGACAAGCGGACGCGATAATATGCGGGCGATGAACCAAGTGATGCCCAAAGCAAGCAAAAAGGCGCCCAGACCAGACAGCAGCAGTATATCTCTCACCGTAGACAGGGAATGTTCCATATTCTCCGTGGAAGACATCACATAAAGTGCCGAGGTAATAATGTCACCGCTTGAGATGGGTTGTCCCGTAACAAAATAACGGTAGCCGGACGGGTCTTTGTACAAGAAGCTCACCCTTTGTCCGGTGAAAATAGCTTGCATATCCTGAGCCCGGATAAAGGAGCGATCTGTAGAATCATGAACACCGGAGTGCAGCAACACTTTTCCATCCAAGGAGATGTTAAAGATGCTGACATTGGAAAACTCCGCAAAGGACATCATCATTTGACCGTTCGTGGTATCTTTGGATTCGGCCATTGCTGTGAAATGGGAGGCCAGTTCCTCAGCTTCCGTCTGCATTTCCTGGTAATAAAAGCTAGTAAACATCCGGTCTATCACTATCCCGAGTGAGAGCAGAACAATCAGAAACACCGACATAATCACGACACCCAGCTTAAAGCCGATGATGTTGTTTTTCATTCGACATTACCGGGAATCTGGAATTTATAGCCGAGCCCCCACACGGTTTGCACCGGTACATAAGAAAGACCTGCCTTCAGCAGCTTCTCGCGGATATTCTTAACATGCGTATCAATAACCCGCGTCTCACCGCCGTAGTCATTGCCCCAGAGCTGTTCTACCAATTCTTCCCGCGTAAACACGCGCTGCCCGCTGCGCGCCAGCAAATGCAGCAGATCAAATTCCTTCTGTGTAAAGAGGATCCTCTCACCTTGAACCTGTACCTCTCGTGCCTGCGGATAAATCCTTAACTCCGGGTACTCCAGCACCTGCTCCTGTGACGCGGAAACCCGGAACATATTCGAACGCCGCAAGAGGGAATGGATTCGCGCAAGCAATTCTTCCGGTTCAAACGGTTTGGTTAAATAATCATCCGCACCGATGCCCAGCCCATGTACTTTATCTTTCGTTTCCGACCGTGCGGTAAGCATCAGAACGGGCGTCTGACTGCTCTCCCTTACCGCCTGGCAGACCTGCCAGCCATCCATATCAGGCATCATTACATCCAGCAGGATCAGGTCGAAGTTATGTTTCTCTATCATGGACAGGGCTTCGCGCCCGGTGGAGGCTTCCTTAATAGCAAAACCCTCCTGCAGCAAATAAATGCGCAGCAAATTCCGCATGTTCCATTCATCGTCAACGATGAGAACCTGTGCTTTGGACAAGCTGTTCACCCTTTTCGTGGCCTATATATATTGAACTTATAATTCTTCTATTTTGGGATCGACCGTGACTACAGAGAATGTTTGGACTTCCGCCACTTTTCCCTAATTGTAATTCTCAAGTTCAATCTATACAGTTTCTTTATTCTTTTTTCAATTATACCTAAAAACAAAGAACAAGCCGACCACGGATGTCCGCAGCCAGCCAGCTTGCTTTAGTGCCCCGAATGGGGATTGTCTCCAGAGGCGGAGGTGATTTCGAGCATGTCATCTATTTCGCTCTGTGTACTGCTGGTTATTGTGCCGGTATCGCCGGTTAGCCAGGCATGGTTATAGGGACCTTCTGCCGGTGAATCCTTGAACTTGGGCTGAAGCTCCATCATATAATTCATGACCGAATCCGGTAGTCCGTCTTGTTCCGTAAAGATTAACGGTGCATGTTTTCCCAAATGGGAAAATGGCGCAGCGGCGATGGCCAGCATGGTGGAATCCTTCGTCAATAAGGATAGGTTATGGCCCGGAGTCGTGATACCCCAGCCGAAGCCGCTAACCTCATCCTTGAATTTGGCAAAAGCAATCGCATTCGCATAAGGATCATCACCGGAGATGCGAGTTACCGTACCATATGCTCCCAGCTGCTCCTCGACTTTTGCCGAGACAACAGAAGCTGGGCCTAGAAGGTAAATGGCAGCATCGCCTCCGCGCTTTTTGAGCGCCTCTGCCGTGGAGGCCGGGATATCATCCTTCGCTACGTATAACAAAGGCTCAGGCATATGCGCAATCCAGTTGACTGCAGGCAGCGTATATTCGGGGCTGTCCATTGAGCCGATAATTACACTCTGCGGCAGCTCGCCGGATACTTTGGCATAATAAGCGTCAATCGCCTGAGCTACAGCAGCAGGATCTTCGCCTTCTATCTTGTCCACCTTTAAATCCAGTGCCTTAAGCTGATCTTCCACACCGTCCGCGACGGGTCCGACCAGAACGACCTGGATGCCCGCATTGCTCTCGGCACCCAGCGGATTCAGCCGTTTAAGCTCTTCCAACGTAACCTCCGGAACGCCATCTTTGCTCAAGAACAAGACCGGCCCGTTACTCGGATGGTGGATTAAGTCAGTACTCACTGCAGCAATTTGCCAGTTATCCGCATTGGTTAGGACTACGCTTGCAGGACGGTTGGCTTTGGTTTCTGCCGTCCATAAAGACCGGGACACCAGTACCGCTGCCTGAACCGGGTCCGAGGTGTTGATCCGGGTTGTGTTTTTGGTCGCAATCCAGGGCATAGAAATCGCGGCAGAAGGATTCTGTTCACTTTGCGGAGCTGCTGATTCCTTATCCGATTGACAGGCGGTCAGCACCGTACCAAGCAGCAATGTCACAGCGCTTAATTGTATGATTTTCTTCATGTGTATCCCTCCATTTCATAGCTATCACGGATACTTAGAAGTTTACCCATCAAATGTGTAGAAAGAATGTGGAATTTCAACAATTTAAGAATAAGTATTAAGTTGGAATTGGTGCAGCCTAAAAGTGAATAAAAAAAAGCTGAACGGAAAGTGCTCCGTCCAGCTGATCCTGATCAAGCTTCTTCTATACTTACCAGTGCTTCGCGATAAAAGTATCACGGCCGGACTGTTCCCGGTCTTCCTTATAATGCTTCGGGTTCTTCTTGTGATAATCCTGATGATAGTCTTCTGCCGGGTAAAAGACCGGTGCGGGCAGGATTTCCGTAACGACAGGTCCCTCGAAACGCCCGTTGGCCGCTACCTGCTCTTTGGAAGCCAAAGCTGCCAGTCTTTGCTCTTCATTATAATAAAACACCGCAGTCCGGTACTGCGTTCCCCGGTCCTGGAATTGTCCTCCGTCATCAGTCGGATCAATCTGCGGCCAGAACAATTCAAGCAGCTTATCGTACGGGAAAAGTGCCGGATCAAAGCTGATCTGCACTACCTCATAGTGTCCTGTAGTGCCTGTCTTGACCTGTTCATAGCTTGGATTCTCGACTGACCCCCCGGCGTAGCCTGATACAATTCCGTGTATACCCGGCAATTCTTCAAAGGGTGTAACCATACACCAGAAGCAGCCTCCTGCAAACATTGCCTGTTCCATACCTGTAATCCCTCTCCCTATCTATATATCTCTACATACTATAACGTATGTTAAGAAGATAAGGTTAAATCTGCCTAAAGTCAATTTGAGGGAGCGGTCTGCCAAGGATAAGTCTTTTTTTCAATCCCGGAGGAGCTGTATATGCCTGCGATCAGTTCCAGTGTTTTGAGTCCTTCTGAGCCGTCAATCCAGAATGGTCTTCCTTCGCGGACATGGTCATAAAAGTCATGAATCAGTCTTTGATGCCCCGTTCCCCAATACGACTTGCCTTGAATACCTGACACCCCCGGCTCACTGAGCAGCGTTTCCTGGCCGTCCTTCCACAGATACAGGCAATCCCTCCGCAGCAGCAGCGTCCCTTGTTCGAACACTATTTCCAGCTCTACGGGTGAGTTAACAAGGTAGGCATTGCTGCCGTAAAAAAGTCCCCTGACCTTATTCCTGAAGTTGATGCAGGCATGTGCCGTATCCTCCACTTCAATAACTCCGTCCAAGACATCTGTGCTTACACTTCCCTGTACTGATGAGATCTCACCGCCGAACCATTGCAGCAGATCTAGCGTGTGAATCGTCTGGTTGATCAGCACCCCACCGCCCTCTGAGGTCCATTTCCCCCTCCAGTTGCTCTCCTTGTAGTACTCAGGTGACCTGTACCAGGTGACAATCCCCTTCATACATACAAGCGGCCCCAGCACGCCGGATTCAATGGTCTCCTTAATCTTGATAGAGGGTTCATTGTAGCGGTTCTGAAATACGATGCCGAGCTGGCCTTTGCTGTGCTCCGCAGCTTTCAGCATGCGCTGGGCAGAAGGCAGGTCAACCGCCATCGGTTTTTCTGTTAAGACATGTTTGCCCGCCTCCAGCAGATCGACCGCCATCTGCGCATGCAGATCATGCGGTGTACACAGGTGGACGATATCAATATCAGATCTGTTCAAAAGCTCCTTATAATCTGTTAGCGCGCCGCAGCCATATTCTTCTCCAAATGCTGCCGCTTTGGCCACATCAATATCTACGGCTGCCAGCAGTTGTCCCCCTGATTGTGCCGCGATCGCCTTGGCATGCAAGGGAGCTATTGCTCCGCAGCCGATTATGGCTGCTCCAAGTATTGTCATCTTGTGCACCTTCCAATCTTATTTCCGTTCCTATCAGGCCTTTATGAGTGTCTCGGGCGTAAGATTTACCGCTTGGGCCTGAGCTTCCAGGCATAGCTCCGCCGCTTTGAAGACATGCTGCTGGGTCATAGCAAATTCTGTCCGTTGCAAGCAATCCAGTATCAGCTCGCCAAAGAACGGAAAGCCGATTTTGCCGGAAACATGCTCATAATGCTCTCCTTGACGGTCTGCCCAATAGACATGATCCGTTGTGTTGGAGCGGGCAATATCGCTGTATTTGCGCAGCTCGATATACCCTTCCGTTCCCATAATGATCGTTCGGCCGTCACCCCAGGTGCCCAGTCCGTCCGGTGTGAACCAGTCGACACGAAAATATTGCGTCGCCCCGTTGTCGCCGACAAGTGTTGCATCGCCGAAATCCTCCAGCTCAGGATAAGCAGAATTGTTGTAGTTGGCAACCTTGCTGTGCAGTACCTTGGCATCGCGGCAATCCGCATAATACAGGAATTGTTCAATCTGGTGACTGCCGATGTCGCAGAGGATTCCGCCATATTTGTCCCGCTGGAAGAACCAATCCGGACGGCTTGGTGCGCTCAAGCGGTGAGGGCCCATTCCGATGATCTGAAGCACACGGCCGATCACTCCCTGCCGAATCAGCTGTCCGGCATACACCGCACTCTCCACATGCAATCTTTCGCTGAAATAAGTCATGTACTTTTGCCGCGTCAATGCAGTCTGAGTCCGCGCTGCTTCCAGCTGTTCCATTGCCGTAAACGGCGTTTTGTCAGTGAAATAATCCTTCCCGTGTGCCATCACCTTGAGTCCGAGCGCCCCTCTCTCGGAAGGAACCGCGGCCGCTGCAATGAGCCGGACCTCGGGATCCTCAAGAATTTCTTCGGCGGAGCGTGCGGCTTGAACACCAGGATAAGTGCTGACAAAAGTTTTTACCTTCTCTGGATCGGGATCAAAGACCCATTTCAACCGGGCTCCTGCTTCGACCAGACCATTGCACATCCCATAGATATGACCGTGATCCAGCGCCATCGCAGCGATCATAAATTCACCCGGTTTTACAACCGGTCTAGCTTCATGAGTAGGTGCATACATCATTCCATCTTTTCTGCTCATCTTCAACCCTCCCGGTCACAGCTTCGAAATCAGGTATTTGAGGCTGATCTCCAGACTCTCGAAAGGATCGCGGCGGCAGACATCCTGCTCAACAACAAACCATTCCACACCCGTTTCACGGCCGGCCTCAATAATAGCTTCATAATTCATGTTTCCTTCACCGATTTCAGCAAAAACCTGTCCCCTGGAGATGATAGCCATATCCTTCAGATGCATGACCTGCATCCGGCCCTTTACCTTGTGAACCCAGTCCACAGGATTGGCTCCCCCGGCCTGAACCCAATACATATCGAGTTCAAAGCCGAACACTTCGGGATCAGATTCCTGCAGCAGCACTTCCATACCAGTAACCCCGTCAATCCGTTCGAACTCAAAATCATGATTATGATAAACGAATTGCAGGCCATGCTCCTCCTTCAGGGTCCGCGCAATTCCGGAGGCAAGTTTGGCAAATGTCCGGTAGCCCTCCTGGCTGCTCTGATATTCTCCCGGCAGTCCGCCGAGACCGATGTATTTGCAATTCCACAGCTTATGTTCTGCAGCCAATGCGTCCAGGTCATTCACCAGCCGATTCCACGGCACATGGGTTGCGCAGATGGTCAGCCCAGCTTCATCCGCGTATTGTTTGACCAGCTGCGGATCAATCGGACCCATTCCGGAAATTTGCACAGCCTGATAACCCATCACTTTCAGCTTCTGGAAAGCAGCCCTTAAATCCTCTGCAGTCTTGGTAAAATCACGTAGTGTGTACATTTGTGCAGCTATTGTAGAACGTTGCATATGAGCAATTCACTCCTTATTAAGTTTGTCTGTCCTATAATTACATTAATGAGTACCTTTTACGTCAAAAGCCCGCTGCTCTACAGCTTCCTTCCGGAAGGTAGAGCTCTCCACCCGTTCCATGAGCTTCTCATGAAACAAATCACTATCAATCGGAAGCTCGACCCAATTGTCAGTCCAAGCGGACAAGTACATTGCATTCGAAAGTGTCAGGCCGCGAATTCCTTCTTCCCCGGGAGCGAGCAGCGGTTCGTCATGCAGAATGGCATTGGTGAAGTTGCGCAAGATTCCCTTGTGCTGTTCTCCTCCGCCCTCTGGAACCGGAATCTCACATTTCCAGCATTCGGGTCTTCCGAAGCCTTCGGCAAATTCGGCATTGAACTTCGGCTCCGGGATGCGCAGACGCCAGAAGGTCAACTTGCCGTTCTCCACGACGATTTTTCCGTTATCCCCATTGATTTCAAAGCGGTTGGTTCCCGGCGCCTCCCCGGTAGTGGTGATGAACAGGCCTGTTGCTCCGTTCTCATATTCGACATAAGCGGTTACATCATCTTCCACCTCAATATTGCGGTACTTGCCAAACTGGCAGAATGCACGCACACGCTTCGGCATCATTCCGGTTGTCCATTGCCAAAGATCCAGCTGATGCGGGTCCTGGTTCAGCAGCACACCGCCGCCTTCTCCAGCCCATGTAGCCCGCCAGCCCCCGGAGTTGTAATAGCTCTGGGAACGATACCAGTCAGTAATGATCCAGTTGGTGCGGCGGATCTCACCCAGCTCACCGGACTGAATCAGCTCTCTCAGCTTTTGATAGAGCGGGTTGGTCCGCTGGTTGTACATAATGCCGAATTTGCGGCCACTTTGCGCAGCGGCTTCGTTCATCTCCTGCACGGCTTTCGTATATACACCGGCGGGTTTTTCAATTAATACATGATAGCCGTGCTTCAGCGCCTCGATCGCAAGCGGCGGATGATCATAATGCGGAGTGGAGATTAATACGGCATCAATACTTTTGGAGGCAAATAATTGAGCAGGTGTGCTGAACCTGAGCACCGTATCAGGCAAGTGCTCTGCCGCCCACTCCAGGCGTTCGGGGCTTGTATCACAGACAGCCGCCAGCTCAGCTCCTTTTACTTCATGAATCAGATCGAGCGCATGGGCCCGGCCCATATTTCCAACTCCAATAATTCCATAACGAACCTTCTTCATCCTATGAATCACTCCTATGTGAGTTATGATATGAGAATAACCCTATTTCCAGACAGTGAACATGACCGGAATTAAGGTTTTTTTGTACATAATTAAGATGTTTTAGTTAAATGAAAGCGGTATACTGGATTTATTACACATTAAAGGAGTTATATGATGAATCAATCCGGCAACCTTACAGGAGCGTTACTGCAGAACCTGAGCGTCACCGTTACCCATGCCCACTTAAGCAGCAGATACCCCGGATGGAACCGCTTGAATGAGACGCCATCCTTTAACAGACTTTATTTCATTGATGGCGGCGAAGGTAAGGTGATCCTGAACGGGCAAGCCCATTATCCGCGCCCCGGCCAATTGATGATCATGCCGGCAGGCTCGACGCAAACTACAGAAACCTCCCCTGACAATCCCTATAAGCGGTACTTTTGTCATTTTGATGCCCATATCGGAGAATGGCCCTTGTTTCATACAGGCAACAAGCTGTACATAAGCGATGTTGTGGAGCCGGATGCCGTTCGGGAGATTTTCACAGAGATGATAACACGGTTTCCGGAAGAGAACCTTCTCTCCACCATGCGGAATCAAGCCGCACTACTTCATCTGCTAGCACTCTGCCTGGAGGACGGCGGATATTCCGATTTCATGGGTGAGCTGGCTCATACCAGTGGTCAAAAACAGCTAGCGAACGTCCTGCAATACATTGAACAGCGCCTTACGCAGCCTATGGAGGTAGAGGAACTGGCCGAGCTGGTTCATCTGCATCCGAACTATTTCATCCCCTACTTCAAGAAATACATGGGGGTTCCGCCCATGCATTATGTGCAGCTCAAGCGGATGGAACTGGCTAAAAGACAGCTCTCTTACTCCACTTCCAGCATTTCCGATATCGCTGCGCAGGTGGGCATGGAGCTGGCCCATTTCTCGAAATATTTCAAGAAATCCACCGGCGTATCTCCCTCTGCCTACCGGAACAGCACAAGGTAGAGGGGATAAACGGACTATGCGAGTCCAAGGACATGAACCAGCAGAAATCCAAGTCCAGAGAGCAGTAATGAGCCGATTAAGCCAGCCAGCAGCGGTTTTTTACCCATTAGGGCAAAGGTCTTGATATCCACACCAAGCCCGAGTCCCGCCATCGCCATGGCCAGCAGCATATACGCCAGGATAATCAGATCAGCCGTTACTTGTTTAGGGATTATTCCCAGCGTATTTACACCGCTCATCAGCAAAAAACCGCCGATAAACCAGGGAACCGGAAGTTTCCTCCACTGAATTTTGGAATGCGGTGGCTGTACAGCCGCCACTTGCCCCCTACACTCCCTCTCTGCTTTACACTGTCTATAGGCTTCCCAGACTCCGATAGCAAGAGCTGCCGGAACAAGCATCGCTACCCGAGTCAGCTTCACGATCACCGCGAGGTCTGCAGCCTTTTCACCGATGGGTGCGGCAGCGGCGATCACATGCGCTACTTCATGAAGAGTGGCTCCGGCAAATATCCCATACCCTTCTGGACTAAGGGACAACACCGGATAAATTAACGTATAAACCAGCGTAAATATCGTCCCCAGCACAGCTACCGTTGCCGCGCTTATTGCGGTCTCATTGTCCGAGGCCCTTAGTTGGGGAGAGATTGCCGCGACGGCTGCTGCTCCGCATATCGCAGTTCCGCAAGCGGTCAGCAGTCCAAGTGTCCTATCAATTTTCATCCATTTGCAGAGTCCATAAACGGTGAACAAAGTAAATACAATATTAATCACGGCAATCGCCAACACCTTGGGACCGGCCTGCACAAGTTGAAACAGGTTCAATCTCATCCCGAGCAGGATGATCCCCGCTCTGAGCAATCTCTTGCTGGAAAAGCTGATGCCCGGCACTGCCTGTTGCGGTACCCCTCCTGCTGTACGAAGCAGAACTCCTAACAGAATGGCAATTACCAGCTGGCCCATGATGCCAAGGTAAGGCAGCAGCGCCAAATATTTGGCTGCTATGGCCAGTAGTCCTGTAAGCAGGATTCCTAGAATAAATCCGCTGTATTTATCGTTCAAGCGCTGAAGCTGATGTGCATGATTCATCTCAAACCACTCCCTGTTTACGTTCAATTACGTTGCTAACTTGTAATCTCACTATAAGTGCAGCCAACAGGGAAGTGAAATACGTCTTTGCTATCTCTATCATTACAAATACTTATGATTGATGATAATAACTATGTTAAAATGGATAATAATCGGCCATGTACAAAGAATTCCAAGGCTAATAATGAGGTATAATTATGATAGTAGATGCATTACGTGTATTTGCAACCGTTGCTGAACAGCGCCATTTCTCCCGTGCCGGAGAGCTCTTAAACCTCTCCCAGCCCGGCGTGAGTCTGCATATCCGCAACCTGGAAAATGAACTGGGAACCAAGCTGCTTCACCGTTCCCCGAAGGAAGTCCGGCTGACAGAAGCGGGAGCTATCCTCTATAAACATGTGAAGCAGATCCTCTCGCATTATGAAGAAGCGGGCAGGGAAATCCAACTGCTGCGCGATGAAGTCACCGGGAGTATTCATATCGGGGCCAGCTTTACGATTGGAGAGTACATCCTGCCTGGCAGAATTGCCGAGTTCGCCAATCAATACCCGCAGGTGAATCTGCAGGTCACGATCCACAATACCGAGGAGATTATTGCCGCCATTAAATCGAACATCCTTGATATCGGGTTCATTGAAGGCGAAACGTCTGACCATGAGCTGTCCGTGATTCCCTATATGAAGGATGAAATGATCATTGTAGCTCCGTGTAGCCATCCCCTCTCGGCCGCAAATGCCGTAGATAAAGACATGCTCCAGAATCAGGTATGGGTGCTGCGGGAGCCTGGCTCCGGCACCCGTGCCTTCAGCGATCATTTTCTGCAGCATGCCCAAATCTCCCATAAGCGGTCTTATATATTCAACAGCAGCCAGGGGATTAAGGAAGCCGTCTCGGCTGGATTAGGAATCGCCATGCTCTCGAGATGGATTGTGCGCAAAGAGCTCGCCCGGGGCGAAATCAGCGAGCTGCGGATCAGGCATCAGCTGCTGGAGAGAAATTTCTCAATCATCAGCCGCAAGGAAAACGCTGCTACCATGGCCATAACCGTCTTTATCGAGAAGCTGCTTGCACCGGTTAATCCAGACCGTAAACCGCCAGTCTAATTCTCATAGACAACATTTATACGGAATAGCAAAAAACCTGAACCCTTGTTCGAGGGTTCAGGCCATTAAGGCATACATAAACTTAAGACTCAATCAGTACTCCATCCTCCAGATGCAGCACGCGGTCACACCATTCCAGCATCCGTTCATCGTGGGTTACCATGACTGCCGCTTTCCCCTCACTCTTCACTTCGTCGGCAATCATCCGCACCACTTCCTTGCCCCGCTCATAATCAAGGCTTGCAGTAGGCTCATCTGCGAACAGAATCGCCGGCTTGTTCATCCACGCTCTGGCAATCGCCACCCGCTGCTTCTGTCCGCCGGACAGCTGCTCGGGATAGTGGTTGCGGCGCTCCCAAATGCCTAACCGTTTGAGTAAATACGCAGCCCGCACTTTGGCTTCTTTGGTGCTGAGCTTCGCCAACTTGGCTACATAGAGCAGCTGTTCCTCAACCTTTAAATAAGGCAGCAGCTGTGCGCTTTGAAACATAAAGCCGATTTTTTGCAGCCGCAGTTCGGTTAGTTCGCTCTTTGCCTTATTGCCCAGCGGCTCTCCGTCAATAAGGATTTCCCCGCTTGTTGGTGTCAGTAGAGCTCCAGCCGCCGAGAGGAAGGTGCTTTTTCCTGAGCCCGAAGGACCCAGAACAGCTACAAATTCGCCGGCATTGACCGTCAGATCAAGGTTCTTCAAGACCGACATCGTGCTGTCCCCGTCTCCATAGGTTTTGGTCACTTGCTTCATGATTAATTTGGCACTCATGCTCCAGCCCTCCCTATCGCTTCCAATGCATCTACCTTAGCAACACTTGCTACAGAAATAAGTGATCCCAGCAGAGACATACCTATAAACAACACGCTGGTTAAAATAATCGTCGAGCTCTCCAACTGAAACGGCATCGAATCCGGCAGCCCCTTATTCATACCAAAGGTCAGCAGCAGGCTTATTGCCAGACTGGCTACGGACAGTATCATTACCTGCCCTACCACACTCCAGGCGAGATAGGACATTTTGGTGCCCATGGCCTTCAGGATACCGAACTGGCTCGTCTTCTGAATCGTGATTACATAGAAGAATACTGCCAGTACAACGCCTGCGATGACAAACAGGAACACAATCATCATCATCAGTGAATTCTGCTCCGCCGAATATCCGGGTACACTGGAGATCGCCTGTTTTTGCGTGATGACCTCCACATTGTCCAGTTTGGCGGTAATTTCATCTGCTTGAGCAGAAGATGCGCTGAGCGCTACCACATTGTAAGGCACAGACTGTGAATCAGCCTTCTCCTGCCGTGCCCCTTGCTTCATTTCCTGCCAGTCCAGATTATTGATATAGACAACCGGGGTATGACTGTAAGAACTATCGTCCACAATACCGGATACTTTCCAGGACATCCCTGAAGCCTGATCAACGATGGTGCTTCCCAGGGTAATTCCCGACTGTGCAAGCTGGGAGTCCACAACTGCGCTGCCCCCGGCTTCATTCGATATCCCGGTTCCCTGCACCACCTTAGGAGCAAGCATACCATTCATATCTACGGCAAAAAAAGTAATGTCCGCCTTCGCATCCCCATTGTCCGATGTTACCGTGCTCGTCTGCACCGCAAGCGGTGTTGCTTTATCTTCGCCCACAACTGAACGTGCCGCAATCAGCTCGGCATCACTTAATTGAGAACGTCTGAAGGCATGATCGGCGTCGCCCTGGACGACAAAATAGTTAGCCGGCATATTCTCCACCGCTGAAATATTGGCATAGGCAAGTCCTCTGGCCAGCCCGGTAACGAACAGGACGAGAAAGGAAACCAGCAGCATGATGACCATGATAAGGCTGTAACGTGCTTTGGAATGCCTCATTTCCCTTAAAGCTAAAAACATAAAACCACTCCCTCTGCTCTGTATAAACACAGTGTAGAGGATGAAAATGAACGGAGTATGAATAAATAATTACAGAAGCGGCAGATTCACGGTGAAGGTGGTGCCTGTACCGACCGTGCTGGATGCTTCAATAGTGCCGCCGTGCG
This sequence comes from Paenibacillus paludis, assembly GCF_042610515.1. NCBI lineage: Bacteria > Bacillati > Bacillota > Bacilli > Caryophanales > Paenibacillaceae > Paenibacillus > Paenibacillus paludis. Next base: position 113,260 of record NZ_JBGJZP010000021.1, read on the forward strand.
TTTCGATTATTTTCTTCACTATAGACAGTCCCAGCCCGCTGCTGTTGCTGTCACGGGTACGCGCCTTGTCCACTTTGTAGAAGCGGTCGAAGATCATCGGCAGCTCTGCGGCTGATATTCCTTCCCCGGTATCCGCGACTGTAACTTTACAGCTGCCCCCGGTGGCTTCCGCGGATAGGGTGATGGTTCCACCTGAGGGTGTATATTTGATCGCGTTGGACAGCAGGTTCATCCACACCTGATAGAGCAGATTCGTATCCCCCTGAAGTGTTATATCCTCCACATGCAGACGAACCGCCAGCTCCTTCTCCGTAAGTCTCCACTCCATAATCTGCACGACCTGGCGCAGCTGCGCACGAAGATCGAAGCTCTTCTTCTGCAGCGCATTCTCGTCATAATCCAGAGAGGACAGGGTGAGCAGCTGTTTGCTGAGCATCGAGAGGCGGCGGCTCTCCCCGTCAATAATGGAGAGGTACTCCAGCCTCTGGTTCTCCGGCAGTGCAGAATCTTTAAGCGCATGGGCAAAGCCCTGGATGGAGGTCAGCGGCGATTCAATCTCATGCGAGACGTTGGCGACAAACTCCTGACGCGCCCGGTTCGTCCGCTCCAGCTCCTGGCTCATGATCATAAAATGGGAGGCCAGCTGGCCGATTTCATCCCGCCGCCGGGTATTGAGCCGGATGTCGTACCTTCCTTTGGAAATCCTTTTCGTAGCGGCAGTCAGCCTCGTAATCGGTTTAACCACATGCAGCACGGTAACGAGGACAAACCACAGGCTGAACAGAACACTTACCCCAAGCAACACGGCAAAAAAGATCCGCAGCTCCCCAAACTGCACCTCGGCATCCGGACGCATAAACAAGGCATAGGTCTGACCGTTGATACGCACCGGCAATCCAATCGAGTTGCTGAGCTGATTATCAAAAAAACCGGTCACAAACGCCTGGCTCGGGAACTCCGCCACTCCATGGTAGACCTCTCCGGCAAGCACGTTTTGCAGCACTTCCTCGCCCAGATCATTTTTGCGGAAAGGCAAGCCATAAAACTTCTCGTCGCCCTGACCATTGGACAAGTATAATTTATACCCCAGGGATGCCGTACTTAGCAGATATTCTCCCACCGCATCGGGATGGTCCTGGACAAACTGCTGCAAACCTATCGCCATTTTCGTGAGTTTGGCATCGTTCTGCGGTTTGATCTTGACCTGATAATAGAAGTTGGATGCGAAAAATCCCATAAAACTGCTTATCAGTATAATTGAGCAAAACAGCACACTCATCCGTACATAAAGCGACTTCATGCGTTCACCATCTCCACTTTATAACCGATTCCGCGCACCGTGCGGATCACAAAATCCTCTTGATAGTCAGCAAACCGCTGGCGCAGACGTTTGATATGCACATCCACCGTCCGTTCGTCGCCCTCGTAATCGGCTCCCCATACCAGCTCAATCAGCTCGCTGCGCGAGAACAGACGCCCCGGATACTGCGCTAGCTGCGCCAGCAGCTCAAATTCCTTCACCGGCAGCAGCAGCACATCGTTCCCGTTACTGATTTCATAATTTTTGCGGTCGATCACGAGCGAGTTAAGACGGATCTTGTCATCGGAAGCTATCGAATAGCGGCGGAACAGCGCTTTGATGCGGAATAGCAGCTCCTCTGGCTCAAACGGCTTGGTCACATAATCATCCGTCCCCCGCAAATAGCCCTGCTCCTTATCGCTGAGCTGCTGCCGCGCCGTCAGGAGAATAATCGGAATGTCGTACGTTTCGCGTATGTACTGGCACAGCTCCAGCCCGTCCATTTGCGGCATCATTACATCCACGACGGCAAGATCCACCGTGCTCTCCTTCATCAGCCCTACTGCTTCCCGGCCATCGCCTGCTTCAACGACCAGATACCCATCCCGGGTCAATACATGCCGCAGCAGTGTACGGATATTTAGATCATCATCGGCAACCAATATCTTTTTCATCTGAACACCTCTCCCATATCCCTTCTTAGCTGTCACCATAGTAGCAACATTGCTCCGTTAAGACAACCGGGAGTCCGGCAAGCTGGCTTTCATTATGTTCTAAATTACTGAAAATCGTCACGCCGCATGTTAATATTAAGGCACTGTTAAGACTTTAAGAGCTGCATGAATATTTAGCTTGATCATAAGAGGAGGGCTTTTCTTGCATCCAATAACAGCAATGGAAATCACAGCCTCAGTTATTTTTGTCATTGTTATTTTTGTTATAGCAGTGCTTTTACCAGATAAGATTAGGAAGATCAGTTTAATTACTGCAGGTTCGATAACTGTACTATTGCTTGTGTTTTTTGCAGTTCGTCCCTATTGGCTTGATTATCAGGTATCAAAAAAAACAGAACAACTTAACCAATATTTAGAGGTAAAGTATCCTGGTGAAGAGTGGGAAATTAGCCGGCAAGCTGGAAGACAATACAACCCTTATCACCTGGAGGTTCGCTTCAGCAACGAAAAGGACTGGACATATATCTATTCCGTAGTAGATGCGGACAATATCCACCAGAGTGTATGGGGAGTTCCAGGAGCCATGGCTCCCAGTGACGGGAAGCATTATGAAATGTATCCATTGGAAAAATAGTATAGACTAAACAAAAGGCACTATACTTTCCTGCAGCGAAGTGATGCTTCGCCCCATTAATTGTTCCAGGTCATTCGAGGTCGAGACAGTATCAATCTTCTTCAGAAAAGAATAAATCCAGTGCTGAACGCTGGCATCCTCCCGATGTGTTACCGGCTTGCCTGCCAGCGATGTCAGCGCTGCTGCGAGATCATTGAAGCTCCACGTATGTGGTGCAGCCAGCTCATAAATCCGATTGCTGTGCCCGGAGCCGGCAAGAACAGCGGCTGTAGCCAGGGCCAAATCTTCACGTGAAACGGAGTTAAACCAAAAGTCCCCCGGATGTGTAATCAACTCACCGTTGCGGATGGCTTCTTTTAATCCAAGTACATTCACGAAATCAATATATAATGCGTTGCGGAGAAAGGTGTACTCTAGGCCGGAATCCAGAATCACCCGCTCTGTAAGCGTATGGACATTGCCGGAAGCAACATTAATCCGTTGTTGCGGGAAGGCAAAGCCGGTATAGAGGATATGCGAAACACCTGTTTTGACTGCTGCTTCAATAACCCGTTTGTGCTGGGCAAGGCGAATGCCGTCATCCGTGTGTGAGCTTGAAATTAGCAGCAGTTGGGATATATCATAGAATGAAGCTTCCAGCCCTTCAGGGACATCATAATCGGCATAACGTATTTCTATTCCTTGACGTTGTAGTTCTATAGCTTTGTCCGGATGGCGGGCACCTGCAACAATCTGCTCCTGTGGCATTTTTTGCAGCAGATTATCAATAATCAGGCGTCCTAATTGGCCAGTTGCTCCCGTAATCATAGTCTTCATCGGTTTGCACCCTCTCTTTGGTTCATGGAATTTAGTTAAGCTATTAACTATATAAGCAAAAAAAACTGTTACGTACTTCTACTATCAGATTGAATGTTAAGATGAGAGTATCATCGGTGCTTTATACCTTCAAACTTATATAGAGCGGTTCAGTTTGTGCAGCAATGACATCAACTCCAGCAGTTCCTTTTCATCCAGCCGCTTCATAACTTCGGCAACTGCCTGACGGTTCTCCGGAAGATGCTCTTTCAGCAGTGCGCGTCCGCTACCAGTGATCGAAATGACCGATTTCCGGCCGTCCGTAGCATGGCTTGCCCGGCTGATCAATCCGTCCTTCTCCAGCGGCAAAAGCAGCAGGCTGATATTGGCTTTGGTCACGCCGATTTTCTCGGCAAGCACTGAAGGCAGCATAGTTCCGCCATGCTTGGCGATTTCCACCAGAATACGGATACGCGCTCCGTTCAGACCCTGATTCTGCCAGTATTTCTCGGATACCGCCACGACATTTGCAGTTGCCTCAACCAATGTGAAGAATACCTCCGTATATAGCGGCTGCTCCATTACATATCTTTGTAGATCGTCCATAAATTCCGCTCAGCTCCATATAGTTAATAACTTAACTACTTCAATGTACGTGAATCTACCGCATCTGTCAATCCTATAACAGTTCTAATAACTGCTGATTCCGATAACTATTTTGATTTTGCTTCTGCTCTTCCTTGATTTTTTGCAGCCTTCTTTAAGATCAGCAACGAATACAGTCTTCCCTATCCATATCCTCAGGTACAGCGAATGGAAATGGATCGGCCGGATAATCCCCTGCTGCTCCGTCTCCGTTCCATCCTCAAATTCTGTTTCCGTTCTGACTATCCACCGGTTGCCGATTCCAAATTCTATGTATTTCAAGATTAACACTCCTTGGACATGATTAACCCCCGCAGCTACTCCATTGAAGCTGCAGGGGTTCTATTTTGGGATTGGTCGTGACTACATGTATTTCTCAAGTTCAATCTATATAATGTCTAATGTTTAATTCATGTACAGCTTAAATGAGCACTGTCTGTGAAGACAGCGGTTCTTCACTGTATTGTTTGCTGCCCTCCAGCAAAACTTCCAGCTTGATCAGCTCGGAGCGGCTGGCCAGACGGATCGGCGGCCCCCAGGTGCCATAGCCGGAGGAGACGATTACATGCATTTTCTCCTTAAGCAGATAGCCCCAATCCAGCTCAAAGAGGCGTTTGGTAATCCAGTGATTAGGCGCAATCTGTCCGCGGTGTGTATGTCCGGATAACAGGATATCCACCCCTGCCTTTGCTGCAAGGTCAAAACCGGTAGGCTGATGGTCCATCATGATTATAGGACGGGAGAGATCCAGACCTTGCAGCAACGAAGAGACACTAAGTCTGCCGCCAGCCTCCATAGCTTCCGCGGTCTTATCTTTCCGGCCGACAATATAGACGCCCGCAGTTTCCACCACTTCGTCCTGCAGAACTTTGATACCTATGCTATCCATCAGCTCAGTATACTCTTTGATCGAGCCGCCGTAATATTCATGATTTCCCAGTACGGCATATACGCCATGACGGGCTTTAAGCAGCTTTAACTGTTCACTCATTCCATTGCGGATAAACGGCTCGATACTGTCATCCAGCACATCCCCGGCAAGTAGGATGACATCCGGCTTCATGTTGTTGATCTCGGTGACCATTTTGCGCAAATGACGGTTGCCTACAATATTCCCCAGATGCAAATCCGAAGCAACGGCGACCGTAAGGGGTGCGCTTGTTCCAATGGATTTATCAATTTTGATCGGATGAGTGCGTACAATAGTGCTCCAGGCATTCCGTGAACCCCAAATGAGGAAGATAGCCAGCAACAGAACCAGCGTCGCTCCTGCTTCATAAGTAAAGGCCGAACGGTTAACCCCCATAAGTCCCAGCACCCAATAGAGCAGATCAGTTAACGGCAGCACAATTACCGCAAACTCCATGCAGGCCAAATAATAGGACCCGATCACTTTGAAGAATCTGGCCGCCGGTTTCACAGCCTTTGGCCAGGGCGCCATTCCGATCATATAGGCAAAAGCAATAACCATAAACACCGTCCAGTAGGCACCTGCTGAAATACCCGGCAGCCAATTCTCCAGCAGAACCCAGAGATGAAAGCCGATGTAGAAATTAACCAATCCCAATACAAGCAGCACTCCAGCTCCGGAAAATAGCATGCGCAGTATTTTCATTCAACCACTCCTTTAGCGTACAGCTCATATCTATACGTTCTACCTCAAATCATATCATAAAGTATTAGCCGAGTATAAACTGTGCCGGAGCATTGTAATAAATGAGAGGGTCTACCTCCCAACAGTCAAGCAACATAAAAAAGAAAATGCCCTGCGGCATCTTCATGATCTATCTATGTAAGTTAAACAGCCTTATTGCCTTTAGCGGCAATGCAATCACCGATCAGCCTGTCACATTTGTGGATATGGTTGATCAACCAGTCCATCAAGGTGCGGTTCAGTTTGATTGTGGACAGTACGGATACGCCTTTGGTCTTAATGCTTTCTTCCAGTTCAAGCACAGTCTGCACGAATTCGGCATGAGTCTTCTGGTGCTCGGCAAGCTCAGGGAAATCAATCTCCGACATCAACTGCTCTTCATTGCCAAAATGCTCAAGGGTATAGTCCTTAAGGAATTTCAGTGTTTCTTCAATCTTTTCTTTGCCTTTCTGGTTCGTGCAAGCATCAAAAAATTCATTAAGCTTCACAAGCAGCTGTCTGTGCTGGCAATCAATCTTCTCCACGCCGATATCATACGAATCCTTCCATTCAATCATGTACTCACTCACCTTATCCTTTACCATAATTTTCATATTTAGAGGCATATCTAATTCTCCACATTTCCGCAAGAAAGTTCTGTTAACAACATCACACGACAATATGTAACAAATTTCTTTTGGGTTGATGCAAAAAAAGCGCAAGCCTAAAGGCTGCGCATCAGAAGTTATTGCAATTTCTCGCCATTTGATCAATACTTATCTCAGCATTTACACATAATAAAATTTACAGAGGACAGAGGTGCACGATATGTTCAGCAAGAAAGCGCCAAAGCAACGTATATTTGTTCCGAAATCATCAGGGCTCGGCTGGGGGTTAAATCCCAATCACCCGCTGTCCTGGATGGCAGCTCTTGGTCTACTTGTACTGGTAATCTATTTAACGATTAGATAGTAGAGCGAGTAAACTCCTCGCGAAGATTCGTCAGGATTTCCCCCAGCCAGTTGGTGCCGCGCCAGGTAGTTCTTCTTCGTATCCTCGGATCCTCTTCCGTTAAACCCACACCCCAGATCCGGTCCGTCGGACTGGCCTCTACCAGCGTGGTGCCTTTCGTATCCAGCAGCGCTTGCAGCAGGTCCTCGTTCTGAATAAACTTCTCCCAGTTTCCTTGATAGACAATCTCTTTGCAGTGTTGTTCCCAAATGGTTTTGTCGAAACCGCTCACCTGACGCCCCAATGCCTTCTGCTCTCTGGGAGTTGTGGCCCGCAAGATTTTCAATCCCAGCTCTTCATCCTTAAACAATTGTGCCTTACTGTACATCATATACTGCTCAGTGCTATTAAAGTGAAGCTCTCCCACCGTGAAACGGCAGGGATACCATTGTGAGAATGGTGAGCCGCTGCGGTAAAAATAGGTGAATTTCTCCATCTTGCTCTCTCCTCATATCATTGATTGGAAGCCCGGTTCATGTTATATCGGTACAGCTTAGAGGGGCGGTGTCCGGCATCCCTGGTGAAATCCTCAGTTTCCATCACACGGTCAGCAATCTTCCGGCGGAAGGCGGCGGCCAGCAGCTCTTTGCCCAGAATGATTTCATAGACACGCTGAAGCTCCGACAAAGTGAACAGGGGCGGCATCAGATTAAAAATAATATCCGTATATTCAACCTTGCCGCGCAGGCGTTCGATCGCATATTGAACCATCATTAAATGATCAAAAGCGAAGCCTTCACTCTGCACGATCTCACGTAGGATCTTGCTGACATGGCCTTGAACGGATTCGGTAATTTTGACCACTCCTGATAAAGTCACCTTATCACTTTGCAGAGTGATCTTGATGAATTGGTCCAGCTCATATCCTTGCTCCAGCTCTCTGCGGCTTGCTTCGAGGATCTCATGTGATACCTCGAACCAGGCAGCATCAGCCGCATCATCCCCCGCCTGCACATTCAGTGCGGTACGATCAACCAAAGCCATATAGGAACAGCTGATGACCCGCATCCGCGGATCGCGCTGCACCTCTCCCCAGGTATACAGCTGTTCCATATAGATATTGTCTATATTCGTTTCTGTGAACAATTCCCGGCGTGCCGCTTCATCCAGGCTTTCATGTACACCGACAAAACCGCCAGGCAACGCCCATTGTCCCAAGTAAGGATGTTCGCCCCGTTGAATCAGCAGCAGCTGCAGTGATTTCTCGGAAAGCTTCCGGTAATTATCCTGTTCCCGTTCCATCACGGTAAAAATCAGCATGTCGACCGTTACGGATGGACGTTCATACACTCCAGCATCATATGTTTTTAGGAATTGTTCCTCGGTTATACCGTTGCGGTCAGTGACCGGTTGTTTTGACATAGCCAAACTCCTTTACAGCTGCGGATTTAATTATTATCTTTTTGTTAATATCATAATGTTATTATATACATATACAAGACGTATAAGTCAAGTATTAGAGTGTTCATGCAGGAAATTGCAATACGCTACAATGAGGGTCCTGCCCGTAGGCTATATTGCAAAAAAAGCCTGACTGCTCCGGCTTTCGCCGGGCATATCAGACTTTGGAATCCATTCTATATTTACAGCGGCTCTATATGTACAAGCACATTGGAAACCTGGTGTCGGTCCTTCAATTGGTCTTCAATTTCTTCCGTAATATCATGACTCTGCACCACGTTCAGCTTCGAGTTCACCAGCACGGTTGTATCCACCAGCACATTGTTGCCATGAATGCGTGCTTTAATATCTTTTATCGATTCTACGCCATCGATTTGGGCAACGGTTTGCTTCATCAGCTCCAGTTCGCTTGCGTCAAAGCCGTCCGTTAAATCATGGCTTGCCTTGCGGAAAATATCCCAGGCTGTCTTGCAGATCAGAAGCCCAACAATCGTCGCAGTCAGCGGATCGAGCCAGGGAATTCCAAACTGTGAACCGATAATCCCTATAAAAGCGCCTATGCTTACGAGCGCATCCGAACGGTTATCCTGAGCTACCGCCTGCATGGCATTGCTTTTGAGTTCACGGGCAAGCTTGATATTGTACGCATAAACAGCCAGCATAACTAACGCACAACCCGCAGCCGTCCAGGCAGCAATAAGATCTGGCGTTTCCAGCACCGGTTGGACAAATTTGTTGACACCCTGATACAGAACCTGCAACCCTACGGCAATCATAATGAAAGAAGCAATCAATGCGGCTACCGTCTCCGCTCTGAAATGCCCGTAGCTGTGATTGGAATCAGGAGGTCTCCGGGAAATCTTAAGACCTGTCAGGATGGCGAGAGACGCAATGATGTCCGTACTATTGTTCAATCCGTCTGCAAGCAGAGCTTGGGAACCCGAGACACTTGCGATGAACAATTTGACGGCGGATAAAAGAATGTAGGCAAATAAACTGAGCCAAGCCCCTTTTTCACTTTGTTTAATGTCGCTGTAGTTTTCCAAAAAAAAGAACCTCCAAACAATAGTATTGTTCTATACTACACGCTGACATCCGGGTGGGTCTAGAGAAACAGTGTTGCCGGGCGGCGCATTAGTTAACCCTGCCAAATAGAGTTGGGAAGCAGGAAGTGTTTTGCAATACGCAACATTGTTTGCCCTAGTTCAACATCAGACAGTGATTTGTCTTGGGGACCGGAATTATTCTCTTATACAGAAAGGCTTTGCGGGCTCTCGCCCTTCACAAGGTAAACACAAAAAAGGACCTGTCCTATAAGACAGATCCCTTTTCTGCTAAACTATGTTAGAGCAGCTGCTCATACATTAAGCATTTATTCTGCCGGCGGAGTAAATGAACGCGCTGCAAACTCGGCGTCCAGCATGTAGAAGGCGTTGCTATCGGATTCAATCCGTTTCAGCTTGGCGATAATATTGCTGAACAGCGCCTCTTCCTCCACCTGCTCATCAATGAACCACTTGAGGAAGTAGATGGTCGCGTGCTCACGTGCATCCAGCGCCAGATCGGCCAGATGGTAGAATTTTCGCGTATTCTGCTGTTCATGGGCATAGGCATGTTCAAAGGCATCCAGCATGGATGTATATTCGTTCTTCGGCTCCGGTAAGGCAGCGAGCGTAGCGCGATAGTCGCGGTCATTAAGGAATTTGTAAATTTTCATTGCATGAAACCGTTCTTCTTCGGCCTGTACCAGAAAAAAGTTAGCGAAACCGTCCAGACTTTCACCTGAACAATAAGCAGCCATCGCCAGGTAAACGTGAGCAGAATAAAATTCAAAATTCATCTGCTCATTCAATGTATTCATTAATTCTTCCTTCATGGGTCCCTCACCTCGTCCTTTAGAGTAATTTGCTTGAAACAAGCCTTATGTAAAGTCTCCTCCATCTTATCATCCATGCCAGTGAATCGGCAAACGAAAGGAAGAATATTTGCAAATGAAAATGATTTGGCTGAAATACCGGCACTTCACCCCGCGAGACTGGAGCAGACTCTTTCCTGTGACTGCCGTACTTACCGGCTTGCTTGCCATCAGCGGATGCGCAGGAAGCACCAATGTGCAGACAGGAAATATTTCTCCTACGGACTACATAACCGTATCACCTTCCGCAACAGCGGCTTCAGCAGCGACAGCAACAGCAACAGCGCCAGCGACACCCATGCAATCAGCGGCCAGCGGCAGCGATACAATTGAGAGCAAATTGGCAAATATGACACTGGAGGAGAAAATCGGGCAAATGCTCCTGGTCGGCATTGACGGCATCAAGCTAGATACCCAGGCAAAAAGGATGATTGCCGAAGACAAGATCGGCGGAATTATCCTGTATAAAGACAATATCAGCAACCTGAAGGGCATGGTCAGTCTGATCAATGACCTGAAGAAGAGCAACGCGGAGAATCCGGTTCCGCTGTTCATGAGCGTAGATCAGGAGGGCGGCAAGGTCAGCCGCATGCCTGATGAATATGCCGCAATACCGTCGAACGGGAGCGTTGGCGCAGCCGACAATTCCGGTGCTGCCGGAACGATGGGCAAGCTGCTCGCCAGAGAGCTGCTGTCAGCCGGGTATAATATGGATTTTGCCCCTGTGCTGGATATAAACAGCAATCCCGATAATCCTGTAATCGGCGACCGTTCCTTCGGAAACACTGCCGACCTCGTCAGCAGATTAGGAATCGCTGAGATGAAAGGAATCGCCAGTGAAGGCGTTATACCGGTTGTTAAACATTTCCCCGGTCACGGCGACACATCCGTCGACTCCCATCTGGAACTGCCGGTCGTGAACAAAACTGCTGCCCAACTGGCCAAACTGGAATGGCAGCCGTTCGAGGCGGCCATTCAGGAGAATGCGGATGCGGTAATGGTTGCGCACATTCTTTTTCCGGAGCTTGATTCTGATAAGCCTGCTTCTTTGTCCAGGGCCATTATCGGAAAGCTGCTGCGTGAAGAGATGGGCTTTCAGGGAGTGGTCATTACCGATGACCTCACAATGGGTGCCATCACCGAGCACTACACGCTGGCTGCCGCAGCTGTCGATACCGTACAGGCGGGCAGTGATATCCTTCTTGTCGCCCATGAATACGGGAATGAGCAAGCGGTTCGGAAAGCGCTGCTGGCCAGTGTCCAAAGCGGCACCATCAAGGAGTCACGAATTGATGAGAGTGTCTACCGCATTCTTGCACTGAAGGACAAATACCGTCTGACCGACCAGCCGACAGCCGTACCCGATCTGAGAAAGCTGAACCAGGATATCACAAGCTGGCGAAGTTCGCTTACCAAATAACAAAAAGGCTGTTGAGACTCTCTCAACAGCCTTCGACAAGCTAAACGGGCAGCCTGTTGTTATATCAACAGACTGCCCGTTATTTTAACTACTGAATAACTACTTTATCCCCGGGCTTTAGTCCAGAGAGAACTTCTGTCTTGTCCGTAGTTTCCATTCCGACCTTGATTTCCTGCCGTACATATTGCTCATTTCCTTTATCCAGCATTACATACGCCAGATCACCTTCATGCATAACAGCGATGCTGGAGACTACTGTGGCTTTCTCTTTACGCAACGTCTCAATTTCGCCGCTAAGACTGAGGCCGCCGATTAAATGCTCATCCGGCTGGAGAGAAATAACCACCTCAAATTGCGGCACCTGATTTGCTGCCGAGTTCTGTCCGCTGGTTGTAGTGGCGAATTTCGATACCTCGGTCACTTCACCCTTAAGCGTAAGATTTTTCATTGCAGTCATCTTGACCTGAACCTTCATGCCCTTTTTGATGCGGAAGATGTCCTGTTCCCCGACCTGCGCAATAAATTCAAGCTTGCTCAGATCAACAATCTTACCGATATACTGATTGTCCGTCACCATCTGCGGCCGTTCTTTGCTGCTGTCATACAGGAAAATGCCAGTTGCAGGCGCATGATAGATCGCCGTTTTGAGCTTATTCCTTTTGTCCGCCAGCTCCCGCTCTTGAATACCTGCGTTGACCTGGTTCAATTCCTCATTCATGCGTGCCGTTTCCTGGGCCGCCAGCGCTTTGAGCCGCTCCGCTTCAGTTCCGATTGGAGCTGCAGTTTCCGCGTCCTGTTGGCTGACGAATGAATTCAGTTCCCCCTCCAGCTGCGCTTTTCGAATGGCAGCCTCCGTGGTGGCAATTTCGTTTTGCAATGTGCTTTGGTCCAGAGTGAACAGCACATCCCCCTTTTTCACCTGGCCGGCGTTCTCCACCTTCCACGCTGTAACCTTTGAAGCGTAAGGAGCATAGACCAGAGTCTCCTCTTGATACTGTGATTTCCCCTTCACCTGAACAGAACTCGTTATGGTCTCCTGAGTAACCGGAAAGCTGATTGCTTGCGTAGACTCCATCACGATCTGGGGTTCTTCTTTTTTGATCACTTTGGTGAACAGCAGATATCCCCCGATACCCACGATGGCCGCAATAATGAGCCACTTCAGGCTCTTTTTAATTATCCTCTTCATTGTTCGGCGTCCTTTCAATTTAAAAATAGCTAGTCCCGCTTAATAGCAGTAAGCGCATCTGTTCTTGAAGCGCTGATCGCCGGATAGATCCCCGACAGCACACCTGTCATAATCGCAAATACAAGCCCGATGGGAAGGTTCGTTTCCGGAATAAAGAAATGTATACCATCACCAGCTGTACCCACAAGCTTGTTGAGACCATTTACAATCAGGTAGGAAAAGAGAACGCCCAATAATCCGCCCAAAAGCCCCAGCAGTGCAGCTTCCGTGATGAACATATTGCGGATTTGCCCCATATTCGCGCCCAGCACCTTCATAATCCCAATCTGCCGTCTGCGTTGATGGGTGGACATGGTCATGGCAACAATAATGGAAATGGAAGCAATGACTAGAATAAAAACACCTATTCCAAGCGCTGCCATTTTGATTGTATCAAATTGCTCTTTAAGCATATCCATCTGATACAGATTGTTGCTGGTCGTTAGAGACAGCTTCTGAATCATTTGTTCTACCTGCTTAATGTTGTCAACGTCGTCCACCTTAACCGTCACTGAGTTGTAGCTGCCTTCCTCAGGTACATTAATGACCGACATATTGTCAAAAGCAAGCTCTTTCCCGAGTTGAACCGCAGTATCCTGAGAGATATACATAATCTTGTCATAGGAAGCACGTTCATCGCTAGTCCCCGTCGGATTAGCCAGGATGCCCCCTACTTGCAGCGGTGAGCTGAGCTTGATGGCTCCTGACGCGCTGCTATAGTCCTGCGCCTGTATCTGTAGCTGCTGCCTATACATTTCTGAAGGGAGCAGGGTCATACTGGTGTATTGAGCATTTAATTCCTGGTTAAAAGGATCTGCAGAAAGACGCTCATAAAGCTTCGTACGGGTTTCATTGTCAATCAGGCCGAGTGTTGCCCCATAATTCAGCACAGTCATACCCGGGAGATTTGAGCCCCCTCCCTGTTTGTAGGTATGGCCGTACTTATTCAGCATCTCTAAGTCTGTTGCAATGACTCTGGCATCGCCTATTTTGTTGTCGACCGTGACAATCTGCAGGTAGCCGACATCTTGAAACGGCGCGGCTGCGACTACATGATCCAGACCGCGGATAATCTCAAGCTTCTGCTCCGTCAGCTTACCTGGATTCAGGTTCTCGTTTGTTTCGGCAGGAGCCTTACTGCTGTCGCCGCCGCCACGCGAGGGGATACCGCCGCCTGGAGAGACCATAATTTCATCCATTTTAAAACTGCGATTGACCTCATCGGTCATATAGTTCTGTGCGGATTGTCCAACACTAAGCGCAACAATGATTGCTGCACAACCGATGGAAAGTCCGGTCATACACAGTCCGGTAACCACCTTGCGCCGTTTGACCTGATCCCAGGCCATACGGGTTATATCTCTGATCTTCACTGCGTCTCCTCCTCTTGAGGTTCCGCTTCTGCCGCCTTTTGCTCTTCGGTAATTAAATAACCGTCCCGCAGGGAAAAGATGCGCTGCATTTGCTCTGCTACCTCATGTTCATGCGTGACAACAATAAAAGTAGTGTTCATCGTCCGGTTGAGCTTAAGCAGGATGTCGATGATTTCATCCTCAGTCTTGGAGTCCAGGTTCCCTGTCGGCTCATCCGCGAAGATGACCGATGGCTCCGTAATCAGCGAGCGGGCAATACTAACCCGCTGCTGCTGGCCACCAGACAGCTGGGAAGGAAATAAATCAGCTTTGTCCGGAATGCCGACCTGCTCCAGCAGCGCAAGCGCCTTTTGCTTACGGATGGATGGCGAGACGGACTGGAACACAAGCGGCAGCTCCACATTCTCGCGCACGGTAAGACTGGTGATCAGCTCATAGGCCTGAAAGATAAATCCGATATGCTTGCGGCGAAACACGGAAAGCTTGTTTTCTCCCATCTTAACAATGTCATGATCCGCAATGAAGATATGGCCTTCAGTCGGCTTCATCAGGCCGGCCATCAGGTTTAGCATTGTAGATTTCCCGGAGCCGGAACTGCCCAGCAGGGCAACCATTTCACCCTGCTTTACATTGAAGCTGATATCGTGAAGCACGGGGGTCCATTCGTTGCCGGTCTTAAAAGAGTGCTTGATATTTTCTACTCGCAACATAGAAGCTGCTCCTTCTTCCATTGTCATTTAGCGTTGGTATCTTTGGTATTAGTTATCAGCTGGCGGTCGATGAACAGGTTGAAAACCTGGCCCCCAAGCTCCTGCCGCTCGCCTTGGAATTCATCAAACAAAGTTAATTTGTAAGTGCCGCCCTTGAGCTTCGTGTACAGATTTTTACTGAAGGACATCGAGAAGGTATTGCTATTTCCTTCTGTCAGATCCGTGCCAATAGTCAGCACTTTATCCTGTGATACGCCATAGGGATCAGTCATTCTAAGCACAAGCTTATGCTCCAAATCGCCACTGTCGATACTGTTGTCCCGGGTCAGATCATAAGTCATTACGATGTTGATAGTGTCGTTTAGTTCCAATAGTCTGCCTTCTGAGTTGATGACCGACAAATTATAGGGGAAGAATGTGATCTTCGTTAAATTACCCGCCGGTGCTGTGGTTTTAGGNAGTCATTACGATGTTGATAGTGTCGTTTAGTTCCAATAGTCTGCCTTCTGAGTTGATGACCGACAAATTATAGGGGAAGAATGTGATCTTCGTTAAATTACCCGCCGGTGCTGTGGTTTTAGGTGTGAGCAGTAGGGCACTTGCATTAATAAAGCCGGTAGCCTCTTGTCCGCTTTCACTTAACTTGTTTCCGGTCACCCCGGAACCTAATACCAGTGAGATGTCTTCGGCACTTGCCGTCTTCGGCAGCTTCGCCCAGAACGAAACCAACTGCATACCGCCAGGTGTTGCAGC